>NZ_JBFNXP010000014.1:0-70662 GCF_047501685.1 Pseudomonas sp. CAM1A | reverse complement strand
AACCACCTGATCCCATCCCGAACTCAGCAGTGAAACGATGCATCGCCGATGGTAGTGTGGGGTTTCCCCATGTGAGAGTAGGTCATCGTCAAGATTCATTTCGCAAAACCCCTATCTGCGCGAGCAGGTAGGGGTTTTGTCTTTTCCGTCCCGGTAAAAACCTACCCCGCTAAAGCAATCCTCGCTGCGAAAGCATTGCTTCCTGCTAAAGCAATCTGGCGTGGGAGCGGGCTTGCCCCGCGATAGGGCTGCTCCAGGCAAATGGATCTCACCGAGCAGCCCAAAGCCCCAGGAAGTTGCTCCTACACGTTTATACTGCCCCGCAAGCAAACGTTAACCTGGACGATCGAATGAAATCCTTTGACGACCTGCTAGCCGAAGCCAGTTCTGCAGATGTAACCGGCTGGGGCTTCGACTGGCTGGCAGGACGCGCCTCCGAGCAGCGCCCACCTTGGGGCTACGCCAAGCTCCTTGCGCAGCGTCTGGACGGCGTACGCGCCGCGCTGGATCTCGATACCGGCGGCGGGGAGGTGCTAGGTGAGGCCTCACGCTTTCCGCCCCTCATGTGCGCAACTGAAGCCTGGCCCCCCAACGCCCGCAAAGCGCAAGAGCGCCTGGGGCCACGCGGCGTTCAAGTCATCGAGGTAGCCCCCGGTACAGCGCTCCCATTTGCCGACGCCTCGTTCGAGCTGGTCACCTCACGCCACCCTGTACAACCGGACTGGCGCGAGATACATCGCGTCCTCCGACCTGCTGGGCATTACTTCGCCCAGCACGTAGGCCCAGCCTCGGCTTTCGAGCTGATCGAACATTTCCTGGGACCGTTGCCACGTGAGCGGCAAATGCGCGAGCCGCAAGACGAAGTGGCAGCAGCACAGACAGCCGGGCTGACGGTGACAGACCTGCGGACAGCCCGTTGCCGCATGCTGTTCCATGAGGTAGGCGCAGTCGTGTGGATTCTTCGTAAATGCGTATGGTGGGTGCCGGACTTCTCTGTGGATAAGTACTGCGCTGAGCTGCGGGCCCTGGATAGTCAGATGCGCCAAGGCAAGCCTTTTGTCGCGCATTCGACCCGTCATCTCATCGAGGCGAGGCGTTGAGCTGAGAAAAACGGTGAGTACAAAGACGAAGCCCTAGCGCATCTTGTTTGGAGGCCGGGGTATATAAAACAAGTCGGTATCTAACTGTTTTTTCTAGTTAATAATTTATTGGTCAACTTGCTTGGAATACCAGTTGGAACGCAGCGTGGTCTAGATTCCGATGGACGGTGCTTTTGTGAACCGCCCCCCTAAAGCGAATCGGGTCCAAATCTATCAAGCAAATGGTCGTGCTGTTGATTGTCGCCCCTGTGCGTACGATGTCCCCACTCGCACGTACAGGAGCTCCTGACAACGATACCGTCAATGATTACCGTGCTGGCTAAGCCGACTCTCGAAGTACTGCGCAGTCTCTTTGTCGGTGCAGTACAGGTAGCAACCCTTCATCCCGCGTGTCATCAGGGTTCGGTACGTATTTTTGATGATCAGGTCTGTTTCACTTTTCGCGAGGGTAGGTTGCTCTTTCATCATTTTTTTCCAGCCGCGAATCGATTTATCGTGCTTGTCGCGCTCATCTGGGGATGTCACGACCTTACCGTCACGTACGACTAGGTCTGGCCCGATGATCACCCCGACGTAGTCGACTTCCAAACCTTGGCAGGTATGAATGCAGCCAACCTGCTCAATGGAGTTCTCAGCGATGATCCATAGGCTGCCATCCTGATCCAGGTTCCATTGGCGTTTGTAGTCGCCAATCACGATATCAGCAGCGGTGGGGTCTTTCTTGCTCAACCAAGGCCAGCAATAGCCCGCGACCACACGAGCTTTGTTCCCGTGGTTTTTCTCGTTGATTGCGTCATGCATCGCCTGAGGTGAGTCGAACACCTTAAACTCGTACTCTTGGGTCTCAAGCGTCGGATTTGCCGTCGAGCGAATGCCTAGCGTGTCATCCAGCCATGCCAGGTAACCGTCAGAACCACTGCAGCGAAACTGCGAAGACAGCACGTGTTCTTCAACCACCGCACCCTTGGCTTTCGCAAAGGCGCGAATCGCCTGCTTGCTGCCGATATCGCTCAAGGTTACACGCTGGTCCTCATCAATGAAGAAAATGGAGCATTTCGCTGAGTCAATCAGCTCCTTGATCTGGTTCTCCCCAAGGTTTCCATAAAGCCCGCTTTTCTCATTCAGGCGATGCGCTTCGTCCACGATAAGGGCATCGAATGTGTTGGGCTCAGTGTCGATGAATGCCCCAGAGCCTGAAAAGAAATTCGAGAAATGGCTGCGCTTGATGGTGCCAACCAGTTTGCTTTCGTAAACCTTACGTGGGGCAGCATTCTTGGAGACGTATTTGCTCATCAGCTTCAATTCGGTGAGCTTCACAAGCAGATTGATAGCTAGAACAGTTTTTCCGGTGCCCGGTCCACCTTCGATAATCATCACCTTGGGTGCCTGGTCCGAGGCCTCGCTTGCCGCCGCCAGCGCCGACTCAAAGATTGCTTTCTGATCGTCAATCAATACGAACTCGGGTTTGCCTTTCATCAACCCCCCGAGGGCTTCGGCTAGCGCCTTGGACGGGCGGATTTTTCCTTCGGACAGCTCGTAAAGAACCTCTTTGTTGTCGCCATGACTTATATGTTTTTTCAGAAAGCTTCTGAGTTTACTGAGCTCTTCCGGCCCTTTCAGAAACAGCGGAGCCTTGCTGATGTGGGGCTCGTAGTGAGCCGAATCTATGACGCCGTCGCTGACGTAGTTATGGAGGTACGCACACGGACGGATTTCGATGCTCTTGTCATACACCGCCTCGTTGAAACCTTCCAACAGCGCTGCATATGACCACACCTGGTATGACGGGTGAATGGTCTCAATGAGGCCACCACCCAACGCCGTTTTGACAATGGCATCCTTGGTTGTAGCGTTGGCCTTACTCCATTGCTTCAGCTCTATCAGTACGGCCTTTTTTGCCTGGTTTTCGTCGCGACCGGTAAGTAGAAAGTCGATTCGCTTCGACGACTGCGGAATGTGCAATTCGATGGCCAGGCCCGCATCGCTCGGCAGGCCCTCATCTCTAAGGACCTTGGCCATGTACGTCAGGGACCCTTGCCACGACCTGATTTCCGAGGAGCCAACGTTCTTGCCGGTAGCTTCCTTGTAATGCCTGAGGATCACCTCCTCAATGTCATCGTTATCGTTGTCTTTAAGAAATTGCTGTTTGGTCGCAGCGTAAACGATCACGGGTTGTCCTTAGGTGCGTGTTGGTCAGAGTCGGTCGTACTTTTTGCTGTTGCTTCTGGCTTTATCTACGGGGTATTTCTGGCCATTTGAGGCGAGTTTCTGTGTCACGGCCTCGTTGAGGTCAATTCCGAGTACGCTGCTCAGGCGAACCAGGTACATCAGTACGTCCGCCAGTTCGTCCCTTACGGCTTGGCCGATTTCGGGATCTGTTGCGGCGGAGATCGAGTCGGCATCGCTCATCCATTGGAAAATCTCGCATAGCTCGCCTACCTCTCCAGTGAGAGCCAGGATGAGATTTTTGGGGGAGTGGAATTGCTGCCAGTCGCGATCATCTGCGAAACGCTGAAGGGATGAGGCAAGCTTTACTACGTCAATCAGTGGCACGGATGAGCCGTCTGAACTACTCACGGGACTATCTCTTGAGTATTTGGGGACAAAAATGCGTAAGAAATCTAGCCTAGGATTGTAAAAGTTTTCGAAGCTCGTGCAGCTTTTTTGTATTTTTTACGCGCTCTCTGCTGGGCAAATTGTGTAGTGGTTCTATCCTTCTCGGTTTTCGGAAATTTCCCTCCACGGTAGCTGTTGCGAATAGCTCCAACTCAGAGCTACATTCCCCAAGTCGCAGCAAATTCCGCGACCAGGTGTAGGAACCTGCTGGTAAACTTGGCGCACGCACTAGGCGCCCCATCACAACGGCTGGCGCCTTTTTTGCGCCCGCTGCGATGTCATGGCGGCTGTGTGTGGGCAGGCTTCGGCCTGGCCGGGTTCCAAGTTTCCCGGTATTCCTACCCCATGCACAGCTGCCACCCAATCCCGTAGGAAGGATCGTGGTAGCTCCAAATCGCAAACTTGGAGTCTCATGCATGCTTATTCGCATTCTGAGCAGGATCCTCGCATCCGCTCTCCGCCGGCCAACCCCTGCGGCCACCCCATCCCCAACGTTTTACCCGATCGACAGCCAATCCCTCGCCGAACGCGCCAAGCGGGAGGTGTCCCATGACTGACCGTGAACGCCTGACCACCATCCAGAGCTACGTCTGGACTCTCGAACTGCTCGGCGAGGCGCTGGTCCAGCATGACGAGGTGCTGGAGTGCGAGCACAACCCGCAACTGAGCTTCCGCAATACCGCGGGCATTCATCAGGCGATCCGAATCATCAGCCGGCTGGCCAGCGAGCAGTTCAGCAAACTGGAGGCGATGAAGGAGGAGGGGAAAGGTGACGGCGTGCTGCCGCCGAGGCGCTGAATCCCAGGCACAAAAAAAGACGCCCTAGGGCGTCTTCTTCTTCGGATTTGGTGGAGCCGGGGGGATTTGAACCCCCGTCCGCCAGTACTCCGCTGTCGGTACTACATGCTTAGCCGTGTCTACTGATTTAATCCGCAGCCGCCCGACGGGCAGGGTGCTTTGGATGAGTTGGGTAAGTTTTAGTCGCTTCGCCCCCAACGTGCTGCACGACGATCCTGTTCTGTATGACAATCATTTCGGGTTTACAGGCATCCCCTGATGATTGCTGGAGCCGAAGCTACCAGGAGAGCGGGCTCAGCTGCTTACGCAGCGAGAGCGTAGCCCTCGTAGTTTTCGTCATTGGCAACTATAGAAAGTTGCAACAGTGGATTTACGAGTTCTGTTACCAACTCGGCATGCACCTAGAGTTTCGCTACCGGCGTCGAATCCTAATCGGCCCCACACTCAGCTCTAGCTGAACGTGCCTTTCAGCACGCAAGGCCGAGTATACGCGCTTATGCAGGCGGCGTCGACAGCAGGTTCGGCCGCCCGCGTGCGCGCAGGGCCTAGGTACCGCTGCCACCGGCCGAGCCGCTGCCTTTCTCGGTCTTTTCCAGGCGCTCGAGCACCTTGCTGGTGATGGCGATACATTCCTTGTTGTCGCCTTTTGCCTGGGCGGCCTTGGCCTGGTCCACATGCTCGGTGATGGCCTTGTCCAGGCCTTCGGAGGTGGCGCCGGCGGTGGCCATGCTGTCGTCGATCTTCTGCAGGTTCATGGCGCACAGGTCGTCGGCGGCGAATACAGGCGAGGCCAGCAGGGTGGCGGCCGCGAACAGGGCGGATAGCGCAGTACCTTTCATGGGAGTCTCCTCGTGAGGCCTCGGGAAGGTGGGCCTGATCGGTGGACTGCGTGGGTTTGGGCGGGGTTCAATCGGGTTTGTCGCCCTTGCATCGCGGGGCAAGCCCGCTCCCACGCCTTGCGCTCTCGGGGTTTTGCCACGCGCAAATAAAAAGCCCCGGCACGGGGCCGGGGCTTTTGCATCACGCTAACGCGATCACTCCTGGTTGGCCAGTTTGTGCTCGAGGTAGTGGATGTTGACGCCGCCTTTGCAGAAACCTTCATCACGCACCAGGTCGCGGTGCAGCGGGATGTTGGTCTTGATGCCGTCGACGACGATCTCGTCCAGGGCATTGCGCATGCGCGCCATGGCTTCGTCGCGGTCCTTGCCGTAGGTGATCAGCTTGCCGATCAACGAATCGTAGTTCGGCGGAACCGAGTAGCCGCTGTACAGGTGCGAATCGACGCGTACGCCGTTGCCGCCCGGGGCGTGGAAGTGCTTCACCTTGCCTGGGCTCGGGATGAACTTCTTCGGGTCTTCGGCGTTGATCCGGCACTCCAGCGAGTGACCGCGGATCACCACGTCTTCCTGGCGGAACGACAGCTTGTTGCCAGCGGCGATGCTCAGCATCTCCTTGACGATGTCGATGCCGGTGACCATTTCCGAAACCGGGTGCTCGACCTGGACGCGGGTGTTCATCTCGATGAAGTAGAAGCGGCCGTTCTCGTACAGGAACTCGAAGGTACCGGCACCGCGGTAGCCGATCTCGATGCACGCGTCGACGCAACGCTTGAAGACTTCCTGACGGGCCTTCTCGTCGATGCCCGGGGCCGGAGCTTCTTCCAGGACCTTCTGGTGACGGCGCTGCAGCGAGCAGTCACGGTCGCCCAGATGCACGGCGTTGCCCTGGCCGTCGGACAGCACCTGAACTTCCACGTGGCGTGGGTTGGTCAGGAACTTCTCCAGGTAGACCATCGGGTTGCCGAACGCGGCACCGGCTTCGGTGCGGGTCAGCTTGGCCGATTCGATCAGGTCTTCTTCCTTGTGCACCACGCGCATGCCGCGACCACCACCGCCACCGGCGGCCTTGATGATCACCGGGTAACCGACCTCGCGGGCGATCGCCAGCGCGGTTTCCGGGTCTTCCGGCAGCGGGCCGTCGGAGCCTGGTACGGTCGGCACGCCCGACTTGATCATCGCGTCCTTGGCCGACACCTTGTCGCCCATCAGGCGGATGGTGTCGGCTTTCGGGCCGATGAAGATGTAGCCGGAGTTTTCCACCTGCTCGGCGAAATCGGCGTTTTCCGCGAGGAAGCCGTAACCCGGGTGGATGGCGGTGGCACCTGTCACTTCGGCGGCGGCGATGATCGCCGGGATGTGCAGGTAGGAATCCTTGGACGATGCAGGGCCGATGCAGACCGACTCGTCTGCCAGGCCCAGGTGCATCAGTTCACGGTCGGCCGTGGAGTGCACGGCGACGGTCTTGATACCCAGCTCTTTGCAGGCACGCAGGATCCGCAGGGCAATTTCCCCGCGGTTGGCGATCAGAACTTTTTCGAGCTTCCCAGACATCGTTGGCTCTCCGCGAATCAAACGATGGTGAACAGCGGCTGGTCGAACTCAACCGGCTGGCCGTCTTCTACCAGGATGGCGTCGATCACACCGCCGATGTCGGATTCGATGTGGTTCATCATCTTCATGGCTTCGACGATGCACAGGGTGTCGCCTTTCTTCACGGCCTGGCCGACTTCGGCGTAGTTAGGCGAAGTTGGCGAAGGCTTGCGGTAGAAGGTGCCGACCATCGGCGAGCGCACCACGGTGCCTTTCAAGGCTGGCGCGGCGGCGGCGGCTTCGGCAGCCGGGGCAGCAGCGGCAATCGGGGCGGCGACAGGCGCGGCAGCCATCGGCGCAGGTGCGTAGAACTGCTGGGCGGCCGGGGTCTTGCTGTGACGGCTGATGCGAACGGACTCTTCGCCTTCCTTGATCTCCAGTTCGTCGATGCCGGACTCTTCCAGCAGTTCGATCAGCTTTTTGACTTTACGGATATCCATTAATCAGCAACTCCCAAGGTTCGGTCGGGGACGTATTTTAAAAACGTGTCGAAAACGTTTCTTCATGAGCCTCGGCCCGAAAGGGCCAAGGCCTTGTGTCGTCAGGGCTGTGCGTTGGCAGCCAGGTGTTCCAGCGCGGACTCCAGGGCCAGCCGGTAACCGGTGGCACCGAGGCCGCAGATCACGCCTACGGCAACATCGGAAAAGTAGGAGTGGTGGCGGAACGGTTCACGCTTGTGCACGTTAGAGAGGTGCACTTCGATGAATGGGATGCTCACCGCAAGCAATGCGTCACGTAATGCGACGCTTGTGTGGGTAAAAGCGGCCGGATTGATCAGGATGAAGTCCACGCCTTCGTTGCGCGCGGCATGGATGCGGTCGATCAATTCGTATTCGGCATTGCTCTGCAGGTATTGCAGATGGTGGCCGGCGGCGCGGGCGCGTTGCTCCAGGTCCTGATTGATCTGGGCCAGGGTGGCGGCGCCATAGTGGCCCGGTTCGCGGGTCCCGAGCAGGTTCAGGTTGGGGCCGTGCAGCACCAGTAGGGTTGCCATCTGCGATTCCTTGGTTTTGTAGGGCAATTCGACATAGCGCGGCGACTATGCCGCAACCGGCGCTGAGTGTCCAGTTCCCGGCAATAGCCAGCACGATGTCCGAGATTCGCGCAAAGTATGTGACCAGATGATTAAGTCTGGTCACTGCTGCAGGGTTTTTTCACTGGACGCGGGAAGTTATAGCCCGAGTTGGCCGCGCACGCGCGTCAATACCTGGGCAAAATCGCCGGCGTTTATCTCACCGATGACCCGATCGGTGGTCATTTCGATGCCGTTCGCGGCAAAGAACATCAGCGCGGGGGGGCCGAACAGGCGGTAGCGGTCGAGCAGGGCGCGTTGTTCGGCGTTGCTCTCGGTGATGTCGAAGCGCAGCAGGCGGAAGGCGCCGATTTGCGGCTGGACCTGCGGCGCATTGAGCACTTCGTGCTCGATCACCTTGCAGCTGATGCACCAGTCGGCGTACCAGTCGAGCAGCACCGGCTGGCCGGCGGCCTTGGCTTCGGCCAGCGCGGCGTCGAGAGCGGCCGGGGTGGTGACGGTCTGCCAGGCATCGGCTTTGGCCGCTGCAATGTTGCCGGCCACCATCGGTGGCGGCAGCGGGCGCAGCGGGTCGCCCTGGCCGCTCAGGGCGCCATACCAGCAGGCCAGGGCGTAGACCAGCAGGGCCAGGCCGAGCAGTTGCGCCAGGCGCTGGCGCGGGGTCTTGACCACGAATTCCAGGGCGCCGAGGAACAACGCCACGCCTGCGGCCAGCAGGCCGACCAGCAGCAGGGTCGCCGGCCCCGGCAGCACGCGGCTGAGCAAGCCGATGGCCAGGCCCAGCAGCAACACGCCGATGGCGTTTTTCACTGTGTTCATCCATGGCCCGCTTTTCGGCAGCCAGGCCGCGCCACCGGTGGCCACCAGCAGCAATGGCGCGCCCATGCCCAGGCCCAGGGCGAACAGCTTCAGGGCGCCGCCCAGCGCATCGCCGCTGGCGCTGATGTACAGCAGCGCACCGGCCAGCGGTGCCGACACGCAGGGCGAGACCAGCAGGCTGGACAGCACGCCAAGTACCGCGGCGCCCAGCAGCGAGCCACCCTTGGTACGGTGCGCGAGGCTGTCCAGGCGGCTGCTCAGGGCCTGCGGCAGCTTGATGTCGAACAGGCCGAACATGGCCAGGGCGAACAGCACGAAGAATGCGGCGAAGGGCACCAGCACCCAGGCCGACTGCAGGCGCGCCTGCAAGTTAAGGCCGGCACCGAAAAGGCCCATCAAGGCGCCGAGCACGGCGAAGCTTGCCGCCATCGGCAGCACGTAGGCCAGCGACAGCGACAACCCGCGCAGGCCGCCGACCTGGCCGCGCAGCACCACGCCGGAGAGGATCGGCAGCATCGGCAGCACGCAGGGGGTGAAGGTCAGGCCGACCCCGGCGAGGAAGAACAGCAGCAGCGACTTCCAGGTCCAGCCCTGCTCGGCGGTTGCCGGCAGCGGGGCGCCTTGGCCGTCGATACTCAGCCGCGCGGTTTCCGGCGGATAGCACAGGCCCTTGTCGGCGCAGCCCTGGTAACCCACCAGCAGGGTAAAGGCGCGCAAGTCGTTGCGCGGCAGTTCGATGTCGAGCACGCCGTGATACACCTCGACGTCGCCGAAGAACTCGTCGTGCTTGGCCTCGCCCTGAGGGATGTTCGGCGCGCCGAGCTTGATGTCCGCAGGCTCGGTGCGGAACTGGAAGCGGTGGCGGTACAGGTAGTAGCCGTCGGTGGCGACGAAGCGCAGCTTGACGGTCTGGGCGTCGGCCTCGATCAGGCTGAGTTTGAAGGCTTCGTGCACCGGCAGGAAGTCGGCGCTGTTGGACGCGGCGCCGAGGGTGGCGCTGGGGCGGTTGTCGAGCAGGCCGGTGGCGAACGCAGGGCTGGCCATCAGCAGGAACAACAGGAAAAACAGGCGGCGCATGGCGGACTCGCGAGGTGGAACGTGGCGGCATGATAGCGGACTTGGCGAGGCTATGGGCCATCGCGGGGCAAGCCCGCTCCCACGCTGGAACCCTGTTCCCTGCGCGACAGTGCAGCCCGGAAGGGCTGAGTGATCTCCCACGCTGGTGAGGTTTGCCAAACTGCTCCCGCCTACAAGATCAGCGTGGGGCATCAGCGTGGGAGCGGGCTTGCCCCGCGATGTAGTCAAAGCCGGAACGCCCGCACCGCCGTATTCAGTTCGCCCCCCAGCTTGAGCAACTGCTCCCCCTGCTCACGCCCTTCGCCAATACGCTGCAGGTTGTCCTCACCCAGCTCGTGGATCCGCTCACTGTGATCACGAATCTCGCTCACCGCCCCGGTCTGTTGCGCGGTCACATCGGCGATGCGCACCGCGGTGTCGGATATGGTGCGGATGGCGCTGACGATCGCGTCCAGCGCACCATCGGCCGACTGTGCCTGGTTGGCCGTGGCCTCGGCGTGCTCAAGCTGGGTACGCATGCCGTCCACCGAGTCGCGGGCGGCTTGCTGCAGGCGGTCGATCAGCGCCTGGATCTCGCCGGTGGCACCGGTGGTGCGTTGGGCCAGCGAGCGCACTTCGTCGGCGACCACGGCGAAGCCTCGGCCCATTTCCCCGGCCCGGGCGGCTTCGATGGCGGCGTTGAGGGCCAGCAGGTTGGTCTGCTCGGCAATCGCCCGGATCACCGTGAGCACGCCACCGATGGTCGCCGACTCTTCGGCCAGTTGCTCGATCATCCGCGCGTTGCCCTGCACCTCGTCGACCAGCGAGCGCAGGCCGGACAGGCTCTGGCCGATCACCGTCTGGCCCTGCTCCACGGCACGGCCGGCGTCGCGGCTGGCCTCGGCTGCGGAGCTGGCATCGCCGGCCACCTGCTGGATGGTCGCCTCCAGCTCGCCCAGGGCGTCGCGGATCTGCGCCGTGTCGCCGGCCTGGCGTTCGGCGCCGTCGTGCAGGGCGCTGCTCATGCCGGCCAGGGCATGGCTGCTGCCGGCCACCTGTTCGGCGTTGTGACGGATGGTGCCGACCAGTTCCACCAGGTACTGGCGCAGGCGGTTCAGCGATTCCTGGATATCGTGCAGCTCACGGTTGGTGCGGCCCAGGGTGATCGGTTGGGCGAAGTCGCCCTCGGCCCAGCGCGACAGCGCCGGTGCCAGGCTGGTGAGGGTGCGTGCCAGGCGACGCTGCAGGGTGTCGATGAGCAGGGCGATCAGCAGGATCAGGCCGATCATCAGGCCCTGGATGATGCGCACCTCGCTGGCGATCGTCGCGTGCAGGCCGCGTACTTCAGGCTCCAGGCCGGCGATGGCCTGCTGCACCGCATCCAGGCGCTCGCCGGTGCTGCTGGCCAGTGTGGCGCGGCGTTCGATCTGCTCGCGGGTGCGCTGCAGCTCGGCGGGATAGCGGCCGACCAGGCTGTGCAGTTCGCGCTTCAGGCCAACGGCAACGTCTTCCTGCTGTGCGCTGGCTTGCGATTCCAGGCCCATCATCGCGGCGAAGTCATCGGCATTGGACTCTGCGGCGCGGGTCACGCCCAGCAGGGGCAGGCTGTCGATGACCTGGGCCTGGGCGGCGATCTGTTGCAGTTCGCGGTCCACTTCGTCGGCCAGTTCGGCGCGGCCGCTGCTGACCAGCTTGTCGCGGGCCAGGGACAGCCGGCCCAGGTGCAGCGAGGCTTCCAGCAGCGGCATCAGGTAACGACTGGCGTCGGCGTTGCCGCTGTCACGGGCATAGCCGGCCAGTTGCTCAAGGTTCGCCCCCAGTTCCCGTTCGGCTTGCAGCAGCAAGGCCTGGGGATCGCCGGCCAGTTTGCCGGCGGCGAGCAGCTCGTTGGCGGTAAAGGCTTGCAGGCTGTCGAGGCTCGGGCGCAGCTTGGCCGACAAGTCCTCGGGCCATTCGGCCAGGGCCGCGTGCAACTGCTTGTTGGCCTCCATCGCGGCGGCATGGCGCAGGGCATCGCCGCTGCCCAGGTAGGCCTGGATGTTGCGCGCGGCATCGTTCTGGAACTGCTGGGACAGGCCCAGGTAGCGTTCCATCAGTTGATAGGGACGTTCCAGGGCGCGTTGCGACCACCACAGGGTCGCGCCCAGGGCAATACACACGGTCACCAGCAACAGGGTGTTGAAATTGGTCAGCCACTTCAGGCGCATAGCCGCGAACTTCCTGCGGAGGGGGAGTGGAGAAGTCGGGCCTGAAGTTATTGCGATTTTGTGACGGGGTGATGACGACGGCGGGTTGGCGCCATAAAAAAGTGGCACAGTGCCGGTATTGGTGCCTGGTCCATCGCGGGGCAAGCCCCGCTCCCACAAGTCTTGCGCTAAGGCTCGACCCGCACCACGCAGTTGCGCCCGGCATGCTTGGCCCGGTACAGCGCCTCGTCCGCGGCGCTGGCCATGGTCAGCGCGTCGAGCTGCTCGTCCAGCTGCACCACCCCGGCGCTGAAGGTGCATTGCAGGTCGTGGGGCTGGGCCGGGTAATGGATCTCGGCGAAGCGTCGGCGGATTTCGTCGAGCACCTTGTGCGCCGCCTCCAGTCCGGTATTGGGCATGACGATGGCGAATTCCTCGCCACCGTAGCGGCCGATGAAGTCGGTCTTGCGCAACCGCTGCTTGAGGAACAGCGCCAGGCTCTTGATCACCCTGTCACCCATGGGGTGGCCGTGGCGGTCGTTGATCTTCTTGAAGTGGTCGATATCGAGCATGGCGAAGCTCAGCGGCTGCACCTCGCGGCGGGCGCGGAAGCTGCAATCCTCGAGCAGTTGCAGGATGTGGGTGTGGTTGTACAGCCCGGTGAGGCTGTCGCGCACCATCCGCGCCTTGAGGTGGCGGGCGCGGGCGGCGCGGTTGCGCACCGTGGTCACCAGGTGCCGCGAGCGGATCGGCTTGGTCAGGAAGTCGTCGCCGCCCTCGCTCATGGCGTCGAGTTGCTTGTCCAGGTCGTCCTCGGCCGACAGGTAGATGATCGGCACGCTGACGTAGCGGTCGTTGTGGCGGATCACCTTGGCCAGTTCCGGGCCGGTGCACGCGGGCATGTACATGTCGAGGATGATCAGGTCGGGCTGGAAGTCGGCCAGCTCGCTCATGGTGCGGATCGGCTCGGTGAGGGTACGGGTGATGATCCCGGCGCTGTTGAGCAGGCGCTCGGTGTGCAGGGCCTGGGCCCGGGAGTCGTCGATCACCAGCACGCGGAACGGGTCGTACTGGGTAGCGCTGGTCAGCAGCTCGAGCTTCTCCAGCAGGCTGGAGGCGTCCAGGGTGCCGGTGAGGAACTCCTGGCCGCCGGCGCGCACCGCGGCCAGGCGCGTCGGGGTGTCGGTTTCATGCAGGCTGAAGAACAGCAGCGGCACCGGTTGTTCCAGGCCTTGCTGGGCCTGGGCCGCCAGTTGCAGGCCGATGCCGGCGCCGGTGAAGTCGACGTCCATGACGATCGCCGACGGCAGGCGCTCGCTCATCGACGCCTGGAACGCCTCGGCGCTGCACAGCGCCTGCACACTCAGGCCGAAGAACTCCAGTTGCTGGGCCAGGCGCTCGGCGCGGTCGTGGTCCTGCAGCACGATGTACACCGGTTTGCGCAGCGGCGGCAGGGGCACGTTGTCGAGCTGGTCGCCCTTGCGCAGGCCGGTGCGCGACAGGCGCTGCATCAGGCGGTTGAGTTCGCTGATCAGTTCGGAGTTCAGGCGTGCGCTGTTGGCTTCGATGGCGCGCAGGGTCTGGCCGATGGCCGTGGACAGGCTGCCGTGCTCGGGTTGCTCGAAGCGTTCGGCATAGCGCTGCAGGCGCAGGTTGGCCTCGCACAGTTCGCCCAGGTCACCGCTGGACCACTCGCCACGCTGCAGGCGCTGCCAGATTTCGAGGATCTGTCGGGCCTGGTGGATCACCCGCTGGGCAAAATGCTGCTTGAGGCGTTCGTGGCTCGGCTCGGCTGGCTGGGTCATGTCCTGACTACTTATGAGTGGGAGGGCGCAGGTTCAATGATGGCTCTATGCTAGCACCGCTTTCCCGGCAAGCGAGTGCCTCGGGTCAACAAAGTGTTAAGGGACCGTAATTCAGTTGCTGACTCGTTGGTCGCTTATACGAATGGCGGCGTCTGCTTTATAGTGCTGCCACCTGGGTTTGTCGTGGCACCCTGGCCGAGGCCTGTGGTCCAAACCCTGAACCGTTCGAGACTGATTAAGGACAATGCCATGCTGGATTGGAAAAACCGCGAGGCCAAGGCCGAGCCCCGTGAGCGGGTCGAAACCCGTGGTTCCGCCACCCGTAGCTACGTTGGCGGCCTGTGGAGCCGTGCCCTGGGCACTCTGATCGGCCTCTACCTGCTGGTGTGCATCGGCCTGGGCTGGTACTGGAGCCAGGAGCCCGAGCTGTTCCCGGTGCAGCAGAACGCCCAGGCCGCCGCCGAGCGCAACGGCCAGCAGATGGTCATCGGCTATACCACCGTCGAGACCCTCAAGACCGTCGCCGGCACCCTGCTCGACAAGCCGGGTGGCTACATTTCCAACGACCGTTTCCCGCCAGGGCTGTGGATGGACAACATGCCGAGCTGGGAATACGGCGTGCTGGTCCAGGTGCGTGACCTGTCTCGCGCCCTGCGCAAGGACTTCGCCCGTTCGCAGTCGCAATCGACCGAGGACGCCGACCTGGCCAAGGCCGAGCCGCGCTTCAACTTCGACAACAAGAGCTGGATCCTGCCGTCGAGCGAGTCGGAGTTCGAAGAGGGCATCAAGTCGCTGAACCGCTACCAGGTGCGTCTGGCCAAGGGTGATCAGGGCGCGATCTTCTATACCCGCGCCGACAACCTGAACAACTGGCTGGGCGATGTGGCCACGCGCCTGGGCTCGCTGTCGCAGCGCCTGTCGGCCAGCGTTGGCCGGGTCAAGCTCAACAACACCCTGAAGACCGAGACCGTGGCCCCCGGCCAGGCACCGCAGGTCGACGAGGAAGTGGTCGAGACCCCGTGGCTGCAGATCGACAACGTGTTCTACGAAGCCCGTGGCCAGGCCTGGGCGCTGTCGCACTTGCTGCGCGCCATCGAAGTCGACTTCGCCGACGTGCTGGCGAAGAAGAACGCCACGGTCAGCGTGCGGCAGATCATCCGTGAGCTGGAAGCCTCGCAGGAAGCGCTGTGGAGCCCGATGGTGCTCAATGGCAGCGGCTTCGGCATGTGGGCCAACCATTCGCTGGTGATGGCCAACTACATCTCCCGGGCCAACGCCGCGGTCATCGACCTGCGCCAACTGTTGTCCCAGGGCTGAGATGCCGGTCAATCCTGCCGAGGTCGCGCACCGCGCGGCCTCCGACGCCGAGCTGGTGGCCTGGGTCGACGAGCATGACCATCCGCTCGGCGCCCTGCCACGGGCCGAATTGCGCGAGCGCGGCCTGATCGGGCGTTGCACCTTCATCCTGCTGTTCAATAGCGCGGGCGAGCTGTGCGTGCATCGGCGCACCCTGAGCAAGGCGCTGTATCCCGGTTACTGGGATGTGGCGGCGGGGGGGATGGTCGGGGTGCACGAGGCCTATGCCGAATCGGCGGCCCGGGAGCTGGAGGAAGAGCTTGGGGTGGCGGGCGTCGAACTGCGCTTTCACGAGACGTTCTTTTTCGAGCTGCCGGGCAATCGACTGTGGGGCGCGGTGTATTCGGCGGTGTGGGACGGGGCGCTGCGCTTGCAGCCCGAGGAAGTCATCGAGGCACGGTTCATCAGCGTCGAGCAGGCCCTGGCACAAAGCGCAAAACTGCCGTACTGCCCCGACTCGTTGCTGGCGTTGCAGCGCTACCAGGCTGGCCTGATCTGATGGGCTGCGCTGACCCTGTGGGAGCGGCCTTGCGCCGCGAAAGGGCTGCGTAGCAGCACCAGTGGCCAAAAGGTCGCAAAACTTTCGTAAAATGGCGCAATCCTGTACTTAGCAACAGCCAGATTTATCGTTACACTGCGCGCCCTTTTCGGGCTGTCGCACAACCTTGCGGCAGTAGCGCCGCCCCTGCCAGAGTGGGGCTTCGCGGTCGACACCCGTCGACCAGTTTTTGTCCTCAGCACCGAGGAACAAAAGTGGCCAAGAAAGCTTCTTCCTTTTCCGCCCTTGGCGGTCTCGTCTTTTCCACCGATGCCGGTCGGCACTGTCCCGACTGCGGCAAACCGGTGGATGACTGTATCTGCAAGCAGCAGGTCATCCCCGAGGGGGATGGCATTGCCCGCGTGCGCCGTGAAAGCAAAGGCCGTGGCGGCAAGACCGTGACCACCATCACGGGCGTCCCCCTGGCCCTGGAGCCGCTCAAGGAGCTCGCCAGCACGCTCAAGCGTCGTTGCGGCACCGGCGGCGCGCTCAAGGACGGGGTCATTGAAATCCAGGGCGATCACGTCGAGCTGTTGCTCGCCGAGCTGATCAAGCAGGGTTTCAAGGCGAAGAAATCCGGCGGCTGAGTGCAGCCGCGCGATTTTTTGCCCAGCGCTTTCTAAACTCGTTCCCGTGGCCAGGGTCTATGCCTGACACGGAAGAATCGTCATTTTCAGTATCTACACTGCCAGCGCCCCGAGGTGGGGCAGTGTTTCGACTTTTCATACAGGGGACTTGAATGTCCGTACGACGCACACGCAAAGACGATGGTAGCCAGTGGACCGTGGCCGACAGCCGCAGTGTTTATGGCATCCGCCATTGGGGCGCCGGTTATTTCGCCATCAATGACGCCGGGCGCGTCGAAGTGCGCCCCAACGGCCCGGACAGCGCGCCGATCGACCTCTTCGAACAGGTCCAGGAGCTGCGCCAGAGCGGCTTGTCGCTGCCGCTGCTGGTGCGTTTCCCCGACATCCTGCAGGACCGCGTGCGCCAGCTGACCGGCGCCTTCGATGCCAACATCGCGCGCCTTGAGTACCAGAGCCAGTACACCGCGCTGTACCCGATCAAGGTCAACCAGCAAGAAGCGGTGGTCGAGAACATCATCGCCACCCAGAACGTCTCCATCGGCCTGGAAGCCGGCTCCAAGCCCGAGCTGCTGGCGGTGCTGGCGCTGGCGCCGAAGGGCGGCACCATCGTCTGCAACGGCTACAAGGACCGCGAGTTCATTCGCCTTGCACTGATGGGCCAGAAGCTTGGCCACAACGTGTTCATCGTGATCGAGAAGGAGTCCGAGGTCGCCCTGGTGATCGAGGAAGCCGCCGAGCTGAAGGTCAAGCCACAGGTCGGCCTGCGCGTACGCCTGTCGTCGCTGGCCTCGAGCAAGTGGGCCGACACCGGGGGCGAGAAGTCCAAGTTCGGCCTGTCTGCCGCCCAGCTGATCTCGGTGGTGCAGCGTTTCCGTGACGCCGGGCTCGACCAGGGCATCCGCCTGCTGCACTTCCACATGGGCTCGCAGATCGCCAACCTGGCCGACTACCAGCACGGTTTCAAGGAAGCCATCCGTTATTACGGCGAGCTGCGCGCCTTGGGCCTGCCGGTCGATCACATCGATGTCGGCGGCGGCCTGGGCGTCGACTACGACGGCACCCACTCGCGCAACGCCAGCTCGATCAACTACGACATGGACGACTACGCCGGCGTGGTGGTCGGGATGCTCAAGGAGTTCTGCGACGCGCAGGGCCTGCCGCACCCGCACATCTTCTCCGAGAGCGGCCGCTCGCTCACCGCGCACCACGCCATGCTGGTGATTCAGGTGACCGACGTCGAAAGCCACAACGACGAGATGCCGACCATCGAGAACAAGGAGTCGCTGCCCGAGACCGTGCAGTGGCTGGCCGACCTGCTCGGTCCGACTGATATCGAGATGGTCACCGAGACCTACTGGCGCGCCACCCACTACATGGGTGACGTGGCCGCGCAGTACGCCGACGGCAAGCTGACCCTGGCCGAGAAAGCCCTGGCCGAGCAGTGCTACTTCGCCGTGTGCCGTCGCCTGCACAACTCGCTCAAGGCGCGTCAGCGCTCGCACCGCCAGGTGCTGGACGAACTCAACGACAAGCTGGCCGACAAGTACATCTGCAATTTCTCGGTGTTCCAGAGCCTGCCCGACACCTGGGCCATCGGCCAGGTACTGCCGATCATCCCGCTGCACCGCCTGGACGAAGAGCCGCTGCGCCGCGCCGTGCTGCAGGACCTGACCTGCGACTCCGACGGCAAGATCAACCAGTACGTCGATGAGCAGAGCATCGAGACCAGCATGCCGGTGCACGCGGTCAAGGAAGGCGAGGACTACCTGCTCGGCGTGTTCCTGGTCGGCGCCTACCAGGAAATCCTCGGCGACATGCACAACCTGTTCGGTGACACCGACTCGGTGAACATCTACCAGAACGCTGACGGCAGCGTGTACCACGCCGGTATCGAGACCCACGACACCATCGAGGACATGCTGCGCTACGTGCACCTGTCGCCGGAGGAGTTGATGACCCACTACCGCGACAAGGTCGCCAGCGCCAGGATCACCGCCCGCGAGCGTACCCAGTACCTCGACGCGCTGCGCCTGGGGCTGACCCGCTCCTCGTACCTGTCGTCCTGATCGTGCCGGGCCGCCCTGCGGCCCTTTGGCATAAGTGCCGCCGTGCGGCCCTTTGGCACACCGCTGCCGCCACGGGTGATCACCTGTGGCGGCAGCCGTCAGGCGGTGCTGCCCAGGCGCTCGACAAGTAAGGCGGCGTAGCCAGGCAAGGCACTGAAGTCCCGCGCGCACAGCAGCAAGCTGCGCTTCGCCCAGGCGTCCTGCAAGGCGACCCAACGCAGCGGCAAGCTGTGCTCCCAGCGGCGCACCGAGGTCAACGGGACCACGGCCACCCCCGCGCCACCTCCGACCATCCTGATCACCCCATCGAATCCTTCGGCGCGTACGCGCACCTGCATCCGTCTTCCCAGGCGCAGGGCCTGCTCCTCCAGATGCAGCGCCAGGGCGCTATCGGCACCCAGCCCCACATGCCCATGGCCAAGGCTGGCGTTGAAGTCTGCCCGGTCGCTGGCCGCCAGTGGGTGCTCGCGCGGCATCACCAGTACCAGCGGATCGTCGCGAAACGGTCGCGTCTGCAGGGTTGCGCAGGGCGCGGCATTCGAGACGATGCCCAGGTCCGCCATGCCCTGGCTGATCGCCTGGACGATGTGCAGGCTGGGCAGTTCCTGGATATCCACGCTCACCCCCGGATGCTCGGCCAGGTAGCTGGCCAGCAGCTCCGGCAGGTACTCGGTCAGTGCCGCCGTGTTGCACAGCAGGCGCACCTGGCCTTGCAGGCCGTGGGCGTACTGCCCGAGGTCGAACTGCAGGCGCTCGACCTGCTGCGCGATCAGCCGCGCATGCTGCAGCAGGGCCTGGCCGGCGGGCGTGGGCAGCACGCCGCGGCGGTTGCGCTCGAGCAGGGGAATGCCCAGCGAGGCTTCCATGGCGCGAATACGCGCACTGGCGGCCGGCAGCGAAAGGTGGCTGCGCCGGGCGCCGGCGGTGATGTTGCCGCTTTCGAGGGTGTGCTGGAACAGCTTGAGGTCGATCAGGTCGAAATGCATCTGCCTCTGTCCTGGCAAGAGTCTGCCTGAGTATATGGCAGATTTTCAGCGCGCTGGCCGCACGGCAGGATGGTGGCCATGAATACCTTCCTGGCGCTTTATCAGAACATTGGCCCGGCGCTGACATTGCTGGTGATCATGACCTTCTTCCTGGCTGGCGCGGTGAAGGGTGTCATCGGCCTCGGGTTGCCGACCGTCGCCATGGGCTTGCTCGGCCTGGCTATGCCCCCGGCACAGGCAGCGGCGCTGCTGATCGTGCCATCGATCTTGACCAACCTCTGGCAGCTGGCGCTGGCGGCCACCTGCTCGCGCTGCTGCGCCGCCTGGGCGGGATGCTCGCGATGATCTTCATCGGCACCTTGCTGGGCAGTGCTTGGCTGGGGATCGACAGCGGTCCGTGGGCGGCCCATGGCCTGGGCGCCGCGTTGCTGGTCTATGCCCTCTATGGGCTGGTCGGCCCAGGGCTGCGCGTGGCGCCGGCAAGGGAGCGTTGGCTGGGGCCGCTCTGCGGGTTGCTTACGGGTGTGGTGACGGCCGCCACCGGCGTGTTCGTCATGCCTGCGGTGCCCTACCTGCAAGGCCTGGGCCTGAGCCGCGACGAGCTGGTCCAGGCGCTGGGCCTGTCGTTCACCGTTTCGACCCTGGCCCTGGCGGTCGGCCTGGCCGGGCAGGGCGCCCTGGGTGGCCAGGCGCTGGGGGCTTCACTGCTGGTGCTGGCGCCGGCGTTGCTGGGCATGTTCGCCGGCCAGTGGCTGCGCGGACGGATCAGCGCAGCGCTGTTCAAGCGCTGCTTCTTCATCGGCCTTGCGCTGCTGGGCGGGCACCTGCTGGTCAACGGCTAGCGGACGAAGCGCTGAGCATGTCGATCATCTGGATATCGAAATCGCGCTCCAGGTAATCCATGCGTCTTTCGAAGAAGGCACGCATATGCGGCAGTGCCGAATGCACATCCAGCGCGTCCTTGCTGGCCCACACCTCGAAAAACACGAACAGGCTCGGGTCTGCCTTGTCGCGCAGCATGTGGTACTCGATGCAGCCCGGCTCCTGGCGGCTCGGCTCTACGTAAGGACGGAACAGCTGTTCGAAGGCCTCGGCCTGCTCCGGGCGGGTCTTGGCCTTGAGAATGAAGGCGTATTGCTCGTTCATGGGAAACGCTCTGTAAGGGGAGTGAGCAAATTCTAAATCAACAATATGTTTGCCATTCGTGATTTGCAGGCAAAAGAATTTTGCCCAGCCCTGGCTGTTTCCCCGGCGCTCGGTTGCCTAACCTGCCGGCAACTTCACTTACAGGGCTGACCCTCCCATGAAAAAGATTCTCCTGATCAACGGCGGTAAACGCTTCGCCCATTCCGACGGCCGTCTCAACCAGACCCTGCACGATGCTGCATTGGCTCATCTGGACCGCGCCGGTTTCGATGTGCGGGAGACCTTCATCGACGGTGGGTATGACGTCCAGGCCGAGGTAGAGAAATTCCTCTGGGCGGACGTGGTGATCTACCAGATGCCGGGGTGGTGGATGGGCGCGCCCTGGACCGTGAAGAAGTACATCGACGATGTGTTCACCGCCGGCCACGGCAGCCTGTACGCCAACGATGGCCGTACCCGCTCCGACGCTTCGCAGAAGTACGGCAGCGGCGGCCTGGTGCAGGGCAAGCAATACATGCTGGCGCTGACCTGGAACGCGCCGCAGCAGGCGTTCGATGACCCCAGCGATTTCTTCGAGGGCAAGGGCGTGGACGCGGTGTACTTCCCGTTCCACAAGGCCAACCAGTTCCTCGGCATGACGGGCCTGCCGACCTACCTGGCCGTGGATGTGATGAAGCGCCCGGATGTGCCGGCGGCGCTGGCGGCGTATCAGCAGCACCTGGATGAGGTGTTCGGCAAGGGTCATTGAGTCGCGATCCATCGCGGGGCAAGCCGCTCCCACGAAGCCCTGATTCTAGAGGGAGCGGGCTTGCCCCGCGATGGACTTACTGCTTGCGCATGCCAGGCTCAACAGCTATCAATCACGGCATCCCCCATTCAGGTCCCCACGCGTGAAAACTCGCTCCGAAGAACTCCAGGTATTCGTCGCCGTCATCGACAGCGGCTCGATCTCCGCCGCCGCGGAGCAGATCGGCCAGACGCCCTCCGCGGTCAGCCGCACCTTGTCGCGCCTGGAGGGCAAACTCGGCACCACGCTGGTCAACCGCACCACGCGGCGCATGGACCTGACCGAGGAAGGGCGTTTCTTCCTGGAGCGCGCCCGGGCGATTCTCGAGCAGATGGACGACATGGAAGAGCGCCTGTCGCTGAACCGCCAGACCCCGACCGGGCGCCTGCGCATCAACGCCGCCGCGCCGTTCATGCTGCACGCGATCCTGCCGTGGATCGGCGAGTTCCGCCAGCAGTACCCCGGCATCGAGCTGGAACTGAACACCGACGACCTGATCATCGACCTACTGGAGCAAAGCACCGACGTGGCCATCCGCATTGGCGAACTGGCCGACTCCAGCCTGCATGCGCGTTCGCTCGGCTGCAGCCCGGTGCAGGTGCTTGCCAGCCCCGACTACCTGGCCCGGCATGGCACGCCGGAGCGGGTCGAGGACCTCGAAGGCCATTGCCTGCTCGGCTTCAGTTCGCTGGAGTCGCTCAACCAGTGGCCACTGCGCCATGCCCAGGGCGACCGCTGGGCGATCCGCCCGCAGCTGGTCGCCTCGAGCGGCGAGACCCTGCGCCAGCTAGCCATCGCCGGCGAGGGCATCGTCAGCCTGTCGCACTTCATGACCCACGAGGATATTCGCGCCGGGCGCCTGCAGGTCGTCCTGGGCGAACACCACAACGGTTATCGCCAGCCGATCCACGCGGTCTACTACCGCAACACTCAGCTGGCCCTGCGCATCCAGTGCTTTCTCGATTTCATTCAGAAAAAGCTGGCAGCCTACGCCTGCTGAGTTGCCTGAACGCGACAGGGTCTGCCCGTCGGCGGCGCGAAACGACCGGGGTGTTTGCTTAGTTACAGGGCTTCGGCCTTAATGACTGATCAACAAAAACAACACCAAGGAAGTGCGCATGCGTATCGTCATGTTCCAGCCCCTGGCCCTCGGGGCCGCGATCCTGAGCTGCTCCTCCGCCTTTGCCGTGACGCTGGAAGGCGGCGCGGTGGCCGCACCTGATCAATATGGCGCACAGGTGGCCGCCGACATCCTCAAGAAGGGCGGCAACGCGGTGGACGCCGCCGTCGCCACCGCCTTCACCCTGGCCGTGACCTACCCCGAGGCCGGCAACATCGGCGGCGGTGGCTTCATGACCCTGTTCGTCGACGGCAAGCCCTACTTCCTCGACTACCGCGAAGTGGCGCCCAAGGCCGCGACCAAGACCATGTACCTGGACGACAAGGGCGAGGTGATCGAGAACCTCAGCCTGGTCGGCGTGCGCGCCGCCGGTGTGCCGGGCACGGTGATGGGGCTGTGGGAGGCGCATCAGAAGTTCGGCAAGCTCAAGTGGAGCGAGCTGCTGACCCCGGCCATCGGCTACGCGCAGAACGGTTTCAAGATTGCCCAGAAGCAGTACCAATACCGTGACGATGCCCAGGGCCTGTTCAAGACCGCCACCAACTTCAACGACTACTTCGGCAGCATGAAAGTCGGCGAGCTGTTCAAGCAGCCGGAGCTGGCGCAGACCCTCGAGCGCATTGCCGACAAGGGCGTCAGCGAGTTCTACCAGGGCAAGACCGCCGACTTGCTGGTGGCGCAGATGCAGGCCGACAAGGGCCTGATCAGCAAGGAAGACCTCAAGGACTACAAGGCCGTGTGGCGTGACCCGATCGCCATCAACTGGCGCGGCAACGTGGTCTACACCGCGCCGCCGCCAAGTTCCGGAGGCGTCGCCCTGGCCCAGCTGCTGGGCATCAAGGAAGACCGCTCGGCGGACTTCAAGGGCGTCGAGCACAACTCGGCCAAGTACATCCACCTGCTGGCCGAGATCGAGAAACGCGTGTTCGCCGACCGTGCCGACTACCTCGGCGATCCGGCTTTCACCAAGGTCCCGGTCGACCAGCTGGTGGCCAAGGACTACCTGGCCAAGCGTGCCGCCCAGGTCAACCCGAACGCGATTTCCGCGACCGATCAGGTCAAGCCGGGGTTGGAGCCGCACCAGACCACACACTTCTCCATCGTCGACAAACAGGGCAACGCGGTGAGCAACACCTACACCCTCAACCTCGACTACGGCAGCGGCGTGGTGGTCAAGGGCGCGGGCTTCCTGCTCAACGACGAGATGGACGACTTCAGTGCCAAGCCGGGCGCGGCCAACGCCTTTGGCGTGGTCGGCGGCGACGCCAATGCCATCGCGCCGGGCAAGCGCATGCTCTCGTCGATGAGCCCGAGCCTGATGGCGCGTGACGGCAAGGTGGTGCTGGTGCTGGGCACCCCGGGCGGTTCGCGGATCTTCACCTCGATCTTCCAGGTGATGAACAACCTGTACGACTTTGGCATGCCGCTGGAGAAGGCCGTGGCGGCGCAGCGCGTGCATCACCAGTTGCTGCCCAAGGACACCATCTACTTCGACAGCTATGCGCCGCTCAAGGGGCAAGTGGCTGACGACCTGAAGAAGATGGGCTACGTGTTGGAGGATCAGGGCTGGGAGATGGGCGACATCCAGGCGATCCGGGTGACCGGCGAGAAGCTGGAGACAGCGTCTGACCCGCGTGGGCGTGGGGTGGGGATGATCGTCAAGTAACCCGAGGCGCAAATGAACGCGGGGCAAGCCCGCTCCCACTAGTTTGTGGGAGCGGGCTTGCCCCGCGATGCTTTACAGGGTCAGACGCGGAACTGGCTGACCAGGGTCTGCAGGTGACCACCCAGGCGCGCCAGCTCGACGCTGGAGGCGGCGGTCTCGTCGCTGGCTGCGGCGGTCTGCTCCGACACGTCGCGCACGTTGAGGATGCTGCGGCTGATCTCTTCGGCCACCGCGCTCTGCTGCTCGGCGGCAGCGGCGATCTGCTGGTTCATCGACTGGATGTTCGACACCGTGCGGGTGATGCTCTCCAGCGAACCACCGGCCTTGCGCGCCAGCTCGACACTGCTGTCGGTCAGGTTGCGGCTGCCGTTCATCACCTCGGCGACCTGCTGGGTGCCGTGCTGCAGGCTGGCGATCAGGCCTTCGATTTCCTCGGTGGACTGCTGGGTGCGCTGGGCCAGGCCACGCACCTCGTCGGCGACCACGGCGAAACCACGCCCGGCCTCACCGGCACGCGCTGCTTCGATGGCCGCGTTGAGCGCCAGCAGGTTGGTCTGCTCGGCCACCGACTTGATCACGTCCATGACGCTGCCGATCTTCTGGCTTTCCTGCTGCAGCAAGGTCATGGCCTCGGTGGAGCGGTGCACTTCGTGGGCCAGGCGCTCGATCTGGCTGATGGCTTCACCCACCACCTTGTCGCCGACACGGGCTTCGTCGTCGGCGTTGGTCGCGGCGTGGGAAGCTTGCTCGGCATTGCGCGCGACTTCCTGCACGGTGGCGGCCATCTCGTGCATCGCGGTGGCCACCTGGTCGGTCTCGACCTTTTGGCTGTTGGCGCCGGCGCTGGTCTGCTCGGTCACCGCCGACAGCTCTTCGGCGGCGCTGGCGATCTGGGTCACGCCGTCGCGGATGCCGGTGATCAGGTCACGCAGGGTGGTGCCCATGCGCGCGATGCCTTGCTGCAGGGCGCCCAGTTCGTCGCGGCGGGTGACGCGCAGTTGCTGGGTGAGGTCGCCGCTGGCGATGCGGTTGACCACGTCCATGGTCTCGCGCAGCGGACGGGTGATCTGGCGGGTGATGATGAACGCGGCGAGCACGCCGACCAGCAGCGCCAGGAGAGTGGCGGAAGTCTGCAGGCTGCGGGCCTGGACGCTTTCGTCGTCACGACGCTCGATCTGGATCTTGTACAGCTCGTCGCTGCGCTTGACGATATCGGCGCCCTGCACGGTCATTTCGGCACGGGCCACGCCAATGGCGGCGGTGGCGTCGCGGAACTGACGCACGGCGTCACGGTAGGCCAGCACGGCGCTTTCGAACTGCTGGATGCGCGAGGCTTCGGCCGGCAGTTGGCGCTTGAGGCTGTCGATTTCGTTGAGGGCGTTTTCCAGCTGGCGCAGGGCGGCCTGCTCGGCTTCGCTGGTCAGGTCGGCGATGTAGCTGCGCACGTCCAGGCGTACCTGCACCAGCTGCTGCTTGGCCTTGCTGATCAGCAGGTACTGGGCCAGGCGGCTGGCATCGCTTTCGCTGCTGGACAGCACGGCGCCGCTGATCGCTTCGATGGCGTCGTTGGCGCGGGCCGCGGCCTGGTTCATCGATTCGCGGGCGGCGAGGGTGGTCTTGTAGCCTTGGCGCATCTTCTCCAGCGAGACGCGGTACTCGCTGATGCTCTGGCCCTGCTCGCGCAGCAGCTTGAGGTTCTCGGGGCTCTTGAAGGTGTTGACCAGGTGCTGCTGCTGGCTGCCAAAGGCGTCGAGCTTGGCCTGGACATTGGCCGCCGAGGCGTCGTCGCCGTTGGTCAGCATCCACTGCAGGCGGGCCACGCGCAGGTTGGTCAGGTCACTGTTGAGCTGGGTGATGTCGCTCATCCAGTTGCTGCGGTCGATAAGACTGCCCAGGCTGTTCCAGCCGGTCAGGGCCAGCAGGCCGGTCAGGACCAGGACCAGGCCGAAGCCCAGGCCGAGTTTGAGGTTGACGCTGATATTGGCGAACCAACTGTTCATGCACGCTCTCCCAGAGAATGATTTCGCTCACTTGATCAAAAGCTGGGCGTTGTTGTTGTCAGGTAGCCCGCAGATTTGTGTAGGACTTATCGGCAAAGAGGGGAGAAGCTGAAACGCTTTTTCAGCAAATTTGTAACTTGTTGAATATGTTTGATTTTTTGACGTTGCCATTTGCGGGTAAGCCGGCTCCGCAGCAGGAACCGGCTTGGCGAGGGCAATTTCAGAGGCTACGCGCGCTGAACGTATCGCACTGGTTCAGGTCGCCGCTGGAGAAGCCGGCCTTGAACCAGCGTACGCGCTGCTGCGAGGTGCCATGGGTGAACGAGTCGGGCACCACGCGGCCCTGGCCCTGCTGTTGCAGCCGATCATCACCGATGGCGTTGGCGGCATTCAGCGCCTCCTCGACATCCCCCGGCTCCAGCCAGTTCAGGCGTTTTTGCGCCTGGTAGGCCCAGACCCCGGCCAGGCAGTCAGCCTGCAGTTCCTGGCGTACCAGCAGGCCATTGTCGCCCTCCATGCGCTGGCCATTGCGGCGCGCCGCGTCGACCTTGGCCGAGACGCCGAGCAGGGTCTGCACGTGGTGGCCGATCTCGTGAGCGATCACATAGGCCTGGGCGAAGTCGCCGGCGGCCTTGAAGCGGGTTTCCATTTCGCGGAAGAAGGTCATGTCCAGGTACACGCGCTGGTCGCCGGGGCAATAGAACGGCCCGACCGCCGAGGAGGCGAAGCCGCAGGCGGAGTTGACCTGGCCACTGAACAGCACCAGCTTGGGGTCGCGGTACTGTTTGCCGGCCTGGGCGAACAGTGCCTTCCAGGTGTCCTCGGTGTCGCCGAGGATCGAGGCGACGAATTCGGCCTGCTCGTCGTTGGCCGGCGGCGCCTTGCTGCCGACATTGGCCGGGGCGGTCTGTTGCTGCTCCATCTGCCCGGCCAGCTGGCCGAGGATCTGCAGCGGGTCCTGCCCGGTGAGCCAGCCGATGCCGACGATCAGCAGGATGGCGCCGAGCCCAAGGCCCTTGCCGCCGCCGAAGCGCATGCCGCCGCCACCGCCTTCGCCGCGGGCATCGACCACGTTGTCGCTGCGTCGGCCTTTTCGCCATTCCATGTAGAGCTCTCCGGTTTGTGAAACATGAAGTCAAAGATTAGTTCAGCGCTGTCTTCGGTGTCGCCCCAGTCGCTAATGCATAACCAAATGGTTATGGCTAAGACCGCTGAATTCAATATTCATCCCGATGGGCCTGCCGGAAACTGCAAGTCCGCCTGCCACGCCCAGGCGTTCGATAATTCCAAGAGAGGAAACCGGCATGCCCGCCCAGGACACCAGCCGCTTCGTGATCCGTGATCGCAACTGGCACCCCAAGGCTTTCACCCCCGACTACAAGACCTCGGTGGCGCGCTCCCCGCGCCAGGCGCTGGTCAGCATCCCGCAGTCGATCAGCGAAAGCACCGGCCCGGACTTTTCCCACCTGCGCTTCGGCGAGCACGACCACGACCTGCTGCTCAACTTCAACCAGGGCGGCCTGCCCATCGGCGAGCGCATCATCGTTGCCGGGCGGGTGGTCGACCAGTATGGCAAGCCGGTGCCCAACACCCTGGTGGAAATGTGGCAGGCCAATGCCGGTGGCCGTTACCGGCACAAGAACGACCGCTACCTGGCGCCGCTCGACCCGAACTTCGGCGGTGTCGGCCGCTGCCTGACCGACCGCGACGGCTACTACAGCTTCCGCACCATCAAGCCCGGCCCGTACCCCTGGCGCAACGGCCCCAACGACTGGCGCCCGGCGCATATCCACTTCTCCATCAGCGGCCCGTCGATCGCCACCAAGCTGATCACCCAGCTGTACTTCGAGGGCGACCCGCTGATCCCGCTGTGCCCGATCGTCAAGTCGATCGCCAACCCGGATGCCGTCCAACGGCTGATCGCCAGGCTCGACATGAGCCACGCCAACCCCATGGATTGCCTGGCCTACCGCTTCGACATCGTCCTGCGCGGCCAGCGCCAGACCCACTTCGAAAACCGCTAAGGAGCCCCGTCATGCCTATCGAACTGCTGCCGGAAACTCCTTCGCAGACCGCCGGCCCCTATGTGCACATCGGCCTGGCCCTGGAAGCGGCCGGCAACCCGACCCGTGACCAAGAGATCTGGAACCGCTTGGCCCGGCTTGAGGCATCGGGCGAGCACATAGTGCTGATCGGCCAGGTGTACGACGGCAATGGCCACCTGGTGCGCGACTCGTTCCTGGAGGTGTGGCAGGCCGACGCCGAGGGCCGCTACCAGGACGAGTACCACCTCGAGAATGCCTTCAACAGCTTCGGCCGTACCGCGACCACCTTCGATGCCGGCGAGTGGACCCTGCACACGGTCAAACCGGGGGTGGTGAACAACGCCGCGGGCGTGCCGATGGCTCCGCATATCAACCTCAGCCTGTTTGCCCGGGGCATCAATATCCACCTGCACACCCGGCTGTATTTCGATGACGAAGCCGAGGCGAATGCCAGGTGTCCGGTGCTGAACCTGATCGAGCAGCCGCAGCGGCGCGAGACCTTGATCGCCCGGCGCTGTGAAGTGGACGGCAAGACGGCGTACCGCTTCGACATCCGTATCCAGGGCGACGGGGAGACGGTGTTCTTCGATTTCTGACGCCCCCGGTCGGCAAGCCCGGCAACACGGGCCAGGCTTGCCGCTTGTACTAATGAGTTACGACTAATCCTTTCGTGGCGCATCGCTGTGCGCGTCGTCAAGCCACTGAAATTCGCGTCTTTTTCCCGCCCTCGCTGCCCCCTGCCACAGGTACTAACACCAAGTTGTGAGCTACCCGATTCGGCGCCGTGCGCTTTCACTGCTGTTGTGAGCAAAACAATCAGCAGCAGCGGGAGTCCTTCCATGAACACTCAAGCGTGGATCAAGGCGGCAACGGCGCTGACGATGGCCGTGAGCCTGGGCCTTGCCGGTTGCAGCAGCGGCGGCGGCGGGCATCACAGCGAGGTCGATGGTTCGTCGTCCGATGGCGGCGCTGGCGCGGGTGCCGGAGCCGGTGGTAGCGGGGGCGATGGTGCGGGCGGCAGTGGTGGCGGCGGTAGCGGTGGCACCACGACCCCGGGTGATGGCAGCGCCGGTACCGGTGGCGGCGGCGGCGGTGGTGGTACGGGCGGCGGCAGCACGCCTGGTGGCGGTGACGGCGGCACGGGCGGTGGCACCACACCTACCGCCCTGGTCACCGGCCAGGTGGTCGATCAGTTGGGCAACACCGTGTCCGGGGTCGGTGACGGCGTGAGCAATCTCGGCCAGGTGATCGGTGCGCTGCCCATTGCCGGTAATACCTCGCTGAGCGGTGGCGTGGGCACGCTGGTGTCCTCCGCCGGCAACGCGGTGAACAGCGTCGGCGGCGGCCTGAGCGAGGGCCTGGGGCAACTGGGTACCGGCAACAATGCCGTGGGCACCACGGTCGGCGTGGTCGGTGCGGCCACTGCCGACCTGGGCGGCGGTGTCTCCGGCCTTGGCCAGGGCGTGGCCGGGCTGGCCAGCAGTGGCCCGGTCGAGCAGGTGCCGGTGGTCAACCAACTGGTTGCCGGGGCCGGTCAAGGCGTCGACCGGGTCGGCCAGGCCGTGACCATGCTTGGCGACACCCTGTCGCCGGTCGGCACCAGCGGTCCGCTCGCCGGGGCGACCCAAGGGGTGAGCGATGCCTTGGTGCCGGTGGTCTCGCTGGTGGAAAACACGGCGGCCAATGCCACGCGGCAGACCGGGCTCGCCGGCCCGTTGAACCAAACGCTGAACCAGTCCGGTAGTGCCCTGAACCAGGCCGGCCAGCAACTGGCGGGAGCGGGCAACGGCAACCCCCTGAGCAACACGCTCGGGCAGGCGCTGGCCAATACCGGCACCACAGTCAGCACGGCGAGCGGGCTGGCCCCTGTTAGCGGCGGCCCACGCAGCGGCCTGCTGGAAACCGTCGGCGGCGTGGTGGCCGGTGCCGGCAGCGGGCTGACGGCGAGCACCGTCAGCCCGACCGTGAGCGGTATCGGCGGCACTTCGGTGCAGACGGGCAATACCGTTGCCAGCCTGGGCACGGTGCTCGGTGGCAACGGCGTGGCCAACAGTGCTGCCGGGGCGCCGGTCGCGGCGCTGACCCAGCAGGTGGGCAGCGGCCTCAACCCGGTGGTCACCGGTGTCTCCAGTGTGACCCAGCAAGTCGGCGCCAGTACCGGCGTCGGCGCCCCCGTGGCGGGGTTGCTGAACCAGGTCGGTGGCGCGGTGGGCGCTGCCGGTACGCAACTGGCCGGGACCACAGGCAACCCGGTTGTCAGCCAGGCTGGCGCGACAGTGACCGCCGTCGGTACAACGCTCGGCCAGGCCGGCACCTTGGTCAACGGCGGCGCCCCGGCCAGTGGTCTTGGTGGTGCGCTGAACGGTGTGTCAGGGGCTCTGGCAGGCGGGCAGCGCTGACGCCACGGGCTACGCTCAAGGTGAGTGAGGCCGACCGGCGCGCCGTTCGCCGGTCGGTCACCCCGCCACCCGTGGATCATGGAGTGTCCGAATGCGCCGATTGCTGCTGACGATGCTGGGGCTGTCCGCAGCCTGCCTGGCCCGGGGTGAACCCCTGCCGAGTTTCCTCAACAGCAACGAAACCGAATGGCGCCTGCCCACGCCCAACCTGCCGGTGGATGCCTACCGGCCCGACCAGCCCGGCTTGCGCGTGCCCAGCGTGGACACCGCGCGGCAACCACCGTTGCTGATGAATACCCGGGTGGCGGTGCGCAAGGTGCGTTTCGAGGGCGGCACCGTCTACCCCCTGAGCGACCTGCGCGAGCATTTCCAACCGGTGATCGGGCGCGAGGTCACGCTCGCCGAGCTGATCGAGACCACCCGCCGCCTCACCCAGCGCTACCAGCAGGACGGCTACCTGCTGTCATACGCCTACCTGCCGCCCCAGGACTTCGCCGATGGCCGGGTGCGGGTGGTGCTGGTGGAAGGCTACATCCACGACTATCGGATCGAGGGCGACATCGGCGCGGCGCGGGCTTATCTGGTGCAACTGCTGGACCGGCTCAAGGCCGAGCGTCCGTTGACCCGCGAAAGCTTCGAGCGCTATACCAGCCTGGCCGGGCGCATCCCCGGGGTGACGTTCCAGGCCCAAGTGCCGCCACCGGCGACCACCGACGGCGCGACCCGCCTGCTCGCCCAGGTGTCGCGCAAGCCGGTGACCACCACCTTGAGCCTCAACGACGGCAGCCGCGACGACCTGCAGGCACTGCTGGGCGCCAGCAGCAACGCGCAGACCCGCTTCGCCGAACAATTGAGCGCCAGCGTGCTGGTACCGCCCGGCGAGGACAAGGAGCATTACTACCGCCTCGACTACAGCCAGTTCCTCGATGCCGAAGGCTCGAAGCTGTTGTTGTCGGCTTCGCGCTACCGCAGCGACCCCAAGGCGCGCATTCGTCTGGACAACGGCATCGACCTGACCCAGCACCGTGAGAACGAACGCTACTCGGTGGGCATCAGCCAATCGCTGATCGCCTCGCCCAGTGAATGGCTGGAGGTGGTCGGGCGCTTCTACGTGGTCAACGACCGCATCGATTACCAGGTGGTGGGTTTCCCCCTGCGCCTGGACAGCGAGACCGATATCCGCGCGCTGTCCTTCGAGGGCGACTGGCGCAAGGCCGAGGTGCGCCGCCTGCGCATTATCAGTGCCGGTGTCTACCAGGGCTTGGACCGCCTTGGCGCCAACACCAATGCCGACTACGACCTGGACTTCCTGCGCCTGCGGGTTTCGGGCGTGCAGAGCGACAACTTCAGCGACAACTGGCAGGGCGTGGCATCGGCGGCGGCCTACTGGAGCAACGACAGCCTGCCCGACAGCGAGCGGGCGGTGTTCGGCGGGCAGAACTTCGGGCGCGGCTACCCCAGCGACCAGGGTTCCGGTGACAAGGGCTGGGGGCTGGCCTACGAGCTCAACTACAGCTTCCGGCGCGACGCTGGCTGGCTCAAGGTCGTGCAGCCGTACGTGGCGCTCGACACCGCGCGGGCCTGGTTCAACGCGCTGGACGTGCGCGACTCGAAGATGTCGTCGGCGGCGCTGGGGCTGCGCTTTGGCGATATGCGCTACTACAACATCGCGGTGGAGGTGGCCAAGCCGATGTCGGACATGGCGCTGGACAGCTTCAACCGGAGGCCACGGCTGAATCTGAGTTTCAGTTATCAATTGTAGGCGATCACGTTGCTGGCAGGGCGCGTTGTGGGAGGGCGTTATTTCACCGCCTGCATCAACGGCTTGGGAAACAGGTTCTCCAGCGTCTCGAGCAGGCGGGCGTGATAGATCGGCTTGCGGAACAGGTCGAGCACCTGCAGGCGCAGCAGGTCGCTGACATCGTCCATGTCGGCATGCCCGGACATGACGATCACCGGCAAATGCTGGCGCGCGGTATGTTCGCGCAGGCGCTGGACCAGGCCCAGGCCGCTTTCCTCGGGCATGCGCAGGTCGGTGATCACCAGGGCGACATCGGGGTGGCGGGTCAGCTGTTGCAGGGCTGACCTGACCGAGGTGGCGGTGTGACAACAGAAACCTTCGTTTTCCAGCAGCTCGGCCAGCTCCAGCAAGGCCTCCTCCTCGTCGTCCACCAGCAGGATCTGTTGACGCAAGGAAGAGGTCGGCATGCTTGGCTCCGGGCGGTTGGACTACACGTCTCGCTGGCGCGGTGCGGTCACTGGGTGATCGCGGTCTGGATCTTGGTCATGATCTCCGACACTTCGGTGGAGATGGGTGTGACGAAGCCAGCCAGTACCACCGCGACCATGGCCGCGATCACCGCGTATTCGATACCGGAGGCGCCGTCCTTGCGCAGGAGGAAAGTCTTCACGTGGAGGAGGATCTGTTGCAGCAGCATGGCACGTCTCCTTGCGCTCGATGGGCGCCGGTCGGAGGGGCTTGATAAATGATACCCCTTTGCCATCAGAGCATCGCCAAGCCGTGGCGGCCTGCAAATGTAAAAAAGCATTAATCCAAAAGTATTGGTTTGAATTGGCGGCGCTAAGTTTTTGTTTTGTTGGTGCGTCAATTTCGTGGCTCGAAAAAACCAGCACAGGTAATGGCGAAAGATTGCGCCTCAGCTACCGTCCAATAGCGAAATAGTTACTTTTTGCCATCATTGGTCCCGGGCGTAAGGGAGAGCGCAGATGAGCAGTCGCCTGACCATGATCCTCGCCGGCCTGTTCCTGCTCGCGGCCTTGCTCGCGGGGTACTGGGGCCTGCGCCTTAGCCGTCCGCCCGAGCCTGCGCCGGCACCCCTCACGCCACCCAGCGAGGCCGCCATCCCGGCCGCTGCCGTACCCGCTGCACCCCCGGAACCACCACGCTCGCCCATAGTGGTCCTGCGCAGGGCAGTCGCGGCCAACACCCCCTTGAGCGAGGATGATGTGCTTCTCGAGCGCCTGCAGGTAGTGCCGGCCGGTGCTTTCCAGCAACTTGACCAGGTGCTCGGGCGCAGCAGCGCTCGGCCCCTGGCTGCCGGCAGTTGGCTGGACGAGTCGAGTTTCCAGGCCGGCGGCCCCCTGGCGCGGATGATTCGCGCCCACGAACGAGCGGTCGCGGTGGCCATCGACGATGTGATCGGTGCCGCCGGGCAACTGCGCCCAGGCGATTATGTCGACGTGCTGCTGTTCCTGCGTGAAGAAAACAACAACCCGCAATCCTCCGCCCAGGTGGTGTTGCCGGCCTTGCGCGTGCTCAGTGTCGACCAGCAGACGGGCCTGGCCAACGATGGGCGCCCGGCCCAGAGCGCCGAAGAGCAGAAGGCCCGCCGCGACCAGCAGTCCATCGCCAGCAACCCTGTGCGCACCGTGGGCCTGGCCGTGCCCGAGGCCCTGGCCAGCCGGCTGATGCTGGCGGCCCAGGCCGGGACCCTGCGCCTGGCGGTGCGCAGTGCCGACGAGCCGCTGCTGGCCGGGTACTGGTCCGGCCAGGATGCCAGCCCGCAACTGGAGACGGCCAACCGCGACCTCTACCGCTTCAGCCAGCTGTCCCAGGTGCCTCTGGCCAGCCAGGCGGCGGCCGCGGCGGCGGGCGCGCCGACCATGCAGATCATCCGCGGCGCGCAGAACGGCGACAACAACAAGACTCCCTGAACCGGCAAGGATGCGATCCATGCGTAGTTCTTTGCGTGTTACTCCACGAGGCAACTGGCTGGCCCCGGCGCTGCTGGCCCTGGCCTTGCTCGCACCGACGGCGCAGGCGGCCGCCAAGGGTTGCGCGGCCTTCGGCCAACTGCCCTCGGTTATCGAGATGGACCAGGGCCTGCAACAGGAGTTACGTCTGCCAGTGGCCATCACCCGGGCGGCGGTCGGCGAGCCCAAGGTGGCCGATGTCCAGCCCAGCGGCGAGCGGGCCGTGCTGCTCACGGCGGTGGGGCAGGGCACCACCAGCCTGATGTTGTGGACCGACTGCGCCGCCCAGCCGCACCGCGCCATGCTGTTCGTCAAGGGCCGGGCCAGCGCCGACATGGCAGAGGCCGCGCAACAGCCCACGGCCCAGGAGGACCTGCCCGTGCAGGTTCAGGCCGATATCCGCTTCGTCGAGGTGCGCCGCCTGAAGTACAAGGAGGCCGGTGCGCGGTTGTTCTTCAAGGGCTCGAACAACAGCCTGATCGGCTCGCCCAATACCGTGCCCAACACCGTGGTGCGCCCCGGCTACGTGCCGGGCATCGCCACCGGCACCAACCCGGTGACCTACGCCGATGTGCGGCCCGGCATCCCGCTCGACAACGACGTCTTCAACATCGTCTGGGGCGGTGGCAGCAGCCGCTTCCTGGCGATGATCAACGCCCTGGAGAACAGCGGCTTCGCCTACACCCTGGCCCGCCCCAGCCTGACCGTGCTCAGCGGCCTGACCGCGAGCTTCCTGGCCGGTGGCGAGATCCCCATCCCGGTGCCCAGCAGCGGCAGCGACAATGTGTCGATCGAATACAAGGAGTTCGGCGTGCGCCTGGCATTGACCCCGACCGTGGTCAGCCGCAACCGCATCACCCTCAAGGTGGCGCCCGAGGTCAGCGAACTCGACTACAACAACGCGGTGGTCATTGCCGGCACCCAAGTGCCGGGCCTGAGCGTACGCCGCACCGACACCAGCATCTCGCTGGCCGATGGCGAGAGCTTCATCATCAGCGGGCTGATCAGCAGCAACGTGCGCTCGGCCGTGGACAAGATGCCGGGCTTGGGCAACCTGCCGATCATCGGTGCGTTCTTCCGCCAGTCGGCGCTCAACCGCGAAGAGACCGAGCTGCTGATGATCGTCACCCCGCACCTGGTCCAGCCACTGGCCGCCAATGCGCGCCTGCCGGAGCTGCCGGGCGAGGCGCTGCGTACCTACGACCCCAGCTGGGGCCGCCTGTTCTTCATGGAAAACGGCAACTTCGAAGGCCGTGGCGGGTTGTCCCAATGAGCGAAAGCCTGAACCAGACCTACCTGGCCCTGACCCGCAACGACGAGGACCTGCACTGGCTGCAGGGCGCGTTGGCGCCGCTGGGGCAGGTGATCGGTGCCAGCAGCCCGAACCTCGACGAGTTGCTGGCGCTGGTCGACATGACCTTCAGCAACCTGGTGTTCATCGGCCTGGACCGCGAACAGCTGATCGGCCAGTGCGCGTTGATCGAAGGCCTGCTGGAAGCCAAGCCGATGCTGGCCATCGTCGCCCTCGGCGACGGCATGGACAACCAACTGGTGCTGCACGCCATGCGCGCCGGCGCCCGTGACTTCGTCGCCTACGGCTCGCGCGCCAGCGAGGTGGCGGGGCTGGTGCGGCGCCTGGGCAAGCGCTTGCCGACGGCCACCAGCAACCCCAGCCTGGGCGGCCTCACCGTGCTCTACGGTGCCCAGCGCGGCGCCGATGGCGCGCTGCTCACCACCCACCTGGCGCGGGTGGTGCAGGAGAGCGGGCAGCAGACCCTGCTGCTCGACCTCGGCCTGCCCCGCGGCGACAGCCTGGCCTTGCTCGGCCTTGAGGCGTCGTTCCATTTCGGCGATGCCCTGCGCCATCTGCGCCGGCTCGACACCACCCTGATCGACAGCGCCTTCACCCGCGACAAGGGCGGCCTGCGCATCCTCGCCTATGCCGACAACGACGAGGCCCTGCAACAGTCCAGCGCCGCTGAGCTGCACATGCTCCTCGGCGCCCTGCGCCAGCACTTCCAGCACATCGTCGTGAACCTCACCGGGCAGGCCGACAGCGAGGCGCTGCGCACCCTCGTCAGCCACTGCGACAAGCTGATCGTCTACACCGACCAGAACATCCTCGACTGCCGGCGCAACCTCGACGTACTCGAGCAGTGGCGCGATCGGGGCATCAAGCTCGATCACGCCAGCCTGCTGGTGGACCGCTACCTGCGCCAGGTGGCGCCGGATGCCGAGGCCCTGGCCAAGCGCTACGGGCTGCCCTTGCTCAAGGTCATGCCGTACAGCCCGGAGGTACGCCTGAACGCCAAGAACCAGGGCCTGAGCCTGTTCGAGCTGGCCCCGCGTGAAGGCCTGACCCAGGCCCTGCGCGGCCTCGGCGAGCGCCTGGCGCGGCGCTCGGAAAACCTCGCGCCGCCGGGCCAGACCTGGCTGCGCCGGCTGTGGGGCAACCGATGATCAGCGAAGAACCCTTTGGCGGCCCACGTCACGCGGCCAGTGACCCGCAGGCGCTCAAGCGCGCCCTGCACCGGCATGTCATCGATGCCATCGAGGACAGCGGCCGCAACCTGCTGGAGGGCGCGCGGCCGGTGCTGGCGCAGTTCGTCCTCGAGCAGGTGGGCGACTATGTGGCGCGCCTGCGCCTGGCCCTGTCGCGCTACGAGATGGAACGCCTGGCCGAGGAGATCGTCGACGAGCTCACCGGTTATGGTCCGCTGGAGGTGCTGCTGCGCGACCCGAGCGTCACCGAGATCCTGGTCAACGGCCCGTACCGGGTGTTCGTCGAGCGCTCCGGCCTGCTGCAGCAGACTGACCTGCGCTTCATCGACGCGCACCATGTCGAGCGGGTCATGCAACGCATCCTCGCGCCCCTGGGCCGACGCCTGGACGAGTCGTCGCCGATGGTCGATGCGCGCATGCCCGATGGCAGCCGGGTCAACGCGATCATCCCGCCGGTGGCCCTGGACGGGCCGTGCCTGTCGATCCGCAAGTTCCGCCAGGACATGCTCAAGAGCGCCGACCTGCTGGCCACCCGGGCCATCGACCAGCCCATCTACGACTTTCTCGAACGCGCCGTGGGCCGGCGCTGCAACATCCTGGTCAGTGGCGGCACCGGCACCGGCAAGACCACCCTGCTCAATATCCTCAGCCAGATGATCGCGCCCCAGGAGCGCCTGGTGACCATCGAGGACGTGGCCGAACTGCAATTGCACCATCCCCACGTGGTGCGCCTGGAAACCCGCCCGCCGAATGCCGAGGGCCACGGCGAGATCAAGGCCAGCGAGCTGATCCGCAACGCCCTGCGCATGCGCCCCGACCGCATCATCCTCGGTGAGATCCGCGGCGCCGAGGTGCTCGATGTGATGACCGCGATGAACACCGGCCACGACGGTTCGATGAGCACGGTGCACGCCAACACCGCCCAGGACGCCCTGCTGCGCCTGGAAACCCTGGTCGGCCTAACGGGGCGGCAGATTGCCGAGAAGACCTTGCGGCAGATGATCTGCGCCGCGCTGGACGTAGTGATCCAGCTGACCCGTCTGGCCGATGGTCGGCGCTGCGTCAGCGAGGTGCTCGAAGTGGTCGGGGTGCGTGACGATGTGTATGTCACCAACACCTTGTTCCGCCTGGACCGGCGCAGTGGCGAAGGTTTTCTGCGCGAGGCGCCGAACCCCGCCGGCGGCAAGCTGCGCCACGAAGGGGTGCTGTGATGGGCCCGTTGCTGCTGGCGCTGTCGCCCCTGTGCCTGGGCATGGCCTTGCTGCTGTGGCGCCTGGGCCTGTACAAGCGCGGCGAAGAGCGCATCCTCGAACGCCTGGGCCGGGCCTACCGTGCCGTGCGCAGCGGCACGGCACGGCGCGATTGGCTCGACCCGTTGCTGCAGCGTGCCGGCCTTGCCCATGCCGATTTTTCCCCGCGCCCCTGGCTGCTGGGCTGGCTGGCGCTGACCCTGCTCGCCGGCCTGCTGGCCGGCTGGGTGGCGGCACTGATGGTGCTGGCGGGCCTGCCTCTGCTCGGCCACCTGTACCTGAGTTGGCGCTGCCGACGGCGCCTGCAGCAGATCGTCCAGCAATTGCCCGGCCTGCTCGATTACAGCGTGCGCAGCCTCAAGGCCGGACGCACCCTCAACGAGGCGGTGCTCGGCGGTGTCGACAGCACCCGCGAGCCGTTGCGCTCGGCGATGCTGCGGGTGCGCCGCAACGTGCAGCTCGGTGTGCCGCTGGAGGATGCCGTCAGCGAGTTCGCCGAACTCTACGGCCAGGCCGAGCTGCGCATGTTCGCCCTGGGGTTGCGCATCAACCAGCGCCACGGCGGCAACGCCAGCGAACTGATGGAAAACCTGATCAAGCTGATCCGCGAACACGAGCAGGGCGACCGGCAACTGCGCGCCATGACCGGCGAAACCCGCATCACCGCGTGGATCCTCGGCGCGCTGCCGCTGGTGATGGTCGGCTACTTCCTGTTCGCCAACCCCACCTACCTGCTGGCCATGTGGCGTGACGCCAGCGGCCAGATGATGCTGCTGTTCGCCTTTGTCATGCAGGCAGTCGGCTGCCTGGTGCTGTGGCGCATGATGAGGAGCCTGTGACCATGGCCTTGATGCTCAGCGCCCTGTGCCTGTTCGCCGCGTTCGCCCTGCTGGCCGCGCAGGCCATCCGCCAGTGGCGCGCTCGCCAGCGCGTGGCGCGGCGCCTGCAGGGGCGACTGGACCGCGACGAGCGCCTTGGCGACTGGTTGCAGTGGCTGGGCAGCAGCCCGTGGGGGCGGCGCCTGCAACGGCTGGACGGCGAGACCCAGGCGCTGCTTGACCGCCTGGGCTGGCGGCGCAGCCGGCAACGCGCACTGTTCGCCGCCGTGCAATTGGGCCTGCCGGTGCTGGCAGTGGGCATGGCGCTGCTGTTGGCCCATGGCCTGCCCGGGGAAAACCGCGGGCACTGGGGCGTGCTGGTGCTCTGTGCGCTGGGCGCGGGCTACCTGTTGCCCAAGCGCCTGCTGGTCGTGGCGGCGGCCCGGCGCCAGCGACGAATCGCCGAGGAAGTGAGCCTGTTCATTCCGTTGCTGCGCATCCTCTTCGAAACCGGGCTGGCGGTGGAGCAGGCCCTGCGCGTGCTGGCCCAGGAAGGCCGTAGCCTGGTGCCGAACATCAGCGAAGAGTTGCGCCTGGTGTTGCAGCGGGTCGACTCCGGCCTGGCCCTGGGCGCGGAGCTGGAAAAGACCGCGCGCCTGCTGGCGGTGGACGAGTTCATCGACACCTGCGTCATCCTCCAGCAACTGCTGGTGCAGGGCAGTGGCTCGATGAAGTCGCTGCTGGCGCTCAAGGAACTGCTTGATGACCGCCGCCTGACCGGCCTGCAGGAGCGGGTGTCGAAAATGTCGGCGAAGATGTCGGCGGTGATGATGGTGTTCCTGTTCCCGGCCTTGCTCATCGTCCTGGCCGGGCCGGGGTTTTCCGCCCTGGCGCGGGCCTTGGGCTCATGAGCGCCGGAACATTCGGGCATTGATAGGGGGAGACGCGCAATGAAAGCCATCCTGACGTTCATCAGCCTGCTGCTGCTCGGCGGCTGCGCCGGGCAGTCCCCCGAAGGCCTGACGCGCCTGTTGGGTGGCGGTACCTGTGGCAAGCCCGACGCCGACCAGCAGTTGAGCCTGGACATGGCCGACCAGATGATCAGCGAAGGCCGACCGCACGCAGGACTCGCCCACCTGGAGCAGTTGCCCGAGCAGCTCGACCAGGTGCGTTTGCGCAAGGCCAAGGTGCTGCGCCTGCTTGGGCGCGCCGAGGCCGAACCGCTCTACCGCAGCCTGCTCGGCGGCTGCCTGGCCGCCGAAGGCGAGCACGGCCTGGGGCAACTGGCCTCGGCCCGCGGCGACGACGCCCAAGCCCTGCGCAACCTGCAACGCGCGGCGCGGCTGGCGCCCACCGACGAGAAGGTGCGCAACGACCTGGGCGTGGTGCAGATGAACCTGGGCAATCACGAGCAGGCGCGTTTCGAGTTTCTCACCGCCATCGAGCTCAAGGACGACAACCCGCTGCCGGCCGTCAACCTGGTGACCCTGTCGCTGGTGCAGGACAACTGGCGCCAGGCGGAGGACCTGGTCAATCGCCTGCACCTGAAGCCCGAGCAGTTCGCCGAGGCCCAGGCCCGGGCGCAGCGCATTCTTGTCAACGGGCGTGGCCCGCTGGCCGCCACCGAATCCCCGGCCGCGGCCATCAACTGAGCGGAGGTGAACATGTTCAAACCCTGGATCGTCCTCGCCTGCCTGGCCACGCCACTGTCGGCGCTGGCCGAGGACCCGCCGCGCCAGCCGCGCCCGCAGACCGCCACCGAAGCCCTGTTGCAGGTGCAGGCGAGCAACCGCCAGGCCTCCAGCGTGCGCCAGGTGCAGACCGACAAGGAACGCGACCAGGCCATGCAGCGCTGGCTGGACAGCTACAAGTATCCGATCCCGGATTTCTACCGCTGGACCAAGATCAGTTCGTCGAACAATTGAGTGCCTGATCGCGGCCTGGCCCCGCGATCAGAATCAAGGCAGTCAATGGGTGGTAAAGCGCTGATGCACCGGCGAAGAGCGTGGGGTCAACGCCAGTGCCAGTTGCGTGCGATTGTGCATGTGGGTCAGGCGCAGCACCTGGGACACGTACAGCTTCACCGTGTTCTCGGTGATGCCCAGTTCGCAGGCGATCTGGTAGTTGGTCTTGCCCTTGCTCACCAGCCGGGCGACTTCCAGTTGCCGCGGCGACAGCTTCTCGAACGCCGCCGGCAACTCTGGCTCGCCTTCCTCGCTATCACCGGCGCGCCGATGGGCGCCCTGGCCCCGGGCCTTTTCCAGGTCCTGGTAGAGGTCGTCGATGGACTCGGCCAGCTCCTGCAGGCGCTGGTTGAGGCTGCCCAGTTCGCGGAAGTTGCGCCGCCGCTCCAGCAGCGCGGTTTCCTGGCGCCGAACGCCTTCGAGCAGTTCGCCCAGGTCCATGGGTTTCTGGTAGTAGTCGGCGAAGCCCTCGCGCAGGGCGCGGATCACGTCCTGCTTGTCGGCACGGCCGGTCAACATGATCGCCTCGAACATGCGCTGCGGCCCGGCGATCTGCTTCAACGTGCGCACCAGTTCGATGCCATCGCGCTCGGGCATGTGCAGGTCGCACAGGATCAGGCCGATGGTCTCGTCCGCCTTGAAGCAGTCGATGCCCTGGCCGGTGGAGTGGGCGGGGACACAACGGTAGCCCTCGCTTTCGAGGAACTCGCACAACTCTTCGACGATCACTGGCTGGTCGTCGACCACCAGCACTTTCACCTCACTGACGGGTTTGTTCACGATCAACTCCCTGTTGTATCGGCCCTGCTCCCGGGCCAGACGCTCTGGCAGTTAGAAAAGTAGTCGCACTTTGCCGTTATGTACATTTGTCCTACTCCAGATTACGACCGCTCGGTCGATTATTGGATCCATACGGCTGTCAGAAGAAAGCCCGCGAGCACATAGGGGGCAAAGGGCTGCTTGTCGCCGACCTGTTCGGCCAGCGCTTGCAGGCGCTTCTTCACCTTGGGGTTGAGCAGGGTCCACAGGCGCCGGCGGCCGAACATCCAGGCCAGGACGGTGACCCCGGCGCCGATGAAGGTGCCGAGCACGTACTGCGGGCTGGTGGCCAGGGCCAGGGCGCCCATCAGTTTCACGTCGCCGGCGCCGAAGCGGCCGAGCATGTAGCCGGGCAGGGTGAGCAGCATGACGATGGCCAGGCCCCAGCCCGCCTCGCTGGCGTCGGCGCCGATCCAGCTGTGTCCGGTGGCGAACAGCCAGGCCAGGGCGCACGCCGCGACGCCCAGGGTCAGGGCGTTGGAGATTTGCCGTTCACGGACATCTTGTTCGGTGCACAAGGCAAGCCACAGCAGGAGAACAATGCTTTGCATTGGCAAAATGCCATCCCTATTCGTTGAACGGTTCTATGCTTTCAGACAGGTCTCACAGTCAGGGTAGACGCGAACATGAAAGCAGGCCCGGCGGGACAACAAAAAGGCGCGGCTGCCATCGAGTTTGTCGCGGTATTCATGGTGTTTTTCGCGGTGTTCTACGGGCTGGTCAGCTACGCCTTGCCGATGCTCATGCTGCAGTCGTTCAACCAGGCCAGCAGCGAGGCGGTGCGCCGTTGCGTGGCCGTGGACCCGAGCAGCCAGACCTACGAGCTGGACGTGGAGGGGCTGGCCCGCCAGGTGATCGGCCAGCAGCTGGCGTGGATGCCCGATGCGTTGGGCTTCAACGTGAACACCGATACCCGGGTCACCGTGGGTGAGGACAAGGTGCTGACGGTGGTGATCGACTATCCGCGCGAGCGGCTTGAGCGCGTGGTGCCGATCCTGTTGCTGCCCGTGGTCGGTGATGTGCCGAAGTTGCCCGCGCGGCTGCAGGCCCAGGCGAGCCTGCAACTGTGAGTGGTGGTCTGTTCGACCGCTGGTTTGCCGCGCCGGCCCCCGCCCAGGCGCCCGAGGCGACACCCGCCGTCGGCCTGCAGCTGTGGCTTGACGACCAGGCGCGGGTGCTGCGCCTGGCCGGCCCGCTGCGCAGCTTGCTGGCATTGCCCGGCCAGGCTGGCGCGCGGGTGCACGACTACCTTGAACGACACAGCTGGCTGGTGCTTGAGGGCCACCCCGCCGACTGGCAGGGGCAGCCACTGGACCTCGACTTTCATACGGTCATGGGCCACGCCCTGCACACCCGTGGCTGGCTGCAACGCCACGAGCAGGGCTGGATGTTGCAGCTGTTCGATATCGGCGACCTGCTCCGCGAACAGCGCTGGGATCGCCAGCGGCCACTGCTCGGTGAGATCGGCCATGCCCTGCGCGAATGCGGCGCCGAGCGTCTGGCGCAAACGGTGCGTGAGCAGTTGCGCAGCCTGGCTGACCATTGGCAGGCCGCCGCGCTGCGCCTGGTGCTGCGCGAGCCGGGCGGCTGGCGCCACTTCGCCAGCAGCGACGATACCTGGCCCTGGCCCGATGACCGTCGGTTACGGGACAGGCTGGAGCAGTGGCCGGCCCAGACCCTGATCGAAGTGTGCGACGACCCTGATCTGCTCGCCCTGTGCGGAGGCGCCTCGCTGTTCCTGGTGCCCTACCGGCAAGGGCTGGAGGCCGAGGCCTGGCTGTTGTGCGCCGGGGCGCACCAGGTGCCTGCGGTCGACATGGCCATGGCCCTGGTGCGCAGCTTGACCGAGCCGCTGCTGGTACGTCATCGCCGCCAGCAACTGCAGCACCAGGCCCATCACCTCGACGACCTGCAGCAGCAGTTGGGCGCAGGGTGGTGGGAGTGGCCGGCGCACGGCGACCTGCAACTGGACCCGGCCCTGGCCGCGACCCTTGGGCTGGCCAGCCGTACCAGCCTGGCGCAATGGCTTGCCCGCCTGCACCCGGCCGACCGCGAACCGGCGCAGTTGGCCTTGGACCAGGCTCGTGACGGGCAGGCGTTGAGCCTGGGCGTGCGTCTGCTGGACCGTGACCCGCTCGCGGCGCCGCGCTGGTTCCATTGGGCCGGCCAGGGCCGGGGCGGCCAACTGCGCGGTTTCCTGCTCGATATAAGCGCCCTCAAGGCCCAGGAGCAACAGGCCGGCGCGGCCCGGGCGCGGCTGGAGAACCTGATTGCCCGCTCACCTGCGGTGATCTACGTCCAGCGGTATGCCGAGGGCGCGCTGCACAGCGATTTCTACAGCGCCAGCCTGGCGCCGTTGCTGGGCTGGGAGGCCGACGGCGAACTCGCCCGCCAGCCTGGTCTGGCGGTGCACCCCGACGACCGCCCGCTGTGGCTGGAGCGCACCCGCAGCCTGCTGCGCGATGGCCTGGTGCGTTGCCGCTATCGCCTGCGCGACCACCTCGGTGGCTACCACTGGATGCTCGACGAGGCCCGCCTGCTGCGTGACGACCTCGGCCAGCCGCTGGAAGTGGTCGGCCTATGGCTGGACGTCAGCGAAGCCACCGAGGCCGCCGAGCGCATGCGCCAGAGCGAGGAACGCTATCGGGTGTTGGTGGAGGACTCGCCGGCCATGATCTGCCGCTATCGCCCGGACCTCACCGTGCTGTTTGGCAATCGCCCGCTGGCCGATTACCTCGGCTGCACGCCCGAGCAGTTGCAGGGCGCGGACCTGGGGCAATGGTTGTCCGCCGACCAGCGCGAGGGGTTCGTCCAGCGCCTGCGGGCACTGACGCCCGAGCAACCGCTGAGCAGCGCGGAGATCTGCCTGCAGTTGCCTGGCCGTGAGCATGCCTGGTGGGTCTGGGCCGACCGCGGCCTGTTCGACGGTGAAGGCCGCCTGCTCGAGGTCCAGGCCGTGGGCCGTGACAACACCGAGGTGCGGCGCAGCCAGCAGCAGCTGTTGCAGGGTGCCAAGATGGCCACCCTCGGCGAGTTGGCCACCGGCCTGCTGCACGAGATCAACCAACCGCTCAACGTGATGCGCATGGCGGTGGTCAACGCGCTCAAACGCCTGGAGAACGGCGCCGCCGATCCGGCCTACCTGGAGGACAAGTTGCGTCGCATCGAGGCGCAGGTAGAGCGCGCGGCCCGGTTGGTCGAGCACATGCGCGTGTATGGCCGGCGTTCGACGGTGGAGCGCGAGCGCTTCGCCGCCTGGGGCGCGGTACAGGGCGCCCATGCATTGCTGGAGGAGGGCCTGCGCGGCAAGGGCGTGACGCTACACCTGGAATCGCCCGAGGCGATGCCACAGGTGCTCGGGCATCAGGACCAGCTGGAGCAGGTGCTGATCAACCTGATGGTCAACGCCCGTGACGCCTTGCTGGAGCAGCAGGTGGCGCGGCCCTGGATCCGCGTGCGCCAGGCGCTGCATGGCGAGCGGCTGTGGCTGCTGGTGGAGGACAATGCCGGCGGCATCGATGCGCGGCTGCACGAGCGGATCTTCGAACCTTTCTTCACCACCAAGCCGGCCGGTGTCGGCACCGGGCTGGGGCTATCGGTCAGCCACGGCATCGTCAGCCAGATGGGCGGCGAGCTGACGGTGAGCAATTCACCCGAGGGCGCGTGCTTCTGCATCGCGCTGCCGGTTCACTGCACCAGCTGAGCGTGGCCGCTGGAGCAACTGAGGTTGGCGCCGACCTCGGCGCTGGCCAGGTCGATACCCAGCACCTTGAGCAAGCCGTTGACCAGTGGATCGAGCAAGGGGCTGAGCAGGTTCCTGATGATCGGCTCGAGGATGTTCTTCACCCCGTCCAGCAGCCCGGCGGTGAGCACCAGCACCTGGCCGAGGCCGCTGTTGGCAGTGGGCCTGTAGGCTTCCAGATGAACACCGGCAAGCGTGCCGGACAGGCTGCCCACCACCTGGGCCTGGTCGCTATCCATCGGCTGGAACATCGGGTCCTGGCCGATAGGGCGCGGGGCATGGTCGCCGGCGAAGACCAGTGTTTTTTCCGTCGCGCCGCTGCCGAGCAGCTTGGTGTCCACCCGCAGGCCGATACCGCCGCCGGCATAGGGCACCCGTGTACCGCAGGACGGCGGCAGGATCAGCAGGCGGCTGCAGACATTGGTGCCGATATCGATGACCGGCAGGGCCTGCACTTTGACCAGGTCAGGCCCCTTGCTGAGGAAGTCGGCCGGTGAGTCGAACTTGCCGATGGCGATCCTCGCCGCCGAGCGCTGGGTGAGGGTGGTCAGGCTCTTGGGCGCGCAGCTGTAGTTGTCGGGCGGCGCCGGGCGCAGGCGGCTGGTGCCTTCGGCCACTTCGATGCCGATGTCGATGTGCACCTGGCTGTCCAGCAGCTTGATGTCGCTGACCTTGCACGGGATGCCCAGGGCGCAGGTCAGCGACTGCACGGTGCCCAGCAGGTTCAGGCTGAGCAGGTTGTTGAGCACGTTGGTCAAGGGCGCCGCCAGGTCCAGCACGGCGTTGAGCAACCCGGCGATGCCGCTGAGCAGGGGCAGGTCCAGTGACACCAGCGCGCGGATCTGCGCGGTATGGACGCGCAACTCATCGCTGCGCGGGTCGCCTACGGCGGAGTTCTGCGGGGGCTGGATCACCTTCAGGTATACGCGGCCGTTGATCAGGCCCAGCACGTTGATGGGGATCTCGGCATTCACCGCTTGTCGATTTGCCGCCAGCTGAATCATTGCCTGGACCAGTTGCAGCACTTGCACGTTCGCGTCCAGGCCGGCCTGGACAGTGCCTGTCTGCAGGTTGAGCAATTGTCCAACGGTGATCGGCCCTTTCAGGTCCGCGGCGAGTTTGAGCAGATTGCCGGTTACCTCCACGGCGGCGCCGCTTTGCTGCAGTACCTTGACGGCGACGTCGAGCAGCTTGTCGGCGGTGGTCTGGAGGTTAAGCAGTTGCTGGTAGTCGCCCAGGTTCAGGTGCAGGTCGGTGGACAGTGCGTCGAGGTAATCGAGCAGGTTGAGCTGGGTATCGGCGATGCCTTGCCAGCCCACCACGGTGAGTTGGGTGCTGGCGCCGATGGCTTTCAACAGCGCATTGAGAATGGCCGACTGCATCGAACTGACCTGCAGCAGTGTGCTGCGAATGCTCAGCATTGCCTGGGGCGGCCCAGGGCTTGCGGCCACCGCGCTGGCGCGCAGGGTGGTGGTGCGGGCGATGGCACCGCCCTGCACCAGCGCGTAGATGCCACCGGCGAAGCTGGTGACCACCACATTGCTGACCTCGACCTTGATCGCCTCGTTGCGCTGGTTGTCGGCAGTGAAGGTGCGCAGGTTGTCATTGCCGGTGCGCAGGTAGCCACAGCTGGCGATCAGCGGGTTGAGCGGCGAATGGCCGTTGCGGGTGGCGGCGGTGCGGGCCAGGGTGGATGCCTGCGGGCCGCTGCCGGTGCAGGCGCCATCATGTTCGGCGGCTTCCAGCGCGGCCATGTCGGCGATGCGTTGCAGCTTGCGTTGTTCGAGGTAGAGGCGCCCGCTGTCGACGGTCAGGAGCATGAACACCAGGGCCAGGCCCATGGTCAGCGCGGCCATCAGGCCGATCGCGCCGCGTTGGCGCACAACGGAACGGGGAACCACGGGCACTCCTTTGCCGGCCTGTGGCCCGGCAGCGCGGCGGCGGTGCAAGGAGTGTAGTCAAGGTGATGGCAAGTTGCCTTGATCGAAGTGCCCCGCCCCAGCGGCGCATCGCGGGGGCGGGGCAGCGGGTTTGCCGCGCAATCAGGGGCTCACTGTGGCGGATAGTTGCTCAGCACCTGGGTCACGGTCTTCTGGATCGCCGCGTTGCGTTCCTGCGGGCTGGGTGGGTAGTTGTTCATGATCTGTTCGGCGCTGCCACGCCACACCAGCTTGCCGTCACGCCCATCGAACAGGTCGACCTGGATGGTCGCCACCTTGTAGTCGACGCTGCGGGTCTCGTTGTACATCGGCCCGCCCCAGTAGCCGCCCCAATAACCGCCCCAGGCGCCGCCGTAGTTGGTGGTGATCTGCTGCTGGCGGTCTTCGACGATCAGGTAGGCGCGCACCTTCACATCGGCCCGGGCACCGCCCTGGGCCGGGCGCAGGCCACGCTGGTCGAGCTGGCCGGCGACTGCCTGGCGGATGCGCTGCTCGGTCAGGTCGCTCTTGATCCGCGGATCGTCCGGGCGATATTGCAGGGCCGGCTCCTGCCAGGCCCAACTGCGGTAGGCGGCGAAGTCGCGGCTGGCATCGAAGTCCTGCTGCACATTGTTACTCGAACAGGCCGCCAGCAGCAGGGCGAAGGACAGAAGTACGAGACGGCGCAACATGATGGTTCTCCGTAAAGGGTCAGCTGGGAGGATAGCCGCTCATCGCCTTGCTCACCGACTCGCGCAGGGCGCTTTCGCGTTCACGCGGCGAGTCCTTGTCGCTGCCGCTTTCGGCGCTGGCGCTCCACACCGGCTGGCCGTTGCGGGCATCGAACAGGTCGATGCGCACCACCATCACCTCGACCTGGTAGGTGCGCACGATCGGCACGCTGGCGTAGCCGCCATAACCATTGCGGTAGCCGCCGTAGCCGACGCTGCCGTAGGGGTAGGGGCCGTAATAGGGATCGTAGTCGTAGTCGCGCACCTGGCGCAGGCGCCGCTCCAGGCGCACGTCGGCGCTGACCAGCAGGTCGGCTGGCGCATTGCGGGCCGGGCGCAGGCCGTGCTGGTCGAGGGCACCGCTCACCGCGTCGGCCAGCTGACCCGGCGTGGCGTTCGCCAGGCCGCCGGGGGGCTGGCTGTTGCGCCAGCTCCAGCTGCGGTAACGGCCATAGTCGCGCGGTGGCGTGGGGTAGGCGCTGGCGTCGAAGGTACCGGCGGCCTGGGGTGGTGCCGGTGGCAGCGGCTTGCCGCTGGCGACATAGGGGTTGCTGCCCTGGCAGGCGGCCAGGGCGAGGGGGAGCAGGGCCAGGCAGAGCAGACGGTACGGCATGTATCCTCCTGGCGAGCGGTTCAGTGGGGCCGGCAGATCCAGTGCAGGTAGCGGCCCAGGCCGGCAAAGCTGGGGTGGCGGCGGTGCGCCAATTCCATCTCCAGCAGGTCGAGCAGCTCGGCCTTGTCCTGGAATTCCTTGGGCATGTAGTCGTGGAACACCCGTACGCCGCTTTCGCTTTCGACCTGCCACATGGGATCAAGTTGCGCCTTGAGCTCGCGTGGATCAAGTGGTTTCTGTGGCGTCAGGCTCTGCTTCTCGCCGGCCAGGCGGTTGTGCCGCAGCTTGCGGAAATGGCCCTTGAGCAGGTTGCGGTAGACCAGCGCGTCGCGGTTGTAGAAGGCCAGCGACAGCCAGCCGCCGGGCGCGGTCAGCTGGTGCAGCACCGGCAGGATGCTTTCGGGTTCGGCCAGCCATTCGAGCACGGCATGGCACAGCACCAGGTCGTAGGGTTCAGTGAGCTGGCCAAGCAGGTCCTGCCAGGGCGCCTGGATGAACGTTGCCTGCTGCCCGGCCTCGGCGAAGCGCGCACGGGCACCGTCGAGCATCGGCGCGGCGGGCTCGGCGAGGGTCAGCTGGTGACCGCGCTGGGCCAGCCACAGGGCCATGTGGCCGAGGCCCGCGCCGATGTCGAGTACCCGCAACGGGCGGTCGGGCAGCGTTTCGGCCAGGTCGGCCTGGAGCACCGCCAGGCGGATCGCCCCCTTGGCACCACCATAGATCTTCTCGGCGAAGCGGCTGGCCAGCTCATCGAAATGACGGTCGTTCATTTGGCGAAGCGCCTCTCGCTGTCGGCGAGCTTGGCCCGCACCACCTCGTTCATGTCCAGGCCAAGCTCGCTGCACAGCAGCAGCAGGTAGAGGACGATATCGCCCACTTCCTGGCCGGCGTGGGCAAGCTGCTCGGCGGGCAGCTGGCGCGACTGGTCTTCGCTCAGCCACTGGAAGATCTCCACCAGCTCGGCCATTTCGACGCTGGCGGCCATGGCCAGGTTCTTCGGGCTGTGGAAACCCCGCCAGTCGTTGGTGTCGCGGATGCGGTGCAGGCGTTCGGTCAGTTCTTGCAGGTTCATCGGGATCTCCTCGTGGCGCATAGCTTCCGGCGAGGTTCCTTGCAAAGCAAGCCCGATCAGAGCGCGCGCCAGCTGCCGAGCATGTGCACCAGCCCAGCGTGGCCATCCAGGCGCAGCTCGCCGGCCGGCCCCGCCTCGCTGGCGCTCAGCACTACCTCCGACGGCAAGCGCACCGGTTTGTGGAAATCCACCGCGAATTCATAACCGGCTTTTGGCAGGTGCCCCTGCAGCGCCGCCAGCGCCATGGCCTTGCTCCACATGCCGTGGGCGATGGCCCTGGGGAAACCGAACAGCCGCGCGCTGAGGCTGCTCAGGTGGATCGGGTTGTAGTCGCCGCAGACCCTGGCATAGCGCCGGCCGATGTCGCTGTCGGCGTACCAGCGGGTGGCCTCGGGCAGTGCGGCGGGCGCCTCTGCGGTGGCGCTGGTGGCCTGTTGCTCGAGCTTGAGGCCGCGCACCAGCATGCGGCTGGTCTCGCGCCAGAGCAGCCCGAGCCCGTCCTCGGCTTCGGTCACCAGGTCGAAGGTGCCGCCCTTCTCGTGGGGCTGCAGGTTGTCGGCGGATACCGCAAAGCGCAGCCCATCGATGCCGCCCAGCGGGCGCAGCACCTGCAGGCTGTTGTGCAGGTGTACCAGCCCGAGCAGGGGGAAGGGGAAGTCGTCGCCGGTGAGCAGCTGCAATTGCAGGCTGAAGGCCATGACGTGTGGGTAGGTGCCCGGCAGGCGGCCGTCATCGGCGAAGTGGCAGAGCCGGCGGTAGGCCGCCAGGTTGGCGCCATCCACCCGCAGATAGCAGCGCAGGCCTGTCTCCGGCAACTGGCTGCCACGGATCTTGCGTCTGCCAAGGGCGCGCAGGTAGAGGTTCAGGCGTGAGTCGGGGCTGTGCAGGTCGTGCCAGGGTCGGGTCATGGTCAGGCTCCCATCAAGGCCTGGCCGCAGACCCGCAGGGCCTGGCCGTTTACCGCGCCGGAACCTGGCTGGCTGAGCCAGGCGATGGCTTCGGCGACATCCTGCGGCAAGCCGCCCTGGCCGAGCGAGCTCAGGCGCCGGCCGGCCTCGCGCAGGCCCATGGGCATGGCTGCGGTCATGTGCGTCTCGATAAAGCCCGGCGCCACCGCGTTGATGCTGGCGCCCTGTGCGGCCAGGCGCGGCGCCCAGGCCTGGGCGAAACCGATCAGCCCGGCCTTGCTCGCCGCGTAGTTGGACTGGCCGCGGTTGCCGGCGATGCCGCTGACCGAGGCGAGCAGGGTGATGCGGGCGTCGCGGTGCAGCTTGCCACCCTCGAACAGCGCCTGGGTCAGCACTTGCGGGGCCTTGAGGTTGACGGCCAGCACCGCGTCCCAGTATTCCGGGGTCATGTTGGCAAGGGTCTTGTCGCGGGTGATGCCGGCGTTGTGCACCACGATGTCCAGGCCTTGCGGCAAGGCTTCGAGCAACTGCGCGGCGGCATCGGCGGCGCAGATATCCAGGGCCAGGGCGCGGCCGCCCAGGCGCGCGGCGAGGGCGTCGAGGTCGCGCTGCGCCTGAGGTACGTCGAGCAAGGTCACCTCGGCGCCATCGCGGGCCAGCGTTTCGGCGATGGCTGCGCCGATACCCCGCGCGGCGCCAGTGACCAGGGCGTGGCGGCCGGCCAGCGGGCGGGTCCAGTCTTCGACCTGGGCGGCGCACGCCGACAGGCGCAGGACCTGGCCGGAAACGAAAGCACTCTTGGGCGAGAGGAAGAAGCGCAGCGCGCCTTCGAGCTGGTCTTCGGCGCCGTCACCGACATACAACAGGTTGGCCGTGGCGCCGTTGCGCAACTCCTTGGCCAGCGAACGGCTGAAACCCTCCAGGGCACGTTGGGCGACACTGGCTTGCGCATCGTCCAGGCTTTCCGGGGCGCGCCCCAGGATCACCACATGGGCGCTGGGCGCCAGGCTGCGCAGCAAGGGCTGGAAGAATTCGCGCAACTGCTTGAGCGCATCGCTGTCGGACAAGTGACTGGCATCGAACACCACGGCCTTGAGTTTCGGCCCCAGGCCCGCGACCCAGGCGGGGGCGTCGAGCGCTTCGGCACCGAAGCCGTAGCAATCGGCGGTCAGGCGTGGGGCGATTGCCGCGACCTGGCTGGCCAGCGGGCCGCCACCGAGCACCAGCGCGCCCTCGATGGGGCGCAGGCGCCCGGCCTGCCAGCGCTCCAGCGGCACCGGGCGCGGCAGGCCGAGGGCATCGACCAGTTTGCGGCCAAGGGTGGAGTTGGCAAAGCCCAGATAGCGGTCGCTCATGTACGGTTCTCCCTGAAGGCAAGCATGCAAGTGTGGACCAACTTTGTGGCAGGGTCGTTCGAATAGCCGAAAAGAACCTAGTCTTAAGGCTCAAATTGTTTCAGGAGGAACAGGCATGCAGTCAATTCGCCGGGTCGCGATCCTGGGGGGCAACCGGATTCCCTTCGCCCGCTCCAATGGCGCCTACGCCAAGGCCAGCAACCAGGCAATGCTCACCGCCGCCCTCGAAGGCCTGGTGGAGCGTTACCGCCTGCACGGGCTGCGCCTGGGCGAGGTCGCGGCGGGGGCGGTGCTCAAGCACTCGCGTGACATGAACCTGACCCGCGAGTGCGTGCTCGGCTCGCGGTTGTCGCCGCAGACGCCGGCCTACGATATCCAGCAGGCCTGCGGTACCGGGCTGGAGGCGGCGTTGCTGGTGGCCAACAAGATCGCCCTGGGGCAGATCGACAGCGGCATCGCCGGCGGCGTCGACACCACCTCGGATGCCCCCATCGCGGTGAGCGAAGGGCTACGCCAGATCCTGCTGCAGGCCAACCGTGGCAAGAGTCTCGGCGAGCGCCTCAAACCTTTCCTCAAGTTGCGTCCGGGCCTGCTCAAGCCCGAGCTGCCGCGCAACGGCGAGCCGCGCACGGGGCTGTCGATGGGCGAGCATTGCGAGCGCATGGCGCAAACCTGGCAGATCGAGCGCGGCGACCAGGATGCGTTGGCGCTGCTCAGCCATCAGCACCTGGCGGCGTCCTATCGCGAGGGCTGGCACGACGACCTGCTCACGCCTTACCTGGGCCTGACCCGCGACAACAACCTGCGCGCCGACCTCACCCTGGAACAGCTGGCCAAGCTCAAGCCGGTGTTCGAGCGCAGCGGCCTTGGCACGCTCACCCCGGGCAACTCCACGCCGCTGACCGATGGTGCCTCGCTGGTGCTGCTTGGCAGCGAGGCCTGGGCCGAGGAGCATGGCCTCAAGGTGCAGGCCTACCTGGTCGACGGCGAGGCGGCGGCGGTGGATTTCGTCCATGGCCAGGAGGGCCTGCTGATGGCGCCGGTGTACGCGGTGCCGCGGCTGTTGGCACGCAACGGCCTGACCTTGCAGGACTTCGATTTCTACGAAATCCACGAAGCCTTTGCCGCCCAGGTGCTGTGCACCCTCAAGGCCTGGGAAGATGCCGATTACTGCCGCACACGGCTGGGGCTCGATGCGCCGCTCGGTGCGATTGACCGTACCAGGCTGAACGTGAAGGGCAGTTCGCTGGCCGCAGGGCATCCCTTCGCCGCGACGGGTGGGCGGATCCTGGCGAACATGGCCAAGCTGCTCAGCGAGCGCGGCAAGGGGCGCGGCCTGATCTCCATCTGCGCGGCGGGCGGGCAGGGGGTGACGGCGATCATTGAACGATAGGTTCGGCGTTGACTGCGATGGCTGATACCCTTGTCCGTCCCGAGACACCAGGCTCCATCATGTCGACTATCGGCCCGCGCCCCATCCCCACGCTGGACCACCTGCCCAGGCCGCTCTACGCCCGCGCCGAAAGCCTCGGCGCCGGTTCCTGGACCACCCGCCACCGCCACGACTGGGTGCAGTTCTCCTACGCCATCAGCGGCGTGCTTGGCGTGTACACCAGCGACGGCAGCTACTTCGCCCCACCGCAATGGGGGGTGTGGATCCCGGCCGGCATCGAGCACGAGGTGGTGACCTCGATGCAGGCCGAGATGCGCAGTTTGTATGTGCGCAGCGATGCCTGCCCATGGTCGCCCAGCGAATGCCGGGTGCTGGAGGTCACGCCGCTGGCGCGCGAGCTGATCAAGCAGTTCTGCACCTTCACGGTGGCCTATCCGGAAGATGACAGTGCCGAGGCGCGGCTGGTGGCGGTGTTGCTGGACCAGCTGCGCACCCTGCCGCAGGTGGGCTTCTCGCTGCCGTTGCCGCGCCATCCGGGGTTGCTGGCGCTGTGCAACGGGCTGATCGCCGCGCCCGACCAGGTGCAGACCTTGCAGCAGTGGGCCGTGCAACTGGGGGTGTCGGAAAAGACCCTGATGCGCCTGTTCCAGCGCGAGACTGGGCTGAGCTTTCGCAACTGGCGCCAGCGCATGCGCCTGTTGACGTCGCTGGCGCTGCTGGAAGCGGGGGAGAGCGTCACCCAGGCGGCGCTGGGCTGCGGCTATGACTCGACCTCGGCCTACATTGCCGCGTTCAAGCAGTTGTTCGGGGCGACGCCGGGGGAGCTTCGCCTGTAGACGGTAAAAGGCCGGTCGGGGGGCAACCGCGCGTCTACAAGAGCGCGCTTGCCCGCCGACGCAGGTTCAAGTCTTGAACCGGCGCACCAGCGCATCCAGCTCGCTGGACAGCCCGGCCAAACTCTCGGAGTCCTGGCGCGCCGCCTGGGCCAGCTCCGCCACCAGTTGGGCATCGCCATGGATCTGGCTGATGTGGCGGTTGATGTCCTCGGCCACCTGGTGCTGCTCCTCGGCGGCGGTGGCGATCTGGGTGTTCATGTCGCGGATGACGTCCACCGATTCGCGGATCTGGCCAAAGCTGTCGCGGGCCAGGCCGATACGGCTGACCGACTGCTGCGACACCTCGATGCTGGCGTGCATCTGCTCGGCCACCTGGGCCGTGCGGCTGGCCAGGTTGCCCAGCAGGCCGTCGATCTCGGCGGTGGAGTCGGCGGTGCGCTTGGCCAAGGCGCGGACTTCGTCGGCGACCACGGCAAAGCCGCGGCCCTGCTCGCCGGCGCGGGCGGCCTCGATGGCGGCGTTGAGCGCCAGCAGGTTGGTCTGTTCGGCAATCGAGCGGATGGTGCCGAGGATCGACTGGATGGCATTGCTGTCGCGTTCCAGTTGCTGGATCGACTGCGCCGACTGCTCGATTTCCTGGCTCAGGCGATCGACGCTCTGTACCGCCGCGTCGATCTGCTGCTGCCCTTCGCGGGCCTGCTGCTGGCCGCTGTCGGCCGATTGCGCGGCCTGGCTGCAGGAGCGGGCCACTTCGTTGGCGGTAGCGACCATCTCATGGAAGGCCGTGGAAACCATGTCCACCGCCTCGCGCTGACGCCCGGCGGCTTCGGCCATGTCGCCGGAGACGCGGGTCGAGCTGTTGGAGGTGCTGAGGATCTTGCTCGCCGCACCGCCGATGTGCTGGATCAGGCTGCGGATGGCGCCGAGGAACTGGTTGAACCAGCTGGCCAGCTGGGCGGTTTCGTCGCGGCCGCGGATCTCCAGGTTGCGGGTCAGGTCGCCTTCGCCCTGGGCGATGCCCTCCAGGCCGTTGGTGACGCTGTTGATCGGGCGCACGATGAGCTTGGCGAACGCCGCGCCCACCACGGCGAACACGGCGGCCAGGAGCAACGCGACGACGCCGATCAGCCACGTAAGGCGAGTGGTGGTCTGCATCACTTCGTCATGCTGGATCAGGCCGATGAAGGTCCAGCCAAGTTTCTCGTCGGGGTAGACGTTGGCCATGTAGCGCTCGCCGTTCAATTGCACTTCGGCCAGGCCCTTGCCGGCCTTGGCCAGCTCGGCGTAGCCGTCGCCCAGGCTGGCGAGCTGTTTGAAGTTGTGGCTGGCATCGCGCGGATCGACCATCACGTTGCCGTTGTTTTCCATGAGGATCAGGTAGCCGCTCTCGCCCAGCTTGATCTGCTTGACGATCTCGGTCAGGCCCTTGAGCGACACATCGATGTTGACCACGCCGCCCGGGTTGCCCAGCGTGTTGGCCACGGCGCGCACGGTGCTGACCAGCACGGCGTCGTCGCCGGCCCAATAGTAGGGCGCGGTGCGCAGGGTCTTGCCGGGGTTGGCCATGGCCGCCTGGTACCAGGGGCGGGTGCGCGGGTCGTAGTTGGCCATTTTCGGATCGCCCGGCCAGAACGCGTAGCCGCCGTCCTTCAGGCCGTAGGACACATAGGCGTAGTCCGGGTGGCTCTGGGCCAGGCGGCTGAACAGGTCGAACAGCGCCTTGTCCTGCTCGCCGGGGGCGATGTTGGCGGCATCGGCGCTGATGTGCTTCTTGACGTTGTCAGCGCTGGCCGCCACCAGGGGTTGCGCGGCCAGGTAGTCGACGTTCTGGGTGATGCCCTGGAAGAAGATGTCCATGGCGTTGCCGACCTGGCGAATCTCCCGGCTGCTGTTGTCGAGAAAATCGTCGCGGGCTTCGCCGCGCAGGTTGAGCACCACCAGGGTGGCGACCAGGACGATGGGCAGGCCGGCGATGATGGCGAAGGCCCAGGTGAGTTTCTGCTTGATGTTCATCCACGCTCCCAGATTGTTCTTGTCGTTGCACGAGGCTGTAACAGTGCATCGGCAAAGCCTGGGTTTTATGTAGGCGAACACCCGTATTTATTGGGTGAAAAGGCTATTCAAGGGGATATTGGTCAGGCTTTGCTAATATGGCATACCAAAAATGCCCGCAGGAGCGGCGTACTGGCGCTCCTGCAGGCGTCGCCCTCAGTGACAGCAACCGCTGCCATTGGCCAGGTCCTTGAGGATCGGGCAGTCCGGGCGGTCATCGCCCTGGCAGTGGGCCACCAGCTCACCGAGGGTGTCGCGCAGGCTCACCAGCTCCTCGATGCGCTGGTTCAGCGCGTCGATATGCTGCATGGCCAGGGCCTTCACGTCGGCGCTGGCGCGCTGGCGGTCCTGCCACAGGGTCAGCAGCTTGGCGACTTCGTCCAGGGAGAAGCCCAGGTCCCGCGAGCGCTTGATGAACGCGAGGCTGTGCAGGTCTTCCTGCTGGTACAGGCGATAGCCGCTTTCGCTGCGCGTGGCGGGGCGCAACAGGCCGATGGACTCGTAGTAGCGGATCATCTTGGCGCTGAGCCCGCTGCGGCGGGCGGCCTGGCCGATGTTCATGGCGCCTCCTGTTCGATGGCGGTGGGTTTCCAGGTTTTCAGCCACAGGGCGTTGCTGACCACGCTGACGCTGGACAACGCCATGGCGGCGCCGGCCAGTACCGGGTTGAGGTAGCCGAACGCGGCCAGGGGGATGCCGACCAGGTTGTAGATGAAGGCCCAGAACAGGTTCTGGCGGATCTTCGCATAGGTCTTGCGGCTGATTTCCAGAGCCGCAGGCACCAGGCGCGGATCGCCGCGCATCAGGGTGATGCCGGCGGCCTGCATGGCCACGTCGGTGCCGCCGCCCATGGCGATGCCGATATCGGCGGCGGCCAGTGCCGGGGCGTCGTTGATGCCGTCGCCGACCATGGCCACCACGCCTTGCTGCTTGAGCGCGGCGACTGTGGCCGCCTTGTCCGCCGGCAGCACTTCGGCATGCACGTCATCGATGCCCAGGGCGTCGGCCACCACCTTGGCGCTGCCACGGTTGTCGCCCGTCAGCAGGTGGCTGCTGATGCCACGCGCATGCAACGCGTCGATGGCCGCGCCGGCGCCGGGCTTGAGGCTGTCGCCGAAGGCGAACAGGCCGAGCACGCGTGGCTGCTGGCCGAGTTCGATCAACCAGGACAGCGTGCGGCCCTCGGCTTCCCAGGCCTGCGCATTATCGGCCAGGCCGCCCGGCGGCAGGTTGTTTTCGTCGAGCAGGCGGCGGTTGCCCAATGCCAGTTCACGGCCATCCACCTGGCCGGCGATGCCGCGACCGGTAAGGGACTGGCTGTCAGCGACCTGCGGCACGTGCAGGCCTTGCTCGGCGCAGGCGTCGAGTACCGCCTTGGCCAATGGGTGTTCGCTGCCGCGTTGCAGGGCGCCGGCCAGGCGCAGCAACTTGCCGTTGTCGCCGCTGCTGGCCCGGCTGTGGACGATGCGCGGGCTGCCCGAGGTGAGCGTGCCGGTCTTGTCGAACACCACGCTGTTCACCGCATGGGCGCGCTCCAGTGCCTCGGCGTCCTTGATCAGGATGCCGTGGCGGGCGGCGACGCCGGTGCCGGCCATGATCGCGGCGGGCGTGGCCAGGCCGAGGGCGCACGGGCAGGCGATCACCAGTACGGCGACGGCATTGATCAGGGCGGTTTCCAGCGGCGCGCCGGCCAGCCACCAGCCAATCAGGGTGATCAGCGCCAGCACCAGTACCGCCGGCACGAACACCTGGCTGACCCGGTCGACCAGCTTCTGGATGGGCGCCTTGGCCGCCTGGGCGTCCTCGACCAGGCGGATGATGCGCGCGAGCACGGTCTCGGTGCCCAGGGCCAGGGTTTTTACCAGCAGCCGGCCTTCGCCGTTGATGGCGCCGCCGGTAACCGCGTCGCCGGGCTGTTTTGGCACGGGCAGGCTTTCGCCGCTGATCAGCGCTTCGTCGGCATGGCTGCTGCCTTCGAGTACTTCGCCGTCGACCGGGAAGCGCTCGCCAGGTTTGACCAGCACCAGGTCGCCCAGGCGCAACTGGATGATCGGCACGTCTTCTTCATGGCCATCGACTACCCGCACCGCCCGCTCCGGGCGCAGTGCTTCGAGGGCGCGGATGGCGCTGGCGGTCTGGCGCTTGGCGCGGCTTTCCAGGTACTTGCCCAGCAGCACCAGGGCGATGACCACCGCCGAAGCTTCGAAATACAGGTGCGGCTCCATGCCGGCACGGGCATTGGCCCATTGGTACAGGCTCAGGCCGTAGCCGGCACTGGTGCCCAGGGCGACCAGCAGGTCCATGTTGCCGGCTCCGGCGCGCACGGCTTTCCAGGCGGCGACATAGAAGCGTGCGCCGAGGATGAACTGCACTGGCGTGGCCAGCAGGAACTGCGCCCAGGCCGGCAGCATCCAGTGCACACCGAAGGGTTGCGCCAGCATCGGCAATACCAATGGCAGGGCCAGCAGCAAGGCGGCGCCGACCGCCAGGCGTTCGTTGCGCAGGCGACGCTGGGCCAGGGCCTGGTCATCGTCGGCGGTGCGCGGCAGGCTGGCGCTGTAGCCGGCCTTTTCCACCGCGGCGATCAACAGGCCGTCATCGACGGCCTGCAGGACTTCGAGGTGGGCGCGCTCGCTGGCCAGGTTGACGCTGACCTGCTCGACCCCCGGCAACTTGCCGAGGGCGCGTTCGACACGGCCGGCGCAGCTGGCGCAGGTCATGCCGGCGATCTGCAGTTCGAGGGTGCGGGTGGGGACGCTGTAACCGGCGTCGCGCACCGCGCCGACCAACGCCGGCAGGCTATCGGCCGGCGCCTGCACCCGGGCCTGCTCGGTGGCCAGGTTGACGCTGACGTGTTCGGTGCCGGTGACCTTGCGCAGGGCGCGTTCGACCCGACCTGCGCAACTGGCGCAGGTCATGCCGCTGATCGGCAGGTCGAAGGTGGTGGATGCGGGCATGGCTCTCTCCTCCGTGGATAGGCCTTCAGCATCAACCTTGCCATGCGGGCAAGGTCAATAGCCCAGGTTGGCTTGCCTCAATTCCAGGCCCTTTTGCCCTGTGGCGATGCGGTACTTCTTGATCTGCCCCGCCTGCAACGTCAGGCGCGTGCTGCGCTGGTCCTCGATACCTGGGGCGCAACCGGGCGTCTGCCCGGGGAGCAGGCGCAAGCGTACGTCGACAGGGCCCGGTGGCAGGTTGAACGAGGTCGATTGCTCCTGGAACAGCCGGCCGGCCAACTGATCGTTGAGGTAGATACCGATCTCGCAACTGCTGGCCACTTCCAGGCGTTCCCGGGAAATCATCAGCACGCTGTAGTCCGAGTTGCCTTCGGCGCTGGCCGGTGGCACCACGGCCAGCGCGCCCAGCAGTCCGACTAGGCTCATTGCTGCCCTGATCATGAAGAATCTCCTGCTTGCCAAAATCGTCAAAGGCGCAGCTTGGCCGAGCCGCGCAAGGATTTCCAGCCCGGCCGTTTGACGCGGAACTTGACCTTGCCCCGATGGCAAGGCTGAAAGTGGGCAAAACCCACAAGGAGGCAACCCCTATGCAAGTGTTCAATGTACAAGGCATGACCTGTGGTCATTGCGTGAAAGGCGTGACCCGTGCGGTGCAGGAGCAAGACGCGGCGGCGCGGGTGGAAGTGGACCTGGCGGCGCGGCAGGTACGCGTGGATAGCGCCTTGGCGGCGGATCAGATCCTGGCGGCGATTCGTGAAGAGGGGTATCAGGCCGAGGTGGCCTGAGTTGTCGCGCGGTGTGCATGGCGATAGCCTTGCGGCGCCTATTGGATCGAGCGCCGCGCGGGCGGCGCTCGGTCTGAGAGACGGTGCAAGGTTTCCGTCGTGCGTCTACAAAATCAATACAAAGGTTTTCAGGTAGACTAATCGACTTGCTTAGCCTGCTATGGATTCTCCATGAACCTGCGAACCCTGCTGATTCTCGGCGCCCTCAGTGCGTTCGGGCCTTTGGCGATCGACTTCTATCTGCCGGCCTTCCCGGCCATGGCGCATGCCTTTGCCACCGACGAAAAGCATGTGCAGGCGACCCTGGCCGCCTACTTCCTCGGCCTGTCCCTGGGCCAGCTTGCCTATGGCCCAGTGGCCGACCGCTTCGGCCGGCGTATCCCGCTGCTGTTCGGGGTCGGCTTGTTCACCGTGGCTTCCCTGGCCTGTGCCTATGCCCCCAACCTCGACAGCCTGATCGTGGCGCGTTTCGTCCAGGCCCTGGGCGGCTGCGCCGGCATGGTGCTATCGCGGGCGATCGTCAGTGACAAATGCGACGCGGTGGCTTCGGCCAAGGTGTTCTCGCAATTGATGCTGGTGATGGGCCTGGCACCGATCCTCGCACCGATGCTCGGTGGCGTGCTGGTCAATGTGTCCGGTTGGCAGTCGATCTTCCTCGCCCTGAGCCTGTTCAGCGCGGCCTGCCTGGTGGCCGTCGGCCTGGGGCTGCCGGAGAGTCTGCCGGCCCATGTGCCGCGCCAGCCCTTGTCGGGCGCGCTGCGCCAGTACCTGCGGCTGTTCGGTGACCGGGTGTTTGTCGGGCATGCCTTGACCGGCGGTGTCGCCATCGCCGGGATGTTTGCCTACATCGCCGGTTCACCGTTCGTATTCATCAAGTTGTACGGGGTGCCCGCCGAGCACTATGGCTGGCTGTTCGGCACCAATGCCGCAGGCTTCATCCTGATGGCCCAGGTCAATGCGCGCCTGCTGGCCAAGCGTGGCCCGGCGTTCCTGCTGGCGCGGGCAGTGTGGCTGTACCTGGTGGCGGCGCTGGCACTGCTGGTGGTCGCGGCGCTGCGCCCAGCGCAGTTGTGGCCGTTGCTGGTGCCGTTGTTCGTATGCATCGCCAGCCTCGGCTGCATCATCCCCAACGCCTCGGCCTGCGCCATGAGCGGGCAGGGCGCGCGGGCAGGCAGCGCCTCGGCGCTGATGGGCTGCCTGCAGTTCAGCGTCGCCGCGGGTGCGGCTGCGCTGGTCGGGGTGCTGCACGATGGCAGCGCGGTGCCCATGGCGCTGGTGATCAGCCTGTGCGGCGCGCTGGTGGTCAGTGTCGCAATGCTGACCCGGCGGCTGCAGGCCAACCGGCCTGCGTGAGCGCGTGGGGCGCGTTCAGGCGCGCCTCGAGCAGGGCGACGAATGACCGCGCCTCGGCCTCGTTGCGGAAACTCACTACATGCTGATCGAGCTGGACTTGCCAGGGGCAAGCGGGATTTCGGTTCGACGCACTGACGACAATCTTCATCGCGATCCACCTCCAGTGAGCGGGAGCGGAACTAGTGTAGCGCCGCCCCCGGCGCTCGCCATGACCAGGATCAGTCCCCTGACTGACGGTCATGGTGGCCTGAAGTAGGGAGACCTTCTGTTTTGCAGGACAGAAGTTTTCACCGTGCCTATCGGACTTTTCTAGCTTCTTGATCATCACTATCAGCCACGTTGCTGGCGCAGCCACAGTAGAACGGGGGCATGAGCCGTGTCTGCGGCGTAGCGCACTGACAGACACATCTTCCAGAACGGTACTCGGGGGACCAGCGACGACCCATTCCGGGCCTGCCGCCCTCAAGGCGAGCCCCCTCCAGCGGCTTATACTGCCTCCGGCGCCCAATGCCAGCGTGAGATCTTTCCTGGCCTGGCGCTGACCATCCGGCACACGAACAATCCCGTGCTTGCCCGCACCGGCGGCAGGGCGTCAGCGGTTGTCGCCGCCAGACGAGATACATCAGGGAGCTTCAGTTTCATGACCGCAGTCCACAGCATCAGTCAGGTCGCCAGCCTGATGGCCGAACCCAAGCGCAGCGCCATGTTGTGGGCGTTGATCGATGGCACCCCGCGTGCGGCGGACGAGCTTGCCGTGATCACCGGCCTGAGCACTTCCTCGGCCTGCGCGCACCTGTCGCTGCTGTCCAGTGCCGGCTTGCTCAGGCACGAGGCGCGTGGGCGCAAACGCTTCTTCCGCCTGGCAACGCCGGAGGTCGGCACCGCGGTGGAGGCCCTTGCCAGCGTCCAGTTGGCAAGCCGCTCAGCCGGGGGCCAGGGCACCTCGCTGCAAATCCCACTGTCGATGCGCAAGGCGCGCCTGTGCGGCGACCATCTGGGCGGCGAGGTGGCTGCCGCGCTGCTGCATCGGCTGCATGTGGCCGGTTGGTTGGAGGGTAGCGACCAGCAACTGGCCGTGAGCCAGGAGGGCAAGGGGCAACTGGAGGCGCTGGGGGTATTCATCGACGCACTGGCCGCCGCCGACCGGCGTGGCTGCGTGATCTGCCACTGCAGCAAGTGGGACGATCAGGGCCCGCACCTGGGCGGTTACCTGGGCAAGGCGTTGCTCAGGTTGTTCACCCAGTCGGGCTGGGTGCGTGAGCAGGAGGGCAGCCGGGCGGTACACCTTACACCGCTCGGCCAGCAGCAGATCAACGCGATCGCCTGCCTGCCCTCGCGCCAGGCCGGTTAGCGCACCAGGCGTGCGTCCAGGCTGTTCTGCGCCAGGCGGCGTGCCTGGTCCTGGGTCATGCCCAGATGCTCGTGCAGGGCATGGAAGTTCTCGGTGACGTAGCCGCCGAAGTAGGCCGGGTCATCGGAGTTGACCGTGACCTTCACGCCACGCTCGAGCATGTCGAGGATGTTGTGCTGGCTCATGTGGTCGAACACGCACAGCTTGGTGTTGGACAACGGGCAGACGGTCAACGGGATCTGCTCGTCGATGATGCGCTGCATCAGGCGATCGTCCTCGATGGCGCGTACGCCGTGGTCGATACGCTGGATCTTCAGCAGGTCGAGCGCCTCCCAGATGTATTCGGGCGGGCCTTCCTCGCCGGCATGGGCCACGGTCAGGAAGCCTTCGCTGCGGGCACGATCGAAGACGCGCTGGAACTTGCTGGGCGGATGGCCTTTTTCCGAGCTGTCCAGGCCTACGGCGATGAATGCGTCACGGAAGGGCAGGGCCTGGTCGAGGGTCTGCTGCGCCTCGTCCTCGCTCAGGTGGCGCAGGAAGCTGAGGATCAAACCACTGGAGATGCCAAGCTGTTCACGGCCATCCTTGAGTGCCAGGGTGATGCCATTGAGCACCACCTCGAACGGGATGCCCCGGTCGGTGTGGGTCTGCGGGTCGAAGAACGGCTCGGTGTGGATAACGTTCTGCGCCTTGCAGCGTTGCAGGTAGGCCCAGGTCAGGTCGTAGAAATCCTGCTCGGTACGCAGGACATCGGCGCCCTGGTAATAGAGGTCGAGGAATTCCTGCAGGTTGTTGAAGGCATAGGCGCCGCGCAGGGTTTCGACATCGGCCCAGGGCAGCGCGATCTTGTTGCGTTCAGCCAGGGCGAACAGCAGTTCGGGCTCCAGCGAGCCCTCCAGGTGCATGTGCAGTTCCGCCTTGGGCAAGGCGTTCAGCCAGTCATACATGTGTGCAATCTCGATCAGGTACGGTTGGCCGCCATTCTACAGGGCCTGGCTGGGCAATGCGCCCACCCAGGCCTGTCACGCCGTGAATCACCAGGTGAGCGGCTCGCCCTTGTAGTTGATGAAGCGCAGGCCGCCGTTGCCGCTTTGCGCCTTGATCTGCTCGAGCATGCCACGGGTGCTGGTGAGCACGTCGATCTCGGCATTCTCGCCGCCCATGTCGGTCTTCACCCAGCCCGGGTGCATGGCCAGCACGGCAAGGTCGGGGCGCTGCAGCTCGACCACGAAGCTGTTGATCATCGAGTTGAGGGCGGCCTTGCTGGCCTTGTACAGGCAGATCTCGCCGCCGTCGGGGATGGTCACGCTACCCAGGATCGAGCTCATGAAGGCCAGCACGCCGCTGTCTTTGCGGATGAGTTCGGCCAGGCGCCGGGCTACGCGGATCGGCGCCACGGCGTTGGTCATGAACAGCTCGCCGATCTGCTGCACCTGCACGCTTTCCAGGTCCTGTGGCAGCGGGCCCATGACGCCGGCGTTGACGAACACCAGGTCGAACACTTCACCTTGCAGGCGCTGCTTGAGCCCGTCGAGCTGGGCGGTGTCGTTCATCTCCAGACGCTCGATACGCACACCGGCAACGTCGCGCAGAGCGCCTGGCTGTTGCGGGTCACGCACGGTGGCGACGACGTTCCAGCCATCTTCGCGCAGGCGTTGCACCAGCCCCAGGCCAAGGCCTCGGGAGGCGCCGATGATCAGGGCGTTCTTGTTTGCGGTCATTGCGATACTCCATATCAAAGGCGGGGCGAGCGCTGTTGTGCATAGTTTCGCTCGCCGCGCGACAACGGGCTGATTGCCCTCCACCGGGAAAGGCCTGGGTGACGAGCATAAACCAGGTACCTGGCGCTTGCCTTGTGGAGGCTGATCAAAAAACGATCGATTGCCTGGAAAGCCTGTGATGGCTGGGCCAGGCGCTGTAGTTCACGGGTTATCCACAAGCCGCTCCACAGTAATTGTGTGCAAGCGCAGCGGGACTGAAAATGGCGGTTTGGTGGCGGGCTTACATTGAAAGCTGGGGATAACTCACAGTCTTTCAGTCACTTGTGCCGGTGTCACACAAATGTGATCAAAATATGCTCAATGCCTCGCAGGCCTTGTCGCACAAGGCCTGTATCAGCTTGCCCCAAGCTTATCCACAGGCAGGCCCACAGTAGTTGTGGGCAATGTTCACGCTCTTTCCAGCAGGATGCGACCGCGGCTCAGGTCGGCGAGTTGCTGCTGCAGTACATCGAGGTGGCTTTCACCCAGGGCGATGCGCAGGTCGACGCCGTTGGCGGTGAACTGCTCGTCCAGCACCACGCCGTCAACCTCAGCCAGGCGCAGCTTGAGTAGCGCCAGTTCGCTGAAGGTGCAACTGCAACTGAACGCGCTGCGCTGCACCAACACACGCTTGGGTGCCTGCTGCAGGCATTTGTTGGCGCCGCCGCCGTAGGCCCGGGCCAGGCCACCGGTGCCCAGCTGGATGCCGCCGTACCAGCGGATCACCAACACCACCACCTGGTCGCAGTCCTGGGCTTCGATGGCGGCGAGGATCGGCCGCCCGGCCGTGCCGCCCGGTTCGCCGTCATCGCTGCTGCGGTACTGGGCGCCGAGCTTCCAGGCCCAGCAGTTGTGGGTGGCCGCCAGGTCGCTGTGGCGCTCGATGAAGGCCATGGCCTCGGCGGGGCTGCCGATCGGGCCGGCGAGGGTGATGAAGCGGCTCTTGCGGATTTCTTCGCGGAACTCGCAGAGCTCGAGCAGGGTAGAAGGCATAAGTCCGGGTCAGGCGGGCGTGGTGATGCCGCAGCCTTTGAGAATGATGTGGATAAGATTGTTGCTGGCGTCTTCCATGTCCTGTTTGGTCAGGCGGCTGCGGCCGGTGACCTGGCAGATCTGGGTGGCGAAGTCGGCGTAGTGCTGGGTGCTGCCCCAAAGCAGGAAGATCAGGTGCACCGGATCTACCCGGTCCATCTTGCCGGCGTCCATCCAGGCCTGGAACACCGCGGCGCGGCCACGGAACCATTCGCGGTAGTCGGCGCTGAAGTACTCACTCAGGCACTCGCCGCCGCTGATCACTTCCATGGCGAAGATCCGCGAGGCCTGCGGGTTGCGCCGGGAGAACTCCATCTTGGTGCGGATGTACTGGCTGAGCGCCTCGGCCGGGTCGTCCTCCACGCTCAGGGCGTTGAAGGTGCTGTCCCACAGCTCGATGATGTTGCTCAGCACCGCGATATACAGGCCCAGCTTGTTGGTGAAGTAATAATGCAGGTTGGCCTTGGGCAACCCGGCCTTGAGCGCGATGGTGTTCATGCTCGTGCCCTTGTAGCCGTGGCGGGCGAACTCGTCCTCGGCGGCCTGGATGATGGCCTGTTCGTTCTTCTGGCGGATGCGGCCGGCGGGCTTGCCCGAGGTGGGGGAGCGATGCGCAGGGACTTCTAGGGTCATGGACGATTCCGGGCGGGTCGTTACGGATGTCCGACAGATTACCTGCCTGTGGCGAAGTGACAAGCATTAGCGTCAGGGACAGGCATCAGCGTGTCGCAGCCAGGCTCTCGAGGAAGCTTTCCAGCACCAGGTTCGGCCGCCGACCCTTGCGCGTCACCCAGCTCAGGCCCAGGTCATAGAAGCGCTGGGCAGGCTTCAGCGCCCGCAGGCGGCCCTGCTGCACCCAGAAGCTGGCGTAGTGGTCGGGCAGGTAGCCTATGTAGCGGCCCGTCAGGATCAGGAAGGCCATGCCTTCGCGGTCCGAGGCGCTGGCGGTGCAGTGCAGGGCCTGGTAGTGCGCCTGGATGTCAGCGGGCAGGCGGAAGGTCGGGGCGATCGCATCCTGGCCGTTGAGGCGATCGTCATCGATCTGCTGGTCGTCGGCGTAGAACAGCGGGTGGCCCACAGCGCAGTAAAGCAGCGAGCGTTCGCTGTACAGCGGCTGGTATTCAAGCCCCGACAGCGGGCTGGTCTGCGGTACCACGCCCACGTGCAGGCTGCCGTCGAGCACACCTTGCTCGACCTGGCTGGGGGCGATCATGCGGATCTGGATGCGCACGTCGGGGCCGCGGTCCTTGAGTTCGGCCAGGGCGTGGGTAATGCGCATGTGCGGCAGGGTGACCAGGTTGTCGGTGAGGCCGATGTTCAGCTCGCCGCGCAGGTGCTGGTGCAGGCCATTGACCTCGGTGCGGAACGACTCCAGGGCGCTGAGCAGTTGCAGCGCCGAGTGGTAGACCTCGCGCCCCTCCTCGGTCAGCGAGAACCCCGCCCGGCCACGCTGGCACAGGCGCAAGCCCAGGCGTTGCTCGAGGTCGTTCATCTGTTGGCTGATGGCCGAGCGGCCGATGCCCAGGACATTTTCCGCCGCCGAAAAGCCGCCGCACTCGACCACGCTGCGGTAGATCTTCAAGAGGCGAATGTCGAAATCGCTGACTTGGGCGAGGGGATCGGGGCGTCGGCTCATTAGTTTAGTTATCCGCTGACTGAAGGTTAGAAATGCTGGGTTTTTCGAACTTTATCGCCGTGACAACTTAGCTGCAACAACACCCATCGTTGCCTAATCGTCTTTCGAGGAACCGCCCGATGAATATGCCCGAATCCGCTCAAGCCGGTCTGGCCAGCCAGCTCAAGCTGGATGCCCACTGGATGCCGTACACCGCCAACCGCAACTTCCAGCGCGACCCGCGGCTGATCGTGGCGGCCGAAGGCAACTACCTGGTCGACGACAAGGGCCGCAAGGTGTTCGACGCCCTGTCGGGCCTGTGGACCTGCGGCGCCGGGCATACCCGCAAGGAGATCAGCGAGGCGGTGGCCCGCCAGGTCGCCACCCTCGACTATTCGCCGGCCTTCCAGTTCGGCCATCCGCTGTCGTTCCAGCTGGCCGAGAAGATCGCCAACCTGGTGCCGGGCGACCTGAACCACGTGTTCTTCACCAACTCCGGCTCCGAGTGCGCCGACACCGCGCTGAAAATGGTGCGTGCCTACTGGCGCCTGAAAGGCCAGGCCACCAAGACCAAGATCATCGGCCGTGCCCGTGGCTATCACGGGGTGAACATCGCCGGCACCAGCCTGGGTGGCGTCAACGGCAACCGCAAGCTGTTCGGTCAGTTGCTGGACGTCGACCACCTGCCCCACACCGTGCTGCCGGCCAACGTGTTCAGCAAGGGCATGCCGGAAGAGGGCGGTATCGCCCTGGCCGACGAGATGCTCAAGCTGATCGAGCTGCATGACGCCTCGAACATCGCCGCGGTCATCGTCGAGCCGCTGGCCGGCTCCGCCGGTGTGCTGCCGCCGCCGAAGGGCTACCTCAAGCGCCTGCGCGAGATCTGCAGCCAGCACAACATCCTGCTGATCTTCGATGAAGTGATCACCGGCTTCGGCCGCATGGGCGCCATGACCGGTGCCGAAGCCTTTGGCGTGACCCCGGACCTGATGTGCATCGCCAAGCAGGTCACCAACGGCGCCATCCCGATGGGCGCGGTGATCGCCACCGGCGAGATCTACCAGACCTTCATGAACCAGCCGACCCCTGAGTACGCGGTGGAATTCCCCCACGGCTACACCTACTCGGCGCACCCGGTCGCCTGCGCCGCTGGTATCGCCGCGCTGGACCTGCTGCAGAAGGAAAACCTGGTGCAGTCCGCCGCCGAGCTGGCGCCGCACTTCGAGAAGCTGCTGCACGGCGTCAAGGGCACCAAGAACGTCGTCGACATCCGCAACTACGGCCTGGCCGGCGCGATCCAGATCGCCGCGCGCGACGGTGATGCCATCGTTCGTCCGTACGAGGCGGCCATGAAGCTGTGGCAAGCCGGCTTCTATGTACGCTTCGGTGGCGACACCCTGCAGTTCGGGCCGACCTTCAACACCCAGCCACAAGAGCTGGACCGTCTGTTCGACGCCGTGGGCGAAGCCCTGAACAAGGTCGACTGATTTTTCCGATTCTGACGTCGGGCGCGTGAGTACCACGCGCCTGTCTCTACCTTCTTTATCTGGAGTTATGCATGAGCATTGTTCAGCACCTGATCAACGGCGAGCTGGTCAGCAAGGGCGAGCGCACCGCCGATGTCTTCAACCCGTCGACCGGCCAGGCCGTGCGCAAGGTCGAGCTGGCCAGCCGCGCCACCATCCAGCAGGCCATCGATTCGGCCAAGGCCGCCTTCCCGGCCTGGCGCAATACCCCGCCGGCCAAGCGCGCCCAGGTGATGTTCCGCTTCAAGCAACTGCTTGAGCAGAACGAAGCGAAAATCTCGCAGATGATCAGCGAGGAACACGGCAAGACCGTGGAGGACGCTGCGGGCGAACTCAAGCGCGGTATCGAGAACGTCGAGTTCGCCTGCGCCGCCCCGGAGCTGCTCAAGGGCGAGTACAGCCGCAACGTCGGCCCGAACATCGACGCCTGGTCCGATTTCCAGCCGCTGGGCATCGTCGCTGGTATCACCCCGTTCAACTTCCCGGCCATGGTGCCGCTGTGGATGTACCCGCTGGCCATCGCCTGCGGCAACGCCTTCATCCTCAAGCCGTCCGAGCGTGACCCGAGCTCGACGCTGTACATCGCCCAGCTGCTGCTGGAAGCCGGCCTACCGAAGGGCATCCTCAACGTCGTGCATGGCGACAAGGAAGCGGTCGATGCGCTGATCGAGGCGCCAGAGGTCAAGGCCCTGAGCTTTGTCGGTTCGACGCCGATCGCCGAATACATCTATGCCGAGGGCACCAAGCGCGGCAAGCGCGTCCAGGCCCTGGGCGGCGCGAAGAACCATGCGGTGCTGATGCCTGATGCCGACCTGGACAACGCAGTCAGCGCGCTGATGGGCGCGGCCTATGGTTCTTGCGGCGAGCGCTGCATGGCCATTTCGGTGGCGGTGTGTGTCGGCGACCAGGTGGCCGATGCGCTGATCGCCAAGCTGGAGCCGCAGATCAAGGCGCTGAAGATCGGTGCCGGTACGTCCTGCGGCCTGGACATGGGCCCGCTGGTGACTGCGGCCGCCCGTGACAAGGTGGTGGGTTACATTGACGACGGCGTTGCCGCTGGCGCCAGGCTGGTGGTCGATGGGCGCGGTCTGCGTGTGTCCGGTAACGAAGATGGCTATTTCGTCGGTGGCACCTTGTTCGACAAGGTCACCCCCGAAATGCGCATCTATAAGGAAGAGATCTTCGGGCCGGTACTGTGCGTGGTGCGGGTGAGCAGCCTGGAGCAGGCCATGCAGTTGATCAACGAGCATGAGTACGGCAACGGCACTTGCATCTTCACCCGTGACGGTGAGGCGGCGCGGCTGTTCTGCGACGAGATCGAAGTGGGCATGGTCGGCGTCAACGTGCCCCTGCCGGTGCCGGTGGCGTATCACAGCTTCGGTGGCTGGAAGCGTTCGCTGTTTGGTGACCTGCATGCCTATGGGCCGGACGGTGTGCGTTTCTATACCCGTCGCAAGGCGATCACCCAGCGTTGGCCGCAGCGGGCCAGCCATGAGGCGTCGCAGTTTGCCTTCCCTAGCTTGTAAGGGGTAGAGGTGAGAGCGGGGCGGCCGCAAGGCCGCCCCGCTTTGTTTTGAGGTTTTGCTTTATATAACTGAAATAAAGGTTGACGGGGTTTCAGATCCCCTTATAATGCGCCCCACTTCCAGCGACATCGGAACGAAAAACTCCTTGAATATCAATGAGTTGATTGTTGAAGAGGGTTGCGGAGGTGCTTCGTTCTCACGATCGGCAGCGGTGAAAAAGGCAGTTGACAGCAGGTTGTAACGCTGTATGATTCGCCTCCCGCTACGAGAGTTCGCAGCGAGTCAAGTGTTTGAAGTGAAACGAAAAACTTCAAAATAAACGCTTGACACGAAATGAGGGAAGCGTAGAATGCGCGCCTCGGCTGAGACGAAAAGCTCTTGGCCAAACGCTCTTTAACAAATTGAATCAAGCAATTCGTGTGGGTGCTTGTGAGTATGGACTGATAGTCGCCAAGATTATCAGCATCACAAGTGGCCATGCGAGAAATCACATAGTCATTTGAGATTGCTGAGCCAAGTTTAGGGTTTCTT
>NZ_JBFNXP010000013.1:0-182616 GCF_047501685.1 Pseudomonas sp. CAM1A | reverse complement strand
CCGGACTACATGGTCCCAACGCACTTCCTGGTGCTGGAACAGTGGCCACTGACGGCCAACGGCAAGCTGGACCGCAAGGCCCTGCCCAAGCCGGATGCCAGCCAGCTGCAACAGGGCTACGTGGCCCCGCGCACGGCGCTGGAACAGCAATTGGCGGCGATCTGGAGCGAGGTGCTGAAGGTCGAGCAGGTGGGCCTGCATGACAACTTCTTCGAGCTCGGCGGCCACTCGCTGCTGGTGATCACCCTGGTGAACAAGGTGCGCGAAGCCTTCGCCGTCAACATCAGCCTGCATGAGTTCATGCTGATGGCCAGCTTCGAGGAACTGGCCAACTTTATCGGCGGCGGCAAGGATCGCCTGAAATCGCCGGTGATCAACCTCAACGGTTGCCAGCGCCAGCGCCCGGCGCTGTTCTGCCTGCCGCCGGGTGGCGGCGGTGCCTACGCCTACTACCCGCTGGCCAGCCGCCTGGCCGACGAGCGTCCGGTGTATGGCCTGGTCAACCGCTGCTATGCCGAGCCGGGTTGGGTGGATGAGTCCTGGGCGGCGATGGTCGGCTATTACGTCGAGCAGATCCGCCGTACCCAGGCCAGCGGCCCGTACCATCTGCTGGGTTGGTCCATGGGGGGCGCCCTGGCGCTGGAGGTGGCCCATGCCCTGGAGCAGGCCGGCCAGGAGGTCGGTTTCGTTGGCCTGGTCGACACCCAGCTGCCGCAGGAGGTATCCGGTCTCGACGCCGAGCCCGTCGAGGTGGTGCAGGTGGCGCGGGCGGACGAGAGCCTGCTGCGTGGCCTGCTGGCCTTTGCGCCGGGCGTTGGCGAAGCGCGGATCGCGGGCTTCATCGACGAGGCCGAGCGCCTGCCGGCCGAGGTCGACAGGACCGAGTGGGTCATCGAGCACGTGGCCGCCGCGGGTAATGTCAGCGCCGAACGCCTGCGCAGCATCCACGAGGATGTGCACTTGCAGCGGGAGATCGTCGATGGCTTCGCCGTGCTCGACCGCAACGCCGAACTGAGCCAGGCATTCCGCCTGCGCCCGCTGGCGGTTCAGGTGGACTGCTGGTGGGCCAGTGAAAGCCGCAGCGCCGAGCGGGTACGCCTGGGCGAGGCGGGGCTGCTGGCCCAGGCATCGGTCAACGGGCTGGCCAGTTCGACGGTGATCGCCGATGGGCATGAGGGTGTGATCAACGCCGTCGCGTTCACCGACGGGCTGTTGCAGCGGCTTGCCGACAAGGCGTAAGGGCTGCTATCGCAGTGAGCCGGGACCGTAATGTGGTCCCGGCATTGCTGCCCATCAAACCGTGCGCAAGCGCGCCTTCTCCACCTGTTGCATCTCCACCCCATCGAGCAACGCCTCGACCACCGCCTTGGCCGCATCCAGCCCATGATCGTTGCCCAGCAACAGGTCATGGCAGGTGCCGGTCGCCAGTTCCATCGCCTTGAGGTTGGTGGCGAACGCGCCCTTGAGCAGGGTGGACAGGTGCACCAGCGCGTCTTCGAAGTCCACGCCTTCGCGCACGGCGAACAGGGAAGGGTGGCTGCATTCGCAGTTGCCGAAGCTGGAGTGCGCCGTGGTGGCGCGGGACGGAGGATCGGGTAAGCCTTTTGTCATTGTGTCGCTCCTTGATTCAATGGAGCCGCCACTCGACGTGACCAAACGAATGGGTGGCGACTGTACGCGGGTTGGTCAACCGGGAATCAAGGAAACCGGCGCGCACGGAGGCGCCCCACGCACAGCCGCCATAGAACGAGACAACGGACACAAAAAAAGCGCCAGTTGAATCGCAATGCGGCGCTAGTGCGCCTTGATGTTCGCGGGTGACCAAACCCGGCTGCTGGACTTACAGCAACGCGCAAAGGTTACCGGCGGGCGTCGAGCGATTCAAGGATCAAGATGTAAGCGATTGAAGCAAACGGGGAATGGGGCAGCTGTTGGCACGTTTCAAGAGGCTCTCAGGCTGTCCAACTCGTTGCGAAAATGGTCGATGAGAGCTTTGCGTCCTCGTACGTAGCCTTCCAAATGGAGCTCATATTGGCCCAGATTTTGATGCGATGGCTGTCTGATCAGCTGCTGGGCAGCCTTCACAAGTCTTTTGCCTTCATCTGCTATTTCTGTGATCAAGTCCTTGCTGCTGGTCAGGATTCCTAGGTCGAAGCTGGGCGTGATCGACAGGGTGTGAGGTGGTTTGATAGTGGCATCAGGCAATTGAAGAGCGAGGTTCAGTGCATTGGCAGCGGTGATTTCCTCTATCACTCCTCTGTAACGGGGGTTGGTCTTTATAAGGCGCAGCATCCCATCGTGGGGTGTGTCGTTCACAAGCGCTTTGATTTTTGCGGAGGAGTAAAATTCCAGGTTGATTCTGTGTGGGCCGCGACTGCGCCCATGAGGATCGATGTAGTTAACGGGGTCTCCCTCACAATACGCATAGGCATTGATGCCACCCGTAGCGAAGGGGCTCAAACTGTCCGCTGAGTAAAATCTCATCAGCACCGAGCTGTATCCACGATGCCCGTTGCCTAACAGATAAAGCGCTGTCCACCGATCCCGAATCACGCCATTGAATCCCAATTGTGAACGCGTCGTGTCGCGAACCGGGGCGTATCCAAAGACCGAATAGGCAAACTCATTGCTTGCCTGCCGCAGCACCGAGCGTGCGAGGTCACTCGCGAACAAAGCGGTCGAGGATTTGCTCATGGGTGCCCGGACTGTTCAGACGTGATCGCTCCACCTTAACGTGCGCCCTTGGTCAGTGGAACTGACAAAAATGCCAGGCAAGGCGGTTACAAAGAGGGCTTGCGATACTCGAGCCCTCCAACCTGTCGGCCTTCGCCTCGAACACCCTGGGTATGGTGCTGTCTGCCCTGGCCGTGCGCATGCTGGCCGAAGGACGCCGTTGATCGCCCGCAGCGATCCGATGGAACGTTTTGCCACCGGGCGATTTCTTACCCTCAGAGGAAAGACAACGTGCCCGGGATTACCGCGACATGAAAGCCCGCCAGGAGAGCAAGTCGGTCAACCTGCAACCATTGCCGGGCTTCATGCGCGGCGGTGGCGAAGTCAGCTGCCTGTTGCAGGCGATGGACTGGCAGCGCTCGCCCCTGGGGCCGCCGGACAACTGGACGCCCGCGTTGAAGGGGGTGGTGGCCATGCTCCTGAGCGCCCAGGCGCAGATCGTGCTGTTCTGGGGGGCGCAGTACACTGCGCTGTACAACGACGCCTACTGGCCGACCATCGGTGACAAGCACCCCGGGGCGCTGGGGCAGCCAGGCCAGGCGCACTGGAGCGAGCTGTGGGACGACCTGGAACCTTTGTTGCGCGGGGTGCGCGAGACCGGCGTGAGCTTTTCCGCCAAGGACCGGCCGTTCTACATCGAACGCCACGGCCCGGGTGAAACGGCGTACTTCGACGTCTCCTATTCCGCCGTGCGCGAGGCCGATGGCGCGGTAGGCGGTGTGCTGTGCATCGTCACCGAGACGTCCGAACGCGTGCACTTCCAGCAGCGTCAGGCGTTTCTCCAGGAGCTGCGCCAGGCCTTGCCCAGCTTGGGCCAGGCCGAACGCATCGAAGCTCATGCGGTAAGGCGTCTGGCCAAGGAACTGGGTGCGGCGCGGGTCTGTTTTGGTGAAGACCTGGGTGATGGACGGTATCGGGTCGGGCAGGAATGGGCCGCGCAGGTACCGTCGATCACCGGCCTCAACCAGTACGCCGCCTTGGACCCGGCACTGCGCGAGGCGTTGCTCGCCGGCCAGGTGGTACAGCGCAACTATGCGGAGAACACCAAGGCACCGGCTGGCTTCAACGGCCTGTGCGCCACGCTGCATGCCCCGGTGCTGCGCGCCGAGCGGCTGGAGGCGATGCTTGCGGTACATTTCCACACGCCCCATGCGTGGACCAGCAGCGAATGCCTGCTGGTCGAGGAGGTCGCCAGCCAAGTGTGGGCGGCGATCACCCATGCCCGTTCCGAGCGCGCCTTGCATGTACTCAACGAAAACCTCGAGGAGCGGGTGGCGAACATGCTCACCCAACGCGAGGCTTCGCTGGTGCAACTGCACGAGGCGCGCAAGATGGAGATGATCGGCCAGCTCACCGGCGGCATCGCCCATGACCTCAACAACATGCTCACGCCGATCATCGCCTCCCTGGAACTGCTGCGCCGCCACCCCTCGCCGGAGCGCGCCGAACGCTTGATCGACGGCGGCCTGCAAGGGGCGGAGCGGGCGCGCAACCTGGTCGGCCGGTTGCTCAGCTTCGCCCGGCGCCAGACCCTCAAGCCCGTCAGTGTGTCGCTGGCGGTGCTGGTCGAGGACATGCACGAACTGATGGCGCGCTCACTGGGGCCGACCATTGTGCTGAAGGTCAATATCGACAGGGCACTGCCGGGGGTCCTGGTGGACCCTCACCAGTTGGAGTTGGCCCTGCTGAATCTGGTAGTCAACGCCCGTGACGCAATGGGCGAAGGTGGCGAGCTGACCATCCGCGCTGGCGCGGAGGACGTCGGCATGTCCAGACCGCCGGGGTTGCAGAGCGGGCACCAGCTATGGCTGCAGGTCAGCGATACCGGGTGTGGCATGAGTGAAGAGGTGCTGGCGCATTGCGTCGAACCGTTCTACTCGACCAAAGGGGTGGGCCGGGGCACGGGGCTGGGTCTGCCGATGGTGCAGGGGCTGGCACTGCAGTCCGGCGGTGCTTTCGGTATTCATTCCCGGCCGGGCCAGGGGACCGAGGCGACCTTGTGGCTGCCGGCCAGTGACAGCAGCGTGGCGGCGAGCATGACCGAGACCGTCGAGGCGTCGCATGCTCAACGGCCGACCCGGGTGCTGCTGGTGGATGACGAACCCCTGGTGCGGCAGGCTACGCTGATGCAGTTGCAGGCTCTGGGGTACGAGGTGACGGAGGCTGACGGGCCTGCCCAGGCCCTGGCGCTGCTGGAAAAGGGCCTGGTACCCGACGTGCTGCTGACCGACCATGTCATGGCCGAGATGACCGGCGTGCGCTTTGCCCAGCAGGTGCGCGAGCAGCTGGCTGAGTTGCCGGTGCTGATCATCACCGGCTACACCAACCTTGCACCCCGTGAACTGCATGGCTTCGGGGTATTGCGCAAACCGTTTCGCCAGGATGAACTGGGGCGCAGCCTGGCGCGGTTGCTGGTGGCGCGGGGTGATTCAACCGGGTAGCGGCGGTTGTGCCAATCTCCGTGGCAACGCGCCGCTCACTGCCTCCCCAGCACGTCCCCCAGCATCCGGCACACCTGCTCGGCCGAATAGGGCTTGGCCAGGAAGGCGAAGCCTTGATGGCCACCTTCGGCAATCGCTTCGCTGTAGCCGGAGGTGAGAATCACCGGCAGCTGCGGTTGGCTGAGCCGCAGCTCCCTGGCCAGGGCCAGGCCGCCCATGCCCGGCATCACCACATCGGAGAACACTGCGTCGAACCCGCCTTGCACCGCAGCGATCTGCGTCAGGGCATCCTCGGCCGAGATCGCCCAACTGATCCGGTAGCCATGGTCGCGCAGGATCTGCGCGGTGAAACTGCCGACATCCGGGTTGTCCTCGACCACCAGGATATGCCGGCGCCCGCCATTGGGCGCGAGCGCCGGCAAGGCGGTGCTTTCCTCGACCGCAGCCGGGGCCACCTGGGGCAGGTACAAGGTGAAGGTCGTGCCCTGACCTTCGCTGCTGCTGACCCGGACATCACCCCCCGACTGCTTGACGAAGCCGAACACCTGCGACAACCCGAGCCCGGTGCCCTGGCCAGCGGGCTTGGTGGTGAAGAATGGGTCGAAGATGCGTTCCAGCAGGTGCGGGGCAATACCCACGCCACTGTCGATCACCGAGATGGCGGCGAATGGCCCGGCCTGGGGCGCCTGGCCGCGCGGCGTCGGCAGGTGTTGGTCGGCCTCCAGGCGCAGGCGCAGGGTGCCCACGCCGGCCATGGCATCGCGGCCGTTGATCATCAGGTTGATCACCGCGGTTTCCAGTTGGCCGAGGTCGGCGTGCACGTTACAGGGCGTGTCGGGCAGTTCCAGGCTCACCTGGATACGCGCGCCGGTGGCGGTATCGAGCATTTCGGCCATCGCCTCGAGCCTGAGGCCGGCATCGAACACCTGTGGGCTGAGCGCCTGGCGGCGGGCGAAGGCGAGTAGTTGCCCAGTCAGCTTGGCGCCGCGGTCGACGGTGTCGGAGACGGTCTTGAAATAGCGGCTGCGCCGGCTTTCGTCGAGGTCCGGCCGCTGCAGGAAATGGATGGAGGAGCGGATGATGGTCAGCAGGTTGTTGAAGTCGTGGGCCACGCCCCCGGTCAACTGGCCGATGGCCTCGAGCTTCTGGGTCTGGCGCAGGACCGCTTCGGTGTGCAGCAACTGGCAGGTACGTTCTTCGACGCGCTGCTCGAGGGTGGCGTTGAGCGCTTCCAGCGCCGTCATCGCCTCGCGCACCTCGGCGTTGGCCTGGACCCGCTGGATATGCGCCCAGCAGCGTTCGGTCACTTCGCCAAGCAGGGTCTGTTCGTAGTGGGTCCAGGCCCTGGGCCGCTTGTCGTGGATGGCCATCAGCGCTGTCAGGCGGCCCTCCTTGATCAACGGCATGCAGATGGTCGCGGTAATGCCGATGGCCTGAAAGGTCGCCGACTCGCGGGCCGGCAACTGGCTGAGGTTGTCATCGATCACCAGCGCCTGGCCTGCGCGCAGGCGGCTGACGGCCAGTTCGCCGAAGGCCGCCAGGCGGTACTGGCCGACCAGCCGTGGCGAGCCCGGTGCAACCCAGTCGCCACAGATGGTGAAACCGTCCTCGTCGGGCGCCATCACGGCATAGGCGCAACTGGACAATTGCAGATGCTCGCCCAGCAGACGGGTGGTGGTGGCCATGATCCGTTCGGGATCGGTGGCGTGGGCGGTGGCCCGGCCGAGGCTGTCGAGGAAGTTCAGACGGCGGTTGGCGACCACGCTCGCGGTGGTCTCGGTGACCGTGTCGAGCATGCCTACCACGTTGCCGTCATGGTCGCGCACGGGGCTGTAGCAGAAGGTGAAATAGGCGCGCTCCGGGGAGCCGTGGCGCTCGATCGTCAGCGGGAAGTCTTCGATGTACACCGCCTCGCCGTCGAGGGCGCGCCGGGCCATGCGGGCGATATCGTTCCAGGCTTCCTGCCACACTTCGCTGAAGGGCCGGCCCAGGGCGGTGGGCTTGCTGCCGAGTATCTCGCTGAAGGCGTCGTTGTGCAAAGTGATCAGCGCATCGCCCCAGAGCACGGCCTGAGGGAAGCGCGAGGCCAGGCACAGGGCGACGCTGGTCTTGAGTACGTCGGGCCAGCTATCCAGCGGGCCGAGGGGCGTGGATGCCCAGTCGTGGTTGCGGATGCGCGCGGCCATCAGCCCGCCGCCGTCTAGCCATTTCGCCATGAACGTTTGCCGGTCCTTTTGCGTGAGTCCATCAGGGTGCACCGAGACGCGACGCTTGGCGAGGGATTTGTATGCGCTGTCGCCTCAGCGGATGAAATGCACCTTGCCGGTATCGTCGTTGCCCATGTAGATGCCGTATACCCCGGCCTGGCGCTCGAGGATGTAGCGTTCGAGGATCTGCCGGATCGCCGGGTAATAGATCTCGTCCCAGGGGATCTGGTCCGGCTCGAAGAAGCGGTAGTCCAGGGTCTCGGGCCCGTACTGGCCGGTCTCCTCGGTGACCACGGCGCGGAAGATGATGTACACCTCGCTGATCTGCGGCACGCTGAAGATCGAGTAGGGCGAGACGATATCGGCGCGCACGCCGCTCTCTTCCCAAACTTCGCGCAGCGCCGCCTGCTCGGTGGTCTCGCCGGCCTCCATGAAACCGGCCGGCAAGGTCCAGGTGCCGGGGCGCGGCGGGATGGCGCGCTGGCACAGCAGATACTTGCCGTCACGCTCGATGATGCAGCCGGCGATGATCTTCGGGTTGATGTAGTGGATATAGCCGCAACCGGCGCAGTGAAGTCGTTCGTGGGTGTCGCCGTTGGGGACGCCCCGGGCCAGTTCCGTGGTGCAGTGCGGGCAGTAGCGCGGGGCGGTGGGCATGGTCAGTGGCCTATGCGAGGGTCCTTGAGGGGCAGGGGGGCGACGATATCGCGAACCTTGGCGTTGTCGTCCTGCTTCTGGCGCAGGTAGTCGAGGGCGACCTTGGCGGCGGCGCGCACATGGTCGACAGAGGCCTGATGGGCGGCCTGGGGGTCGCCACCCTTGATCGCCTCGACGATCTTTTCCATCTCGCGGTTGCTCGCGCCCCGGCGGTTCTCCTGCGACACCGAGGTGGCGCGCAGGTAGCTGATGCGCGCCTGCAGCTGGCGCAGCTGCTGGGCGGCGACCTGGTTGCCCGAGCCTTCGAGCAGCACGTCGTAGAAGCCTTGCACCGAGTCGAGCACCTGTTGCAGCTCGCCGTCTTCCAGGGCCTCGCGGTTGACCTCCAGGGCGCGCTCCAGGGCGCGGATGTCCTTGGCCTTGGCGTTGAGGGTGAACAGTTGCACGATCAGGCCTTCGAGCACGCAGCGCAGCTCGTAGATGTCGCGGGCGTCTTCCAGGGTGATGATCGCCACCCGAGGACCCTTGGCGTCGGCGAACTCCACCAGGCCTTCGGACTCCAGGTGGCGCAGGGCCTCGCGCACCGAGGTGCGGCTGACGCCCAGGCGCTCGCAGAGGTCGCGTTCGACCAGGCGGTCACCCGGCAGCAGGTGGAAGTTCATGATCGCGCCGCGCAGTTTGTCGAGCACGATTTCACGCAGGGTGACGGGGTTGCGGTTGACCTTGAAGCTGTCGTCGAGGGGCTGGCGTTTCATCAGGGGCGCTCTTCTATGCGGCTGTTGCGCCAACATCGCGGAATGCCTTGAACCGGGGCATTCCTTGCAGTGGTTCACACAGCCCGCTGTTAACGGGTGGATTGCGCATCGGCTTCGGCGAACGCCTCGCGGGCCAGGCGGAAACTGTCCACCGCCGCGGGCACGCCGCAGTAAATGCCGACTTGAAGCAGGATCTCGCGAATCTGTTCGCGGCTCAGGCCATTACGCAGCGCGCCGCGGATGTGCAGCTTGAGCTCGTGGGGCCGGTTGAGCGCGGAAATCATCGCCAAGTTTATCATGCTGCGCTCTTTGAGCGACAAGCCTTCGCGGCCCCAGACGTGGCCCCAGCAGTATTCGGTGACCAGCTCCTGAAGGGGCTGGGTGAAGGCGTCGGCGTTCTCGATCGAGCGCTTGACGTAGTCCTCGCCGAGCACCTGGGTGCGGATGGCGAGGCCTTTTTCATATTTGTCGTTGCTCATGGGCCGGGTTCCTGCGTCAGGCGAATAAAATCGGGGGCCGCAACCGAAGGTGGGTGGGTATGCGCGGCCCCCGGAAACTTGAGGGGCAGCATCGCGAGGCAAGCCCGCTCTCGCGTGGTCATCAGTGACCTGCGTGGGAGCGGGCTTGCCCCGCGATGGTGTTTCAGCCCAGCGGCGGCAGCGCGCCGAGCTTGCCCTTGTGATAGACCATCGGGGTGACCGGCTGCTCGGGCAGCACCAGGTTCTTCACCTGGCCGACGATGATCGCGTGGTCGCCGCCATCGTATTCGCGCCACAATTCGCACTCGATGATCGCCGTGGCCTTGGTGAGCAGCGGGTTGCCCAGTTCGCTCAACTGCCAGTCGATGCCCTTGGCCTTGTCCTTGCCTTTGCCGGCGAAGGCATAGGCCTCGGCGGTCTGGTCGGCGGACAGCAGGTGAATGGCGAACTGCTTGCTGTCACGCAGGATCGGGTAGGTGTCGGAGGCGTAGTTGGGGCAGAACAGCACCAGCGCCGGCTCTATCGACAGCGCGCTGAACGCGCTGGCGGTGATGCCGACGATGCCGCCATCGGCGTCCAGGGTGGTGACCACGGTGACGCCGGACGGGAAGGAGCCCATCACGTCTTTGTAGATGCCGGGTTCGATCATGGTGGGGTTCTCCTAGCGCATCACGAAGGGGTCGGGCATGGGCGCGGTGGACAGGTTGATCCACACCGTCTTCAGTTCGGTGTAGGCCAGCACCGAGTCGATGCCGCTCTCGCGGCCGTAACCGCTGTTCTTGAAGCCGCCGATGGGGGCCATGGCCGATACGGCGCGGTAGGTGTTGACCCAGATGATCCCCGAGCGCACGTCACGGGCCAGGCGGTGGGCGCGGCCCAGGTCGCGGGTCCAGATACCGGCGGCCAGGCCGAACTGCGAGTCGTTGGCCATCGCCAGGGCCTGTTCCTCGGTCTTGAAGCGGATCACCGCGGCGACCGGGCCGAACACTTCTTCCTGCATGATGGTCATCGAGTTGCTGTCGCACTCGAACAGGGTCGGCTCGTAGAACCAGCCGTCACCTTCGACCTCGGCACGCTTGCCACCCATGCGCAAGGTAGCGCCCTCGGCCTTGGCCGCGGCCACCAGGCCTTCGATCACCGCCAGTTGCTGGGCGGTGGCGATCGGGCCCATCTCGCTGCTGTCGTCCTGCGGGTTGCCGATGCGAATGCTTTTGGCGCGGGCGATCAGGCGTTCGACGAACTCGTCGAAGATCTCGTCCTGCACCAGCAGGCGCGAACCCGCCACGCAGCTCTGCCCGGAGGCGGCGTAGATGCCGGCCACGGCGCCGTTGATGGCGCTGTCCAGGTCGGCGTCGGCGAAGATGATGTTCGGCGACTTGCCGCCCAGCTCCAGCGACAGCTTGGCGAAGTTCTCGGCGCTGCTGCGCACCACATGGCGGGCGGTGGCGGCACCGCCGGTGAAGGCGATCTTGCGCACTAGCGGGTGGCGGGTGAGCGCCGCACCGGTGCTTGGGCCGTAGCCTGTGACCACGTTGACCACGCCAGCCGGGAAGCCGGCTTCCAGGGCCAGGCGGGCCAGCTCGAGCAGGGTCGCCGAGGCGTGCTCCGAGGGTTTGAGCACGATGGTGTTGCCGGCGGCCAGGGCCGGGGCCAGCTTGATCGCGGTGAGGTACAGCGGGCTGTTCCACGGGATGATCCCGGCCACCACGCCGATCGGCTCGTGCACGGTGTAGGCGAACAGGTCGGGCTTGTCCAGCGGCAGGGTGCCGCCTTCGAGCTTGTCGGCCAGGCCCGCGGTGTAGTGGAAGAACTCCGGCAGGTAGCCGACCTGGCCGCGGGTTTCGCGGATCAGCTTGCCGTTGTCGCGGCTTTCCAGCTGGGCCAGGTGTTCCTTGTTTTCGGCAATCAGGTCGCCGAGGCGGCGCAGCAGCTTGCCCCGGGCGGTGGCGGTGAGGCCGCGCCAGGCCTTGCCTTCGAAGGCGCGCTGGGCGGCCTGCACGGCGAGCTCGACATCGGCTTCGCCGGCGTCGGGCAGTTGCGCCCAGGCCTTGGCGGTGGCCGGGTCGAGGCTGTCGAAGGTCTTGCCGCTCTGGGCATCGCGCCATTGGCCGTCGATGCACATCTGGAAACGAACGAGGGTCATGCGACTATCCCCTTGGCGGATTCGGTGAGGGTGCGGGCCTGCCTGAGGAAGTCCAGCAGCATCTTGTTGACTTCGCGCGGTGCTTCCACCGGCATCATATGCCGTTGCTCGGCCAGGACCACGCTCTGCGCGCCGGGAATCCGCGCGGCGAGCTGGCGGGTCATGGCCGGGGTGGAACCGCTGTCGAGCTCGCCGGTGGCGATCAGCGTCGGTACCTGGATGCTTCCCAGGTCGGCTTCGCGGTACATGTCCTGGGTGGCGAACAGCGAGTAGGTGGTGTGGTAGCCCTGCGGGTCGTTGCTCGCCAGGATCTGGCGGATGGCGGCGACCTGGGCCGGGTTGGCGGCCTTGTACTCGCGGCTGAACCAGCGCTCGAGGGCGGCATCGACGTTGGCGTCGGGGCCTTGTTCGAAGGCTTGCGCGGCGCGTGCGATCACCCCGGCGCTCTGCTCGGGGGTACGGTTGAACACGCTGTTGAGTACCACCAGCGCGGCCAGGCGTTGCGGGTAGTTGAGCGCGAAGGCGCGGGCTACCAGGCCGCCCATGGAAAAACCGATCACGCAGGCCTGGGCGACCTGCAGGTGGTCGAGCAGTTCGGCGAGCTGCTCGGCATAGCCCTCCAGCGGCGTATCGGCGCTGGGCACGCGGCTCTGGCCATGGCCGAGCATGTCGTAGGCGATGACGCGGTAGTCGTTGGCGAGGCCGACGATCTGCCCGCCCCACATTTCCTTGTTCAAGCCCACGCCGTGGATCAGTACCACGGGCTGGCCCTGGCCCAGGTCCAGGTAACTGGTCCCGGCCGGTGTACGTTCAGCGACAGGCTGAATCATGGAGGGCGCTCCTTGAAGGTCGGGCGCGGCGGGTATGCACGCCACGCCCAGGCCCGTCTTGGTTGTTGTTATTGAGCGTTGGCCTTTTCGGCAGCCAGTTCTTCCAGGTCGATGTAGCGGTTGCCGATGCGTGGGTGCAGACGGCCACCGTCGGCGGCGCCCAGCACCACGACGATCTCGTCGGCGCGTGGAGCATCTTCGATCTGCATTTCCAGGGTGATGTAGTGCGAGCGCAGGCCTTCGTCGTCCTTCTGCATCATCGGGATCTGGATCGAGGTGCCGGGGCCGCCGCGCTTGTTGGTGAAGCTCAGGTAGCTCTTGGCCTGCACGGCTTCGCGGTAGTGGTTGCCGAAGCGCAGGGTGTGGATCACCGCCGAGGCGTGCTCGATCTCGCCGTCGGCGCCGACCACGGCGGCCTTGCCGTAGGCCTCGATCTTGTCGGCACCGCCGATGGCGGCGGTCAGGCGCTCGACCATCAGCGCACCCAGCTCCGAGCAGTTGGCGCGGATCTCCGGCTTGAGGTCTTCGACGAAGCCGCGACCGGCCCATGGGTTCTTGATCACCACGGCCAGGCCGACCATGGTCACCGGCTTGTCGGTGGCCTTGCCGCCTTCGATGCGGGTCTCTTCGGAGTAGGTGACGATCTTGCGGATTTCGAAACTCATGGAGGGCTCCTGGTGAGGGTTATCAACTGTTGTTGTCTGATGGTATACCATAATATTTGATGTGCAAGAGCCGATGGAAAATTTGTTCTTCCTAGGGGGACGAAAGGCCGGTTGATACCTTGATTGCTGTGCTGTCCGTACTGGACTCATCGCGGGGCAAGCCCGCTCCCACGATGCATTCATGTCTGGCGTGGGAGCGGGCTTGCCCCGCGATGAGTAAAAAAGCCCGCCCACGCCGGCCACTGGGGCCAACGCGAGCGGGCTGGTTCCCGCAATCAATCAGGCAAAGGGAATTCAGGCGAAGGCCGGCACCACTTCCTTGATGAACAGCTCCAGCGACTTGCGTTTCTCGGCATGCGGCAGGCTGTTGTCGCACCAGAAGCTGAACTCGTCGACGCCGAGCTCCTGGTAGTACTTGATGCGCGCAATGATTTCTTCAGGGGTGCCGATCATGGTGTTCTTACGGATATTCTCCAGCGCGAAGGCTGGCACCTCGGCGAACTTCGATTCCGGGCTTGGCTCGAGGAAGCCGTTGACCGGCACGGTCTTGTTGCCGAACCAGGCATCGAAAGTGCGGTAGAAGCGTGAAATTGCCTGGGCGCCGACCTTCCAGCCGTCCGGCTCGGCCGGGCTGTGCACGTGGGTGTGGCGCAGCACCATCAGTTGTGGGCGCGGCACGTCCGGGTTGTTGTCCAGCGCGGCCTGGAACTTGTTCTTCAGGTCCAGCACCTCTTCGTCGCCCTTCATCAGCGGGGTGACCATGACGTTGCAGCCGTTGGCCACGGCGAAGTTGTGCGAGTCCGGGTCGCGGGCGGCGATCCACATCGGCGGCATGCCCTGCTGTACCGGCTTGGGCACGCTGGTGGAGGTGGGGAAGTTGTAGATCTCGCCTTCATGGGCGTAGTCACCCTGCCACAGCTGGCGCACCGCCGGGACCATCTCGCGCAGGGCCTTGCCGCCATCGGTGGCCGGCATGCCGCCGGCCATGCGGTCGAACTCGAACTGGTAGGCGCCACGGGCCAGGCCCACTTCCATGCGGCCATTGCTGATGACGTCGAGCAAGGCGCATTCGCCGGCCACGCGGATCGGGTTCCAGAAGGGCGCGATGATGGTGCCGGCGCCCAGGCGAATTTTCTCGGTGCGTGCGGCCAGGTAGGCCAGCAGCGGCATCGGGCTTGGCGAGATGGTGTACTCCATGGCGTGGTGTTCGCCGATCCACACGGTGCTGAAACCGCCGTCTTCGGCCATCAGGGTCAGTTCGGTGAGGTCTTCGAACAGCTGGCGGTGGCTGACCTGCTCATCCCAACGTTCCATGTGCACGAACAGCGAAAATTTCATGGGGCTTTTCCTCGGAGCTTTGTTGTTGTCGCCCGCCGGGGCAGGCGCTCTAAGTGGAATCGGTGGTCAGCGTCTCAGGCGAAGGCCGGCAGGCTGGCCATCTTGCCGCGGCAATAGACCATCGGGCGGGGCGCCTCCTGCGGGACGATCAGGTTGTGTACCTTGCCGACCATGATGGCGTGGTCACCGCCTTCGTATTCACGCCACAGTTCGCATTCGATCACGGCGGTGGCGCCGGCCAGGATCGGGTTGCCCAGGTCGCTCAGGGTCCACTCGATGCCGACGGCCTTGTCCTTGCCTTTCTTCGCGAACGCATATGCCTCGGCCTGCTGTTCACCGGAGAGCAGGTGAATGGCGAAGCGCTTGTTCTTCATCAATACAGGGTAGGAGTCGGAACTGTAGTTGGGGCAGAACAGCACCAGCGGCGGGTCCATCGACAGGGAGGAGAAAGCACTGGCGGTGAGGCCGACGATCGAGCCGTCGTCGTCCAGGGTGGTGATGACGGTCACGCCGGAGGGGAAGGAACCCAGAACGTGCTTGTAGACGGTTGCGTCGATCATCTCGTGTACCTCTGAAAAGGCTGCGGTGGTCCGCGGTTTTTATCGTTGATGTGTCTGATGGTATACCGTAATACCTATATTGCAAGCGGAATTTTCCGTGCGCTGGAGTTCGCGATAAACGGTGCAAGCCCCGTAATCACTGGCCTTGGTGTAAACATTTGTGCTGCGTGACGGTGCATGGGGCGGATCAGGTGCGCTGAAAATAAGCAGTGCAGTGTTGTCAAACTGTTGGAATACCATAATATGGTCTTCAGCTGAGAGGCCGCCCCGAGCGGTTTCCATACAACGATAAAAACGACCTTTCGAGCTGAATCCTATGTCCCAACCGTCGTCGCAACACCATCTCGTCGAGCAACACACGGTCGATTACGTGCCACCGTCCGAGCGCCATGGGAAGGCGCGCGACCTTTTCACCCTGTGGTTCGGCACCAACATTGCGCCGTTGCCGATCGTCACCGGTGCCATGGTGGTCCAGGTGTTTCACCTGAACTTGCTGTGGGGGCTGCTGGCCATCGTACTGGGGCACCTGCTGGGCGGGGTGGTGATCGCCCTGGCCTCGGCGCAGGGGCCGCAGCTGGGCATTCCGCAAATGGTGCAGAGCCGCGGCCAGTTCGGGCGCTATGGCGCGCTGCTGATTGTGTTCTTCACCGCGTTGATCTACGTCGGTTTCTTCATTTCCAACATCGTCCTGGCCGGCAAGTCGATCCACGGCATCGCCCCCGGCGTGCCGATGCCCGGCGCCATCGTCATCGGCGCCCTGAGCGCCACCGCCATCGGGGTGATCGGCTACCGCTTCATCCATACACTGAACCGCGTCGGCACCTGGGTGATGGGCTCGGCGCTGCTGGCCGGTTTCATCATGATGTTCACCCAGGAGCTGCCGGGCGACTTCTTCAGCCGCGGCGCGTTCAATCTGTCCGGCTTCGTCGCCACGGTGTCGCTGGGCATCATCTGGCAGATCAGCTTCTCGCCCTATACCTCGGACTACTCGCGCTATCTACCCCGTGAAGTCGGCATCGCCAAGCCGTTCTGGGCCACCTACCTCGGGGCCACGCTGGGCACCATCCTGTGCTTCAGTTTCGGTGCGGTGGCGGTGTTGTGCGTGCCGGAAGGCACCGATGCCATGGTGGCGGTCAAGCAGGCCACCGGTTGGCTGGGCCCGGTGCTGATGGTGCTGTTCCTGCTCAACATCATCAGCCACAACGCCCTCAACCTCTACGGCGCGGTGCTGTCGATCGTCACTGCGATCCAGACCTTTGCCGCCCAGTGGACGCCGAGCATCAGGCTGCGGGTGGTGCTGGCCGGGGTGATCCTGGTGGGCTGCGGCCTGGTGGCATTGAATGCCTCGGCGGACTTCATCGGCCAGTTCATCGGGCTGATCCTGGCGCTGTTGCTGGTGCTGGTGCCGTGGGCGTCGATCAACCTGGTGGACTTCTACCTGATCAAGCGCGGCGAGTATGACATCGCCTCGATCTTCCGCGCTGATGGCGGCATCTACGGGCGTTTCAACCACCACGCGATCATCGCCTACGCCTGCGGCATCCTGGTGCAGCTGCCGTTCGCCAATACGTCGCTGTATGTCGGGCCGTACTCGAACATCGTCGAGGGGGCCGACCTGTCGTGGCTGTTCGGGCTGTTGGTGACGGTGCCGCTGTATTACTGCCTGGCGACCCGGGCTCAGCCGGAAAAGGCGCAGCGGGTGGTCGACGTCAAATCCTGAAACTCGCGCCAACCTCATCACGGAGCATGCCCGATCCTGCACAACCCTTGCAGGAGCAAGCGTGCCCCGCGATGTTCATCAGGCCGTTCAGACCTTGAACTGCGCGACCAGCCCATTGAGCTCCAGCGCCAATTGCGACAGGTCCTGGGCCGATGCGCTGGTCTGGTTGGCCCCGGTGGTCGTCTGCATCGCCAGCTCGCGGATATTCACCAGGTTGCGGTCCACTTCCCGGGCCACCTGCGCCTGCTCCTCGGTGGCGCTGGCGATCACCAGGTTGCGTTTGTTGATCGAGGTGATGGTCCGGGCGATCAGTTCCAGAGCCTGACCGGCCGACTGCGCCACCTCCAGGGTGCCGCTGGCGCGGCCCTGGCTGCTGTGCATGGCGCTGACCGCCCGTTCGGTGCCGATCTGGATGCCGCCGATCATCTGCTCGATCTCTGCGGTGGACTGCTGGGTACGGTGGGCCAGGGCGCGCACTTCGTCGGCGACCACGGCAAAACCACGGCCTGCCTCGCCGGCGCGGGCAGCCTCGATGGCGGCATTGAGTGCCAGCAGGTTGGTCTGGCCGGCGATGGCGCCGATCACATCCAGCACCCGGGTAATGTCGTTGGCGCTGTTGGCCAACTGTTCGATCTCTGCGGCGGTGCCGGTGACATCGTCGACCAGATGCTGGATCGAGGCGAGCGCCTGGTTGACCTGGTCTCGGCCGTCACGGGTGGTCTGGTCCGCGTCCTGGGAAGCTTCAGCCGTGCTCACGGCGTTGGTGGCCACCTCCTCGACGGCGCTGGTCATCTGGTTGACCGCGGTGGCTGCCTGGTCGATCTCGGTGCTCTGCTGCAGCAAGCCACGGCTGGTGTCCTCGGTGACGCCGTGCAGCTCCTCCGAGGCCGAGGTCAGGCGGTCGGAGGACGCGGCGATCTTGCCAATGGTGTCGCGCAGGCTTTGCTGCATGCGGCGCAGGGCGTGCAGCAGCAGCGCGGGTTCGTCCTGGCCGACGACCACGATCTCGCGGGTAAGGTCACCGGTGGCGACACGCTCGGCCACCATGACAGCCTCGCTTAGCGGGGTGACGATGCTGCGGGTGAACAGGGTGGCGATGGCGATCAACACCAGGACGATCAGCACCAGTGAGCCGATGATCACTGTGAATGCCTGATCACTGACCGCGTCGCTACGCTGCGAGGCGGCTTGCGCGCCCTTGTAGTTGTAGGCCACCAAGGTCGCCAGGGTGTCCATCATGCGGTCGGCGCGTTGGATCAATGGACCATTGATCAGGCGCCGGGCTTCTGTCATCTGGCCGGCGCTGATGTTGCGCAGCACTTCATGCTGCTGCTGGGAGTATTGTTGGCGCGCAGTGATGAACGCACTGAAAAGGCCGCGGTCCTCGGCGTCGGCAATGGTCTTTTCATAGTCCTTCAGGTCCTGCTGCACCGCTTCCTCGATGCTGCTCAGCAAGTCGACGCTGGCATTGCTGTCACTGTTCTGCTCCAGGGCCGCACGGAGTGTCGCTGCGCGTTCCTGGGCGAGGGTACCGGTGATTTCGTTGAGGGAGATCACCGCTGGCAGCCAATTGCCGCGGATTTCGTCGGTGGCATCGTTCATCTGCCGGGTCTCGTACAGCGCCACCAGCCCCATGGCCAGGACCAGGGCCGCCAGCAGGGTGAACAGGCTGGTCGCCCGCTTGCCGATCTTCATGTTTCTCAACAGCATGGGTGTTCCTTGACGTGTGAATGCAAACGTCAAGAGCATGGGCTGGGGGATGAGCAGGGGGTAGTCGCCAGGTCCTACGCGCCATAGCGTTTTTTCCTGTTCGTCAGCGTTGGAATACGAGCGCGGGGCAAGCCTGTCCCTACAGCAACCTTGCAGTTGAGCTGTAGGAGGGGCTTGCCCCGCGAGGGTGTACCCGGCACCTCAGACCTTGAACTGCGCCACCATCCCGTTCAGCTCCACCGCCAGGCGTGACAAGTCCTGGGCCGCCGCGCTGGTCTGGTTGGCGCCTGCCGAAGTCTGCATCGCCAGGTCGCGGATGTTCACCAGGTTGCGGTCCACCTCCCGCGCCACCTGGGCCTGCTGCTCAGAGGCCGTGGCGATCACCAGGTTGCGCTGGTTGATCGTGGCGATCGCCTCGGCGATCAGCTCCAGGGCCTGGCCGGCCGATTGCGCCACTTCCAGGGTGCCGCCGGCGCGGCCCTGGCTGCTGTGCATGGCGTTGACCGCGCGCTCGGTGCCGGTCTGGATACCGCCGATCATCTGTTCGATTTCCGCCGTGGACTGCTGGGTGCGGTGGGCCAGGGCGCGTACTTCGTCGGCGACCACGGCGAAGCCGCGGCCCGCCTCGCCGGCACGGGCGGCTTCGATGGCGGCGTTGAGGGCCAGCAGGTTGGTCTGGCCGGCGATCGAACCGATCACGTCGAGCACCTGGCTGATCTGGTTGGCATGGCTGGCCAGTTGCTCGATTTCCTCGGCGGTACCGGTCACGTCATCGACCAGGTGCTGGATCGAAGCCAGTGCCTGGTTGACCTGGTCGCGACCATCGCGGGTGGTGCGGTCAGCGCCCTGGGAGGCATCGGCGGTGCTCACGGCGTTGCTGGCCACTTCTTCGACGGCGGCGGTCATCTGGTTGACCGCGGTGGCGGCCTGGTCGATCTCGGCACTCTGCTGGTGCAGGCCGCGGCTGGTGTCTTCGGTAACGGTGTGCAACTCCTCGGAGGCCGAGGCCAGCTGGTCGGAGGAGGCGGCGATCCGCCGCAAGGTGTCGCGCAGGCTGTGCTGCATGCGGCTCAGGGCGCGCAACAGCAAGGCCGGCTCGTCGCGGCCGAGCACGGTTATCTCGCGGGTCAGGTCGCCGGTGGCGACGCGCTCGGCCACGGCGACGGCGTCGGCCAGCGGGACGATGATGCTGCGGGTGAGGAGGGTGGCGATGCCGACCAGCGCGAGCAGGATCACGGCAATGGCGCCGATGATCAGGGCAAAGGCTTCGTCGGACGCCGCGCTGCTGCGCTGCGAGGCTTGCTCGGCGCCCTGGGTGTTGTAGGCGATCAGTTCGCCCAGCGCCTTCATCATGCTGTCGGCGTACTCGGCGAGCGGGCCGTTGACCAGGCGGCGGGCCTCGTCCATCTGGTCGTTGCCGGCGGCGTTGCGGATGGCTTTCTGCAGACCGTGGTAACGCTCGCTGAGACCGATGAAGGCTTCGAACAGTGCGCGGTCGTCGGCTTCGATGATGGTGCGCTCGTAGGCCTTGAGGTCGCCTTCGAGCTGCTGGTTGACCTGGACGATCTTGTCCAGGGTGGCGTGGCGGACGTTGCTGCTGTCCTCCAGGACACTGCGCAAGGTGAGGGCCCGGGCCCGGCCCAGGTTGCTGCTGACCTCGCCCAGGGCGAGTACTGCGGGCATCCAGGTGATGCGGATTTCGTCGGTGGCGCTGTCCATCCTGCGGGTTTCGTAGAGGGCGACCAGGCCCATGGCCAGGACCAGGATCCCGAGCAGGGTGAACATTCCTGCTGCCCGAATGCCGATCTTAACGTTCCGTAACTGCATGCGACGCTCCTTGACGGTGGCTGCAGGCGTCAAGAGCGCGGACGGACCGGGCTCGGCTGGTAGGGCTCTCGATGCACTGCGAAAGGGGTTATATCCTCACGGTTCATGTTGTTTTTTCTGAATGATGACACAGTGCCACTATTATTGACCAGTCGTTCAATGAAAGTTCGAGTTATTGGGTCTTTCGTCACTTGCTGACTGTCAGTCTTCGTTTCGTCGCAAAAAGGGCCGCGTGGCGGCCCTTTCTTTTGATCATGCAACGATCGGGATGGATGGGTCGGCAGCCGCCAGCGCCTGGGCGCGATCCGCTGCCGGGGGATAGATCCACACCGTGTTGATCTGGCGCTTGAGGTTCTTGCCGTCCTGGCCCTGCAAGTGCAGTTCGCGTTCCCAGCCTTCACTGTAGGCCGCGCCCCATTCTCCGAGGTCCAGGCAGGTGACGTACTTGGGCTGGCGATAGATCACCGGCTCCACGCCCAGCAGATCGGCCATGGCGTTGTTGCCCGAATGGCGGCCCATGGGAATGGCATGCTGGCAGGTCATCAGCGCGTGGTTGCCCAGGTCGTCGACCGCGGCGCAGGCGACATCGCCGGTGGCGTAGATGTAGTCCTGGCCAACGACTTTCAGGTGACCGTCGACTTTCAGGCGGCCCAGGCCGTCACGCTCGCCTGCGACCTGGGTGGTCAACGGGCTGGCCTTGACCCCCACGGTCCAGATCACGGTCTTGCTGGCGATGTATTCGCCGTTGTCCAGGGTCACGCCCCCCGCATCCACTGCCACCACCGAGGTGCCGGTCAGCCATTGCACCCCGGCCTGCTCGCTGGCGCTGACGATGGCCGGGGTGATCCCGGCGCCGAGCGCGGCGCCGATGCTGGCACCACGGTCGATGAGCACCACACGGGCCCGGCCTTCGCCAAGGATGGCGCGCAGCCGGGCTGGCAGCTCGGTGGCCGTTTCGATACCGGTGAAGCCACCGCCGCACACCACCACGGTGTTGCGCGCCGGTGAGGCGGGCAGGCTGGCCAGGCTGTGCAGGTGCTGCTCCAGGCGAGTTGCCGACTCCATCTGGTCGACATCGAAGGTGTGCTCGGCCAGGCCTGGGACGGCGGGGCGGGCCACCTGGCTGCCGGCAGCGAGGATCAGGCGATCGTAGGCGAGCTGGTGCTGGCGGCCGTCGGTATCGCGATAGCTGACCTGGCGGGTGTCGCTGTCGATGGTGTCGGCGGTGCCGTGGATGAACTCCACGCCCACCACGTCGAACAGTGCCTCCAACGGCGCCTGCAAGCTGTGCACGTCGGCTTCGTAGAAGCGTGGGCGGATCCGCAGTTGCGGCTGCGGGGCCAGCACACTGATACGCACGTCGCCGCGCTGGGCCTGGTCGAGCAGGCGGGCGGCGCTCAGGGCGCTCCAGACACCGGCAAAGCCGGCACCGATGATCAGGATACGAGAGGTCATGAAGGTGCTCCGCAAGGTAGGAAAGGGCTTCGACGAAGTGTGTGCTGCTTGCCGAATAACTGCGACTGTATTGGTCGTAGTTTAATTCGGCAAGTGTTTTTTCCGCGCCAGGTTGTTCGCCAACCGCCAAGAGACACCTGAATGCCTTGTGTTATCTAGCGTAAAGCAGGGTCCTGATCGGCCAGCCTGACGACGGACGGCTACGCCAGGCTTTGCTTGCCAGCATTGAAGGGCGTACTATTTGCGACAAAATCAGTCGGAGATTTATATGTCCCTCTACAGTGCCGGCGTCGAGTACGGCATCCACTGCCTGCTGTTCCTGGTGGACGAGCGCGGCGACAGCCGCGAGTCCAGCGTGCGCGACCTGGCCGAGCTGCAGGGGGTGCCCCAGGAGTACCTGGCCAAGGTCTTCACCAAGCTCGCCCGGGCCGGGCTGGTCGCCGCGACCGAAGGCGTGCGCGGCGGGTTTCGCCTGGCACGGCCTTCCGACGAAATCACCGTGCTGGATATCGTCACGGCCATCGATGGGCCGAAGAAGCTCTTCGATTGCCGGGAGATCCGCGAGCGCTGCGCGGTGTTCGAGGGTTCGGCGCCGGGCTGGGCGACCGAGGGCACCTGTGCGATCCACGCGGTGATGCTGGGGGCGCAGAAGCGCATGGAAGAGGCGCTGGCCCAACAGACCATCCTCGACCTGGCACGGCGCTTCGGGCGCAAGGCGCCGGCTGAGTTCGGGCAGAAGGTCAATGACTGGATGAGCGAGCGACGCGACGGCAAAGGCAGCGCTGGCGATATTCCGTTGCAGGCGGTTTGACCCGGGCACCACGGAAAATGCTGCTCAACCCCCAGGTAAATCCTTGCCTGGGTGATCCGCCCGCGCGCCTCAAGGCGCGGTAAGCTGACAGGAAAATCCCGCGCGCCGCCCACGGCGCCAGAGAGGTCAGCGTGGCTTCCTATACCTTGCGCCAACTGAAGTACTTCGTCACCACCGTGGAGGCCGGCAGCGTCGCCGAAGCCTCGCGCCAGTTGTACATCGCCCAGCCGTCGATTTCCACGGCGATCAAGAGCCTGGAAGAGAGCTTCGGCGTGCAGCTGTTCATTCGCCATCACGCCCAGGGCGTGTCGCTGACGCCCAGCGGCAAGCGCTTCTACGCCAAGACCCGGTCCCTGTTGCAGATGGCCCACGAGTTCGAGCAGAACGCCCTGGCCGACAACGACACGGTGGCCGGGCAGATCGATATCGGCTGCTTCGAGACCGTGGCGCCGCTGTATCTGCCGCGGCTGATCGCGGGCTTTCGCGAGCGCTACCCAGGGGTGGACATCCGCCTGCGCGACGGCGAGCAACAGGACCTGATCCAGGGGCTGACGGCCGGTACCTTCGACCTGGCGTTTCTCTATGACCACGACCTGGACGGCACCATCGAGACCGAGCCGCTGATGCCGCCACAGAAACCCTATGTGCTGCTGCCGGAAAAGCACCGTTTCGCAGGCCAAGCCCAGGTGTCGCTGCGTGACCTGTGCCCAGAGCCGATGATCCTGCTCGATGTGGCCCCCAGCCGCACCTATTTCGTCAGCCTGTTCAACGAACTGGGGCTGACGCCGAACATTGTCTTCAGTTCGCCGTCGATCGAGATGGTCCGGGGCATGGTGGGGCAGGGCTTCGGTTTCTCGCTGCTGGTCACCCGGCCGCACTCGGAATTTACCTACGACGGGCAACGCCTGGTGACGCTGGCGATTGCCGAGCCGGTGACGCTGTCGGGGTTGGCGGCGGCGCACCTCAAGCGCGTGCAACTGACCAAGCCAGCGCAGCTGTTCGTGGAATTCTGTCGTGAGGAACTGGCACGGATGTAAGTTATGACCGCCCGTCGCCTGTAGGGCGAAGACGACCGAACGCTGCCCGGCCAGTGGTTTCTTCCACTAAGGTGCTAGAGGTATTGAGCCGTCGTCATCGCCGGGGCGAATGGACCTGCGCCCCCTCATGGGCAATCTCAATTGGCATCCTGCCCGTGCAGGGCGTACCACACCCAACAGGCCATCCAGTACAAGAGAGGGGCGTACCATGTCGTTGATTGGCGTTTCGATGCTTGAGATGCGGCAGATGATCGAACAGGCCTGCCTGCCTGATCGCTGCGAGGTGAGCTGTGCGGACGGCGAGCACCTCACCATTCGCCTGGGCCAGGGCTCGAGCCTGGACGATTGCCTTACCGTGACGGGCGTGCCGATTGCCAGCCTCAATACCTGCCATGACCTGCTGGGCCTTGTAAGTCGGGTGAAGGCACAACGTGATGCGCCGCCGGGCGCCCGCAAAGCGATTGCCTGAGGTCATTGCAGCTCGAGCAACAGGTTGATGCCGCCGTCGCCGCATTTGACGTGTTCACGGACCACGCCCCGATAGTTGCGTCCCTCCCAGGCGAAGGCGACGCTGTGCGCTTTCTCCACCTTGCCGGGTAACGGTGGTTCGATATGCAGGCGCAGCGCAGGACGGCCTTGCAGGCTGAGAGCTGCCAACTGGACCTGGCACATGGCCCGCTGGGCCACCGGGCCGAACAGGGTATCGCGGACGAAATCCAGTTCCAGGCAAGCGCAAGGGGCACGACAGGGCATCTTCATGGCGGCTTTCCGACGAGAGAGGCATACCTCGAAGGTTTGAAGCCTAAAGGCGCGAGACGTTCAAATTATTTCAGCTGGCCTCTGGCATTGCACGGTTGCTGTGGAAGCCGGCTTGTCGTGGCGACGAACTGCGGCGATGGGCCGCAATGGCGTCGGTGCCTGACGGGCCTGGCCCTTCAGGGGGCTCACGGTGCGCCAAGAATCTCCAGCACTTTGTCGCGCAACTGGTCGATGCTGAACGGCTTGCCGATCAGGTGCATGCCTTGGGGCACGTTGAAGCTTTCGGCGTAGCCACTGGCGAACAGGACCGGCAGGTTTGGCCGGCTTTCCCGGGCCTTGGCCGCCAACTCCTCGCCGCGCAGGTCGGGCAACCCCACGTCGGTCATCAACAGCGCCAGCGGTTGCGTGGGATCCTCGATGATCTTGAGGGCCGCGGCAGCGCTGTCGGCCTCGATGGCGGCATAGCCCAGTTCGTCGAGCACTTCGACTATCAGCATGCGAACGATGTCGTCGTCTTCGACTACCAGAAGGTGCATTGTGTGGATCCTGTTTCGATGGATTGTCTCTACTCTGTGCGCGGGGCCATGGCAGAAGTTCCCAAGCTTAACGGCATGGGCAAATAGATGGAACGATTGCTGCAGACAGGCTTCAAATACTGGCTAAATGCCCTGCCAGATCCGCGAAAGCTGGTTAGACTCGCTGTATTCGCGGTCGGTCTGGCGCAGGGCAGCACTTACACGACGTAGACGCCGGTCTGTTCAATGGACTTTTTTCGCTCGGGCACTTTCACATGATTCAAGCAGCCTCGATGGACCAACGCAGTTTTCGCAAACTGCTGAGCCGCAACGTCGGCCTGCCCCTGGGAGTGGGGTTACTGGGCGCCGTGGCCTTTGTCGCGGTGATCAATTACCTGCTCTCGGCCATGCAGTGGGTCGAGCACACCGATCGGGTGATCGGCAATGCCAACGAGACGATCAAGCTGTCGATCGACATGGAAACCGGCATGCGCGGCTATCTGCTGACCGGCGAAGAGCGTTTCCTCGACCCCTACGAGGTTGCCAAGCCGCGCATCTTCGGCAGCCTGGACAGCCTGCGGGGAATGGTGGCCGACAACCCTCAGCAAGTCGACCGCATCGACCGCATCGCAGCGTTGCAGCGCGAGTGGAACACTTTCGGCAACGAAGTCATCAGCCAGCGGCGCAGCCAGCAGGGTGATGTGTCGTCGTCGATTGGCCGTGGCCGCGGCAAGCGCCTGACCGACGAGATCCGCAAGGAATTCGACACCTTCATCAACACCGAGCAGCAACTGCGCACGTCGCGCAACGAGACGGTCAGCACGGTCACCATGACCGCGATCTCGGCGTTCGTGCTGTTCATCGTAGCCCTGAGCGCGTTGCTTGCCTACCTTGGGCGGCGTGACCTGCTGGCCTTGTCCTCGAACTATGTCGAGAACCTGGAAGCCCAGCAACGCGCCGCCGAGCGCCTGGAGCAACAGGCCTGGCTGCGCGCCGGGCAGACCCAGCTGGCCGAACAGGTGCTCGGCCAGCTGACGCTGCCGATGCTCGGTGACAACATCCTGCGCTTTTTCGCCGGTTACCTGGGCAGCGTGGTCGGTGCGCTGTATGTGCGCGATGAGCATGGCCAGCTGGTGCGGGTCGCCGCCTATGGGCTGGATGCCGAACAGCAGGGCAGCGAACCGCGCGTGGGCGATCATGCCGGCCTGCTGGGCGAGGCGGTGGCCCAGGGGCGGCTGTTGCGCCTGGACGAGCTGCCGGAGGACTACTATCGCCTGAGCTCGGGCCTGGGCCGTGGTCTGCCGCGCAGCGGCGTGCTGGTGCCGGCGCAGGACGATGGGCGGGTCAACGGCGTGCTGGAGCTGGGGTTCCTGCGTCCGCTGCAGGAACGTGACGTGGAACTGCTGCAGCGAGTCGCCGAAAACCTGGGCATCTCCATCGAAAGCGCGCGGTACCGTCAGCGTCTGCAGGAAGTGCTGGCCGAGACCCAGCAGCTCAACGAAGAACTGCAGGTGCAGCAGGAGGAGCTCAAGACCGCCAACGAAGAGCTCGAGGAACAGTCGCGGGTGCTCAAGGAGTCTCAGGCCCACCTGGAGACCCAGCAGGCGGAGCTGGAGCAGACCAACGAGCAACTGGCCGAGCGCACCGAGGCCCTGGACCGCAAGAACAGCGAGCTGAACCAGGCCCAGGTCGAGTTGCAGGCGCGCGCCGATGACCTGCAGCGCTCGAGCAAGTACAAGTCCGAATTCCTCGCCAACATGTCCCATGAGCTGCGGACACCGCTCAACAGCTCGCTGATCCTGGCCAAGCTGCTGGCCGAGAACGCCGAAGGCAATCTCAGCGAGGAACAGGTGAAGTTTGCCGAGTCGATCTATTCGGCCGGCAATGACTTGCTCAACCTGATCAACGATATTCTCGACATTGCCAAGGTCGAGGCCGGCAAGCTGGAAGTGCGCGCCGAAAGCACCCCGCTGGAGCGTCTGGTCGAAGGCCTGCAGGGCATGTTCCGGCCGTTGGCGCAGGACAAGGGCCTGTCCTTCGCCGTGCAGCTGGAGCAGCCGTTGCCGGCGGCCCTGTTCACCGACCGCCAGCGCCTGGAGCAGATTCTCAAGAACCTGTTGTCCAACGCCATCAAGTTCACCGAGCGCGGCCAGGTCAGCCTGCGCATCAGCCATCAGGCGGGCCTGGGCATCGTCTTCGCGGTGCGCGACACCGGCATCGGCATCGCTGCCGACCAGCAGCAGGCGATCTTCGGCGCCTTCCACCAGGTCGATGGCACCAGCAACCGCCGCTATGGTGGCACGGGCCTGGGGCTGTCCATCTCCCGTGACCTGGCCCACCTGCTTGGCGGGCAGATCAATGTCGACAGCAGCCCGGGGCAGGGCAGCGTGTTCAGCCTGATCCTGCCCGAGCACTTCGAACCCTCGGCGCAGCAGGTCGAGGTGCACAGCCTGCGCCCGGCGGTCGACGAACTGCCGCCGGCGCCACCCGTGCCGGTCCCCGTTCGCAGCGAGCGCCCGACCCCGGCCTTCGCCGATGACCGCGAGCGTGCGCCGTTCGGCAACCGCTGCATCCTGGTGATCGAGGACGAGCCGAATTTCGCCCGCATCCTCTTCGACCTCGCCCACGAACTGGGTTATAGCTGCCTGGTCGCCCACGCTGCCGACGAGGGCTTCGAACTGGCCGCCCAGTACCTGCCCGACGCGATCCTGCTGGACATGCGCCTGCCTGACCATTCCGGGCTCACCGTGTTGCAGCGCCTGAAAGAGCAGGCCGGTACCCGGCACATTCCGGTGCATATCATCTCGGTGGAGGACCGCGTCGAGGCGGCCATGCACATGGGCGCGGTGGGCTACGCGGTCAAGCCCACCAGCCGCGAGGAACTCAAGGCCGTGTTCGGTCGCCTGGAGGCCAAGCTCACGCAGAAACTCAAGCACATCCTGCTGGTGGAGGACGATGACCTGCAGCGCGAGAGCATCGCCCGCCTGATCGGCGACGACGATATCGAAATCACCGCCGTGGCCATGGCCCAGGATGCCCTGGCGCTGCTGCGCGAGAACATCTACGACTGCATGATCATCGACCTCAAGCTGCCCGACATGCTCGGCAATGAGCTGCTCAAGCGCATGACCGCCGAAGACATCCGCAGTTTCCCGCCGGTGATCGTCTACACCGGGCGCAACCTCACCCGCGAGGAAGAGGCCGACCTGCTCAAGTACTCGCGCTCGATCATCATCAAGGGGGCGCGTTCGCCCGAGCGCCTGCTCGACGAGGTGACGCTGTTCCTGCACAAGGTCGAGTCGCAGCTGTCCAACGAGCGCCAGCGCATGCTCAAGACCGCCCGCAGCCGCGACAAGGTGTTCGAGGGGCGCAAGATCCTGCTGGTGGACGATGACGTGCGCAATATCTTCGCCCTGACCAGTGCCCTGGAGCACAAGGGCGCCATCGTCGAGATCGGCCGCAACGGGCGCGAGGCCATAGCATGCCTGGAAGCCAATGACGACATCGACCTGGTACTGATGGACGTGATGATGCCGGAAATGGACGGCTACGAGGCGACCCGGCTGATTCGCCAGCAACCGCGTTGGCGCAAGCTGCCGATCATCGCCGTGACCGCCAAGGCAATGAAGGACGACCAGCAGCGTTGCCTGCAGGCCGGGGCCAACGACTACCTGGCCAAACCGATCGAGCTGGACCGCCTGTTCTCGTTGATCCGGGTCTGGCTGCCGCAATTGGAGCGAATCTGAAATCTTGACCAGTGAACGCAATACCGATATCGAGATCCGGCTGCTGATCGAGGCGATCTACCTCAAGTACAGCTATGACTTTCGCGATTACTCCGGCGCCTCGATCAAGCGCCGGATCCTTCACGCCGTGCGCCAGTTCGATTGCCGCACGGTGTCGGCGCTGCAGGAGCGGGTGCTGCATGACCCGGGCATGTTCCTCGAGCTGCTGCAGTACCTGACGATCCCGGTCAGCGAGATGTTCCGCGACCCCGGGCACTTCCTGGCACTGCGCAACGAAGTGGTGCCGCTGCTGCGCACCTGGCCGTCGCTGAAGATCTGGATCGCCGGTTGCAGCACTGGCGAGGAGGTGTATTCCATGGCCATCCTGCTACGCGAGGAAGGCCTGCTCGAGCGCACCATCCTCTATGCCACCGACATCAACCCGCACTCGCTGGAGCGGGCCAAGCAGGGCATCTACTCGATGCAGAGCATGCGCGAGTACGAAGAGAACTACCGCAAGGCCGGTGGTCGGCGAGACTTTTCCGAGTACTACACCAGCGCCTATGGCAACGCCATCATGGACGCCAGCCTGCGTGACAACGTGACCTTCGCCGATCACAGTCTGGCCACCGACAGCGTGTTCTCCGAGACGCAACTGGTGTCGTGCCGCAATGTGCTGATCTACTTCAACAAGGGCCTGCAGGACCGTGCCCTGGGGCTGTTCCACGAGTCGCTGTGCCACCGCGGTTTCCTGGTGCTGGGCAGCAAGGAGTCGGTGGACTTCTCGGCCTACGGCGAGCGTTTCGAGCCGCTGGTACGGCCCGAGCGGATCTACCGCAAGATATGAACAGCGTGCGGGCGATAGTCATTGGCGCCTCGGCGGGTGGCGTGTCGGCACTGTTCAGCGTGCTCGGCGCGCTGCCCTCCGATTTCGCCATCCCGGTGCTGTGCGTACTGCACCTGCCCGACGATCGCCACAGCCAGCTGGCCGAGGTACTGCAGCGCCGCCTGCGCCGTCCGGTTCGCGAGGCCCTCGACAAGGCGCGGATAGAGCCGGGGCTGATCTATGTGGCGGGGCCGGGCTATCACCTGTCGGTGGAGGGTGATTTCACCCTGTCGCTGAGCCAGGAGGAACCGGTGCATTTCTCGCGACCGGCAATCGATTTTCTCTTCGAGTCGGCCGCCGACGCCTACGGCCCGGAGCTGCTCGGCGTATTGCTCACCGGCGCCAATGAAGACGGCGCCCAGGGGCTTTTGCGGATCAGACAAAGCGGTGGCCGGACGGTCGTCCAGGACCCCCGCGAAGCACAGGTCGCGTTGATGCCGGAGGCCGCCCTGGCCCTGCACGACCCGGACCATATTCTTTCCCTGAGTGGTATCGGGCAGTTGCTCGCTACCCTGGAACCCAGCGCATGCTAAGCCACATCATCGCGAAACTGCTGATCGTCGACGACCTGCCGGAAAACCTGCTGGCCCTGGACGCCCTGATCCAGGGCGATGACCGTGAGGTGTACCAGGCCCAGTCGGCCGACGAGGCGCTGTCGCTCCTGCTCGAACACGAGTTCGCCCTGGCCATTCTCGATGTGCAGATGCCCGGCATGAACGGCTTCGAGCTGGCCGAGCTGATGCGCGGCATGGAGAAGACCCGCAACATCCCCATCGTCTTCGTCAGCGCCGCCGGGCGCGAGATGAACTATGCCTTCAAGGGGTACGAGAGCGGGGCGGTGGATTTCCTGCACAAACCGCTGGAAACCTTGGCGGTGAAGAGCAAGGTATCGGTGTTCGTCGACCTGTTCCGCCAGCGCAAGGCCCTGGACCGCCAGCTGCAGGCGCTGGAGCAGGGCCGCGAGGAGCAGGAATTGCTGCTCAACCAGTTGCAGCTGGCCCGTGGCGAGCTGGAGCGGGCGGTGCGCATGCGCGACGACTTCATGTCGATCGTCTCTCACGAGGTGCGTACGCCACTCAACGGGCTGATCCTGGAGACCCAGTTGCGCCGCATGCACCTGTCTCGCGGCAACCTCGCGGCGTTCAGCGAAGACAAGCTCAAGGCCATGGTCGAGCGCGATGAGCGCCAGATCAACAGCCTGATCCGCCTGGTCGAGGACATGCTCGATGTCTCGCGGATTCGCACCGGCAAGCTGTCGATCCGGCCGCGGACTTTTGACCTTGGCCAGCTGGTACGGGGCCTGGTGGAGAACTTTACCGCCCAGGCCAGCGCGGTGGACACCGTCATCGAGCTGCAGCGCTGCGATGCCTTGCAGGGTGAGTGGGACGAATTCCGGATTGAACAGGTGGTGGCCAACCTGTTGTCCAATGCCTTGCGCTACGGCAATCGCAAGCCTGTGCAGGTGCGGGTGTTCGAAGAGCACGCCATGGCCTGCGTGCAGGTTCAGGACCAGGGTATCGGCATCGATGCGCAGAACCAGCAGCGGATCTTCCAGCAATTCGAGCGCGTCGCCGCGCAGCAGGCCAGTGGCGGCCTGGGCCTGGGGCTGTACATTTCCGAGCAGATCATCCTCGCTCACGGCGGGCGGATCCAGGTCCACAGCCAGGTTGGAGCAGGGTCGACGTTCACCGTCCAGCTGCCGCTTTCGGTGTTGCCGCACGCCTGTGACCAGACCCGGGCAACCTCTGCGTAAAGCTGCGGTCTGATAGCCAACCTATTGAATTCGAAGGCGTTGTCATGAGTGAAGATGCACAAGACGTGGTACTGGTGGTCGAGGACGAGCCGGCGATCCGCATGATTCTGCGTGATTACCTGGCAGGCGAGGGCTATCACGTGCTGGTGGCCGAGGATGGCGAGCAGGCGTTCGCGATCCTGGCCAGCAAACCGCACCTGGACCTGATGGTCACCGATTTCCGCCTGCCGGGCGGGATTTCCGGGGTGGAGATTGCAGAGCCTGCAGTGAAATTGCGGCCTGACCTGAAGGTGATCTTCATCAGCGGCTACCCGGCGGAGATTCTCGAGTCGGGCAGCCCCATCGCGCGCAAGGCGCCGATCCTGGCCAAGCCGTTCGACCTGGATACCTTGCACGAGCAGATCCAGACGTTGTTGCGCTAGCTGCGAGCACGTGGACGGTTAGCGTGGGAGCGGGCTTGCCCCGCGATGGCGCGCATGCAGGATGGCACCGGCGAGGCCGTGACGAGGCTTACCCGATCTGCGTACGCAGCAATGCCATGGCCCGGTCGACCTGCTGTTCGTCGTTGAGCAGGCTCGGCGCAAAGCGGATCACCGGCCCTGCGTCGCGGTCCACGGCATCGACCATGACCTTGTTTGCGTTCAGGTAGGCGGCCACGGCATCCGGATCACGATCCTTGATGCGCAAGAAGGTGAAGCCTGCGGAGAACTCGCGGCTGACCGGCGTCACCAGCTCGACGGCGCGGTGCTCGGCCAGCCGCGCCTTGAGGTAGTCGTTGAGCTGGTGAATACGCGCCTGGACATCGGCCTTGCCCAGCTCCAGGTGCAGCTTGAAGGCCTCGCCCAGCGCCCAGCGATGTTCGAAGGCGTGGTACCCGCCCGGCGTCATGATGGTGCCGAAGTCCTCGTTGCGCGAGAAGGTGGCGAAGGTCGGTGTCAGGTGCTGCATCTGCTCGGACGCCGCGCAGATGATCCCGGTCCCGCGTGGGCCGAACATCCATTTGTGGGTGCCGGCGATGAAGTAGTCGCAGTTGAAGTCGGCGAAGCGGGCGTTTTCCACGCCGAAGCCATGCACGCCATCGACCACGTAGACAATGCGCTCGGCCTCGTCGCGGTTGCGGTTGTGCTGGCGCACCAGCTCGCCGATGGCGCCCACCGGCAGCTTGACGCCGCTGCCCGAGTGCACCCAGGTCATGCCCAGCACGCGGGTTTCAGGGCGAATGCTGCTGTCGATCACGCTCAGCACCCGGTCGGTGGACACGTCGCCCGGCTTGTCGAACAGGCGCAGCTTGCGCACCTGGGTGCCATGCTGGCGCTGACGGAAGGCCAGGCAGTTGTGGGTCGAGTAGTGCTCGTGCGCGGTGGTCAGGATCTCCTGGTGCGACGCCACGTGCAGGCCGCCATAGATCATGCCCAGGCCCTCGGTGGTGCTGCCGGTGAGGGCGATCTGGCGGGGGCGCACGTCCAGATAGCGGCCTGCCCACTCGCGGACCTCATCCTCGCGCTGCCATTCGTACTGGCTCTCCCAGTCCATGCACACCGCAGGGTTGTGGTCGAGGGTGGCGCGGTGGCGGTCGATCGCGTCCTGCACCGGGCGCGGGTGGGCGGTGATCAGGAAGTTGGCGAAGTGCGCGACATCTGGCGCAAGGGGGAACAGTTGGCGCAACTGGCGCCATTTGTCCGCGCCCTGCAATGACGCTGGGGCGGGGGCGGCGGCCAGGGCACTTGGCAGCAACGGCAGGCTGGCCGCCAGGGCGGCGGCCTGTTTGAGGAAGGCGCGCCGATCAGTCATGGCGCACTTCCTGGACACTTTTGGCGACCAGGGCCACGGGGTTGGCGGCCTTCTGCACCTGCCCCCAGACGCGCAGGAAGTTGCCGGCCCAGAGCTTGGCGATATCGGTTTCTGAATAGCCGCGGGTCAGCAGTTCGGCGGTCACGTTGCGGATCTCGCCGACGTTCATGAAACCGGTGACGCCGCCGCCATCGTTGAAGTCGGAACTGATGCCGACATGGTCGATGCCCATCTTCTTCACGGCGTAGTCGATGGCGTCGACATACTCCTTGAGGCCGGCGCGGGGCTCTTCGTCGACGATGGCGTACAGGCTGCTGGCGTATTCGCCGAAGCGCGCCTCCGGCCAGATGGCGATGATCGGGTCGCCCGGCATCAGTGCGTTGGTCAGGCCTTGCAACGGTTGCAGGTCGAAGCGTGCGCGCAGGGCCTCGAGCTTCTCCAGGGTCGGCTTGCTCAGGGGCTTGAGGTAGGTGGTGAAGGCCACCACCTGAAGCACACCGCCGCTGTCCTTGATCAGTTGCATCTCCTTGTCGGACAGGTTGCGCGGAATGTCCACCAGCGCCCGTGGCGCCGAATGCGAGGCCACGAATGGCGCGCGGCTCAGGCGAGCGACGTCTTCAAGGGCCAGGGTGGACATCTGCGAGACATCGATGATCACCCCCAGGTCGTTGAGCCGCTTGACCGCCTGCTCGCCCAGTGGCGACAGGCCGCCGAAGGCGTCGGGGGTGTCGTTGAAGAAAGGCAGCGGCCGCGAGGAATCGGCCCAGGCGTTGTTACCGGTGTAGCTGAAGCCGAACATGCGCATGCCGCGCTTGGCCCACAAGTCGAGCTGCGACAGGTCGCTGCCCAGCGGGTAGGCGTTGAGCATGCTGATGAAGATGGCGAACTTGCCTTCGCCGTTCAGGCGCCGGAAGTCGTCCGGTGTGTAGGCGATGCCGACCTGGTTGGGGAAGTCGCGCACGATGCCGCTGATGATCTTGTAGCGCACTTCCTGCTGGTTGCGAGCCTCGTCGATGAAGCCAGGCGTTGGGCGGTGCGGCGCGTTCGGGCCGTTCCACAGCTCCGGCCAACCGAAGACGGTCAGCGCCGCGCCGGACAGCCGGCCTTTGGCCGCCTTGGCCAGGTCGAACTGGCCACGGCCGTCCTTGTCTGCTTCGTAGCCGGTGCTGCCGTAGCCCAACGGCACGGTCACATGGCTGTCGAAGGAGAGCATGTGCTCATGCAGGTCGTTGGCCTGCTGCACGATTGCACGGGGGTAGCCGCCGTCCTGTTTCCAGAAGTAATAGCCGGCGGCTCCACCCAGGGCGGCCACCAGGGCCAGGGGCAGGCCGATGTACAAGGCTTTGCGGGAGCGGGTCTTGGTCATTGCCATCTCGTTGCAGGGCTGATCGGTTCCGGCCTGGCGGCGCGGTGGGCGCTAGGGCAGGGCTCGGGTATCAGGTGGACGAATGGCGGGCGGGTAAATTTATCGGTGGGTGAGCATCAAGTTTGCGCGCGTGGTGCCGATACTCCAGTCATTGAAAGGACCCACCGTGGAGGATTAGGGAATGGTAGGTATCAACAACGTCAGCAGCAGCATCGCCACGCAACTGGTCAAAGGACAGGCCAAAGAAGACGAGAAGTCGCCGGCTACTGTCGCGGTAGACCTCAAAGGCACAGACGAATCAGGCAAGCCTGCCGGCGCAAAGAAGGCCGAGGAGGACAAGGGTAGCGGCGAGCCGTCCTACATTGAGGAAATGCGCGAGATGATCAGGCAGTTGCAGAAGCAGCTGGCCGAAGAGCAGCGTCAGCTGGCGAAGATCGCCGCGCAGGACATGGACGACACCGCCAAGGCGACGATGATTCTCGCCAAGCAGTCGAGCATCGCCACCCTGAGCGGGCAAATCCAGGCAGCGACCGCGAAGTTGCTTGAAACGCTGAGCAGGACCGGCGGCAACAGTGCCGGTGGCATGGTATCCACCCAGGCCTGAAAGCGGCCGGTTTCAGTTCACAACGCCCCGCTTATGCGGGGCGTTGCCGTTTCAGTCCTGCGCCAGGCGCGCTCGCTGCCTTTCACTCTTGTACTGCATGGCCACTGCCGGCGCTGGCTTGGCCGCGCCGGTCTCCAGCCACTGGCGCATGCGGCTGGCGTCGGCGAAGTGGGTGTACTTGCCGAACGCATCGAGAATCACCATGGCCACCGGGCGGTTGTCCATCTTCGTCAGCAGCACCAGGCAGTGCCCCGCCTCGTTGGTGAAGCCGGTCTTGGTCAGCTTGATGTCCCAGTTGCTCTTGTTGACCAGGTGGTCGGTATTGCGGAAGCCCAGGGTGTAGTTGGGCTTGCGGAACGCCACGGTCTTTTCGCGGGTGACCGACAGCTCGCTGAGCATCGGGTACTTGCGCGAGGCCATCAGCAGCTTGGCCAGGTCCTGGGCGGTGGAGACGTTCAAGGTCGACAGGCCGGTCGGCTCGACGTAGCGGGTATGGCTCATGCCCAGGCTGCGGGCCTTGGCGTTCATCGCCTTGATGAACGCGCCATAGCCACCGGGGTAGTGGTTGGCCAGGGAGTTGGCCGCACGGTTTTCCGACGACATCAGGGTGATCAGCAGCGTCTCGCGACGGTTCAGCTCGCTGCCCAGGCGCACCCGGGAATACACGCCCTTCATCTCCGGGTTGTTGGCGATGGTCATGCTGAGCATTTCGTCCATGGGCAGCTTGGCGTCGAGCACGACCATCGCGGTCATCAGCTTGGTGACCGAGGCGATGGGGCGCACGCGATCGGCGTGGCTGGAATACAGCTCCTTGTTGGTGTTGAGGTCGATCAACAGGGCGCTGCCGGACGCCAGGTGCAGTTTGCTCGGGTCACGCTGGACCTGGGCCGGGGGTTGTGCAGCAGCGGTCGACGGTAGGGTCGCGGTTCCTGTGAGCAACAGCAGCAGGCTGAGGATGGACAGGGAAGTTTTCACGTTGAGGCTCACTAAATGTTGGTATGTCGTTGGCTGTGCAAGGGTTTCCCCCCAAAAAACCGTTGCATTCTGGAGTATGGTCGAACGGCTGTCGAATGCCTTATATCCAAAGGGCGTAACGTGAAGGAAATTTAATCCTGTACCAATTCCGTACCAATTACTGCCGATTCCAGCTTGGCAAGTTCGGACCAGTCATTTGCTGAATTCAGCCACTTGGCGTACGTGGTGAGCAGTACCTGAACGGAGTGCCCCAGTTGCCCGGCGATGAAAGCGGGATTCATCCCTGACATGAGGCACATCGTGGCATATGTGTGCCTGCAGTTGTACTGTGGCCTGGCCCGAATTGAAGTCGCTTCGACCGCCTGGTTGAAGTGAAAGCCAGGCGTGCTGGTACCTTTCATGTGAGGGGATCTGCCGGCAGGCTGAAAGATGAACGGTGATTCAGCGGACACCCGCCTACCGTTTCGCTTTCGAGTGCTTGCAATCTCCCTGGCTCGCCCGAGAGCTGCCAAGGCGCGACTGTTGAGCATGATCGTTCGGGTGTACTTGGTCTTCGTCCGCTCCACGACCTGGTTTTCTACGACGATCCGGCAGACGTGGGCCGTCTTCTTCTCGAAATCGATCTCGTCCCAGCGCAGCGCCATGATCTCGCCAGTGCGCATTCCGGTATAGAAGGCGAACTCATAGAAGGCTGCGAACACCTGGTTGCAGCGCGAAAAGTTCTTGTACATCCACCTGATCAGGTCATCCGCCTCTTCAACCGTGAAAGGGTCGACCTGCTTCTTGTTCTTCTGCGGCAACTGGATCGATGCCGCCGGGTTCCTGTCCACCACCTCGTCATACACCGCTGCGCGAAACATCGCTTTAACCCGGGCGATGGCGGCGCGCTTGACTGTCGAGCTCTTCCATTCGGTCTTTGCGACCACCTCCCTCAGCACCATCGGCGTTACCGCCTTGATCGGTAGTGTCGCCAGATGGGGCATCCAGTAGTTGTTCATCAATCCTTTGTAGTTGACCCGAGTGTCGTGCACCACCTCCAAGCTGTTCAGCCAGCTCTGCGCGTACTCGCCAAACATCAGTTCGTTGGCTGACGCTGTGTAGCTGGAGGCCGGAAACAGCTCGGCGTACCTTTTTTCGTCCAGTACTCCGTGCTTGGCCAGGCTGACTACTTGAGCGCGTAGATCGGCTGCCGCCTTGATCCCCTTGGCGGTTTGGGGATATGCGAGCGTTTCGGATCTACGCTCACTGTTCCAAGTAAAACGGATCCGAATTGACTTGCCGATGAGCTCGACTCCAGTGGGTAGCCCCAGCTTCCTTCCAGCCACGCTTCGTATCTCCTGATGCTGTAAAAAATCCGGCCGTCGATCTTCTTCCAAACCCCCTCAGGGATCACGCCGCGGCTTCGCTTTCCTTCCAAGGCCCGCTTGGTCGTCCCGATCAGTTCGGCCATTTTTTCCTCTGGGACCTTGTCGGATACATAGGCCACCGGCTGGCGTTCTTCGTCTTGCATGTTGGTCTCCACGCCGCTGGTGGCGGCAGGTTATGGCTATGGATAATTGATAGGGTCGCGGTTAACCTCCGGCTTTGAATTCCAAATCCAGGGGGGCGCATGTCGAATGGAGTCAAGTGGTGTGCAGTTATCCTGCTGAGTTGTTTCATGGCAGGCTGTGGTAGCCAGCGCCTGAATTACTCGCCATCTGCGACACATTTCAGTGATCGGCAGCAGGCAGCTGAATTCGTTGAGCAAGCATTCTTTGAAGACTACGGAAAGAAATTCCGACCACAGTCCGTGTTGATCAATGACAAGGTCATTATCTTGTCCGACGGTATGGTTTCTGAGGGGACGGGGTTTGCTACTGCTGCGCCTCTCGGTGCGGGCGCTATAGCTGCTGGCAGCAGCAGAAGCGTTATCAAAGACGCCAGCAGGCGTATCTATCTGAATTCCATTGACGATATCTCCATCTATCAAAAGCGTGGTAGGTCCAGCCGCTTTACAGTGGTCATTCGCGGGCAGGACGGCAGAGAACTTGGTTCAGTAAGGACCGGTAGCCTGGAGCGAGCGCAGCGATTCAGCGATGCGCTGACTTATTTAAAAGCCTCAGCGAAACCGTGATCCTCACCCGCGCATGTCGGCGGGCTTGAGTAGTTGGGGGAGGGGTTAGGCTTCGGTGATGGGCGCGGGGATGGCCTGGGCCTTCCACTCTTGGTCGATCTTCCAGGCTATGCAGGGCGGTTCGGTCTTGCTCTTGTAGCCGGCCAGCCAGTAGTAGCCGCTGTGCTTGGATGTTCCGCAGACGCTGCAGGTGTGCCAGCTACCGAAGCCCCGAGCAGAGAATGGCTGGTACTGGTGGCTGTTCACCGCGGTGCCCGATAGATCAGGTAGGCCATGTAGGCGAGGGCGATCATTTGCGTTTCTCCTCTGGCGGGTGAACCGGGCACGGCCAGCGCAGTGAGCCGTCGCCGGATGGGCAGGTGCAGGTCTTTTCGATCAGGTTGGTCATGTCCGCGCCTGCTTGCGGTAGCCCGCGTCGTACAGGAGCCCAAGCCCTTCAAAAGCGGACTGCACCTCTGGCTTCCAGTAGGTCGCCCACATTTCTTCGATAGCTGCAGCCCGTTCATTGGCCGCGATCTGCTCGGGTGTGAGACATGGGGTGAAGTCCACCTTGTCCGTCCGCGTCGTGATGAACGAGAGCGAGTCGGATCCGTCGCTATGCAGCTCCATCAGCCATTCGTGATCAGCCTGGCGGGCAACAACCTTGACGCGGCGCGTGTCGAGATTTTCGAAGCCCCAGAGCGTGTTGTGCGGGGTCACCATGCATTCTGTGCCAGGTGGCGGCAAACCTTCTCCATTCCAATGAGCATCGGTCACAGCTGATACCTCTCATCATTCCAGGCCGCCGGCGCGGCAGCAGGTGTAGGTTCGGGTTGGGTTTCGTGCGGGGAGAGCTGGCGCTCGTTGCCGGCCTGCAGTTGGCTGTCGGGGATGCAGCTGATGCCGACCCCATTCAGCAGGTAGCAGGTGACGCCGCGCTGGCTGTCGTGCTGCACGTCGATGACGTTCTCGGTTGCGCTGGCGCCGGTGGCCAGCAGCAGGAGGCAGAGGGCGAGCCGGGTCATGGACGCACCTGCAGACAGGCCTGGCAGATATCTCCGGTACCGGCCCCGCGGTTCTCTGCCTTAGCCCAGATATGCGAGCACTCGACAGGTTGCACCCTGCACGCCCATTGCACATGCGGGCCGTCCTCGGTGTCGAAGATGCCCATCAGGAACCATTCCGGGCCAGGCGACTCAGGCTCCCAGCCGTTGCAATGGCCGTCGCCGTCGAAGTACGGGTGCCCAACCAAGTCCGAATCCATGCACCAGGTCTTCAGTTCCAGGCCTTGCTCAGCCGCCCAGGCCTTGTACGGGCCAGGATCTTCGGTTCCGCCAAAGTCCGGGATGCTGGGGTGGTACCACCATCCGTTCTCATCGCGCACGACCGGCGCCGGCTGGATCAGCTTGATTTCTTCAGGCATGACGATTCCTTGGCCGCTCGCTCGCGGCAGTGAATAGAGGGGAGAGGGGTTACAGTTGGATGGAGCACAAATGTGCTCATTCAGGGTTTTCCGAGCAGCACGTCGGCATCCATCAAGGCCTGGCAGGCAGGGCAATCGTTGTCACGTGCGGTATGCCCTTCGACCTCGTCGGGGCAGGAGCCGTTGTTGACGTGGAAAACGTTGCGGGCGCCGATCGTGCGGAGCCTGTCGACCAACTCATCACGCTCCGTCAGGTCGGCCTGCAGCTGGTCGCACAACCTGCACTTGGTCAGCACCATCTGCGCCGGCTTCGGGTCAGCCAGCAGCGCCTGCATGGCTCGCTCGCCGAGCTTCACTATCTGTGGATCGTATGTGCGGAGCTTGGATTCGGCCTCGATGGCCCGACGTTTCCAAGTGATTAGGTCGCACTGCTCATCGCGCTTGGCTGACACACTGGCCAAGAATCGGTTTTCTGTGGGCATGGGGATACCTCGATAGATCGACTAGAGTTTGTCTAACCACCGGAAAAGGAGTTTGAGTTATGGGCGAGTGGAGCGAACTTGCCTCTGGCGTGGCTGGAGGCGGGCTGGTGATTACTGTGCAAATGGGTAAGCAAAAGTGGGATGACTTCAGGGACTCCAAGAAGATTCATGATTGGCTTGTCCGAGAGTTTGCGAGAACCGATAAGTACAAATTTCGATCTACACGCGCCATTGCCAAGGCCGTGAACATGACTCCTGCCAGGGTTGACGCGCTTTGCCACAGCCACGAGCTTATTAAGCACGTGCTAGAGACGGATGAAGATTTATGGAGCCTTGACGGCTCTGACTTGGCGAAGCCCTAAGCGGCCTTCAACAGCGCTTCAATTACTCGCTGCCCCGCAAGGGGCGGTACCGCGTTACCGGCCATGTGCATGGTCAACCGGTGGTTAGCCGGACGCAGGGTGTCGGCCGGGAATGACATGGCGGCCAGGGCCTCGTTGGCGCTGAGCATCCGCATGCGGTTGCCGTCTACTAGGGCCCAGCGGTCCAGGGTGGTGATGGTGCCGATCGGCCGGTTGATGTCGCGGCCGGTAGTGCCGGAGCCTTTGCCGTAGTAGGGCATGATGAACCGATCACCGAAGCGCTGCCGGCCGTTGCGCACCCGGTCAAGGGTGGCCTGGGCTCGGCCTGGTTTCTCGATTGGCGACCAGCGCCCTGCGTCGAAGTCGAGGAAGCTGCTGGCCGGAACGTGCTCGCATTGCTGCAACTGCAGCTGGATCGGCGCCTTGCTCTTTGTGCAGATCAGGAACAGGCGCACCCGGTGCTGCGGCACGCCGAGGTCGGCGCAATCGACAACGTGCGGCGCGACCTGATATCCCAGGCGCTGCATCGCATCCACCCAGCTAGGGTAGAGCACCCAGTTCACGAACTCGGGCACGTTCTCGATCACCCAAGCATCCTGCTGGAGCACCTCGGCCGCTGAAGGCACAGCCCAGGCGGTGGATCTCGACGCATCATGTTCCGGGTTTCCGTTCTTCTTGCCGCGGGCCTTTGCGTGGCCTTGGCAGCATGGGGAAGCGATGCCGATATCTGTGCGCGGAACTGCTGCCCAGTTGGCCTGGTGCAGGTCCTGGCATACGTGGTCGGTGTCCTTGTGATTGGCTGCATGCCACTTCACGGCCTCTGGCCAGTGGTTTGCCGCCCAGAGAACCTGGACGCCTGCAGCGCGAGCGCCGGTACTCCATCCGCCGAGGCCGGCGAATAGGTCGATTGCGGTAGGCATGGTTATACCTCGCCGCCATATTGCGGCAGTGAATAGAGGGGAGATAAACACGGTTGCCTGCCGCTTTTTCGAATACGCCTATGGTTTCGCGGCGAGACAAATGCAGGAGGCCCATTGCCTGGCCTAATGGCATTTGTGATGATATCGTTTCGATGGCGCAGCTCTAGTGTCTCAAGCTTGGAAATTGAATGTCAGGGAGAGATAGCATGAAATTGGGCGATGTCGCACGAAACCCGTTGGGTATAATTGGGTTGTTTATATCTCTTGTCTATGGATTTGCTAACTGGATGTTAGGTAGTGCGGCAAACACATTGCTGGCGAATGAGAGAATAGTAATAATATGGTTTATTGTCTTGTTTCCTGTGCTGATTTTGGTGGCGTTTTGTTATTTGGTTGTTAAGCACCATGGGAAATTATATGCACCAAAGGACTATAGCAAGGACGAGTCTTTTTTACAGACGTTAAGCCCGTTTGACAGCTTTGTCAGACTGACAACTGAGACTTTTGGTAATGGCCAGGAAGGTGCTGGTCAAACTCCACAGGGCTCGAGTGGTTTGCCAGTTGAGAGCTATAGGGATGCTGGAGTAGTAGCCGGCATTGAAGTCCAATCTATTCAAGTTGATGCTGATTCTTTGCAGGTCGATAATGCTGGGTCAAGCCCAGCGGCTGAACAGTCCGTGGAACTTATTGATATGGTCGCTGATGAATCGGCCGTTTCGGATGGTGTCGTGTCTGCATCTACAGATAATGATGTGGATTTGATTGAGCACGCCAAAAAACAAAAGCAACTTTCTCAAATTAAGGAAGTGTTCGAGCTTACCCAGCATTTTATTGATTCTGATGAGCGCTTTGCAGGATTTGATGTGAAGCCTAATGTGAAAATGGGAGCGACGGGTGTTGTATATGATGCCGCTGCTTATACAGGTTCTGGGCTGCAGTGTTTGGAGGTTAAGTATCTCCGATCCGTGTCGAATTTTAAAAACCTGCTGATAAAGTATATTAACCAGGCTCGTGTTGTTAGGGCGGCTGTTCTGCCTGCGGATTTCCATCTGAGGTTGGTAATTATTTATGATTGGGATATTGGGCGCGAAAAGAGATTGAGAACGGTTTTGAGCGAGCTTCGTCCTATGCTCCAAGATTTCGTGAGGATTGAGCTGGTAGCGCGAGCGTCTATTGGTATTTAAAATGCAAACACTGTCTGCGTAATAAAATTTCAGGTGCGGCAGTTTAAAGAACAGGAAAGATAAATGGCGGACAAGGCCGAGCTTTTAAAAGATTATGAGGGCAAAAGAGATCTGTATGCCTCTTTTGCTACTACTGTGGGGGCTCTTATATCGAGGCTTTTGCACTCTGATGGTATAGAGTTACACTCCATCGGGAACCGCTGTAAAACCATTCAAAGCTTTAAGGGTAAGATTGATAGGAAAGATGGGTATGAGTGCCTGGAGCAGATAACTGATCTAGCAGGGGTTCGATTGATTACCCACTATGAAGATGATGTGGATCGTGTGGCGGAGCTTATTGAGTCTGAATTTTCAATTGATGTCGAAAATTCAATTGATAAGCGTAAAGCGCTGGACCCAGATAGATTTGGCTATCTTTCACTTCACTATGTAATTTCTTTAAGTGAAGATAGGGCTGCCCTAAAAGAGTACCAATCATTTTCTGGTATGAAGGTGGAGGTACAGATAAGATCAATATTGCAACACACGTGGGCGGAAATTGAACACGACACAGGCTATAAGTCAACTGTCGAAGTGCCTAAGCACATACGGCGACGATTTTCTCGTTTAGCAGGGCTTCTTGAGCTCGCCGATCAAGAATTCATCGGTATACGAGAAGCTTTGCAGGCTTATTCTCAGGATGTGGCAAGCAAAGTCGAGTCTTCCGCTGTGACAGAAGTGGTTGACACGTATATTGATAAAGTTTCCTTGACTAAGTTCTTGGAGCTTGATCCTTTTGTGCTCGATCTGGACCTTGAAATTATTAAAATTCTAGGTGTTACCAGCTCTCCAGTAGATTGGGATCAAGCTGAAGCGGATATAAACCGCCTTAAGCTTGTAGGTGTTGAAACATTGGCGCAGTTGAAGGCTGCGTTGTTAGCTAATAGAGGTTTAGTGCTTGCGCGTGCTAAATCTATAGTGGAGTCTAGGCCTCCAGGAAAGGATGTTCCAAGGCGGGCGCTTAGAAAAGCGATATCAGTTCTCTATCTTGCGCAGGTGCTGGCGGTAAGAAATTACAATCCTGATGAGGCTAGCACTGTTTTGAAGAAGATGGGTTTCGTTGGAGTTGATGATATCATAGCCTCACTCGTCAAGGTGGTGTCAGCTGAGTCCGGTTGACTATGAGCTTATTTAAAGGATGGTCCTGGCCCGAGTTTTGTGTGGGATAATCGTGTAAAAAGCAACTTTCTGTAAGATCGAACGGGTTGCTGTCTGCATGTAATTATACTCTATGATATTCGAAGGCCTCGGCCTTACGAACGATTCGAATCTGAGCAGTGCGTCGCTCGGGCGCTCTGCGGTCGCGGCGCAGAGGGTCGCTGTCATCAATGACAGCATGCATGGCAATCAGGCCGGCGAGGGCGATGCACAGCGGACTAATGATCTGCCTACGCATAGCCTCGGCTACTGCAGCGGCCCGACGTGCTACGCCGAGCTTGAACATGGCGTTCTCGATGCGGTTGGCAACAGTGCCCGGAGTGATCTGCATCTGCTGGGCGATCTGTTTGGCGGTCATGCCTTGGGCGACGCCGAGCAGCGCCTCTAGCTCGCGTGGGGCTAGCCCTTTGCCAAGGTGGCCTGTCCATGTGCCGCATGTGATCGTTTCCATGAGTTATCTCGGTAGAGCGCCTTCCAGGGCTTTGCGCAGCTCGAGGACCAGCGAGGTCGGCAGGGTGAGGTGTCCGCTGTCTTCGTCGATGGAGTCCAGCGTTGCAATCAAATTGCGTGAGGCGGTGTGCACTGCCATGAGCCTTGGCTTCGGAATCGTCGGGCCTTTCATCGTGCCGGCTGTGACCTTCTTCTTTCCTTTGGCCTGAGCTTTTTCCAGCTCGGCGCCCAGCACCTTGCCGGCACCGTCTCCGTGCTCGCGGACAACCAGGGCGGCCGTTGTCGCCGATACATGTCCTGCTGCAACTAGGCTCTGCACGTCAGTGTTTGCATTGCCCACCGTTAGCACCTGATCGACGTGCTGTCGGGTCCTGCCTACCTTCTTGGCAATCTGTTCGGGCGTCCACCCGAAAGCTCGCAATCGCTTGTAGCCCTCGGCCAGCTCAAGAGGGGAAAGCTTTTCGTTTTCCTGGCTGGTGATGATCCGTGCGACTCGATCTGCATCACTGCCTTCGAAGGCGGTGACTGCAATCCAAGCCTCGGGAGGCTGATTAGGATCCTTGCTTGGCGTGCGAGGTAACCGCCCGGCGTTATCGAGCTTGAGGAGTGAGCGACGGCGCCGGTGACCATCGACTACCCATACGCCACCTTCTGCGCGAGGTCGCACTTCGAGCGGCGGGATCTGGCCGCCCCCGGCGATGAATTCTGCAAGGGCGTCGATACTTGCTTCGAGAGCATCGCCCTCTGTGCGCAGGTTAAAGCCGGGTTCCTCATGGAGGTCTTCCAGTTTCACCTTCATGGCGTCTGCGCGGCGCACATCGCCATCCTTGATCATTTGCTTGAATGACTTTGTCATTGCAATTCACTTCCGTTGGGGCTGCATTGGAGAGCCTATCCCGCCTGTCTCCCTGAACATGTTGATGTAGGGTCGGGAATGCTCTCCGATATAGCCTGGGGAAAATCAGAACGAAGCGGGCTGTGTCTTTGCTATCGGGGGGAACAGGCGGGAACCTAGCAGTCCAAGGCTTCTTGCTTCGGTCACTCCACGATCCAGCCGCCCCCAACGGCCTGTAATGATTTGCTGAGAGTCTTGTTTCCCCGCTTTAAACATTCGACGGAAGCGGATACGATATTGGATCCACAATCGAGATAAGGAATATCCGTATGGCGGAGTACATGGTTGGTGTTGAGTTGTTCAACGTAAATGCAGAGGAATACAATCAGTTCCACGAGCAATTGAGCACCCAAGGCCTGTTTAGACAGATTAAGTCAGATAACGGGCTCTATTGCGACATGCCGTCAGGTACTTACTTCGGTGAAAGTAAGCTCAGCGTGTCTCAGCTTCAAGAGTGGGTTAGCAGCGTGGCTGATCAGGTTTCGAGTCCAGGGGCTGCAGTTTTTGTTGTTCGAATCGCGGAAAGGTGCTCATTCCTTCAGCGAAGCAAGTGATCAGTAACTGAGGCTTTTCCATCGAGAGAGAGGCAACGTCTGCGATCTGAGTTCCGTCGAGTGATCTTAGAGGGTTGTGCGATGGAATTAGGATCGCAGAAATTTCAACGCATTTTTAGCTCATTCTTGTTGCGCCGGCTTCGCTACTGGCAACAAGCCGGTTTCATTTCATTAGCTGTTATTCCAGCCGCGGCGTTCGCCCGCTGGAAAACTGATTTGGCGCTTTACGCTGCACGCCCAGGGCAGTTGCCACCCCTCTGAACAGTTGAGGCCTGTTCATCGCTGCCTTCGTTGCTGGCCGGTGTCGATCCGGCGAAGGCAAATATCACGTATTGTGTTAATTGATGTCAACACGAATCGTGATTATTTTTCAGGCACGCAACAAAAAGCCCGGCAGTTAGCCGGGCTTGGTTGGCGAAAGGAGTGCTACCAGAGGACCGAGGACCAGAAGACTTTCCCTAGAATGACGATCTCTTTAGCGACCATCTCTTCTGCGCTGTATTCCTCGTCAGGATGCTCATCACGGTTGAAGCTGCGCATCCTGATCCCACCACCAGGCAAGCGGTATAGGGTTTTCACCCGCAGCTGGCCGCCATGATTGATTGCGTACATCTTGCCATCGATTACGGTAGTGGCGCCCTGATCAACGCCGACGGTGCTTCCATCGGGTAGCACGGGCTCCATGCTATTGCCGCCAACGGTCACGCAAACTGCTTCGCTTGGTTGCACGTTCTGTCGGCGAAGGGTGATTTTGCCGAACCGCAATTTGCGCGTATGTGATTGCTCAACAACCGTGCGGCCTCGGCCTGCTGAAAGCTCGACCTCTTTCAGGTAGGGCACGTATACCTCATCTCCATCCAATGGCGTTTCGTCATCCCACACATCAAATGGGCCAATCATCGTCGCGTTTGATTCGACAGCCTCAGCGCCCGCTTCCGGGGCGCTCGGTTTGTAATCCAAGATGATTTCCGACTCATCCACACCAATCGCATTTGCGATTAGGCGCAGATCCGCGAGAGATGGCTCCCGCGTATCAGTTTCGTAGTTGCCCACCCGTGATTGGGATTTCCAGCCGCAGGCAGTCGCCAGCGCGGCCTGGGAGAGCCCGGCAGCCTTGCGGTGGCGTTTGATGCGTTGTCCGAGGGTCTCTTTCATAGCCGTGATTGTAATCACGTTACGAAATAGCTTGCTTTCACTCTTCGTGATTGAAAATAACACGTTACGTGTTTATCCTGGGGCCCAGTCAAGAGGAACCCCTATGAACCACGTTCGACAGATCCGAAAGGGGGCGGGTATCAGTCAGGCCAGTCTCCGGCGAAAGCTCGATTGGAACCAATCACGGCTCGCCAATTATGAGGCAGGGCGGAGGGCACCAGGGCTGGAAGAGGCTAGACAGATCGTCTCGGCCCTAAATCAACTTGGAGCGACTTGCGCCCTGGATGATGTTTTCCCTGTTTCAGCCGGAGGTCTGACGCCAAGTGGTGCAGATTCTGATCTAGCCAGCTCTGTACGAGTAGATGGCCAAAACACCTGCTAATTCATCCAGTACCCAAATCGCGGGCATAAAAAAACCGGGTGGCAGCCCGGCTTTCTCAACTTCTGAATCGGGATCAATTATGCATCTCTCCAATGCTGCGCGCAATGCTGCGCCTGTCGCTCTATGTCAATCGCAACGGTGGCAAGCGTGAGCGTACAAGCTATGACCTGGGCACTCGCCATTCCCAAAGCTGCACTTGAGAATCCTGCAGCGCGCCATGTACTGCTCTGCCTGGCCAATTACGCTGGCAGCGATGGAAGAGGGGCATTCCCTTCTGCCTCGACGCTCTCCGACGACACCGGCCTTTCTGAGCGAACAGTGCGGCTGAAACTTGATGAACTCGCCCAGGCCGGCTGGATTGCTGAGGGCAACCAGGCAATTGCTGCCGCCCATATCGATCGCCGCGACCGTCGCCCCGTCGTTTATGACCTCCTAATTAAGCGGGGTGCATCTGCTGCACCTCGTCCTGAACGGGGTGCAGGAAACCGCACGGGGTGCAGCTCGCAGCAGAACGGGGTGCAGCAAAACGCAGAACGGGGTGCAGCAGCTGCACCCAATCCGTCATTGAACCAATCTACTCTCTCTCAGCGCGAGCCGTTCGCAATGTCCCTCGAATGGGAACCGAATCCGGAACTGCTGAAAGCCTACGCCCGTCGGGCAGGTCTGACCCTGGATCAGTTCAACGCGGTTGCCATATCCGGCTTTGTGCTCCACCACGATGCCAAGGGCGTGGCCCAAACCGAAAAGCAGTGGCTGGCCGCTCTGGTCAGCTGGGTGAAGTCCGATCTCGCCCGCGCTGCGCGCTCTCCAGTTGTTCGCAGCAGCGGATCGCAGCGCTCCAGCTTCGATGACGATGACACATCGTGGATCGGGGAAGGGGGCGGCCAATGAATCAGGTGGCAACCGTGGCCCATGACTTGTGGGCAAAGGTCCAGGCTGGCCAATACGTGCCATCGGATTACTCGCTGCCTGCCGATGTGAAGGCCGAGCTCAATCGCAAAACTGCTGGGGTGATCAACGACCTGTTCCGCGATCTGCGCACGATCTGCAGCGCCTGGAAGCAGGCATGGCCGGATGAAGCGACGTACAAGGCGGCCAAGCAGCAGTGGCTAACCGCGTTTCTTGAGGCTGGCATCAACACCCCGGAGCAACTGCAGTTCGGTTTGATGCGCTGCCGGCAATCCGGCCGGGAGTTCATCCCGGCCCCCGGGAAGTTCATCGAGTGGTGCCAGCCTTCGCCCGAAATGCTGGGCCTTCCCCCGCTGGCAGCTGCATTCCGCGAGGCTTGCCGTAACGCGCACCCCGCCATGGCAGGGAAGGGCAAATGGACCCACGACGCGGTCTGGCACGCCGCCAAGGAAAGTGGTTTCGAGAACCTGAACAAGCTGGCTACCGATGTGAGCGCCAAGCTGTTCGAGCGCAACTACACGATTGCCGTTCGGCGCTTGGTCGCAGGTGAGCCGCTGCAGAGAATGCCGCTGGCTCTCCCTGCGGAGGTGCCAGGCCAGCGCACGCCAAAAGTGGGGAATGAAGCCCTGGCGGCGATCCGATCCAGGATGCTGCGCCGATGATCGAGCTTCCCGCACCTGACCTCACCGAATACCGATACGCGCTGTACTGCCGCTCCGACCTGTTCGGGCTCTCCAGTACCTCGCATCCACCCATTGCGCTCTACCGCGACGAAGCCGCGGCCATCGCTCATGGCGAACTCATGTGGCCGAGCGCTTACACCGTCATTGACCTTCATGGAGACGACAGCCCATGCGGCAATCGAAACTGACCAAGGCTGCACGCGGCCGGGAGTGCCAGGTGCGCATCCCGGGCATCTGCAACGGCAATCCCGAAACCACTGTGCTTGCCCACTACCGCCTGGCCGGCACCTGCGGCGTTGGCAAGAAGCCGCACGACCTGCAAGGCGCCTGGGCATGCTGCGCTTGCCATGACGTTTGTGATGGACGAAGCCGGGAGCTCGATCGCGATACGGTTCGCAGGTATCACGCTGAGGGCGTCATGCGTACTCAGGCTGTGATACTGAGCGAAAGCGTACCCTTCCAATGAGTGCGACCCGGGAAGTGAAGTTCAGCGAAGCCGAGGTGCGCCGCCAGGCCGCCGACAAGTCGGTACGCGATCTACGTGATCCACGACATCCTGGCCTTTACCTGCGGTTCTGGAGCAATCGCGAGCGGGGCACATGGCATCTGGTGCGCGGCAAGCAGTGGATGCCCCTTGCACGCTGGCCAGAACTGGGCGTGTCGGCGGTGCTGGCCGAGCTACCTGCGCTACGTCGACGCCTGCTGCGCAGTCCTGCCACTGCGCCGATTGCTTCGGGGATGGTCACCGTGGGCCAACTGCTCGACTGGTACGGCGACCGCATGGCCCGCGACCGCTCGCTGTCGGCCAAGCGCAAGGCCGGCGCCCGGTCGGCCATCGCCCAGCACCTGAAGCCACGACTGGATGACCTGCCCCTGGTCGAAGTGAGCGCTGACACCGTGGACAAGCAGCTGATGTGGCCATGCCAGGCCGAGGTGTCGCTGTCCTATCTGCGGCAGATGTTCGTGCTGCTGCTGACCGCCTTCCGCCAGGCCCGGCAGCTCGGCCTGATCGACCATAACCCCATGGCCGGAATGCGCTTCAACGACTTCACCAAGGCCAAGATCCTGCCCAAGGCAGCGCGCTTGCGTGACGTGCAGTTGCCCGAGCTGGTGCAGCAGCTGGCCCAGGCCTTCAAGGCGACCCCGGGTGACGCCATGTTGGCGGTGATGATGCTGGCTCACGGCACGCGGATTGGCGAGACCCGCATGGCGCGCTGGGCGGATATCTCCCTAGCGGCGGCCGAATGGTTCATCCCGGCGGCGAACACCAAGACCCGCACCGAGCATCGCCTGCCACTGACCGCCCAGCTCAAGGCGCTGCTGGTCCGCTACCGGGCCATTCAGCAGTCCCAAGGCTATGAGGGCGTGTACCTGTTCCCGAACCGTCGCGGCCTGTCGATGAGCGAGACCCAGGCCAGCATGGTGTTCACCCGGTTGGGGCAGGGCGCCTGGACCAGCCACGACCTGCGCAAGGTATCGCGCAGCACCTGGACCGACCTCGGCATCGACGGCCACATCGGCGAGATGCTGCTGAACCACACGCTGGGCAAGATCGCCAGCACATACATCCACACCCAAGCCATGCAGCAGCGCCGTGCAGCCCTGGAGAAGTGGCACGCCTGGTTAGATGGCATCGGCTTTGGTGCCATCCACGGCCTTACCGAGGCCTTATTTGAAATTTCGCAGAATTCGCCACAGGCCACGACTGCCGTGGCTTCGAGCAACCTTACCGAATTTGTAATTAGCGAGGATTCGAAAGCATGAAAAAGAGCCACGGACCGGCCCTGAAAAAGCCGGTGATCGAACTGGCTCAATGTCCGGGCTGCTACGGAAAGGCTGTCATCAAGGGCGTATTTCACGATCTGTCTTGCGACCGCTGCAGCGCCTCAGGCTGGGTAGCGGCTGCGACCGGCGAGGCCCTGGCATTGGATGAACTGGTGACCCAGCTCAGCATGAGGCTGCAGGCCGCGACGCGGCAGATCGAGCAGTTGAAAAGACCTCAGGCCGGCGGGCCGGAGGCTGGATATCAGGAAGGCAACCGGCTCGGCGCCGGCGGACCAACTACACCGGGGATTGAGGGGAAAGGGATGATTTACAACAGCGTATCGGGTGCAGTAGTTGCCGCTCTGGCGGCAGGAGAGAAGGGCGCTGCGAAAGGCCAGGCATGGCAGAAGCTATATAGGTCGGTAGAAGAAGAGGGCGGGTGCCTCGCCTCGCTTGGTGGTAACTCGGGTGGATTTGACCGGGCTCAAGTGGATTATTGGCTGTCGGCGCGCCTGCATCACATGCTCAAGGGCAGGCACTGGGATGCCTTGGTCGCCAAGTACAGCACCAATAAGGCCAAGAAGGTGCAGGCCATCACGCTGGTAAGGCCGCTCATCGCGAGCCCGGCCTCGGCGCTCTTCATCTACAAAGCAGTCACTGCCTGGGCCATTCCGAAGCTCAAGGGCGCGCGCCGCAAAGCCCCGCAATCTGTTTCGGTGAGCATCCCGTTGGATGCGTCGCCATGGCGCCGCGAGGCCACTGTGAACGCTGCGGTTGCCGCCGGCCATGCCGCGAAGAAGCGCATCGAGGCGCTCGAAGAGGATGTGATCATCCTGCCGGACAGCTTCTACGACATGAACACTTGGGACCTCGACGCTACGCCGGAGCCAACGCGACGACGCTGGAGGCAGGGTATCAACGAGAAACTTGACGGTATGGTCAACGACGCGATGGCCGAAGTTCGGTTGCTTCTGGAGGCTGAGGGACTATTGATGGACGAGGCCGCGTGATTGCCTGTTGACATCAGTGAGCGACTGAGCGAAATTATCCCCATCCTGTCATTCCTGCGCGTTTTGAGGACTGATAAGCAAAAGCCCGGCCATTGTGTCGGGCTTTTTGTTGAATTCGATTTCTTAGCGGTTTACCGTTCGCTCCTCATCAAAGGAGCGTGCATGAAGAAGGTTTCTGCTGTTCAACATACCCTTGCTCAAGCTGTGAAGCTCAATAGCCGCCTTGCCGAGGGCATTCAGATCGGGCCAGACGAGCCAGATTTCGTATGGGTTGTGTTTTCCGGTGAAATGGTGGTGGGTGTATTCAAGGACTGGCCATCGGCGAGCGCAAAAGTAGGTGAGATAGAAAGGATTCAATTGAGGAATTGGCTTGAGCTCAATAAAACTTCAGAACTAAATTTATAGGTCAGTGGACTGCTATATCGACTGGCTAAGCCGGATAATCACCGGTCTCTACCCTATACAAGCCTCGGCATTTGCCGGGGCTTTTTATTTTCGCTCCCTGAAACGGGAGACACGGAGATGCCTGACATGCCTGAGAAGGATCCTGGCCTGTGGGCCACTGTGCTCGCGTGGCTGATTGCACATCAGCCGCAGTTGGCCACCGGCGGCATAGCTGCTGCTGTGGCAATGTGCCGCGTCATCTATGGCGGCGGCCGAGGTCGCAAGGTTGTACTTGAGGGAGCGCTCTGCGGCCTTATCGCAATCAGCTTGCTGCCAGTGCTGGAGTACTTTGCACTGCCAGCCAATCTGTCCGTGTTTGCGGGCTGCATGGTCGGCTTCATAGGGGTCGATAAGCTGCGCGAGTACTCCGACCGTTTCATGAACCGCAAGGTAGAGGGCTGATACATGCCGCCGAAGGCCAAGCGCCCGTGCCGAGTACCGTTGTGCCCAGGTAAGACCAGCCATAGCCACGGCTACTGTGACGCTCATGCGTCGCTGGCTGTGGGGTGGAACAACCCCGCGCGCGGAACAGCTGAGCAGCGCGGGTACGATTGGCGGTGGCGCAAGCTGGCCAAGGCAGTGCTCAAACGTGATCGGCATCTGTGTCAGTGCGAAGACTGCAAAGGAAAGTGCCTACCAGCGACAGAAGTCGACCACAAAACACCGAAAAGTCGCGGTGGAACGGACGATTTCGACAACCTGCAGGCGATCAATACCGACTGCCACCGCCGCAAAACGCAGCGTGAAGCGGCAGAGGCGCGCCGTTGATCTTGAGCCGATCAGGCGCCAAAAAGTGGTCGAAAAATCACCAAATTGGGGGGCGGGGCAAAATCTCTGCAGCTTCGCCCCTTCTCCACCGATCGCCCAGCCTTTTTCACACACCCGCGAAATTAAAAAAAATCGCATTCCAGAAAATCGGGAGGCCTGAACGATGGGGCGACCCGCGAAACCTACCGCCCTCAAGCTGCTGCAGGGCAATCCCGGCAAGCGAAAACTCAAGAAGGACGGCCCCGCGCCGGCGCCGCTGGCGGAAACCCCGGACGCCCCGGAGTGGCTGGGGGAATGGGCCATTGAAATGTGGGACGCCATTGCGCCCTGGTTGACCCAGACCGGGATCATGACCCGCACCGACACGCACAACCTGGCGGTCTTCTGCGCCGCCTATGAGCGGTGGCGGCTGGCTGAGGTAGAAGTGGCCAGCAATGGCATCACCGTCGTGGACGCCAAGGGCGTGCTCAAGAAAAACCCCGCCTGCACCGTGATCAATGAGGCGCTGCGTCAGCTGGCCAGCTTCGGGGCAGCCCTCGGGCTGGACCCGGCCAGCCGTGCGCGCCTGATGGGCAGTGGCGGGCCGGAGAAACCAGAAAACCCGTTCATCGTGCTCAAAGGAGGGCGGGCCTCGAAGTGAGTTAGGACATGGCCAGCTACCCAAACGTAAACGCGGCGAACAAGTACGCCCGCGACGTGGTGGCCGGCAAGATCGCAGCATGCAAGTACGTGCGTCGTGCCTGCCGGCTTCACCTGGAAGATCTGGCCAAGTCGAAGAAGCGCGGCTTTCGCTGGACCTTCGACCGCGACACGGCCGAGCAGGTGGCGGTGTTCATTCAGCTGCTGCCGCACGCCAAAGGTAAATGGGCGGCGCTGCGTGAGCTGATCAAGCTGGAGCCGTGGCAGCTGTTCATCTTCTGCAGCATCTTCGGTTGGGTCGACAAGAAGACCCGCCGCCGGCGGTACCGCGAGGTTTACATCGAGGTGCCGCGCAAGAACGGCAAGAGCGTGTTGGCCGCTGGCGTCGGCCTGTACATGCTGGTCATGGACGGGGAATTCGGCGCTGAGGTGTATTGCGGTGCGACCACCGAGCGGCAGGCCTGGGAGGTGTTCAAGCCGGCGCGGCAGATGGTGCGACGCACCCCCGAACTGGTCGAAGCCTTCGGCATCCAGGTCGCGGCGAAGAACCTGTCGGTGATCGGTGACGAAAGCAAGTTTGAGCCGCTGATCGGTGACCCCGGCGACGGTCAGTCGCCGAGCTGCGCCATCGTGGACGAGTTCCACGAACACACCTCGGCCGCGCTCTACGAAACCATGCTGACCGGCATGGGCGCCCGCGATCAGCCGATGATGTTCGCCATCACCACGGCGGGCTACAACATCGCCGGGCCGTGCTACCTGCAGCGCGCCCAGGTGATCGACAAGCTGGAAGGGACGGTGCCGAACGACGAGTTGTTCGGGATCATCTACACGATTGACGAGGACGACGACTGGAAAGACCCAGCGGTCCTGCGTAAGGCCAACCCCAACTATGGCGTCTCGGTCGGGGCTGAGTACCTGCTGAAACGCCAGGCTGATGCGACGCGTTACCCGTCACGGCAAAACGCGTTCAAGACCAAGCACCTCAACATCTGGGTAAGCGCCAAGGAAGCCTGGCTGAATATGGCCGACTGGGAGGCGTGTGGTGACCCCACGCTGACCCTGGATCAGTTCCTGGGGCAACGCTGCTGGATTGGCATTGACCTGGCCAGCAAATCGGATATCTGCGCGGTGTCGCTGGCGTTCCTGGACAAGGTGGAGCTGGTCCCGGGGAGCGGCAAGTGGGTCAACCGCTGGACCATCTTCTGCAAGTCGTTCTTGCCCGAAGGCGCGATAGAGCGGGGCGGGCCGAACAAGGCCGCTTACGAGGCCTGGGCCAATGCCGGGCTGCTGGAAATCTGCGACGGCGAAGAAATGGACTTCGACCTGGTGCGCGACATGGTGGGCGAGTTCGCCGCGATGTTCGATGTGCAGGAGGTGGCCTACGACAAATGGCGCGCTACCCAGCTGGCCCACCAGCTGCAGAAAGACGGCGCCGAGGTGGTCGAGATGGGCGGTGGCGTGGCCAGCATGAACTTGCCCATGCGCGAGCTGGAGGCGGCGCTGCTGTCCGGCCGTGTGCGCCACTCCAGCGACCCAGTGTTGGCCTGGCAGGCCGGAAACGTCGTGGTGCGTCCGTACAAGGGCTGCATCACGCCGATGAAGGCCGACGAAGGCAAGACCGACATGCGCAAAATCGACGGCATTGTCGCCGCGCTGATGGCGATGAACCGCGCCATGGTCAGCGAATTTGAGCCGGAAGGGCTGTTGGCCAGCCTGACCGAAGACGACCTATTAGCTATGTGAGCCCCTACGATGAAATGGCTTCCTGAATCTATCGGGACGGCAGGCTTTTGCCTGTTTGTCGCGGGCCTCTACGTCCAGTTCGGGGCGGGTGTGGCCTTGATGGTCGGTGGCGGCCTGCTGTTGGCCGGCGCCGCCAAGGCGGTGTGGCGATGATCCTGGGCGCGATGTTCGAGCAGCGCAGCAGCCTTGAAGTGCCTAGCACGCCGATGAACAGCAAGGAGCTGACCGAATACCTGTTCGAAGGGCAGGGCATCAGCGTCAGCCCGGCTTCGGCCATGCGCCTGACGGCGGTGTATGCCTGCATCTACGTGCTGTCCAGCTCCATGGCCCAGCTGCCGCTGAGCGTGCTGCGCAAGGTCAACGGGCGGATCGAGGTGGCCACCGACCACCCGGCCCATTACCTGCTGCACGACGAGCCGAACACCTGGCAGACCTCCTACCGCTGGCGGGAAACCAAGCAGGCGCATGTGCTCGGCTGGGGCAACGGCTACACCCGAGCGGTACGCAGTCGTCGCGGTGAATTGCTGTCGCTGGAAATGCACGAGCCGCAACACACCGAGCTGGTGAAGAACGGCAATCGCTGGGTGTACTCGACCCAGGATGAAGACGGCGCGCCGCTAGCGGTGTCGCCCGAGGACATGATTCACCTGCGCGCCATCGGCTCGCACCGGCGCATGGGTATCAGCCCCATCCGGCAGAACGCCGACACCATTGGCCTGAGCATGGCCACGGTGCGCTACGGCAAGGAGTTTTTCGAGGGTGGCGGCCGGCCTACGGGCCTGGTCACCGTCAAGGACGGGAAGCTGGATAACGCCAGTTGGGAGCGTCTGAAAACGGTCTGGCGCGCCGCCGTGGAACGGCTCAAGCGTTCGGACAACAAGACGCTGCTGTTGCCGGCTGACCTCGATTACAGGGCGCTGACCATCGCGCCCGAGGATGCGCAATTTCTCGAGACTCGCAAGCTGACCCGCAGCGAGATTGCCAGCATCTTCAACGTGCCGGCGCACATGATCAACGACCTGGAAAAGGCCACGTTCTCGAACATCAGCGAACAGGCCATCCAATTCGTGCGCCACACGGTCATGCCGTGGGTGAAGAACTGGGAGGAAGAAGTTAACCGCCGCGTCTTCACCCGCGCCGAGCGCATGGCCGGCTACTACGTCAAGTTCAACCTGGCCGGCCTGTTGCGCGGCACCCCGAAAGAGCGCGCCGAGTTCTACCGCATCGCCATTCAAGACGGCTGGATGAGCCGCAACGAAGTGCGCGTGCTGGAAGACCTCAACCAGCTGGAAGGCCTCGACTCCATGTTGCTCAACGTCAACACGCAACTGCTCGGCGCCGATGGCAAGCCGTTACCCGTAACGACGCAGGAATAACCCATGAGTGAATTCGAACAACGCATGCTGCAGGCGCAGCATTGCGAGCTTCGTGCTGTGCAGCCGGATGAGCAGGGCAGCGCGCCGAAGATCGCCGGCTATGCCGCTGTCTTCAACCAGCGTAGCGACCTGCTGGGCGGCACCTTCGTGGAAATCATCGCCCCGGGTGCGTTTGACGACGTGCTGAACCAGGACACCCGGGCGCTGTTCAACCATGACCCGACCTACCTGCTGGGCCGCACGGCCAGCGGCACGCTGCGCCTGACCGTGGATGAACGCGGCCTGGCCTACGAAATCGACACGCCCAACACCCAGACCATCCGCGACCTGGTGGTCGAGCCGCTGCGCCGTGGCGACATGAGCGGCAGCAGCTTCGCCATGCGCGTGGCCAAGGGCGGCGATACCTGGCACGAGGAAAAGGACGGGCTGATTGTCCGCACCATTTTCAGGATCGCCGAGCTGCGCGACGTAGGGCCGGTGGCATTCCCGGCTTACCCCGACTCCAGCGCTGCCCAGCGCTCCCTGACTGCCTGGAAGCAGGCGCAAACCGAAGGCGACGAAGCCCGCGCACATTTCGAGCGCGAGGCCCGCGAGCGCCTGCTTGACCTCAACGAACTGTGATCCCAAGGGGGAGCTATGACCCTGCAACAACTGAAAGAAGCCTATAACAAGCTGTCGGCCGAAATGCGCTCGCTGCACGAAACCACCCCGGACGACGGCTGGACCGGTGAAGTCCGCAGCAAGTGGGAAGGCATGAAAGCCGACCTCAAGGCACTCAAGGACAAGATCGAGCGCGAAGAAGAACTGCGCGCCCAGGATCAGAGCTTTGTCGAAGGCCTGGACCGTGAACGCCCGAACAGCGCGCCGCAGAACGAAGCCGACACCGAGCAGCGCAGCGCCTGGGATAACTGGGTGCGTCGTGGCCTGGAGTATCTGACCCCCGAGCAGCGCTCCGTGGTTCTGGAAATGCGCGCTCAAGGCACCAACCCGAACGAGGCGGGCGGTTTCACCGTGCCGACCACCCTGCAGGCCAAAGTGATCGAATCGCTGGTGACCTACGGCGGTATTGCTTCGGTGTGCCAGCTGCTGCAGACCGACAACGGCGCGCCCATCGCCTGGGCCACCAGCAACGGCGGTGAGGAAGAGGGCGAGCTGATCGGCGAGAACAAGGCCGCCGGCGAAAAGGATGTCGAGTTCGGCATGGGCACCCTCGGGTCGCACACCATCAGTTCGCGAATCATCCGCGTTTCTGAACAGCTGCTGCAGGACTCAGGCATTGACATGGAAGGCTACCTGGCCGGCCGCATCGGCAAGCGCGTGTCGCGTACCCGTAACCGCCTGATCGTCCAGGGCACCGGCGCCGGTGAAACCGCCGATGCGCCCGCGCAGCCGAAGGGCCTGGAATACTCGACCCCTCAAGGTGCCATGACCGCCAAGGCCACCGCGTTCACCTGGCAGGAGGTCAACAACCTGATTCACTCCATTGACCCGGCGTATCGTGCGGCGGCCAAGTTCCGCTTGGCGTTCAACGACAAGACGCTGCAGGCGATGGAAGAAATGGTGGATGCCAATAACCGCCCGCTGTGGCTGCCCGGCATCGACAGCGACCGTCCGGCCACCATCCTCAAGCATCAGTACGTGATCGATCAGGCCGTTGCCGATATCGGCGCCGGCAAGAAATTCATGTATGCCGGCGACTTCAACGAACTGGTGCTGCGCGCGGTCCGTAGCCTGACCCTCAAGCGCCTGGTGGAGCGTTACGCCGAGTACGGCCAGGTCGGTTTCCTGGCGTTCGTGCGCTTCGGCCTGGTGCTGCAGGACACCGCCGCCATCAAGCACCTGGTGGGCAAGACCGCCTGACGGGAGGGTTGCCCATGCTGAAGCTTGAGCAGATCAAGAGCCATTGCAAGCTGGAGCTGGACGAAACCGAGGAAGACACGCTGCTGCGGGCCTACGCCCGCGCAGCACGTCGCCAGGTCGAGAAGGACAGCGGCCGGCGGTTGTACTGGGTCACGCTGCCGGCCGACGCGCCGGCAGACGCGACCGGCGATGAAGCCTACCTGCGTGGGCTGCTGCCGATCGATGCGCCGGAGAACGCGTTACCCGTAACGGATGACGTGGAGCTGGCCATGCTGCTGTTGGTCGCTCACTGGCACCGCAACCGCGAGCCGGTAACCGAGTCGACCAGCAACGGTACCAAGGCGATGCCGCTGGCCTATGACGCCCTGGTGCAGCCTTACCGCTGGTTCACGCTGTGAGGGAGCCGGAAGCGGGCGAACTGCGCACCCGGGCGGTGGTGCGCATCCGCAATGACACGCCAAAAGGCTCTGCAAGCCTTGAGTCAAATTACGAGCCGGTGGCCAAACGCTGGTGCAAGATCGAGCCGTTAGGCACGGCCACCTACACCGGGTCGGTGCAGACCGGTACGACCATCACCCATCGCATCTATTGCCGGTTCGTGCGTGACCTGGACACGCGGCATGAACTGGTCGCCGGTGGCCGGGTGTTCCGCGTCAAGCGGGCTACCGGCATGCGTGGGCGGCAAGTGTGGTCGGTGATCGAGGTCGAGGAACTGCAGGCGGTGAATGCGCCGGCGGGAGGTAGCCGTGGCCAACTCCGTTTCAATTGACGGTTATTTGCATGTCGAGGGCTTCGACAAGTTCGACCAAGAGGCCTTCAACAAGCGGAAGATCCGCGCCGGCATGCGTAAGGTTGGCCAGCTGATCACCGGCCGGGCACAGATGAATCTAGCGCTCGGCGGTGGCCAGGACGGCTACCCCGTAAACCGTAGCGGGGCCACCACCGACTCCATCGGCTACAAGGTGTCGCGCTCGGGCTTTCTGGTGCGTGTCGCACCCAGCAAGACCGCGAGCATGAGGGCCTTCTATCCCGCTTACCTGCACTACGGCGTGCGCCGCAAGAGTGGGGGCGGGTGGCGGATCAAACCCCGCGACAACTACATGACCGACGCCCTGGTCGACAGCCGAGACGAGGTGCGGCGCATCCTGCAGCAGGCCTTTGCCGCCGCGCTGCTCAACTGAGTACCTGACATGAAAATCACGCCTGTGATCGAGCAGCTGCGCGCCTATGCGCCTGGATTCGAAGGGCGCGTGGCCGGCGGACTGGATTGGGACCCGACCGCCGACAGCGCCAAGATGAAGCCGCCGGCGGCCTATGTGATCGCTGTTGGTGACTCGGCCGACGAGCCGCAAGCGCAGAACGTTTACACCCAGGCCGTGCGCGACGTCATCGACGTGTGCGTTGTACTGCCGACCGACGATGAACGCGGGCAGTCGGTGGTCGACGTGTTGCACGACGTGCGCGCCCAGTTGTGGCGCGCCTTGGTGGGCTTCGAGCCGGATGATGAATCTGGGCCGCTGCTGTACGACGGTGGCCAGCTGCTGCTGCTCGACCGCGACCGCATGGTCTACCGCTATCGCTTCTATGCCGATTTCCAGCTCGGCCGCTGGGAACAGACCGGCGAGAGCAAGCCGCAGACCTGGCAGGAATGGCAGCTGGCCGGCTTGCCGGCCTTGGAAGGCATCGACACCCGTTTCGACTTCCTCAACCCCCTGAAAGACCCCAACGTCACGGCCTCGGGGCCAGACGGGCGGGTCGAATTCATTACCCGCGAGGACTTGAACCCATGACCACCATTCACCTCAAGCCGGCACCGGGGCGCGATTGCCCGCTGCCGGATCAGCCGGGCAAGTACCTGCCCGCCGAGGGCGCCGCAGTGCCCCGTGATGCCTATTGGGAGCGCCGTATCATCGACGGCGACGCCCTGGAACAGAAGACCGCCACCCGGGGGAGCAAAGCGCGATGAGCGTCAGTTTCAGCAACATCCCCAGCGACATTCGCGTGCCGCTGTTCTATGCCGAAGTCGACAACTCCATGGCCAACAGCGGCGGGTCCAGCCTGCGCCGGCTGATCGTCGGCCAGGKCAACGACGACGCCGACAGCGACGAAATCGGCCGCCTGGTGCTGGTGTCGAAGACCAGCGACGCCAAGGACATTGGCGGCACCGGCTCGATGCTGGCCGCTATGCATGCACGCTGGCGGGCCATCGACGTGGCCGGCGAGGTCTGGTGCCTGCCGCTCAAGGTGGCCACCGGCGCGGCCGCGACCGCCACCGTTACCGTAACGGGCAGTGTCGCCACCGCCGGCCTGGTCAATCTGTACGTGGCCGGCCAGCGCGTGCGCGCCGATGCCGTGGTCCGGGCCTCGGCCGAGGCCGTGGCGGCCAGCCTGGCGGCGGCCATCAATGCCGCCATTGACCTGCCGGTGACGGCCACGGCCGCCGCCGGCGTGGTCACCCTGCAGGCCAAGTTCAAGGGCGAGCTGGGCAACGATATCCAAGTGCAGCTGAACCGCCTGGGGCGCGCCAATGGCGAGACTACGCCGGCCGGCCTGACGCTGGTGGCCACGGCCATGACCAACGGTGCCGGCACCCCGGCTGTATCGGCGGCGTTGGCCGCGCTGGGCGACGAAGAGTTTGAGTTCATCGCCCAGCCCTGGACCGATGCCGACACGTTGGGCGCCTGGAAAACCGCCATGGACGACAGCGCCGGCCGCTGGTCCTGGGCGAAGCAGCTCTATGGCCATGTGTACAGCGCGCAGCGCGGCACGCTGGGCCAGCTGGTCGCTGCCGGTCGCCTGCGCAATGACCCGCACGTCTCCGTACATGGTTTCGAGCGTGGCGTGCCGCAGCCGGCGTGGGAAGTGGCGGCGGCCTGGGCGGCGCGCACCGCCGTGTTCATCAGCGCCGACCCGGCGCGGCCGACGCAGACCGGCGCGCTGACGGGTATCGACCCGGCGCAGGCCAGCGACCGTTTCACCCTGACCGAGCGGCAGTCGCTGCTGACCAGTGGGGTGGCCACCGCTGTCTACAACGGCGGCAGCTACCGCATCGAGCGGGCCGTTACGACCTACCAGCGTAACGCCTATGGCCAGCCGGATGACTCCTACCTGGACAGCGAGACGCTGCACCAGTCGGCCTACGTGATCCGCTACCTGCGCAGCATCATCACCAGCAAGTACGGCCGTCACAAGCTGGCCAATGACGGCACCCGCTTCGGTCCCGGCCAGGCCATTGTCACGCCGAAGGTGATTCGCGGCGAGCTGATCGCCGCTTATGGCGCGCTTGAGCGTGAGGGCATTGTCGAGAACGCCGAGGCGTTCAATCAGTACCTGATCGTGGAGCGCGATCCGAAGAACCCGAACCGCCTGAGTGTGCTGTACCCGCCGGACCTGGTGAACCAGCTGCGTGTGTTCGCGCTGCTGTATCAGTTCCGCCTGCAGTACCCGGACGCGGCGTAACCCTCATCGTTCAACCCCAGCCCGCCCAGTGCGGGCTTTTTTATGGGAGTGCCCTTTATGGGTCAGAAAGTCGCGGGCACCTGTTTTATCAAGGTCGACGGCGATCAGCTGGTGATCACCGGCGGCGTGGAATGCCCGCTGTCGGACACAAAGCGCGAAACCATCACGCGGGGCTACTTCAAAGAAGAAGACCTGATCCCCTATGTGGTGGTCGACGCGGTGAAAACCACCAATTTCCCCCGGGCCAAGCTGGCCAATGGGATCGGCATGACCATCACCGCCGAGCTGGCCGACGGCTCGGTGTACGTGCTGAGCGGCGCGTACCTGGTGGACGAAACCAAAGTGACCGGCGATGACGCCAAGGTCTCGCTCAAATTCGAAGGCATCCAAGGAGACTGGCAGTAATGAGCACCACAACCCACGAACTCGCAACCCCGATCCAGGCCCACGGCGAAGAGGTCAAGGAACTGAATCTGCGCCGCCCGACCGTGCAGGAGTGCCGGGCCATCAAGGTGCTGCCGTACAACATCGGCGGCGACGGTTACCCGGTGGTCGATCTCGAAGCGGCGGCGAAGTACATCGCCGTATGCGCCGCGATCCCGGCCAGCTCGGTCAACCAGCTGGACCTGCCAGACCTGAACACCCTGGCATGGATCACCGTCGGTTTTTTCATGCCCCAAGATTCGAAGCAGTCGGCGGCCTGACCGAGCTGGCCTATGACCTTGCTTGGTGGTGGAAAGCCACCCCGGGCGAGGTGCTGGGCTGGACCCTCGACACGTTGTTCGAGAGTGAGGAAAACGCGTGGCGCATCAACGCGCTAAATGGGGGAGGCGGTGGCGGATAAATTCCAACTCAAGGCGCTGATTACCGGCGTCGACAAGCTGTCGCCTGTGCTGAGCGGGGTGCGCAAGAACGCCGCGGTGCTGCGTAAGCAACTGAACAGCTCGGGCCTGGGCAAGATCACGTTCGGTGAGGCCCTGCAGGGCGGGGCGATTGCGGCCCCGTTCGTCATGGGCGTGAAGGCGGCCATGGGCTTTGAAAGCGCCATGGCCGACGTCAAGAAGGTGGTCAACTTCGAGTCGCCGGCGCAGTTCAAGGCGATGAGTGATGACGTGCTGGGCCTGTCCGAGCGCCTGCCCATGGCGGCCGAGGGCATCGCGCAGATTGTCGCCGCCGGCGGCCAGTCCGGCATTGCCCGGGAAGAGCTGAACCGCTTCGCCGAAGACGCGGTAAAAATGGGTGTCGCCTTCGACCAGACGGCCGAAGAATCGGGCTCGATGATGGCCAAGTGGCGCACGGCCTTCAAGATGAACCAGGATCAGGTGGTCACGCTCGCTGACCAGATCAATTACCTGGGCAACACCGGCGCGGCCAGCACCGGGCAGATCTCCAACATCCTGACCGCCATAGGCCCGTTGGGCGAAGTGGCGGGCGTCAGTGCGGCGCAGCTGGTGGCGATGGGCTCAACCCTGGCCGGGGTGGGTATCGCCCAGGACGTGGCGGCCACCGGCATCAAGAACTTCATGTTGACCCTGACCGCCGGCACGGCGGCCACAAAGTCGCAGAAGGAGGCCTACAAGGCCTTGCGCCTGGATGCCAACGAGCTGGCCAAAGGCATGCAGACGGACAGCGAAGGGACGATTAACCGCGTCCTGGAGACGTTGGCCAAGGTCGAGAAAAGCAAGCAAGCGGCGGTGCTGACCAACCTGTTTGGCAAGGAATCGGTAGGGGCCATCGCGCCGCTGCTGACCAGCCTGGGCACGCTGCAGAAGAACTTCAAATCGGTCGGCGACGAAAGTCAGTATGCCGGGTCGATGAACAATGAGTACGCCGCACGGGCCGCGACCACGCAGAACGCCATGCAGCTGCTGCAGAACCGGGTAACCCGCCTGGGTATCACGGTCGGCAGCATGCTGTTGCCGCCGCTCAACGACTTTATGGCGGCCGTGGGGCCGATCATCAGCAGCGTGGCCACCTTGGCCGGGGCGCACCCGTGGTTGATCAAGGGCGTGCTGGGCGCGGCCGTCGGCTTCACCGTGTTGCGCTTGGCCACGGCCGGGGCCACGGCGGCGCTTGCCATGATGAACGGTGTCGCGAGCATGAGCCCGGTGGGCATGATCGTCCGGGGCATCGCCATTGCCGCCGGCGTCCTGATCGCCAACTGGTCGACCGTGGCGCCGTACTTCCAAGCGGTGTGGGACAAGATCAAGGCCCCGGCGATGGCCGTGTGGGAGTGGATGAAAACCACTTTCGCCTGGTCGCCGCTGGGCCTGATCGTCGCCAACTGGGAGCCACTGACGGCGTTCTTTGGCGCGCTGTGGGAGCTGGTCAAAGCCCTGTCGGTGCCGTTCTTTGACTTCCTCAAGGCGGTCTTTGACTGGTCGCCGCTGGGTTTGATCATCAAGCACTGGGAGCCCATCACCGGCTTTTTCAAAGGGATCTGGGACAAGCTGCGACCCATCATCGAGCCGATGATGAAATTCCTGGGCTTCGACAGCGAGTCGAGCGGCGACGGCGTGATCAGCGCGGCGACAGCCAAGGTCAACGACTGGGCCGAGCAGCAGAAGGCGCGCAACGCCGCCGGCGAGCCTGTACCGGGTGCACTGGTCAAGCCGATGGCGCAGCCGGTGCAGTTGATGCCCGAGGCCACCAGCGTGGCCAGCTTGATGCGTGCGCCGGATCAGCCGGGACCGTGGGCGGCGATGCCGCTGTCGGCCTCGCAGATGGCCGAGCATGCGCAGGAAAGCCTGGCCAAGGGGCTTACCCCGGGGGAGGCGATGAAGCGCGCTGAAATGGGCCTGCCTGGGCAGAGCAGCCTGGCAGCACCTGCAGCGGGCGCCCTGGCCGCGTCGCGGGGCTCCCTGGTGCAGCAGGCGGCCCAGGCCAGTAAAGCCCAGCTGGAAGGGCAAATGGTCGTGCGCTTCGACAACGCACCGCCCGGCATGCGGGTGGAGCAGGCCGACACCAATCAACCCGGGCTGCAGGTCAGCCCGCAAGTGGGTTACCGATCCTTGGGGAGGGCGTCATGAGTACCTGGCGGGATCAGCTGCACCCGGCCTCATTCCGGGGCGTGCCGTTCCACGTCGACAGCGACAGCATGCCGTCGGGACGGCGCACGCAAACGCATGAGTACCCGCAGCGGGACAAGCCGCTGGTGGAAGACCTGGGCCGCGTCACGCGGGAAATCAAGCTGGCCGCCTTCGTGATCGGGGAGGACTGCTATTTCCAGCGTGACAACCTGCTCAACGCCCTGGACAAGCCCGGGGCGGGCGAGCTGGTCCACCCCTGGTATGGTCGGCTGACGGCCACCGCGACGGTCTGTAGCGTCAGCCATGAGCGACGCGAAGGCGGCATGGTCCGCTTTGACCTGGTGTTCGTGGAGGACGGCGAGAAGGGTTTTCCTGCCGGCGTGCCGAACACGGCGCGGCAGCTGGAAGACTCATCGGAAAGCCTGCTTGAGTCGGCGATTGCCCGCTACAAGGCCGCCATGGCGGTGGTCAACCGGGCGCGCCTGGCCGTGGTCGCGCTGCAGAACGGTGTGGCCGGGGTGCAGATGGCCATTGCCTCGGAGCTTCGCCAACTGACTGGCCTGGTCAGCTCGGTGGAGGCGCTGGCCGACATGCTGATTAACGCCCCGGGCAACTTCGCGGCGATGATCCGGGGGCAGTTCGCCAGTGTCGGCGGTAGTTCGCGGTCGTCCGGTTATCGCTGGGGGCCGTCGAGCGGCGGCGAGTCGGCCAGCCTGGAGGCCGATCCGGAGTTTGCCCGCACCGTCGCTGCGCTGCCCGAGGCGACGCCGGAGTTTGCCAGCTTCGCCGAGTCCGGCCGGGCCATCACCGGCCAGGTGGAGCAGGCCCGCCAGTTGGTCAACGCGCCGCCACCTGCCGGAGGAACCGATACCGCCGCCGTGGTCACCGCTGCCCGTGAGCTGGTGCGCGATGCGCTGATCGTGCTGGCCGTGCGCGAGGCGGTGGCCATGCCGGTTGTGCAGGCGCCCGAGCCGTTGACGGGTTTCGCCACCCTGGAGCAGCAGGTGGTGGCCCCGATCCAGCGCCCCGAGGTGCCGGTCACTGCCGATGTGGTAGCGCTGCGTGACGCCATTAGCGACGCCCTGTGGCTGGCCGCCCTGGCGTCGTCGGTCGATCACGTCGAGCGCCTGGAGGTGGTGCGCAACCAGGTGCGGGCGCACATGACCGAAGTGGCCCGCGCCGGCGTGCGGCTGTCCGAGGTCACTACGCGGGAAAGCCTGCCGGCGGTGGTGCTGGCGTACCAGCGCTATGGCGACGCCACCCGCGCCGAGGAAATCGTTACGCGTAACAAGGTGCAGCACCCGGGCTTCCTGCCCGTGGGCGCGCTGACCATCGCTCGAGAGTGAACCCATGGACAACCAAAATACTGTCACGCTGAGCGTGAACGGCCTGGACTATCGCGGCTGGAAGAAAGTCAGCATCAGTGCCGGCATCGAACGCCAGGCCCGGGATTTCCGCCTGGGCGTAACCTGGAGCTGGCCGGGCCAGGTGCAGGAAATCCCGGTGCGCCAGGGCGACCGCTGCGAAGTTCGCATCGGCGCCGACCTGGTGCTGACGGGCTGGGTGTTCGGTACGCCGATCAGCTACGACGCCCGCAGCGTAGAACGGTCGGTCGTCGGCCGCTCGCTGACCGCCGACCTGGTGGACTGCTCGGCGGTGAACAAGCCCGGCCAGTGGCGCGGGCAGAGCGTGCAGAAGATCGTGCAGGCCTTGGCCGAGCCTTATGGGGTGCGCGTGCTGAGCGAGGTGGCGGAAACCACCAAGCTGGCCGACCACCAGATTGAACCGGGCGAAACTGCCTTCGAGTCCATCGACCGCCTGCTGACGCTTTCGCGACTGCTGTCGACCGATGATGCCCGGGGGCGGGTGGTGATCATCAAGCCGGGCAGCGCCGGCCGCGCCATCGATCGCCTGGAACTGGGGCAGAACCTGCTGACCGGTAGCGCGGAGCTGGATTTCTCGGGGGTGTTTTCCGAGTACCGCGTCACCGGCCAGCGCTCGGGCACCGACACCGACTACGGCGAGAAGGCCAGCGAGGTGAAGGCCGGCGTCACCGATCCGCGTGCCACACGGCGCCGGGTACTGCTGATTCACGAAAGCGGCCAGATGACCCCGGAGCTGGCCCAGGCGCGGGCCAACTGGGAGCGCGGCAGCCGGATGGGGAAGGCGTTGACCCTGCGTTACAAGATCCAGGGCTGGCGGCAGTCCACCGGCGCCCTGTGGGTGCCGAACATGATCGTGCGCGTGGTCGACCCGCTGATCGGTATCGACCGCGACATGCTCATCAGCGAAATCGAGTATGTGCTCGATGACGCCGGCACCGTGGCCAACATCGTAGTAGGCCCGCCGGATGGCTTCGACCCCGAGCCGAAAGACCCGCACAAGTCGCGCAAGCTCAAGAAGGGCGGCAAGGCCGACAACTTCGAATACCTGATCCCCGCTGACTGGAAGCCTGGCCAATGAGACCCATGAGAAATTTTCTCGCCCGGGGCGTGGTCGCCCTGGTCGATGCCGGCCGCAAGCTGCAGGGCCTGCAGATGCGCCTGACCGCCGACGAAGTGAAAGACGGCATGGAGCACTTCGAGCCCTACGGCTTTACGTCCAACCCGCTGCCCGGCGCCGAGGCCCTGGCGGCGTTCCTGGGCGGCGACCGCTCCCATGGGGTGGTCGTCTGCGTCGCCGACCGGCGCTTTCGCCTGCAGGCGCTCAAGAGCGGTGAGGTGGCTATTTACACCGACGAGGGCGACCGCCTGCACTTCAAGCGCGGCCGCGTGATCGAGATCCAGACGCTGACGCTTAAGGTCAAGGCCGAGACGGCCGTGGAGTTTGACACGCCGGTGATCCGCACCACGGGCCAGATTGTGTCGCAGGGCGACCAGATCGCCGCTGGCGTCAGCCAGGTCAACCACCCGCATGAGGGCGTGACGAAGGGTAACCAGCAGAGCGGTAAGCCGGTGGTGACCGCATGACGCTGCTCGATGCCGAATCCGAACGCGCCTGGCAGCGCGCCGTGGTGATCAGCCTGTTGACCTGGCGGCGCGCCGAGGCCGGCGACCTGCTGGACGACGACCAGCGTTACGGCTGGTGGGGCGATACGTTCCCGACCCTGGCCAATGACCGCATCGGGTCACGCCTGTGGCAGCTGCGCCGGCGCACGCTGACTGACGACACGGTGCGCACGGCCGAGGCGTTCGCCCGCGAGGCGCTGCAGTGGGCGGTGGATGACGACCGGGTGAGCGCCGTTACGGTAACGGCGTCGCGCAAGGTCGACCGCCTCGACATGCAGGTGCGGGTCGGCCTGCGCGACGGCCCCGTGATCGATGTTCAACTAGACAACCTGTGGCAGGTGATCAATGCCGTTTGAAATCCCAACATTGCCCGCTCTGGTGGCCAGGGCACAGGCCGACCTCGCCGGCGGTAGCGCCCTGGTCCGCTCTGACGCCGAGGTGCTGGCCCGCGTGCTGGGCGCGGCATCATCCGGCCGCTACGGCCATCAGCGTTACATCGCTGACCAGATCCTGCCGGACACGGCCGATGACGAAACGCTGTTGCGCATGGCCCAGGCACGGCTTAAGCGCGGCCGCCTGGAGGCCGTGAAGGCAAGCGGGGTGGTCACTTTCACCGGCGCCGTCTCGGCGCTGCTCGATGCCGGCACGCTGCTGCAGCGCGATGACCAGGTGCTGTTCAGGGTGCGGGCTTCGGTCAAGCTGAGCAGCACCGAAGGCGTCGCCCAGGTCGAGGCCCTGGAGCCGGGCGAGCTGGGCAACACGCCCGCCGGCACGCAGCTGCGCCTGGTGTCGCCGGTGCTGGGCGTCAATGACACGTTCACCGTGGCAGCGCCGGGCCTGACCCGTGGCACCGAGCAGGAGAGTATCGAGGCTCTGCGCGCTCGGGTGATTCGCTCGTACCGCGTCATTGCCCACGGCGGCAGCAAGAGCGATTACGAGACCTGGGCGCTGGAGGTCGCCGGGGTGACCCGGGCCTGGGTCGTGCGGCGTTGGGTGGGGCCGGGCACGGTGGGGGTGTTCTTCGTGCGTGATGGCGATATCGACATCATCCCGAACGCCGAGGCCCTGGCGGCCGTGGCGGCGTACATCAAGCAGGAGCAGCCCGTCACGGCCGAGGTGTACGTGCTGCCGCCGGCAGAGAAACCGGTGCAGTACCAGCTATCGGTCACCCCGGACAGCAGCGTGGTACGGCGCGCCGTGGAAGCCGCCCTGGTGGACCTGCACAACCGTGAATCGGAGCTGGGCGCCTCGCTGCTGGCCACCCACATTGCCGAGGCCATCAGCGGCGCCACGGGCGAGCGTGATCACAAGGTCATCAGCCCCGCCGGCGACGTGCAGGCGGCCCCTAATGAGCTGCTGACCTATGGGGGTGTGCTGTGGTCGTGAGGACGGAGCAGGACTACTACGCCCACTTGTGCACGCTGCTGCCGCCGGGGCCGGCCTGGGATCGCGAGTTCAACCCGGGTGTCGACCAGGTGCTGCAGGTGGCGGCCCGAGAGCTGGCCACCGAGGACCGCCGCGCCGCCGACCTGCTGGCCGAGAGCGAGCCTGCCACGGTGCGCGAGCTGGTCCCCGATTGGGAGCGGGTCATGCACCTGCCTGACCCCTGCATGGGCGATTCGCCGGCATTTGCTGATCGGCAACTGGCCGTGCGCCGCCGGCTGCTGGAAGTGGGCGGGCAGACGCCGGCCTATTTCGTTGAACTGGCTTTCTCGCTGGGCTACCGCAATGCCCGCGTGATCGAGCACCGAGCGCCGCGCTTCGGCCGGTCGCGATTCGGCTCGGCCCGTTTCGGCACCTGGAGTGCTCAATTCATGTGGACCCTGGAGACAGGGGCGCGTCTGGCCCAGGGCAGCCGCTTCGGCTTCAGCCATTGGGGGCAGACCTTCGGCGGCGCTGCCAATGGCGCCTTGGAATGCTTGGTCAGCCGCGCCGCCCCGGCGCACACCCTTGAAACAATCAACTACGGATAACGCGATATGGACTACCCGAAACGTACACCCGGTATCGGTCTGGTGGGCGGCAAGTTCGCTGACGAGAACGCCAGTACCGGCCAGCCTGGTTCGCTGATCCCCGCGACCTGGGGTAACGCGGTCACTGACGAACTGTTGGCCGTGATCAAGGCTGCAGGGCTCACGCCCAGCGAAGACGACAGCGCGCAGCTGCTGCAGGCGATTCAGGGCCTTGCGGCCAGCGACGTAAAGCGCGCTGTGCGTGCGGCCACTACCGGGCCGATTGCCCTGTCGGGCCTGCAGACGATTGACGGCGTGGCCCTGGTGGCCGGTGATCGGGTGCTGGTGAAAGACCAAGCCAACGCCGCGCAGAACTGGATCTACACCGCGTCCGCCGCCGCTTGGCCGCGTGCGCTCGACGCCAATGACGACGCCGAATGCACGCCGGGGCATCTGATCATCGTCCAAGCGGGCACGGCCTACGCAGGAACGATGTGGCAGCTGAGCAACACCCAGCCGCCGCAGGTGGGGACCACGCAGCTGACCTTCGGCATGCTGTTCGGCAAAACCGGCGTTGCGGCCGGTAGCTACCGGCAGGTGACAGTCGATACGATGGGCCGGGTAACCGGTGGTACGAACCCCACAACGCTGGGTGGCTATGGCATCAATGACGCCTACACCAAAACTTTCATTGATAACGCGCTCTCGGGTAAAGCCAACAATCAGGACGTTTATTCAAAGACGTACATCGATAGCGCGTTATCCGGCAAGGCCAACAAATCCACCACACTTGCCGGTTACGGCATTACTGATGCCATTCCAAATGTGAACCCGCTGCCCTACGGTAGCTACGATCTTCACGGAACCAACTATGCGTTTGTCAGTTCTCAGCTTGAGTCAAGCGTTTGTCAGAATGCTTATTGGGACGGGGTTGACTGGAAAAAGCACAATGCCTCTAAAGAGGCAGTGGCGCTTAGTGTTCAAGATGGTAAAGCATATGTACGGACCTGGGCTGTTGGAACCCCTGCTTACACAGCGTCGCGTATCATCGACTCCAGCATGGAGGCTACGGTTCCTGAACTTGATGCAGGCGTAACGCCCGCGAAGTGGGTAAGCGTCGCTGGCCTTGCTTACTATGTTGCTGCAAAGCTAAAGGCTGCAAGCGAAACGGTTGCTGGTTTTTGTCGCTTCGCCACGTTGAATGAGGTGGTGACCGGGGCTTCAGGCTATCTTGCTGTGGCCCCTGCGTACCTCGTCGCCGGATTCTCTTACACGTTTGGCTCGAATGGTTTTGTCAAGTTGCCGACCTGGCTTGGCGGTTTTATGTTTCAGTGGGCTTACAGTGATGAGTCCAATTCTGCCACTGACTATCGATACTTTCCCGTGCCTTTCCCGAACGTCGCGTTCGGTGGGTGGTTGCAACTTGAGGTTGGAACCATTAATGGCTTTGCCGGAAGCTACGGAACCATTGTTCAGGTGGTCGACAACACCCGTTACGTCTGGACGGCTGGCGGAACGTTCGGCGGTGGTGGCAAGGGCTGGATTTTAGCAGTTGGAAGGTAGGGTGATGCAATGAAGCAAAGTATGAAGTTTAGTATTTCTACAGGCTGTTTCTACAGTTCTCGTATTCACAAAGATATTCCGCCAGATGCTATTGAGGTGGCGGATGATGAATATCAGTTGCTTGTGGCTGGCCGTAACTCAGGTCAAGAAATCAAGCTGGAAGACGGCCAGTTGACGTTGGAGTATACGGAGGAATTCAAAGAGGCACGTGAGCGTGGTTGGCGAGTTAACACCCTTTTGGGTATCCAGTGGATCAGGGACCGGCATCGTGACCAGGTAGACCTGGGTGTTACCCCGACCCTCACTAGTGAACAGTTCAATGAGCTACTGGCGTACCTGCAGGCGCTGCGCGACTGGCCCCAATCGGAACACTTCCCCGAGGTAGAGCGCCGACCCGCCGCACCGCCCTGGATCGCCGAACAAACCCAATAAAGCCCCACACTGACGGGGCTTTTTCTTGCCTGGAGAAAACCATGACTCAATTGCTCCCTCGCGGCGTGCGCAATTGCAACCCGGGAAACATCGATTTCAACTCCACCAACAACTGGGTTGGCCAGATCGGTAAAGAGCCCGGCGGCCGATTCTGCATCTTTGATACGCCGGAAAATGGGATTCGTGCGCTCGGCAAGCTGTTGCAGACCTACTACAACAAGCACCGCCTGCGCACTGTTGCGGCGATCATCAAACGCTGGGCGCCGGAGGTGGAGAACGACACCGATGCCTACATCCGCACCGTGGCGCAGCGCTGTGGCCTTGCCCCGAGCGACCCGATCAAGGACATCAAGAACCAGCAGGTCCTTGGCGGCCTGGTGCACGCGATCATCAAGCACGAGAACGCGAACTACGAGTACCCAACGGCCGTATTCGCGGAAGGCCTTCGGAGGGCGTTAGCGTGAAGAGCTGGGGCGTGCGGGTGGCCGTACTACTAGCAGTGGTCGGGTCGTATTGGCTCGTCTACCAGCACGGTCGATCTGTGGAGCGGGCCGAGGCCACCGCAGTCTCAGCGCTGCGGGACAGCGGCGATCGCCTGGCCGAGGTGTTGGGCGAGCGCGGAGAGCGGACAAAGGAGCAACGGCGCGCCGACGCGCAGGAGGAGGTGAGGGCGCATGCTCAGGAACAACGAACGATTGCCGACAGCTCTGCTGCTGGGGCTGATGCTGCTGGCGAGCGGCTGCGCGATGAAGCCGGCAAGCTCGCTGCCACCGTCGGTTGTTCCGGCGAGGATCCCGCAATTGCCGCTCGAGGCAAGGCAGCCCGCCGCGCCGCCATGGTGCTCTCCGACCTGCTCGCACGGGCTGATGCGCGAGCGGGAGAGTTGGCGGCAGCGTATGACCGCGCCCGAGTAGCTGGCCTGGCTTGCGAAGCGTCGTATAATTCCTTGGTCAAGCCACCAGGATAGAGCAGTGAAGCGAACCATAGAGGGAATGGTAGAAGCGGGTGAGCCGCTGATTAGCGAGGCTACTGAAGCATTGCGCCTCTATCACAACGCCCAGGCCGCAGGTGTTTCGCCAGAAGAGGTTGAGCGCCTTCGTGTAATCGCCGAGTCCGCTTACCAGGCTGTGACCGACTACCAGCTCTACGCGCTCGGGCATCAGCCGTTGGTCCGCCACTGAAGCGCCGGGCGGTACTGGCCTGACCCTCCGTTTGGATGGTCAAATACTGTATCGATATACAGTATTGGTGCCGTATGTACTTCCTCCTTGTCCGCCGCCGAGAGCGCGGCGTCGCCATTCCTAACGATCAGCTCGCGAAGATCAAGCCGCTGCGCGCAGACGTGCACATCGAATACGGCCACAGCAAGGTGCTCGGCCGGCCATGCATAGAGGCCTGGGTGTTCAACCCAACGCCCAGCGGCGACATCATCCCGCGCCTGCACGACGCGTGCGTCAACGGGATGGCTCAGCAGGGCATGAACATCACCGGCTTCGAAGAGATCGAAGGCGTGCTGTACTCGCAGTCGTGGTGGTGCCGTGTTGAGTAGGCCAGCCGGCATTCCGCAGCCGTGGCTCGACGAGCTATACGACGGCCCCGCCCTGGTCACAGACCCGGACGGGCGCGCCGCAGTGCTTAACGAAATGGCCTATGCCGCCAGCCGCCGACGAGAGATAGATGCCGGCGTGCTTTCCGACATGTTGGAGCTGACCGAAGCAGCCAGGACCTGGGCGCTACTTGAGCATGAAGAGGCCTGGGCCATCAGCCTGCTCAGGTATGAATCTGCAGAGGAGTGGGAGAGGGACGAGCCAGGACGGATCGTGGTCCGCATGTCGCCGCGGGAGGGGATGTAACTCGTACCAATTTTTGTACCAATGATCGTGTTTTTGCGTGTGGCGCAGAGTTTTTCAGCGGGGCGAAACCCCTGATTTCATTGGGTTTCGCCACTTTCTGAAACTCACCAAAACGCGGAAAACATCTCTGGAGTATGGTCGAACGGCTGTCGAATGCCTTATATCCAAAGGGCGTAACGTGAAGGAAATTTAATCCTGTATCGCTCGGATAACTTCGCGTAGTGCGTTGAGGCCTGCAATTGCCTTAGAATGCCCGGCTTTCACCCCTCAAAGGAATGATTACGTGGTGAGCAACAACGCCATCTGCTGCCCGCACTGCCAAGGCCAAAATGTCCAGCTGCTCTCGGTGATTCACGCCGCGGGTACAACCCGCATTCAAGCAACCCACCAGACCACCTCCGGCTATGGCCCTGTCACGGTCGAAACGACTGGTCGGCAGCAGACCGATCTGGCTGCCAGCGTAGGTCCGCCCCCGGGCAAACGCCTATTGGGGCCTGTGATCATGACCGGAGTAGGTGTCATCATCCTCTACGATGGCCTCAAGCTGATTAATACCTACTGGGGCGTCGATTGGACGAGGTTCTTCATCGGGGCCACACTCGCCACTGTCGGCGTGATCGGATTTGTGCGTCACTGGAAGTTCAACGTCGCTCAGTACGACAAGCTGGAAGAATGGCGCCGCACCTGGCTATGCCACGCGTGCGGCACGCGCTTCCAGCCGTGAGGTAAGTAGACAGGCACCTTCGGGTGCCTTTTCTTTCGTGGTCAACCGGACGACCTGCCATGACGCTGACGATCGATTTCACCGACCAGGCCACCCACCTGCATCACGATGCGATTCTCAAACCCTTGCGCGCCTTCAACGATGCGGTGATCGGTTCCCCCGGCGCGGCTACCGTCGCCTGGACGCTGCGCGATCCCGACAGCGATGAAATCGTCGGTGGCCTCTACGCAAGGCTCGGCGGGGGCTGGTTGTTCGTCGAGCTACTGGTGGTGCCCGAGCGGATGCGCGGGCAGGGCACCGGGCGCGAACTGATGGCCCAGGCCGAGGCGCTGGCCAGGGAGAAGGGTTGTTGCGGAATCTGGCTGGATACCTTCAGCTTCCAGGCGCCGGACTTCTACCGCAAGTTGGGGTTCGAGGTGTTCGGCGAGCTGGCCGACTTCCCGCCCGGGCATAGTCGCTATTTTCTGCACAAACGCTTGGCCTGGCTCGCGGGGACTTAACCAACCCGCAACCAGATCGCCGAGGCGTCGTCCCCCATCTTGAACCGCGGGTAGCGCAGGCACGCGGCATCGTCCTGCTCGATACCGCGCAGTGTCCGTGCCAGGTCATCGAGACCGTGGCTTTGCAGGCGCTCGAAGAAGCCTGCCGGGTCATAGGCCCGGTAGGTGTCGAACAGCGCCGCGAAACCGTCGCTCAGCAGCAGGACATCGTCACCCAAGGCCACCGGTGCACGGCTGTAGAGGGTGCCCTCGCGGGACAGCTCGGCATCGACGCCGAGCACGGCCCGGGGGCGCTCGCGAGCGACACGGCGATCGGACAGCACGGCCGGGGTGCGCACGCCGTGGGCGCCGGTGCCGGGACCCAGCGCCGCGGCTTCTGCGCGTTCGGCCTCGCGGTCGGGCTCCGGGGTGAGGAAGTGAATGCCGCGCACGCTGCGGTGCAGCACCACGCAATCGGCCAGGTGCGCACAGACCAGCTCTTCGCCTTCCAGCGCCACGGCGGCAAAGGCGGCACGTGGCAACTCCCAGGCGGCCACGGGCTCGCGTTGACGGTCTTGCAGATAGGCTTGGCCGATCGAGTCGAAGACTGACTCGCAGACCTTGCGCAGCGGCCCCGACGCCATGGCGAAGGCGCGTTGGGCCGTGGCCGAAAGCCAGGCCGCGCCACCGCGCTCACCCAGCAGGCCGGGGGCGCCGAGGTCGGTGGCGCCGTCGATCACCCAGGCATGACGGTCGGCACTGCCGACGCGGTCGTCATTGGGCACATCGGTCTTGCCGGCCAGGCTCAGGGACTGGATCAGGTCGAAATGCATGTAGAACTCCGGATCGATGGGGAGCAACAACCTTGGACGCTGGGCCGCCCAGCGTCAAATATCACGGCGTGGGTGTGCGGTCCCAGCAGTCGCTGTCCTGGGCGCAGACACCGTACTGCCGGTCCATCAGCGCCATGCGCCGCAGGTGGGCGTCGATGATGTCGCGGGTCACTTCGCTATCGATGATGTAGCGGCTGTAGCGGTCGATCAGGCGGACCTTCCAGGCCTCGCGGCTGGCCGCGTCCAGGCTGTCGGGGGCATTGGCCAGGCGTTGCAGGGTGAGGTCGTCGGCGCGCTTGAGCTGGTCGGTGAAGGTGGCGATGTAGAGGGCGCGCTGCGTTTCCTTGTGGCGCGCGGTGTCGGCATCGAAGGTATCGAGGTTGTGCTGCCATTGGCTCCAGTAGGCGTCCGGCAGCTGAATATCGCGTTTCTGGCGCAGCTTGGCGACGATCTGCGCGTTGCTCTGGCGCGGTGGCGGTTGGCGGTCCTGGCTGGCTAGCGGGTCCAGGGCGAGGGCCTGGGTGATCCAGGTAGTGCGCGTTTCGCTGTCCGGCAGCACCGGGCCCAGTGGTGGGGCGTTGTCGGTGGTGGAGCGGGGCAGGCCATTGCAGCCGGCAAGCGACAGGAACATTGACAGTACCAGCAGCGCTGGCAGGTTGTGACGCGACATGAATCTTCCTTGAGTAACTGCACAATCATGCATCCGGGCGGATGCACGAGAGGTATCGGCGCTTGCGCGGATGACTTGAGCTCAGCCGAGGTGCTTGGCCATTTCCGCGGTCGGCGCCCAGCCCAGGCCGGCATAGACCGGGCGGCCCACCTCGGTGGCATGCAGGACGGCAAAATCCAGGCCGCGCCGGGTGAACTCGGCCTCGGCCAGACGCATCAGTTGCGAAGCCAGTCCCCGGCGGCGATGGGAAGGCTCCACGTAGACATTGAGCACATAGCCGCGCTGGTCGTGACAGGGATGCGCCGGGTGCGGCGGCCAGTCGATCGACATCAGGCCGATGGCCGCCACCGGCTGCTCGTCATCCAGCAGCACGAAACCGTAGTAGCGACCATCGGCCAGGCGCGGTTGCAGCCAGGGCCGGAAGTGTTCGGTCATGGTCTGCAGGCTCAGAGTGTCGCCACCGGCCTCCAGGAACATGGCCTCGCGATGGGCGCAGACCATGGCTAGGTCGCTTGGCAGCAAGCGGCGCAGGACCAGCCCGGGAAAGTCGCCGGTGGTTGGCAGTTCGTTCATGGTAGCTCCTTGGTTGCAGGCCTCGATCCTAGGCGTGGCGGACAATTGCCGTTAGACACAGATGGCGAGCAATCCGGGGATACAGCACCTTGCCGCTGCCGGTGTTTACGGCGATGATCCGCGGCAACGCGAACACCCGCCGAAGAGGCCCGTATGCCTGTTGCCCCGCTTTTGCGTTGCACCGACCTCGAAGCTACCCGCCGTCACTATCGTGACGTGCTGCAGTTCACGGTCACCGACACCGCGCAGTCGACCCTCACCGTGCAGTTGCATGACTGCAGCCTGCTCTTCACCGAGCAGGACCTGTGGCGGCAATCGCCAGGTTGCGCCGGCACCTTCTACCTGGTGATCGAGGACGTCGAGGGCTACTACGCCAAAGTCCGTGAGCAGGCCGACATCGCCTGGCCATTGCAGGACACGCCCTATGGCTCTCGCGAGTTCGGCCTTCGCGACTGCAACGGTTACTACCTGGCGTTCAGCCAGCGCCACGCTGAGGCCGTGCAAGCCGAACGTGTCGCCTCCTGAGCCAGCAGAGCTGACTGCCCAGCCGTTGATCGCGCTTGCCCGGGGCGGGTGGATCCGGGGGCTAGACTCGTGGGCAGTGAGACCCGCCCAGGAGAGTGCCCATGACCGCCAAGAACACTGTTTGCCTGTGGTACGACAACGACGCCGAGGACGCGGCGAACTTCTATGCCAGTACCTTTCCCGACAGCCGCGTGACCGCGGTGCACAAGGCTCCCGCCGATTACCCCTCGGGCAAGGCGAGCGATGTGCTCACGGTGGAGTTCACCGTGATGGGCGTGCCCTGCATTGGCTTGAACGGCGGCAAGGCGTTCAGTCACAGCGAGGCGTTCTCGTTCCAGGTGGCGACCGACAGCCAGGAAGAGACCGACCGCTACTGGAACGCCATCGTCGGCAATGGTGGCAGTGAAAGTGTCTGTGGCTGGTGCAAAGACAAATGGGGCCTGTCCTGGCAGATCAGTCCACGGATACTCACTGACGCCGTTGCCAGCGCCGATCGCGCCGTGGCGAAGCGGGCGTTCGAGGCGATGCTGCAGATGGGCAGGATCGATATCGCCGCCATCGAGAAAGCCATCAAGGGCTGAACCCTTCAGTGCACGCGCTTGCGTTCGCTGACGCATGCCCTAGCTTGTTCGGCCAGCGTATCCAGCCGTACGTCGCGCAGCCGTTCGGCCTCGACCATCGCTGCTTCGCCCTGCTGCTTGAGCAGGTAGGCATGGATCTGCCGCACCTCGACGGTCTGGTAGATCGGCGCGATGTCCAGCCGCCCGATCAGTGCGTCGCTGGCTTTGCCGGTGCTGCTCATCAATACCTGCGGCCCGGCGCTGGCGACTACCTGCAGGCCCATGTTCTCGAACCACGGCACTTGCTGGGCGAAGGCGCTCAGCTCGACACAGGCATAGCGGCCACGCACGGCATCCAGCAGGCCACGGGCGATGCCTTGGCGGCGGTGGCTGGCGTCCACGGCGAGGTAGGCCAGGGCGCAGGCTTGCGGGTTGTCCTGGGCCGGCAGTACCAGGGCAAAGCCGAGCAACTGGTCCGGCGCGTCGGCATCCAGGGCGAGGGTGAGTTCGACCCGCAGGCCGCGGGTGCCGTCCAGGGCCATCAGGTACTGGTGCACCTCCAGGCCGACACCGTACTGGTACAGCGGGTACAGCGGGTTGTCCGGGCTGATGGCGACGCTGCTGAGCTGACCGACATGGTCGATCACCAACTGGCGGATCTGGTTCTGGAAGGATTCGGGCGGCACGCCGTCGAGGCGGCGGAGGATGAACATCGCGGGTGGAACTCCGGCAAGGTGTGAAACACCCGCCCCGGACGAGGCGGGTGTCCATTCTACCCGCAGATGCTAGCGCAGCCCAGCCAGCATCAGGTCGAGGTTCTGCACGGCGGCGCCCGACGCGCCCTTGCCCAGGTTGTCGAACACTGCGGTCAGCAGCACCTGGCCGTGCTCGGGGTTGGCGTACAGGGCCAGGCGCAGGTCATTGCTGTCGTTCAGCGCCTGCGGGTCGAGCGCCGCGGCTGCGTCGTGCTGGTGCAGGGGCATGACCTGCACGTGCCGGGCACCCTGGTAGTGCTGTTCCAGGCAGGCCTGCAGCTGCTCGGCGCTGACCCCGGGCAGCAGGCGCAGCTGCAGAGGGATGCTCAGCACGATGCCCTGGCGATAGTCGCCATAGCCCGGGACGAACAGCGGCCTGGCGCTGAGCCCGGCGTGTCGCTGGATCTCCGGTACATGCTTGTGGGCCAGTTCCAGGCCGTACAACTGCAGCGTCGGCAGGTAATCATCGCTGCGTTGTTCATGGCGCTCGACCGCAGCACGGCCACCGCCGGAGTAGCCGGAAATGGCATGGATGCTCAGCGGGTAGTCGGCGGGCAGCAGCCCGGCCTTGACCAGCGGATGCAGCAGGGCGATGGCGCCGGTAGGGTAGCAACCGGGGTTGCTGACCCGGCTGGCCGTGGCGATGCGTTCGGCCTGCTCGGCGTTCAACTCTGGCAGGCCGTAGACCCAGCCCGGCGCGGTACGGTGCGCGGAGCTGGCGTCGATCACCCGCACCGCCGGGTTGCGCAGGGTGGCCACGGCCTCGCGGGCGGCTTCGTCGGGCAGGCAGAGCAGGGCAATGTCGGCGCTGTTGATCGCCTCGCTGCGGCGAGCCGGGTCTTTGCGCTCGGCCTCGGGCAGGGTCAGCAGGCGCAGGTCATCGCGGCCGTGCAGGCGGGCGTGGATCTGCAGGCCGGTGGTGCCTTGGTCGCCATCGATGAAGACGAGGGGGTGGTGCATGTCGAATGTCCGGTGAAGAGAGTGATGGCTAATCCTCGCCGCTCACTGGACGAAAGAAAATTTGAATATCATGATGGTCACGTTCAGTAATTCTGAATTGATAGCCGCTCCTGCCCTTGAGAAGCCTCATGCGAGAAATCAGCCTCGACCGCCTGCGCACCCTGGTGGTGATCGCCGACCGCGCGTCCTTTGCCGATGCCGCCCGCCAGCTCAACCTGGCGCCCCCGACCATCAGCCTGCATGTGGCCGAACTGGAGGCGCGCATCGGTGCCCCATTGCTCACCCGCACGCGCGGCCAGGTTCGCCCCACGACCATCGGCGCGACGCTGCTGGCCCGCGCCCGGCGTCTGCTGGCCGATGCCGACCAGGCGCTGGACGAGGTGCGCCGGCAGGTCGAGGGCCTGACCGGCCGGGTGCGCCTCGGCGCCTCGACCGGCGCCATCGCCCACCTGTTACCCCAGGCCCTGGAAACCCTGCGGGTGGATCATCCGGGGATCGACGTGCAGGTGCAGGTGCTCACCTCCCAGGCCTCCCTGGCGCGTCTGCGCGAAGGCACCCTGGACATCGGCCTGGTAGCGCTGCCGCAAGTGGCGGGCAAGGGCTTGAGGATCACGCCCTGGCGGCGCGACCCGATCATGGCCTATGTGCCCGCCGACTGGCAGCCTCCGGCGCGGGTCACCCCGGCCTGGCTGGCCGGCAGGGCGCTGATTCTCAACGACAGCACCACCCAGCTGTCGCGAGTCACCTCGGAGTGGTTCGCCACGGCGGGGCTGTACCCCGAACCGCGGATCGAGCTGAACTACAACGATGCGATCAAGAGCCTGGTGGCTGCCGGCTACGGCGCCACCTTGCTGCCGCAGGAAGGTGAGGTGCGCCAGCCGCAGGCGCGTATCGCCCAACGGCCGTTGCGACCTGGCTTGTGGCGCCAGCTGGGCATTGCCTGCCGTGAAGGTGAGGTGGAGCGGGCGACCGGGCATGTGCTGGAGGCCCTGGGGCGGTTGCGCCAGTGACAGGCTCAAGGGTCCTGCGGATCGTGCCCCAGCGACTGCAGGAACAATGAGAACAGCTCCGGTTGCGACGAGATGTCCAGCTTGGCGTACAGGTGCCGGCGGTGCACCTTGATGGTCTCCGGTGAAATGGCCAGCCGCTCGGCCATGGCTTTCGATGAATAACCGCGCAGGACAAGCCGGGCGATCTCCAGCTCGCGCTCCGACAGCACCTTGGCGCCGAACAGGCTCATGGCGTCGCGCACTTGATGGGCCATGCCGGCCACGGGGGCGGCGCGCAGGCTGTGCTGCTGCCAGTGCTGGGCCATCAGCGCGACCACCCACGGACAGACCAGCGCCAGCAGGCCGTGGCTGGCGCTGTCGAAGCGTTCGCGCCGGCCCAGCGACAGGGACAGGGCGCCGCTGTCGCCGAGCTGGACGATGAACTGCACCTCGTCCTCCAGGACATGGTCGTGGAAGTACTTGAGGTAGTACTCGCTCTGGCGGAACTGGTCCGGCGCCACTTCTTCCAGGCGATGCAGGCCATCGCCGATACGCTCCTGGCAGGCCTGGTAGAACGGGTCGAGCTGGTACAGGCCGCTCAGGTACAGGGCCATGGCCTCGGGGTTGCCTTCACCCCGCGCGTCGAAAATTTCCAGGGCCCGGGGCAGCCCGGTACGGGGGTAGAACATCGCCAGGGCGTTGTCGAATGCCAGCCATTGCTGCAGCAGCAGGATCAACTGGCGCCAGAAGCGCGGCTGGCCGATCTGCTCGACGGTGCGGGCAAGGCCGGCGTGGGCGCTGGCTTCGGTGAACAGGTTGTGCATGGGACCCCGTGGCTGACGACAGTTGCAGGTCAGGTATATCGCAGATTTCACGATCGCAATGGGAGCGTGGGAGCGGGCTTGCCCCGCGATGGCGTCGGATCAGGCAACCCTGAGCCATCGCGGGGCAAGCCCGCTCCCACAAGTTTTGACCTGCGATTGCGCAGTCTCGGGAGGTTTCCCGCTTCCCGTCAAGGGGCGTACCCCCTAAGGGTAATTGGCCAAAGCCTTACCCGGGCCTACAGTCCAACCCAGGTCCAGCGGCCGCGTGACCGGTTTTCCCCTCACAACCAATAACAATCAGAGGAAAAACGCCATGAGCTCCAGCGAAGAGCCCGCAAGCGCGCTCAAGCAGCGCCTGGGTGTGTTCGACGTGGTCGCCATCACCGTTTCCGCAGTGACCCCGGCCAGCTCCGTGTTCGTCATCGCCCCGTTCGCTATCCAGCAGGCCGGCAGTGGTGCGTTTCTGTCGTTCATCATGGCCGGTGCGCTGGCGTTGATGTTCGCCTGGTGCTACGCCGAACTGGGGCGCGCCCACAGCTCCGCCGGCGGCGAGTATGTGTACGCCAAGCGCGTGTTCGGCGGGCTGGCAGGCTATGCCACCTTCCTTACCGTGCTGGCCTCGATGCTGTTCATTCCGCCGGTGCTTGCAGGTGGCGCCGCCACCTACCTGAACAATGCCCTGGGCACGCGTTTCGATACCCAGACCGTGGCCTTGGTGATCGTGGTGTCGAGCTATGCCCTGGGTATCCTCAATATCCGCCTGAATGCCTGGATCACCGGGGTGTTCCTGTTCTGCGAGGTCGCCGCGCTGCTGGTGATCGTGATCCTGGGGTTCGGCAATGCCAGCCAGCCGGCGGCGAGCCTGTTGCAGCCGCAGATGCTCGAGCAAGGGGCGCTGACGGCGGCACCCTGGGCCCTGGTGCTGGGCGCGGTGGGCATGGCGCTGTTCGCCTTCAATGGCTATGGTGGCGCGGTATTGCTGGCCGAAGACATGAAGGACCGTGGCCGCACCGTGCACCGGGCGGTGCTGTGGTCGCTGGCGGTGGTGGTGGCCATCGAGGTGATCCCACTGGCCGCGCTGTTGATCGGCGCGCCGTCGTTGCAGGCAATGCTGGCCAGCGGCGATCCAATCGGCTACCTGCTGACTGCCCATGGCAACGAGACCCTGGCGCGGCTGGTCAGCGCGGGGATCTTCCTCTCGGTGTTCAACGCCATCGTAGCCATCGTCATCCAGGTCGGCCGGGTGGTGTACAGCAGCGGGCGCGACGCGATCTGGACGCCCACGCTCAACCGTGCCTTCACCCTGATCCATCCGCGCTGGGAGTCGCCCTGGCTGGCCACGCTGTTCCTCGCCGTGCCGTCGGCCTTGCTGAGCCTGTCCGGCAGCCTGGAGGAGCTGACCTCGTTCACCGTGCTGCTGTTGCTGCTGATCTACCTGGTGGTGGCCGCATGCGCGCTGTGCAGCCGGGTGCTGCGCCGTGACCGCGAGCATCCGTACCGCATGCCGCTGTGGCCAATGCCTGCGCTGCTGGCGGTCAGCGGTGCCGGCTGGCTGCTGGCGACCCTGCTGCGCGAGGCGTCCCTGCGCGACCTGTTGATCATCCTCGGGCTGCTGGCCGTGTCGGTGACGCTGTACAGCACCCACGGCCGGCTCAGCCCGACCTTCCAGAAATTGTGAGTTTCCAAGGAGTACACATGCGTGCGCGTCAACTGGGCATCACCCTCGGCCACGGCACCCCGGGCCCGTTCAATGCCATCACCGACGTCCCGGGAGTGCGAGTCGGCCACAGCACCCTGATCGACGAACAACGCCCGGCGCCGATCCGCACCGGGGTGACCTTGATCGAGCCCCGTGCGGGCGCGGCCCGCCAGCAACCGTGCTTCGCCGGCTGCCACGTGCTCAACGGCAACGGCGACGCCACGGGCCTGGAGTGGATCCGCGAGGCCGGCCTCTTGACCACGCCGATCGCCATCACCAACACCCACAGTGTCGGCGTGGTGCGCGATGCGTTGATCGCCGCCGAACGCGAGCGCCTGCCGGACGAGGCGGTGTACTGGTGCATGCCGGTGGTGATGGAAACCTACGATGGGTTGCTCAACGATATCTGGGGCCAGCACGTGACCCCGGCGCAGGTGCGTCAGGCACAGGAGGCGGCCATCTCGGGACCGGTGCAGGAAGGGCCGGTGGGCGGTGGCACGGGGATGATCTGCCACGAGTTCAAGGGCGGCATCGGCACTGCCTCGCGGCGCCTGGCGGACGAGCAGGGCGGCTGGACCGTCGGCGCGCTGGTCCAGGCCAACCACGGCCAGCGGCGCGAGTTGCGGGTGGACGGCTATCCGGTGGGGCGCCAGCTGGGGCATTTGCCGTCGCCTTTCGCCGAACCTGTGACCGGCACCCCGGGCATGGGCTCGATCGTGGTGGTGATCGCCACCGACGCGCCACTGCTGCCACACCAGTGCCAGCGCCTGGCCCAGCGCGCGTCGATCGGCATCGCCCGCACCGGTGGCGGCACCGAGGACTCCAGCGGCGATATCTTCCTGGCGTTCTCCACCGGTAACCAGAATCTGCCGCCGGCGGACTATGCCCGCAAGGGGCTGGAGCAATGCACCGAGTTGCGCATGCTCAACAACGACCATATCTCGGCGTTGTTCATGGCAGCGGCGGAAGCGGTGGAGGAGGCGATCGTCAATGCCTTGCTGGCGGGACGCACGATGCAGGGCAAGGGTGGGGTGGTGGTGCCGGCGCTGGATGGGGATACCTTGCTGACGGCACTGCATGAAGCCGGGTGGAAACCTCGCGACTAGCGTGGTGGCCATCGCGGGGCAAGCCCGCTCCCACAAAGTTGGACTGGCTCTGTGGGAGCGGGCTTGCCCCGCGATACGGTCAACTTTAGCGGGCGTCTGCCAACGCAGTGCTACCACCTCGCGAAACGCGCAAGGCCACCAGGCTACCGACCACGATCAACCCGGCCAGCGCATACAGCGCCGCATCGGTCGAGCCGGTCTGGTCCTTGATGAAGCCCACCAGGTAGGGGCTGAGGAAGCCCGCCATCTGCCCCACCGAGTTGATGATCGCCAGGCCCGCCACGGCGGTGCCGGCGGTGAGCAGCGCGGTTGGCATAGGCCAGAACATCGGCAGGCCGGTCAGCGCGCCCATGGTGGCGATGGACAGGCCAAGAATGGCGATGGGCGGGTTACCGGCGAAGTTCACCGCGATCAGCAGGCCCAGCGCCCCCATCAGCATCGGCACCACGAGGTGCCAGCGGCGCTCGTTGCGCAGGTCGGCCGAGCGCCCGACGACAATCATGAACACCCCGGCCAGCAGGTACGGGATGGCGCTCAGCCAACCGATCAGCAGGGGGCTGTCGAAGCCCATGTTCTTGATGATCGACGGCAGCCAGAAGTTGATGGCATAGACGCCGCTCTGGATGCAGAAGTAGACGAAGCCGAAGGTCCAGATCAGCGGGTTGGTCAGCACCGACAGCACGCTGTCGCCGCGGGTGGCCGGCTTGCCGGCGGCGTCGGCCGAAAGGTCCGCCTCGATCAGCTGGCGTTCGGCCGGGCTCAGCCAGCGGGCGCTCTGGTAGCCGTCGCTGAGCAGGACGATGGCCAGCGCGCCCAGCGCGACGGTGGGCAAGCCCTGGATCAGGAACATCCACTGCCAGCCGGCCAGGCCATGCTGGCCTGCGGCGAAGTGGTCGAGGATCCAGCCGGAGAACGGCCCGCCCAGCAGCCCGGACACCGGGATCGCCGACATGAACAAGGCCATGATGCGGCCGCGACGGTCCGCCGGGAACCAGCGCGAGAGGTACAGCACCACGCCGGGGAAGAAACCCGCCTCGGCGGCACCGGTCAACAGGCGCAGGGTGTAGAACTCGGTGGGGGTGGTGACGAACAGCAGACAGGTGGACAGGCTGCCCCAGGCGATCATCATCAGCGCGATCCAGCGCCGCGGCCCGAAGCGGTTGAGCGCCAGGTTGCTGGGCAGGCCGCAGAGCACGTAGCCGATGAAGAAGATGCCGGCGCCGAGGCCGTACACGGTTTCGCTGAATTTCAGTGCGTCGAGCATCTGCAGCTTGGCGAAGCCGACGTTGACGCGGTCGAGGTAGTTGAACAGGTAGCAGATGAAAATGAACGGGATCAGCCGCAGGGTGATGCGCCGGTAGAGCGCGTTGCGGGTGATCTCGTTGCCTTGGTCAGGGGCGGGGCTGTGTGCCATGATCGGGTTCTCTGTTGTTATGGTTGTCACCGCGTCGCCTGTGCCGGCGCTCGCCTGGAAAAGTCTCGGGCAGTGTAGCGCGGCTGTCTTTGTGCTTTTGCACAGCTTCAGGTGTGGGCTGCTGTGCCGCCGACCAAAGCCCCGAAGACCCAAGGACCCTTACATGTTCGAGCTGGACCACGACCTGGCCCAGGACATCGTCGACCGGGCGATGGCCATCCTGCCGTGCAACGTCAATGTGATGGACAGCCAGGGGCTGATCCTGGGCAGTGGCGAGGCCGAGCGTATCAACACCCGCCACGAAGGCGCGCAGCTGGTGCTGGCCAATGGGCGCATCGTCGAGCTGGACGTGGAAGCGGCCAAGTGCCTCAAGGGCGTGCAGCCCGGCGTCAATCTGCCATTGATGCTCGATGGCCGGCTGATCGGCGTGCTCGGCCTGACCGGCGATCCTCGGCAACTGCGCACCTACGGAGAGCTGGTGCGCATGACCGCCGAAATGCTCCTGGCCCAGCGCCACCTGCAGGTGGAGCAGCAGTGGCGCCGCCAGCGCTGCGACGACCTGCTGGCGCTGTTGCTGGGCGGCAGCGGCGACTCGCCGCGGCTGGTCGATGAAGCCCGGCAACTGGGGCTCAAACCGAACCTGCCACGCATTGCCTGCCTGTTCGAGTTGCGTGGCGGCCCGCCTGCCGAGGCGCTCTCGGCCTGGCTGATGAGCCGCTACCCGGATAGCTGGTGTGTCAGCCCTGCGCGCCAGTCGCTACTGTGGTGCCGGCCGGCCGGGGTGCCGCTGGACGAGCCGCGCTTGCTCGAACGCTTGCAGCGCCACGGCTGGGACGTCGAGCGCCTGGCCTTGGGCAGCCCGGCGCAGAGCCTGGAGCAACTGCGCCGCAGTTACCGGCGGGTGCGCGACCTGCTGGCCTACGGCCGTGAGGTGCTGCCCGACGAGCGCCTGCTGAGCCTGGCCCGCTACCGCCTGCCAGCGCTGCTCTGGCGGCATCGCAACGACGATGCGCTGGACGAGCTACTCGAACCTTTGCAGCGCATTCGCGCCAAGGACGCCAGTGGCCAGTTGCTGCTTACCCTGCGCGCCTGGTGCGCCCATGACGGGCAGAGCCAGGCCTGCGCCGAGGCGCTGGGTATCCACCGCAACAGTTTGCGCTACCGGCTGGAGCGCATTGCCGAGCTGGGGGAGGTGGATCCGTTGCGCATGGAGGGGATGCTGAGCTTGTACCTGGGGTTGCAGCTGTTGCCGGTGGAGTGACGGCTGGCAAAGGCATCCGCCCAAACAATCGCCCCTGGGTTTTGTGCATCCGACCGAGGCCGCCGCACCGTACACCTGTCAGCATGCGCGGAACAGGACAGGAGAATCCCCATGAAAATCGTCATCGCCCCCGATTCGTTCAAGGACAGCCTCGACGCCGCCGGTGTCGCCCGCGCCATCGCCAGTGGCCTTGCCGAAGTGTGGCCGGCTTGCGAGCGTATCGAATGCCCGATGGCCGATGGCGGTGAAGGCACCATGGAGGCGATCGTCGCCGCCAGTCAGGGCGAGCTGCGCCGCCAGGTGGTGCGCGGCCCGTTGGGCGAGCCTGTCGAGGCCGCCTGGGGCTGGCTGGCCGAGAGCCACACGGCGGTGATCGAAATGGCCCAGGCCAGTGGCATCCAGCTGGTGCCCAATGGGCGGCGCGACGCGTGCCGTAGCAGCACCTGGGGCACCGGCGAGCTGATCGCCGCGGCGCTGGCGGCCGGCGCCTCGCGCATTGTCCTGGCTATCGGCGGCAGCGCCACCAACGACGGCGGCAGCGGCATGCTGCGCGCGTTGGGCCTGCGCTTGCTGGATACTCGGGGCGAGCCGTTGGCAGAGGGCGGGCTGGCCCTGGCGCAACTGGCGCGCATCGACGCCAGCGGCCTGGACCCGCGCCTGGTGCAGGTGCGGGTGGACGTTGCCGCCGATGTCGATAATCCGCTGTGCGGCGCCAATGGCGCCTCGGCGATCTTCGGCCCGCAGAAGGGGGCCAACCCCGAGCAGGTGCAGGCCCTGGACCAGGCCCTGGCGCACTTCGCCGATCATTGTGCGGGTGTGCTGGGCAAGGATGTGCGTGACGAGCCTGGCAGTGGCGCGGCCGGGGGCATGGGCTTCGCAGCCAAGGCGTTCATGGGCGCGCAGTTCCGCCCAGGGGTCGAGGTGGTCGCCGAGCTGGCCGGGCTCGATGCCCTGGTGCAGGGCGCGGATCTGGTGATTACCGGCGAAGGGCGTTTTGATGCCCAGACCCTGCGCGGCAAGACGCCCCTCGGGGTGGCGCGGGTGGCCAAGCGCCACGGCGTGCCGGTGGTGGTGCTGGCAGGCACGCTCGGTGCAGGTTATGAGCAACTGTATGGGCACGGCATCGATGCGGCCTTCGCCCTGGCCAGCGGGCCAATGAGCCTGGAGCAGGCCTGTGCCGAGGCGGGGGCGTTGCTCAAGGCGCGGGCTGCGGATGTGGCGCGCTTGTGGCAGTTGGCACGCCAAGGCTGACGGCCTCGCAAGACCATCAGGATCCAGGGGCTGACCCGCCCCCTGTAGACGCAACAGTCTTGTGTTGTGCGCAAGGGCCTTATCGCTGGCAAGCCAGCTCCCACAGGGATGGTGCAATCCATCTCGATGCGCCGCCTCAGGTGGCGCTTCTTTCGTGACTGCGCAACAGCCCGTCCCCACCCAGCGAGGCGCTGGCGCCTTTACCCCTCTCGATGAATATTTATTTAGCCTCCTAATCAAGGCTTTGACATTCACTGCCTAAGCAGTAATATTTTCACACAATTACCCGAGCAGACCGCCGATGTCCCATTTCACCCCGGAAAACTTCCAGACCTGCGCCATCGGCATGCTGCTCGGCCGCGCCGCGCTGCTCAAGGACCGCATCCTCGACTGGCACCTCGAAGCCGACGGCGTCACGGCCGCCCAGTTCAAGGTGCTGATCATCGTCACCCAGTACCAGGTCGATACCCCGGCCGAACTGTGCCGCTACCTGGGCCTGGATAGCGGTTCGATGACCCGCATGCTCGACCGTCTTGAGCAGAAGGGCCTGATTTTGCGCAACCGCTGCCCCGACGACCGCCGCCAGGTGCGCTTGGCCCTGACCGCTGACGGCCAGCGCTTGGCCGACCGTCTGCCCCAGGTCGGCGCGGCGGCAATGAACGAACTGGTCGGCGTGCTGCAGCCCGAAGAACTCAAGACCCTCGAGCAACTGCTCGCCAAAGTCCTGCTCAGCGCCGGCGACCCCCTGACGATCCGCCGTTTCGGCGACCGTTGATCCCAGTCACGCATTTTCCAAGGTATTGTCATGGCCACTCCCGTTGACACCTCCACCCCGGCCCCTGAGCCTGACAACTCGGGCAAGCGCAAGGCCTGGCTGCTGGCCCTGTTGCTGATCCTGATCCTCGCAGGAGCCGGCACCTGGGCCTGGTACAGCCTGGTCGGGCGCTGGCACGAAAGCACCGATGACGCCTACGTCAATGGCAACGTCGTGGAAATCACCCCGCTGGTCAGTGGCACCGTCACCAGCATCGGCGCCGACGACGGCGACCTGGTGCATGCCGGCCAGGTGCTGCTGCGCTTCGACCCGGCCGACAGCGAGGTTGCCCTGCAGGCCGCCGAGGCCAAGCTGGCGCGCACCGTGCGCCAGGTGCGCGGGCTGTACAGCAATGTCGATTCGCTCAAGGCGCAATTGCAGACCCGTCAGGCCGAGCTGCAGAAGGCCCAGCAGGACTACAACCGGCGCAAGGTGCTGGCCGACAGCGGTGCCATCGCCGCCGAGGAAGTCGCCCACTCCCGCGATGACCTGACCGTGGCCCAGGCCGCCGTCAACAGTGCCCGCCAGCAACTCAACACCAGCACCGCGCTGGTCGACGACACGGTGGTCTCGTCGCACCCGGAAGTGATGGCCGCCGCCGCCGACCTGCGCCAGGCCTACCTGGACCATGCCCGCACCACACTGGTGGCGCCGGTCACCGGCTATGTCGCCAAGCGCACCGTGCAACTGGGCCAGCGCCTGCAACCTGGCACCGCGACCATGGCGGTGATCCCCCTGGACGAGGTGTGGGTCGATGCCAACTTCAAGGAAACCCAACTGCGCGACATGCGCATCGGCCAGCCGGTGGAAATCACCGCCGACCTGTATGGCAGCGAAGTGACCTATTCCGGCACCGTCGACAGCCTCGGCGCCGGCACCGGCAGCGCCTTTGCCCTGTTGCCGGCGCAGAACGCCACCGGCAACTGGATCAAGATCGTCCAGCGAGTACCGGTACGCATCCATCTGGCCCCTGAACAGTTGACGACCCACCCGCTGCGCATCGGCCTGTCCACCGTCGCCGAAGTCGACCTGCACGACCAGAGTGGTCCGGCCCTGGCCCAGCAACCACCGCAGCAGGCCAGCTATACCACCCAGGTGTACGACCGCCAACTGGTCGAGGCCGATGACCTGATCGCCCGGCTGATCCACGAGAACAGCGCCACCGGCAAGACGGCCCAGCGATGAGCCAGGCGGCCCCCGCGCAGTTCACCCCGCCGAGCCTGCTGCTGACCACGATCGGGCTGTCCCTGGCGACGTTCATGCAGGTGCTCGACACCACCATCGCCAACGTGGCGTTGCCGACCATTTCCGGCAACCTCGGGGTGAGCTCGGAGCAGGGCACCTGGGTGATCACCTCGTTCGCGGTGAGCAACGCCATCGCCCTGCCGCTGACCGGCTGGCTGAGCCGGCGCTTCGGCGAAGTGAAGCTGTTCATCTGGGCCACGCTGCTGTTCGTGCTGGCGTCGTTCCTGTGCGGTATCGCCCAGTCGATGCCCGAGCTGGTGTTCTTCCGGGTGCTGCAGGGCGTGGTGGCCGGCCCGCTGTACCCGATGACCCAGACCCTGCTGATTGCCGTGTACCCGCCGGCGAAACGGGGGATGGCCCTGGCGTTGCTGGCGATGGTCACGGTGGTCGCGCCGATTGCCGGGCCGATCCTTGGCGGCTGGATCACCGACAGCTACAGCTGGCCGTGGATCTTCTTCATCAACGTGCCGATCGGCCTGTTCGCCGCCGCCGTGGTGCGCCAGCAGATGCGCACGCGCCCGGTGGTCACCAGCCGCCAGCCCATGGACTACATCGGCCTGCTGACCCTGATCGTCGGCGTCGGCGCCTTGCAGGTGGTGCTGGACAAGGGCAACGACCTGGACTGGTTCGAGTCGTCGTTCATCGTCATCGGCACGCTGATCTCGGTGGTGTTCCTGGCGGTGTTCGTCATCTGGGAGCTGACCGACCGCCACCCGGTGGTCAACCTGCGCCTGTTCGTGCACCGCAACTTCCGCATCGGCACCCTGGTGCTGGTGGGCGGCTACGCGGGGTTCTTCGGGATCAACCTGATCCTGCCGCAATGGCTGCAGACCCAGATGGGCTACACCGCCACCTGGGCGGGCCTGGCGGTGGCGCCAATCGGCCTGTTGCCGGTGCTGATGTCGCCGTTCGTGGGCAAGTACGCGCACCGTTTCGACCTGCGCCTGCTGGCCGGTATCGCCTTCCTGGCAATCGGCACCAGCTGCTACATGCGCGCCGGTTTCACCAACGAGGTGGATTTCCTGCACATCGCCCTGGTGCAGCTGTTCATGGGCATCGGCGTGGCGCTGTTCTTCATGCCGACCTTGAGCATCCTGCTGTCGGACCTGCCGCCGCACCAGATCGCTGACGGTTCGGGGCTGGCGACGTTCCTGCGCACCCTGGGCGGCAGCTTCGCCGCGTCGCTGACCACCTGGATCTGGATCCGTCGGGCCGACCAGCACCATGCCTACCTCAGCGAGCACATCAGCGCCTTCGAGCCGGCCACCCGCCAGACCCTGGAGCAGCTGGGCGGGGCCAGCCCGCAGAACTACGCGAAGCTGGAGCAGATCCTCAACAGCCAGGCGTACATGATGTCGACGGTGGACTACTTCACCTTGCTGACCTGGGTGTTCGCCGGGTTGATCCTGCTGGTGTGGCTGGCCAAGCCACCGTTCACGGCCAAGGCCGCGCCGGCGTCGGCAGGGCATTGAGTCCAACCTGTGGAGAGATCCGATAAGCCTGCCGTTTTCAAATGATGGCATTTCCCCTAATCTTGTAGGTCTTTTCCGGACTACTTGGCAGGCTCATGGACAAGGTCATCGTCATCACCGGCGCCAGCCGGGGCATCGGCGCCGCCACCGCGTTGCTGGCGGCGCAACAGGGTTACCGCATCTGCATCAACTACCACGCCGATGACCAGGCCGCCGAGGCGATGCTGGCGCAGGTCCGCGCGCTGGGCGCAGAGGCCATCGCGGTGCGCGCCGACGCCAGCGTCGAGGACGAAGTGGTGCGCATGTTCCAGTGCGTCGACCAGGAGCTTGGGCCGGTCACTGCGCTGGTCAACAATGCCGGGACCATCGGCCAGCAGAGCCGGGTCGAGGACATGTCCGAGTTTCGCTTGCTCAAGGTGATGAAGACCAATGTGGTCGGCCCGATGCTATGCGCCAAGCATGCCTTGCTGCGCATGGCCCGGCGGCATGGCGGGCAGGGCGGGGCGATCGTCAATGTGTCGTCGGTGGCTGCGCGCCTGGGCTCGCCCAACGAGTATGTCGACTACGCCGCGTCCAAGGGCGCGCTGGATACCTTCACCCTCGGCCTGGCCAAGGAAGTGGCGGGTGAGGGGGTGCGGGTCAACGGCGTGCGCCCGGGGTATATCCACACGGGCTTCCATGCCCTGAGCGGCGACCCGGATCGGGTCGCCAAGCTTGAACCCGGCCTGCCGATGGGCCGTGGCGGCACGCCCGAGGAGGTGGCCGAGGCGATTCTGTGGTTGCTGTCGGACAAGGCCTCCTATTCGACCGGCAGCTTCATCGACCTGGGCGGCGGACGTTAGGCGGGCCTCACCGCAGCAGCAGGCGCTCGGCCCGCTCCGCCAGTTGCTGCAAGGAAAACGGCTTGGTCAGCACGCTCATGCCTTCCTCCAGAACGCCATCGCGCAGTGCGGCCGTTTCGTCATAGCCGGTGACGAACAGTACTTTCAAACCTGGGTAGCGCAGGCGCAATGCGCTGGCCACCTGCCAGCCGTTGAGGCCGGCAGGCAAGCCAACGTCGCTGATCAGCAGGTCTGGTGCGTTGCGCGTCGTTCTGGCAATGCAGTTCGATATGTGGCCCGACGCTGCGGGTAATCAGATCATGCATGCCGTCGACCAACGCGGCCACAGCCGTTGGCTCGGGCTGCAAGGTCTGCTGGCGGGAGAATGCCAGCAGCCGGTGAACCAGCGAGGCGGCCCGTGGTGCCGCGTCCCTGGCGTTGTCCAGCAGCGGGGCAAGGCATCGTGACGTTGCTGATCAAGGCGCTGGCCGGCCAGTTCCAGTGCACCCAGTATGCCGCCGAGCAGGTTGTTGAAATCATGGGCTACACCGCCAGTGAGCTGGCCAACAGCTCCATTTTCTGTGCTTGGCGCACCGCGTGTTCGGTGTGTGCCAGGCGCTGCTGCTCCTCGATCCGCTCGCTGATGGCGCTCGGCGGGCTCGACCCGAATTGCCGCCAGCCCCAGGCAGCGGTCGGTGGCATGCAGTTCGTGCTCGAAGTAGATCGGTTCGCCGGTGCGCGCCACCTGGCCGAAGCGTTCCAGCCAGATCTCGGCCTCATCAGGAATGACTTCGCGCAAGGTCCGTCCGACGACATTGGGCAGGCCGGCATGACGGCAATAGGCGGGATTGGCCATCAGGTGCAGGTAGTCGACCCACTGGCCATTGGTGCCAGCGATGAACTGGATGATGCAGAAACCTTCCTCCATGGTCTCGAACAGAAACCGGTAGCGTTCGGCCTCCTGCACGCGCACCTGCAGCTGCTCCAGTTCCTGGGCCATGCGTATGTTGCGCTGACGCTCTTCGCTGAGTGCCTGTCGCAGGCTGTGCAGCTCCTCAGGATTCTCGCTTCGCGGGAACACGGACATCGACTGGACTCCTTGTCATCGTCAGCAATTGTTCCACCTGTTCGACCAACGCTTCGAGCGTGAAGGGTTTGGTCAGCACAGAGGCCCCAGGTGGCAGGGGGCGGTCGTGCAACACGGCCTTTGCGTCGTAACCAGTGATGAATAGCACAGGCACTTCGGGCAGGCGCAGGCGAAACGCTTCGGCCACCTGCCGTCCATCAAGCCCGCCGGGTAGGCCGATATCGGTGATCAACAGCTCAGGTTGGCCTGGCGCCTCAAGGGCCGCAGGACCGCTAGCGTAGCTGTCGATGCAATGGCCGAGGTCTTCGAGTACTTCGGTGATTATCACGCGCAGCGGCGCATGGTCCTCAACCAAGGTGATGCGCCGTCCAGTGACGAGAGTACGGGCAGCAGGCTCGGTCGCCGCAAGGGCATGCTGTTCGTTCCCGGGTGTCCAGGGCAGGTAAAGGCGCATGCATGTCCCTTCACCCGGCGTCGAGCAGATCTGCAATTGGCCGCCGGATTGGCGGACGAAACCGTAGACCATGGACAACCCCAGCCCAGAGTTGCGCCCTGACGGTTTGGTCGTGAAAAACGGCTCGACCGCGCGTGCCGCCACCTCGGCGGACATGCCCTGACCATTGTCCCTCACGTCCAGGCATACATAATGGCCTGCTGGCAGGTTCAACGTTTCTTCAGAATCTTCCGCAACTTGCACCTGGCGGCAGTCGACATCGATGCGCCCCCCACTGGGCATGGCATCGCGGGCATTGATGCACAGGTTGAGCAGCGCGCTCTCCAACTGTGGTGGATCAACGAAGGCCATGCCGTTTTCATGCTCGAAATGGAATTTGACTTCAATCGCCGGTCCAACGCTGCGGCTGATCAGCTCCTGCATCCCTTCGACAAGGGTACGGAGCCGGATCATCTGGGGCTGCAGGGTCTGTTGTCGGGAAAAAGCCAGCAGGCGCTGAACCAGCGTTGCGGCCCGTTGGGCCGAACTGCAGGCGCTGTCGAGCAAGGCCGGGATATCACCATGGCGTGCTTGCTGCATGCGTTGGCGCATCAGCTCCTGGGCGCCGAGTATCCCCGCCAGCAGGTTGTTGAAGTCATGGGCGATGCCGCCGGTAAGCTGGCCGACTGCCTCCATCTTTTGCGCCTGGCGCAAGGCCTTTTCAGCCTCGAGCAGTTTTTGCTGTTCATTGACCCTACGTGTGATGTCGTAGACGAACAGGTAAGCGCCGACTATTGCTCCGGCGGCATTGCGCAGGGGGGTGAAATGCGACTCGAAGTGGCGAAGGCGGTCGTTTTTACCGTAGGCAATTACTTCGGTAAAGCTTTCACCGGACAATGTCCTGCGCCAGAGCGCCATGGAGCCTTCAAGCTCGGCGGGGAAATTCGCAAGGCACTCGATCAGGCTATCGCCTGGCTGGAGCCTGTGGTTGAACAGATACTCGAAATCCTTGACCGCGCGTTTGTTTACCGCAAGGAATGTCATCGAGGTGTCCACCACCTGAACCCGCGCGACGCTGTTCTCCACCAATTCGGCGAGCAAACCGCGCTCTGCCAGGGCAGCGGCCACCCGTTGTTCGAGTTGCTCGTTGAGTTGTTGCAGGGCAGCTTCGGCGCGGTATCGCTCGGTGACGTCCTTGAACAGTACCGCCACCTGCCGTCGCTCGACCGGCTCGATGCGGAAGGTGGTTACCGACAGCACACGCCCTGTCGCCACCAACTCCTGTTCGAACTGCAAGGGTTTCCCGGTGCGCAGTACCTCGCCATAGCGGGCGATCCAGTCATCGGCCTCATCCGGCACCATTTCCCGCAGTTTCTGCCCCGTCACGTCGGCGATGCCAGCGTGGCGGGCATAGGCCGCGTTCGCCAGCACATGCACGTAATCGCTGAGTGGGCCGTGGGGGCCATCGAAGAACTCGATGACACAGAAGCCTTCGTCCATCGTATCGAACAGAAAGCGGAACAGGCCCTGATCAGACTGTTGATGGTGGGCCCATTGCGCTTCCAGCTGGGCATTGCGCTGACGAAGGGCTTGAACCTGTTGGCGAAGGGACTGCAGTTCGCGCGACGACATGCGGGCGTCCATTGAAGAAGGGAGGGCACTGTAGCTGTTTTGCGCTAAGGCCTGCCAGACTCGTGTCTGGCGATATCGAGCAACTGGTCGATCCGTGCCATCAGCAAAGCCAGCTCAAAAGGTTTGTGCAGCAAAGCGGTCAGGTTCGAGTTCGTCAGCCTGTTGTTTTCCATGCCACCGTTGTAGCCGGTGATGAACAGCACAGGGACGCGCTCATAGCATCCCCGAAAAGCGTTGGCGACCTGGTAACCATCGATTATGCCTGGCAATCCGATATCGACAATCAGCAATGCCGGGCGGTGGCCTTGGTCGAGGGCCTGCAAGGCAGCAGTACCTTCACCGAAGACCAGAACCCGATGGCCGCGCTCTTCCAGTATCTCGCGAATGACCAGGCGCAGGGTCGGATCGTCTTCGACCAGCAGAACATCGAGACCGGTGGGGCGTGGATAGCGGGCTTCGGATGGGTAGCTGGAGAAGTCGAGCGGGTTGTCGTCGTTCAGGTCGCGTGGCAGGTGAAGATGGATGCGCGTGCCGCCTTGCGGTGTGCTGTCGATGCACAGATGCCCACCGGACTGGCGCATCAGTCCATAAGCCATGGACAAGCCAAGACCTGTGCCCTGGCCGAGGGGTTTGGTGGTGAAAAATGGCTCAAGGGCGCGGTTGGCGATGTCCTTGGGCATGCCGCAGCCGGTATCCTCCACTACGATCCTCAGGTAGTCGCCGGGGTCCAGTTGCAAGGCGCTGGCCTGGCGCGTATCGAGCGGGTGATCCTGGCAGCTGATACGCAGTGTGCCACCCCTGGGCATGGCATCCCGGGCATTGATGCACAGGTTCAGCAGAGCGCTTTCCAGTTGCGGTGGGTCGACCCGCACCATCCATTGTCCGGCCAGCGTCGCATCGACAAAATTGATGCTGCCATCGAGGGAACTGTGGATCAGGTCATGCATGCCGGCGACCAGATGATGCACGTCCACGGCCTGTGGAGTGAGTGCCTGCTGACGTGCAAATGCCAACAAACGCTGGACCAGCGCGCTGGCGCGAGAGGCGTTCTGCTGGACGATGCCCAGCATGTGTCGGCAGTCCAGGCTGCGCCCTTGGTCCAGCCGCTTTTCGGCAAGCTCCAGAGCACCGAGGATGCCGCCCAGGAGATTGTTGAAATCATGGGCGATGCCCCCGGTCAGCTGGCCTATCGCTTCCATTTTCTGCGATTGACGCAAGGCTTCTTCGGTCTGGCGCAGGCGTTCCTATTCGTGCATCCGCTCGGTGATGTCGTAGGCAAACAGGTAACCACCCTGGATTTTCCCGTGGGCATCGCGCAACGGGTTGTAGCGGATATCGTAATGACGCTGTGCCTCAGGGGAGCCAAGGCTAATGGTCTGGGTGAATGGCTCGCCCACCAGCACCCGTGGCCAAACCGGTTCGAGGCTGCGCATGAGGTCCGGCTTGCCGGCCAGGATTTTCGCAATGGAGTCGCCGACCTTGGGTGTATAGCCGTGCAGGCGTTCGAAGGTATCGCAGGCTGTTCGGTTGATGGCGATCAGGCGCAGGCTGCAATCGGCGGCGAACACATTGGCCAGGCTATGGTCGACCAGCTCACCCAGCAGTTTGCTATTGGTTGTCGCTTGCGCAATGGCAAGCTGCGTCTCGAGCTCGGCGATGCGTGCGTTCAAATGTTCGCGGGAGGGAACAGGATCGTTGGGCATGGGCAGGAACCGGGCGGCGCGTCGCGCAACTATAGCCGCGCCGGCCGGTCGCCGCCATGACCTCAGAACGAGCGCACGATCCTGCCAAGGGTCTCCATGGCCTGCTCCGCGCCATCGCCCCAGGGGCTGCCGTAGTTCAGGCGGATGCAGTTGCCGAAGCGTCGGGTCGGCGAGAAGATCGGCCCCGGCGCGATGCTGATGCCCTGGGCCAGCGCCATGTGGAACAACTTCAGCGCGTCCATCTGCTCGGGCAGTTCCAGCCACAGAAAATAGCCGCCGGAAGGCTGGCTGACGCGGGTCTGCGCGGGGAAGTGGCGAGCGATGGCGGCGAGCATGTTGGCCTGCTGGCCCTCCAGCGCGTAGCGCAGCTTGCGCAAGTGCCGATCGTAGCCGCCGTGTTGCAGGTAGTCGGCGATCGCCGCCTGGGCCGGCATCGAGGCGCACAGCGAGGTCATCAGCTTGAGCCGCTCGATCTTCTGCGCGAAGCGCCCGGCGGCGACCCAGCCGATGCGATAACCGGGGGCCAGGCTCTTGGCGAACGAGCCGCAATGCATCACCAGCCCTTCGGTGTCGAAGGCCTTGGCCGGTTTCGGCGCCTGCTGCGAGTAGTACAACTCGGCGTAGACGTCGTCCTCGATCAGCGGCACCTGGTGGCGGCGCAGCAGCTCGACCAGCTCCTGCTTCTTGGCCTCCGGCATGCTCGCGCCCACCGGGTTCTGGAAGTTGGTCATGCACCACACGGCCTTGACCGGGTGTTTGTCCAGGGTCTGGGCCAGCACGCCAAGGTCCATGCCCTCGCGCGGATGCACCGGGATTTCCACCGCCTTGAGCTTGAGGCGCTCGAGCACCTGCAGGCAGGCATAGAAGGCTGGTGCCTCGATGGCCACCAGGTCGCCGGGTTGGGTCACCGCCTGCAGGCACAGGTTGAGTGCTTCCAGCGCGCCGTTGGTGATCAACAGCTCTTCCATCGGCAGCATCAGCCCGCCGACCATGTAGCGCAGGGCGATCTGCCGGCGCAGTTGCGGGTTGCCCGGCGACAGGTCGGTAACCACCATGCGTGGGTCCATGGCCCGGCTGGCGCTGGCCAACGAACGGGACAGGCGCTGCAGCGGGAACAGGCTCGGGCTGGGGAAGGCCGAGCCGAACGGCACGGTGTGCGGGTCCTTGATCGAGTCGAGGATCGAGAACACCAGGCCGCTCACATCGACATCGGTGGACTCGCTGGCCGGCGCCTGGGGCTGCGGCTCGCAGAACGGCCGCGGCGCGTGGGCGTTGACGAAGTAGCCTGAGCGCGGCCGCGCGCGGATCAGGCCGCGGCGCTCCAGCAGGTAATAGGCCTGGAACACGGTGGACGGGCTGACCCCGTGGGTCTGGCTGGCGTAGCGCACCGAAGGCACCCGCTGGCCGGGGCCTAGTACCCCGGAGCGGATCAGTTCGGCAATGTCGTCGGCGAATCGTTCGTAGCGTTTCATTATGGTTTTGGCAGGCAAGGTGAGGGTCAGTGTAAGGGATCAGCGATTCATCGGCGCGACGAAACGGCTGTGCGCGGTGCTGCGGATTCCCGGCTGGTCGCTGTCCTGGATCTCGAAGGTCAGTTCCTGGGAGCTGCTGGTCGGGCGATCGGCAAGCATCGCCACCGACACCGGCAGCTCGCTCATCTCGCCGGAGGCCAGGGTGAACTCGGTGCGGCCATGCAGCTCGAAGCCGTCGGCGTCCACCAGGCGCAGGCGATAGTGCTGCGATTCCTGGGTCTTGTTGATGATCTTGAGCAGGTAGATGTTCTCGATCTGGCCCAAGGCGTTCTCGCGGAACAGGCCACGGTCCTTGATCACGTCCATCGACACCATCGGGCGCATCTGCAGGGCCAACACCAGGGCGCCGATCATCACCGTCAGCGCGGCGGCGTAGCCAAGCAGGCGAGGGCGCAGCCAGTGGGTCTTGCCGCCTTGCAGGTTGTGTTCGGACTTGTAGCCGATCAGGCCACGGGCATAGCCCATCTTGTCCATTACCCCGTCGCAAGCGTCGATGCAGGCGGCGCAGCCAATGCAGGCCATCTGCAGGCCTTCGCGGATATCGATACCGGTGGGGCACACCTGTACACACAGGGTGCAGTCGATGCAGTCGCCCAGGCCCTGGCTGCGCGCGTCGCTGCCTTTCTTGCGTGGGCCACGGGCTTCGCCGCGGCTGGGGTCGTAGGCCACCGCCAGGGTGTCCTTGTCGAACATCACGCTCTGGAACCGGGCATAGGGGCACATGTGCATGCACACCGCCTCGCGCAGCCAACCGGCGTTGAGGTAGGTGGCGGCGGTGAAGAACAGCACCCAGAACAAGGCCACGCCACCCAGCTCGAAGGTGAACAGTTCGGCGGCCAGCGGGCGGATCGGCGTGAAGTAGCCGACGAAGGTCAACCCGGTGAGCACGCCAATGGCCAGCCACAGGCCGTGCTTGAGGCTGCGGCGGGCGATCTTTTCCACCCCCCAGGGCGCGGCGGCCAGCTTGATTCGCTGGTTGCGATCACCCTCGGCGATCTTCTCGCACCACATGAACAGCCAGGTCCAGGTGCTTTGCGGGCAGCTGTAGCCGCACCACACGCGCCCGGCGAATACGGTGATGGCGAACAGGCCGAAGGCGCAGATGATCAGCAGCGCCGACAGCAGGATGAAGTCCTGCGGCCAGAAGGTCGCGCCGAAGATATGGAACTTGCTGTCAGCCAGGTCCCAGAGCACGGCCTGGCGGTCGCCCCATTGCAACCAGGCGGTGCCGAAGAACAGCACGAACAGCAATCCGGCGAAGGCGATCCGCAGGTTGCGGTAGAAGCCGGTGAAACTGCGTGTATGAATGCCACCGGCCACCTGGCTTTTGCTCTTGTGGGTGGTGGGGGCAATCTCGATGACTCGGAAGGGGATTCTGTCGCTCATGGTTCGTCGCTCATCAGGCCTCGATCAGGCCAGGGCACTATGGCCCTCGATCTGTTTTCAGCACAGGCCCAGATATTGAGATAAAAACCATATCAGATTAGGAGTTGGTTTGTTGAAGCCTTGTATTTAGGTGCTTGGAGTGCTGGATTGCAGATGCCTGCGGCTATCTACCGCACCTTTGTCCGGTGGATGCGCGGAGCTTCGCAAGGCTGCCTTTATCCAGATTGCTGGATGTGAAGCAGCTCATTTATTGTTCGGCCGAGTTTATCCAGCGTGCAGGGTTTTCTGATAAAGCGGGCGTTCTCTGGGAGGAAACCAGGCGCCGGCACCGTATGGCCGGAGACTACGATGACCGGGAGCTGTGGATAGCCTGCCCAGATGGCTTTGGCCAGGTCGATTCCATCCATGTGGCCGGGCATTCGCACATCGGTAATCACCAAGGCAAGCCGGTGGTGGCCTTGAAGTTCTTGCAAAGCGTCGTCCGCATTGGCGCACTCAATGACCTCATGCCCAAGGTGGGCCACCGCTTCTGTCATCAACCATCTGAGGATGTCGTCATCCTCAACCACCAATACCCTGCCTCGCATACCGATTACTCCGCATTTCCTCGTTAGTCAGTGCTTATAACAAAGCGTTTCCAAAGGCTGACCAAAGGTAGGGAACCCGTTGTTATCCAGTATTGGCTTGTTGGACTAGGCTGCATGAACGTCGGAAGCACAGTTGAGGAACGTAATGAGACTGTACGACTTCATCGAAAGCCGCATGGAGGAAATCCTCCAGGCGTGGGAGAACTTCGCGCGCTCTGTCCCGACGGAGCAGCCGAAACAGGACGTCGCGGGTTTGAGGAATCATGGTGAAAGGATTCTGCGCACCGCTGCCACGGATATGCGCACGGCTCAAACCGCACTTCAACAGTCCGAAAAAGCTCAGGGCCGAGGCCCGCAAATGTCGAGCGAGACTGCCGCCCAGACCCATGCAATGACCCGTCTGATCGCGGGCTTCTCGATGGATCAGATGGTTTCCGAGTACCGCGCACTGCGCTCCAGTGTGCTGTCGCTATGGCTTGCTCGGGAAGGTGCCACCGTGAAGGATCATGTCCAGGACATGATTCGTTTCAACGAGGCAATAGACCAGGCGCTGGTCGAGTCGATTGCCGCCTATGGTGCAGCGGTTGAGTCAACTCGCCAAATGGTTCTCGCGGTGCTTGGCCATGATCTACGTTCCCCCTTGGGGGCAATGCTGATGGCCGGCGATCTGTTGTTGCATCAGGACAGGGTGGATGAGAAAGGCAGAGTGTTGGCAACCCAGGTGTGTGCCAGCGCACGCCGCGCCACTGGCATCGTCAACGATCTGCTCGACCTGGCGCGTTGCAACCTTGGAACAGGTATTCCCGTGTACCCTGAACAGCTTGAGCTGAATCCCCTCTGTCGCGCGGTGATCGAAGAGTTGCAAACGGCGTACCCCGAGGCAACCATCGTCCTCAAGGAAAAAGGGCAGGTGGCGGGGCAATTCGACGCGGCCCGCATGGCTCAGGTTTTCTCCAATCTGATTGGCAACGCCATACGTCATGGAGATACAGCTTCTCCCATCACAGTCACCTTGGCGAACAAGGCTGCCGGGCCAAGTGTGGCCGTTCACAACGCGGGTGAGCCCATTCCAGTGGAAGCAATGCCTTATCTCTTTAACCCGCAGGGACGTTATTCAAGCTACGCCTCTGGTGAAAGGGGATCGGCTGCAGGACTCGGGCTTGGGCTGTTTATTGCCTCGGAGATCGTCGCCGGTCACGGTGGGCAAATTGAGGTCGAGTCAACGGTTGAAAAGGGGACGACGTTTGAAGTGATACTGCCTGTATCTTCTGTGAGCTCGCCTTGCAGGTCATAGGCCCTGTACGAAAAGCCTTGAGACTTGGTCATGCAGAGCACGATAGCGCTTGCAGTTGACCAACCCCGCCATTGCCGTACAATCGCGCCCCCAAAAATCAGCAGGCATGGCGAGAGGGAGCTTCAATGCAACGGGTGATGATCGTTGGCCAGCCTGGGTCTGGGAAGAGTACCCTGGCGCGCAAGCTTGGCGAGCGCACGGGCTTGCCGGTCGTGCATATCGATACGATTCACTGGCAGCCAGGGTGGGTCGAGCGCAGCCGTGACGAGAAGACGCGTCTTTGCCATGAGGTCGAGGCCCGTGAGCGTTGGATCTTCGAAGGCGGGCACTCGACCACATGGAACAACCGTATGGCCCGCGCGGATCTGTTGATATGGATCGATCGGTCGGCGGCGCTTCGATTCTGGCGCGTGTTCATGAGGACGATGTTGAACCGCGGTCGTTCACGGCCTGACTTGCCGGACGACTGCCCGGAACTGCTGGCCAACCTGCCCGAGTTTTTCAGGTTCATGTGGCGGACGAAAAACTCGTCTCGAGAGGTGACGAAGCGATTCGTGGCGACGGCCCCGTCCGGTTGTCGCGTGGTCTGCCTGCGGTCCAATCGAGATACCGAAGTTTTTCTCGCGAACCTGGGAACATTGCCTGGGCAGGTGGCGCAAGGTCATTAAAGGCCGTATGAAAAGCCTTGCTACTCGGTAATGCTGCGTTGAAAACAGCCCGGTGCGCCAGCCCGGTCGGAATGCTCATTTACAACCCGTAAAGTCGAGCGCGACTCCGACCGTTCCTCGGCTGTTTTCGCCTTGCCTGACCTTCGTCTCAAGACTTTTCATACAGAGCCTAGGCTTTCTAAGGCTGCGACCACAGGGGATCGCTTGCCATCAACGCCGTCACCCAGTCGGCGAACGCTCTTACTCTCGCCGACAAATGCCGCGTGTAGGGATAGACGATGGACAGGGGCATGCTCGCCATCTGCCAGTGCGGCAGGACCTCGACCAGGGCGCCACTTCTGAAGTGAGGCTCGGCCTCCGCTCTGGGCAGGAATGCGACGCCCAGGCCGGCGACCGCGGCGGCGGCCGTGGCGCTGCCGTTGTTGAAGTACATGCTTGGCGGATGATCCAGGGTGAAGTGCTCGGTTCCGTGGGTAAGGGTCGGCACATATCGCCTGTCCGTGGCGGGGAACTTGAAGCCCAGGTGCTTGTGTCGTGGCAAGTCCGCAGGCGTGTGGATCGGCTCTGCCGACGCCAGGTAGGTGGGGGAGGCGCAAAAGCACAAGCGCATCTGGCCTATCGTGCGGCAGACCAGGTCCTGGTCTGCGACCACGCCGCCACGAATCGCGCAGTCGACGCCTTCCTGGACAAGGTCGACGACGCGCTCGCTGCAGCCGATGTCGAGATGAATCTCCGGGAACCTGGCGGTGAAATCGGGCAGTGCCGGCACGATGAACAGAATCCCGACCGGTGACGGCATCTCGATGCGCACCCGCCCGCGCACGACGTTGCGGCTCTGCGATACCGAGGCCTCCAGTTCGTCCACATCGTCGATGACCGCACGTGCCCGAGCGTAGTACGCGGCGCCTTCTGTAGTGGGGGAGACCTTGCGGGTGGTGCGGTGCAGCAGCTTGATCCCCAGCAGCGCCTCCAGCGCCTGCAGCTGGCCCGAGATCGTCGTCTTGGCCAACCCCAGCGACTCTGCCGCGCCGCTGAAACTGCCCACCTCGACGATACGGCAGAACGCGCGCATGGCCTCCAAGCGGTCCAAAGCCATTGTCCGGATTTCCGTAAAAACAAAACGATTAGACCCAGTTTATCCGAGTATTTGCTTTTCCTACAGTACGAGCCATGCAACGACTGCAGATTCCTAGTCACTCATCGAAATAGATAGGACAGCCCCGTGCGTGCCCCTTCCGTCAGCGTTACCACAATCATCATCGCTGCCTTGCTTGCCAGCGGTTGCAGCAAAGAACCCGAGTCGATCGCCTCCAGCCCTGCCGCTGTCGATGTCGTGAGCGCGAAGCTCCAAAACGTCAGATATTGGGACAGCTTCAATGGCCGCGTGGCTGCCATGGAGTCGGTGGCAATCCTTCCCCGGGTGGGCGGATACATCACCAAGGTGGCCTATGGTGAAGGCCGCGAGGTCCGCAAGGGCGATCTGCTTTTTGTCATCGATCAGCGTCCCTACCGCGCCGCGTTGGACAGCTCGCGCGCCCAGCTGGAGCGCGCGCGTGTTTCGCTGGCGTTTGCCAGGCAGCAAGACCTGCGCGCGCAAAAACTCATCAGTGCCAATGCCGTTTCGAAGGAACTCGCCGAGCAGCGGCGCACGGCCTACGAGCAGGGTGTTGCCGAGGTGCACGCCGCCGAATCTGCGGTCGCCACCGCGGCATTGAACCTTGAGTTCACCGAGGTTCGATCGCCAATCGACGGTCGTACCAGCCGCGCTCGGCTGACCGTTGGCAACCTCGCGGTGGCGGATCAGTCTGTGCTGACATCGGTCGTGTCGCAGGATCCGGTCCATGTCTACTTCGACCCCGATGAACACAGTTACCTGAACTACCGTAAAACCCTCGCGACTTCGGCGAAGGCCGAGGTGCGCATTGGCCTGGCGACTGACGACGGCTTTGCGTACGAAGGTGAGCTGACGTTCGTGGACAACGAAGTGGACGCCGCGACCGGCACGATCCGCGCGCGCGCCACCCTGCGTAACCCGGACAGGCACTTGACCCCAGGCCTGTTCGCCAAGGTCCAGTTCTCACCCGGCGAGGTGGTGCAAGTTGTCGTGGTACCTGACCGGGCCATCCTGACCGATCAGGACAAGCAGTATGTCTATGTGCTCAGCGACGCGAAGACGGCCGAAAAGCGTTACGTCGAAACGGGCAGGCTGCTTGGCCAGCAACGTGTCATCTCGGCAGGCCTGGCCTCGGACGAGCAGGTCATCGTTTCCGGACTGCAGCAGATCTATGCCTCGGGGACCCCGGTCCTGGCCACTGTGCTCGCGCCTGAAAACGATGAACTGAAAGTTTCCAGCACCCGTCATGACGGACGATGATCCGCAAAGGCTCCCACCATGGATTTCTCTAGATTCTTCATCGACAGGCCGATCTTCGCCATCGTCCTGTCGGTCGTTATTTTCGTCGCGGGCCTGATCGCCATTCCACTGTTGCCGGTCGGTGAGTACCCGGAAGTGGTGCCACCCACCGTGGTGGTGAAAGCGACCTACCCCGGCGCCAACCCCAAGGAAATTGCCGAGTCGGTCGCCGTTACGCTGGAGGAGGCGATCACCGGCGTCGAGGACATGGTGTACATGAAGTCCGTGGCCAGCTCCGATGGCACACTGCAGGTGGTCGCCACCTTCAATTCGAAGGTCGACCCCGACACCGCTGCCGTACGCGTACAGAACCGTGTCAGCCAAGCCCTTTCGCGTTTGCCGGAGTCGGTGCGCCAATATGGCATCACCACCCAGAAGCAGTCGCCGACGCCGCTGATGTATGTGGACATGTATTCCGACAACGATGAGTTCGATGCGCTCTACCTGCGCAACTATCTGCGCTTGCACGTGAAGGATGAGCTGGCGCGCATCCAAGGCATCGGCGACGTCGTGCTCTATGGCTCGGGTGATTACGCCATGCGTATCTGGCTCGATCCGGACAAGTTGGCCGCGCGTGGCATCACCGCTCAGGATGCGATCGGCGCGATCCGCCAGCAGAACGTGCAGGTTTCTGCAGGCCAACTGGGGGCCGAGCCTGCCCCGCGGGATACGGAGTTCCTGGTCTCGATCAACGTCCAGGGCCGCCTGAAAACCGAACAGGAGTTCGCCGATGTCATCCTCAAGAGCGGGAGCGACGGACAAGTCACCCGCCTTGCCGATGTGGCCCGTGTGCAACTGGACTCGGGTGACTATACGATGCGCGTGTTTCGCGGCAAGAACCAGGAAGTCGCCATCGGGATCTTCCTGACGCCCGGGGCCAACGCCATCGATGTCGCCAACACGGTGTATGCCAAGCTCGACGCGTTGGCCAAGGATTTCCCCGAGGGGGTGCGCTACACCCCGGTCTGGGACCCGACAGTATTCGTTCGTGAGTCAATCAGCGCTGTCCAGCACACCCTGTTCGAAGCGATGCTGCTGATCGTGCTGGTGGTCGTGCTGTTCCTGCAGACCTGGCGCGCCTCGATCATCCCGTTGATCGCCGTGCCGGTCTCGATCGTCGGCACGTTCGCGTTTCTCTACCTGCTTGGCTATTCGATCAATACCCTCACCTTGTTCGGCATGGTATTGGCCATCGGTATCGTGGTGGACGATGCGATTGTCGTGGTGGAAAACGTCGAGCGCAACATCGCGCTTGGTCTGGTGCCGCACCAGGCGGCGCACCAGGCCATGCGCGAAGTGTCAGGCCCCATTCTCGCGATCGGCCTGGTGCTGTGCGCCGTGTTCATCCCAATGGCATTCATGAGCGGTGTCACGGGGCAGTTCTACAAGCAGTTCGCGGTCACGATCGCCATTGCCACGGTGATTTCGACGATCAACTCGCTGACCCTGTCGCCCGCCCTCGCGGCCAAGCTGCTGCGTCATCACGACAGCCCCAGGGATCGGCTGACCCGTGGCATGGATTACACCCTGGGCTGGCTGTTGCGCCCGTTCAATCGATTCTTCAATCGCAGCTCGGCACGTTACGAAGGCAGCGTTGCGCGGTTGCTGCCGCGCAAAGGGTTGGTGTTCGTGGTCTATGCAGCATTACTGGGAGTTACCGGAGTGCTGTTCAAGACCATCCCGGGTGGCTTCATCCCCAATCAGGACAAGCTGTATCTGTTTGCCGGGGCCACACTGCCGCCCGGTGCGTCGCTGTCCCGCTCCGAGGCCGTCGCCCGGCAGATGTCGGTCATCGCCTCAAGCGTGGAGGGCGTCGATTACGCCAACGCCTATGTCGGCATGAATGCGCTGCAGAGTACCACCACGCCGAACCTGGTGACCGCGTATGTCCTGCTCAAGCCCTTTGGCGAACGCACGCGCAGCGCAGCGGACATCAACACCGAGCTGAACGCCAGGTTCGCGGCGATCAAGGACGGTGCCGCCTACGCGCTGCTGCCGCCGCCGATCCAGGGGTTGGGCAACGGCTCCGGCTACTCGCTGTTTCTCACCGACCGGGACGGGCTGGGCTATGCCGCGTTACAGCAGGCGCTCACCCGGTTCCAGGGCGAGGTTGCCAGCACTGCAGGCATGACTTTCCCGGTCAGTTCCTACCAGTCCAACATTCCGCAACTTGACGTCAAGGTCGACCGTACCAAGGCGCAAGCTCAAGGCGTGGAGCTGACGGCCATCTTCGAGACCCTGCAGACGTACCTCGGGTCGGTCTACGTGAACGACTTCAACCTGTTTGGCCGGGTGTATCGAGTGGTCGCCCAGGCCGATTCGAGCTTCCGCCAGACGGCGCAGGATATCGGTAGCCTGCGTGTGCGAAACAGCCGGGGCGACATGGTCCCCATCGCTGCGCTCGTCGATATCGTGCCGACCTTCGGCCCGGATCCGGTGATGCGCTACAACGGCTATCCCGCCGCAGACCTGATCGGCGACGCCGATCCGACGGTGATGTCGTCGGGTGAGGTCATCGCCAAGCTGCAAGCGATCGCGGCCCGCACGCTGCCACGGGGCATCGAGCTGGAGTGGACGGACCTGAGCTATCAGCAGGTCACCCAGGCCAATACCGCAGCGATCGTGTTTCCACTTGCAGTGATGCTCGCCTTCCTGGTGCTGGCGGCACTGTACGAAAGCTGGACCTTGCCGCTGGCGGTCATCCTGATCGTGCCCATCTGCATGTTCGCGGCGCTGAGCGGCGTCTGGCTGGTCGGTGGGGACAACAACGTGTTCGTCCAGGTCGGTCTGGTGGTGCTCATGGGGCTGGCCTGCAAGAACGCGATCCTGATCGTCGAGTTTGCCCGGGAGCTGGAACTACAGGGGCGAGGCACGGTGGATGCCGCTTTGCAGGCCTGTCGGTTGCGGCTGCGGCCGATCGTGATGACCTCGGTGGCATTCATTGCCGGCGCCGTACCGCTTCTGCTCGGCAGCGGTGCGGGTAGCGAGGTGCGCCATGTCACGGGCGTCACGGTGTTCTGCGGAATGCTTGGCGTGACGTTGTTCGGCTTGTTCCTGACGCCGGTGTTCTATGTCGCGCTGAGAAAATTCGGCGCAGGCATTCCTGTACATCCTTCCGGCATGGTGCAGGACAACCGGCTGAACCAACTGCCGCAGAACTGAGTGTCGAGCCCGGAGCCATTGATTCCACTCGTGCAAATGCCCTTGGTTTTGCGGCCGTTAATACTGGGTCGAAACCGACAGCCCCGGTTCAGTACGGAGCGTGCGAACGTCAGAAGTTGTATTTGACACCCGTCATGATGTTTCTTGGAGCACCGTACGGGTGATCAAGGCGCCGATTTTTTTGATCCAGTGCATCCATTACGCCCCTTGGCGGGTATTGCTATTGGGCGGCCTGTGTCTGCCCAGCCCAAATACCTGTCAGGAGCACTGCCCATGAACCTCAAATCCACCGCCTGCCTGCTCGCCTGTAGCCTCGCCCTGGCGCTGCAGCCAGCCCACGCCCAGTCCGCGCTGCCAGATGCAGTCAAGGTCCCCGACGGCCATCGCGTCATGCTCGAAACCGTCGGCGTCGGCGAGATCACCTACGAGTGCCGCGACAAGGCCAACACCCCCGGCCAGACCGAATGGACCTTCGTTGGCCCCAAGGCAGTGCTCAATGACCGCGCCGGCAAACAGGTGGGTGACTACTTCGGCCCACCCGCCACCTGGCAGGCCAAGGATGGCTCGAAAGTCACCGGCACCCAGTTGGCGGTAGCCCAGGCGGACAAAGGCGCCATACCCTATCAGCTGGTCAAGGCCAACCCGGCTGAAGGCAAAGGCGCCATGGAAGGGGTCAGCTATATCCAGCGCTTGGCCACCCGCGGCGGTGTGGCGCCGGCGAGCGCCTGCACAGCACAGAACAAAGGCACCAGGCAGGTCGTCCAGTACCAGGCCGACTATGTGTTCTGGACAGCCAAGTGACGCGCACTTGACCGACACCCTGCATTTGATGATCTACGCTCGATGACAAGCCTCACACAAGGGAGCCGCACACGTTGAACTCGCCTGTGACTCCCTTCGACTTCCACCGCTGCCTGGAGGCCTGTGCGCAGGGCGACCGGCGAGCCCTGCAGGCGCTCTACGATCAGGAAGGTGCGCGCCTGCTGGGCGTTGCCCGGCGCATCGTGCGTGACGACGCCACCGCTGAAGACATCGTCCATGATGCGATCATTCGTATCTGGTCCCGCGCTGCCAGCTTCGACCCGGCGCGAGGCTCGGCTCGGGGCTGGATCTACAGCATCACTCGCCACCTGGCGCTGAATGCAATCCGCGATACTCGCCGTGAAACCGTGCTGGACGACGCCGACATCGACACTTCAGCAGGATTGCACGGGTGGACCGAAGACATTGACCTCTGGTCAGGCTCGGGGAAAATCTACCGCTGCCTCGAACAATTGCAGCCCGCACCACAGCGTTGCATCCTGCACGCCTATGTGGACGGCTGCAGCCACGCCGAAATCGCCGGGCTGTTGGGTGCACCATTGGGCACCGTCAAGGCCTGGATCAAGCGCAGCCTGAAGGCGCTGCGGGAGTGCCTGGAATGAGGCCGGATACTGCCGAAGCACTGGATACCCTCGCCGGCGAGTTCGTGCTGGGGACATTGTCGGCGGAGCAACATGCCGCAATGACCGAGCGCCTGGGCTCCGATCCGTCCCTGCGCGCCGCGGTGGATGCCTGGGAAGTACGCCTGCTGGAACTGACCGCGCTGGCGCCGCCGCAGCCCCCGAGCGCCCGTCTATGGGGCCGTATCCAGCGCAGCCTGAATGAACTGGCCATCCCCCCCACACAACAACGCGCCAAGTGGTGGCAACGCCTCGGCCTGTGGCAGGCACTGAGTGCTGCGGGGCTGGCTGCAAGCGTGTTGCTGGCGTTTACCATGCTTGCGACGCCCCCGCCCACCACACAATTCGTGGTGGTGCTCGTGGCACCGAGCAGTCAGGCCCCCGGCTGGGTGGTGCAGACCAGCGACAGCCGCATGATCGAGCTGATACCGCTTGGCAAGGATGTGGTCCCTGACGGCATGGCCCTGCAGTTCTGGACCAAGGGCGCGGCGTGGCGCGCACCGGTCTCGCTGGGCCTGGTCAAACCTGGTGAACCCTATCGTGTTCCGCTACAGAGCCTGCCACCGCTGGAGGCCAACCAGTTGTTCGAGCTGACATTGGAGAGATCCGGCGGTTCGCCTACCGGGTTGCCGACGGGGCCGGTGAAGTTCATTGGCCGCGCAGTAAAAGTGATATGAGCCGATACGCTCAGTACTCAAAGAACAGGCACCTACTGCGCACCAGCACTTTAGAAAGTTCGTTGAGCCGCTGCGCTTCCTCGCGCAACAAGTCGACCACATAACGGATGGTCTCGGCGTATTCCTCGGGCAGTCCGGCCAGGTACTCATCGAGGTCGACGACACAGCTTTCGTTGATAAAGGCTGCCCGCGATATCCGCTCGTGCAGCAGGTGGGCCAGGTGAAGACTGTCAATGGAGTTCATTGGCGGTTCACTGTCAGCAGTTCAGCACTGATGCGTAGCGCTGGGTGATGTCCCTCGACAGGCACCTCAGGGCGTCGGCCTCGCTGTGCAGTAGCATGATGATGGCGATGACACTGTTGGCCTCGGCACTTGTGAGTTTGCGCAGGATCAACAGCAGATCGGTGGCGCAGCTTTCGTTTACCGACGCCGACTCGATCAGGCGCAGTTGCAGGTGCTGGATGCTGTGAATGGAGTCCATGAGTAGCCTTTCGTTGCGCATGACAGAGGGGGCAGCCAGATTGCTCGAGGCTGTTTGAGGGTCTGTACGAAATGTGTCTACGCGAAGGCCAGACACGGCGAAACGGGGGGGAGCAAGGGCAGTGTACTGGCGTACATGAGCATGCCGAGCCCCGTTTCAACGCAGTATGGGCGGGTGCAGATACATGTCGTGCAGAGCCTAGCCTTGGGCGGCAGGCGACCCAATAGGACTGGTCCGAATTTCAGCTGGCAGGATGACCTTGGGCAGCAGCGGGTGACTGCGTTGGGCTGGTGGTGCTGCGCAGCGCCAGTATCAGGGCGCGCAATATCGAGCGGTAAGCGGGGTCGTGCCAGGGCCTGGACGCCTTGAGCAGGGCTTCAAGTTCAGCGGCCTCGCGCGCCACGGCGGGCCACTCCATGCTCAGCGCGGCGCCATGCAGCCGATGAGCGGCATGTCTGGCGGGCTCCAGTTGGCAAAGCGTAATGGCTTCAAGCAGGGCGAGCAGGTCCTGCTCGAGGGCTTCGCGGATGCGCACGTCGCTCATCCTGTCGGCATCCGAGAAGGGATGAGGGATCAACATCAGTTCGACGCCACACCACAATTCGATGGCGTCCTGCAGTTTGCCCAGGCTGATCGGCTTGCCCAGGATGCCATCCATGCCGGCGTCAAAGCAGCGGCTGACATGTTCGTTGTCGGTGGACGCGGAAATGGCGATGATCGGGCAGCGTGCCTGGGCGGCGTCGTGCTCGATCATGCGGAACATCTGGGTCAGCGAATAGCCATCCTGATCGGGCAGGTCGCAGTCCATCAGGATCAAGTCGTAGGTACCTTGTTCGAAGCAATCCATGGCCTGTGCGCCATCCTTGGCAATCACCGCGGTACAGCCGAATCCCTCGATCTGGGCCTGTAGCACTGCCTGGTTGGCCACGGTGTCCTCCACCACCAGGATGCGCAGATTGTGTGTGGCGGGTAGCGGGCCACGGACAGGCACGGTCTCCAGATGGTTTTCCAATGCGCTTGCAGGGGCCAGCTCGGCTGCCAGTGACAACTCCATTCGTGTGCCTTGGCCCGGCGTACTGTCGAGGGTGATGCCGCCTCCCATCAAGTGCAGCAAATCGCGACAGATGGCGAGCCCCAGGCCGGTGCCACCCGAGCGCCGGTGCGCACGCGCCGCCTGACTGTATGGCTGAAATAGCCGCTGCTGGGCTTCGGCGCTGATACCAATGCCGGTATCCGTCACGGTCAAGCGGATGTGCTTGAGTGAAGGGGTATCTGTATCGGCGATCTGGTAGGCCACCTCGATACCACCCTGTTCGGTGAACTTGATCGCGTTGGACAGCAAATTGTGCAGCACCTGCGCCAGGCGGGTGTCATCGAGCATCAGCAGGGGCGGATCAACGACCCCTACAACGCTGATCGACAGATGCCGTTCACGGGCACGCAAACTGTGCAGGTCGACCACGTTCCTGACTAGGTTGTTGAGGTTCACCGGTACTGGCTCCAGTTTCACCTGGCCGGCCTCAAGTCGTGAGATGTCGAGCACATCGTCGAGTAACGTCAGCAGTGACTGCGCGCCGGTACTGGCCAGTTGCACGAAGTGCTGCTGCGTGCGGTCCAGCGGCGTGTTGTGCAACAGTTCTACAGACGCTAGGACCGCGTTCATCGGTGAGCGAATTTCGTGGCTCATTACGGCCAGGAACATGGCCTTTTCCCGTTCGTTGTTCACGGCCCGCTGGCGCTGGCGATGGGTCTGATAGGCCAGTCCCACCAATAACAGCACCACCAGTGCAGTCAGGGCGACTTCATGAGGGTAGTGATCGGTCAGCTCGCGCAGCCCCATGTGTGGCGTAGCATGTCCTTCGATCCAGCTTGCATGCAGCTCGCGGACTTCCTCGCGGCTCAACGAGTCCAGTACCTGCTGGATGATCCCGAACAGCATTGTGTCATCGGCACGCGTGCTCATGCCGAGCTTCGAGCCCATATCGCTCACGACGCCACCAATCTGTAGCTGACCCTGAAACTGCCGGTACAGGAAGGGTACGAGGTAGGCCTCTGTGGCTATCGCGGCGTCTGCGGTGCCATCGGCCACTTGTTGCAGCATGTTCAGCGCGCTGCCTCCAATGATGGTGCGGGCTTTCGGTGCCTTGATATCGAGTACCTCGCGGTAGCGATCGGAGAAGGGCAGGGTCACGGTCAGTCCATTGAGTTGGTCGAGACCGATAATGGGCGGATGAGTGGCGCGAATGACCACTACTGCGGTGGTGTTCAGGTAGAAACTGGTATGACGCAAGCGCGGATCGTGGCCACTGGGGCCATTCAGGCGCACGGCTGAGATCAGGTCGGCCTTGCCGCTCGCCAGCAGTTCGGCACGGTCCTGTAGCGAATGGGCCGGGATGTATTCCAGGCGCATGCCCGTCTTGCTTGCGATCAATTGCAAGTATTCTGCGGAAAGACCTCGCAGGTGGCCGTTTTCCATGTATTCGATGGGCATCAAGTCTTCGACCACGGCAACGCGCAATACCGGATGCTCTGCGATCCACGCGCTTTGCTCAGTGGTGAGCGCGAACGGCACCGGTGGATCGTTCTCCAGTGCCCAGGCATTGGGGGTGCATAACAGGGCAAGCAGAAGCGAGGTGCGCAGGTGGCAATGGAAGCGCATCGTCACTCCAGGGTCTTCATGATCTTGAACAGGCCATTGTTGGAGGTCACCCCCAGCTTGCGGAAGGCTGTCGCTTTCTGGGCGCTGATGGTCTTGATGCTGCGGTTGAACTTGTCAGCTATCTCGGTCACCGTCATGCCTTCCAGGTAACAGCGGATCACTTCCTGCTCGCGTGCCGACAATCCGGCGCGGCCGAGCGCATTGTCGCTCGTCGGTTGCTGGGCCGGGTCAACCGGGCGGATGGCGTCGGCAACCTGGTAGGACATGTCGGCGCTGAGGTAGATCGCACCAGAGGCGACGGTGCGAATGGCCTTGACCAAGCCCGAGAGGTCTTCGTCTTTTCCGACGAAGCCACGGGCACCGACTCGCAATGCCAGTGAAACGGTGGCCGATTCGTGGTGGGTCGACAGCATCAGGATCCGGCAGTCAGGGAAGCGCGCACGTAGGGCGCGTATCAGCGAAACACCATCGAGTTCGTCGCGTCCCAAGGCAAAATCCAGCAACAGTACCTGCGCCGGGGCGCCAGCCATGCCTCGTAGCAGTTCGCGGCTGTTTTCATAGACTCCGACGATTTCAATGCCGGGCTCCTCGCCAAGGTGACTGACAAGGCCGTGCCGAACGATGGCATGATCGTCAAGCAGTGCTACACGTAGAGGTTTCATAGATGCCAATGAACACTCGATGAAGGTCAAGCGACTGTAAGATTAAAGACCATGAACACGGCCGATACCAGTGCCTGACCAAGCAGATAAATGAACACAGGCTCCCAAATAACGACCATAACTCGCGGCGCTTTTTGCGCTCATGCGGCGTTGTCGCTCCTCGCCGTAGCTGGGCTACGACTCGTCGCGACGCCTTGCCTGAGCGCAAAAATCGCTCGCGATTTATTGGTCGTATTTGCAAAACACCACACTAGGGCAGAAGCATATCGAAGAACGCGTCTCGCTCCAGCGGGCATGCCAGGGCGAACCCTTGTCCGGTTCGGCACCCCAGGCGGCTGAGTAATTCGATGCTGGCGGCGTCTTCTATGCCCTCGGTGACCAGGTTCAGATTGAACAATCGCGCCAGGCCGACGATGCCGGAAATGATCTCGCTTGATTGCGACGACTGCCCCACGGCCCGGACCAGCGATCCGTCGATCTTCATTTCATCAAAAGGTATGCGTGCCAACAGGGCGAGGGTCGCGGCGCCGGCCCCAAAATCATCCAGCGAGACCTTGAAGCCCTTCGCACGCAAGGCTGTGATCGAGGCTGACAGTGCCAGTTCGTTGTCCGCTGCCATCTCTTCGGTCAGTTCGATTTTCAGGCGCCGGGTGGGCAGTCCTGCCTTGAGCATCTTGTCCGCTAGCCGCGTGGCCAGCCCCGCAGCGCAGAGTGTGCGGGCCGATGCATTGATGGCGATGGGGATATCCAGCCCAAGACGATCAAGGGTGCCCAGGATTTCGATCACCGACTTTTCGATGTAGCTGAACAGTAACAGGTCGAGTCCCAACTGATTGACCAGTGGAATCAGAATGGATGGCGGCACCTCACCGTATCGCGGATGCTGCCAACGGACCAATGCTTCGGCGCCTACCACTCGCCGGCTGGTCAGGTCGTATTGGGGCTGCAAAACCACCCGCAGTCCCTCGCCTGTGGCCAGTACAGTGACAACATCATCTTCGCCGATCAGGTTTTCCAGCTTTTCCGGCTTGGCGCTTTGCGGCCGGGGATGTTCAGTGCCTACGAGCTTCTCGAGTACCTGCGGCAGTTGCATGGGATCACTCTCGCCGACGATCTCGACGTGAATGCCTGCGGCTTTGGCCAGGCGGGCATGGGAGGCCAGCGCGATGGTGGATATGCCATTGAGCGACTCTTGCCAGTCGTGCTCGTTACTTGTGTCTGGCTCGGTCGTACGGGGGTGCGGGACGCTCTGTGCGGTCCAGACGATATGCGGAATGCTGCACAGGCGACCGGACGAATTCATCTCACTGACCCAGCACGGGAGCATGAGGCTGTCGACTTGGTTGGCATGGATCTCGGCCATGATGATGTCCACCGACTGCTTGCGCAGTCGGGTCATCAGGCTGTTCAGCGAGTCGAGATGCTCGATGTGGAACAGCTCGCTGTCACCCAGGCGGGCAATCATGCGCAGTGCGTAGTGTTCATCGTTGCTGAGTATGACCAGACGGGGCCGGCAAGCGGGCGCGGTGGCGATGACGGACTTTGCCATCTTAAAGGTGCTCATTGGTTGACCTGCCGGCATTTGAGCAATTGGCCATTAGCCGCTCCATAAGACTGGGCCTAAAACGCCTGTGCCGGGTGAAGTCGCTGCAGAGTTGCCGGCAGGCGACACGGATCATTTTTAGGAGCAGTCCGATGGTTGCCGGGGCACGTGCTGCGCAGAATCCGCCGCCAACAGGGTCCGCCGCGATTGATCGCCAGCGTGGCGCACCTGGCCTGCATGGCGTGTGAGCGTCATATGAACGAGCTACAGGGTGAGCCATCGTGAAAGTCCCATCGTGTCGTCGCGTACCGAGCGTTGCCATGCGCGACGCGCTGTTGAGTCCCATCTGCCTGCTGGTGCGCATGCGCTACACCGCCCCGCGCGAGCGCCGACTTGCAGCTTTAGGCCTGATGACCGTGACCGGCATCAGCGCCTGGCTCGGGCTGGCCGACGCCCATGCCGGAAATGGCGTGCACATCAATTCTGCCAGCTCGGGCGAGTGCGCCAGCTTCAACGACCCGCAGAACAATGACGGTACGGCTGCCTCTTACCTGGCGGAAAACGTCAAGTTCAAGGACGCAGCGTCCGGCAAGTGCGACCCGGCCAGGAAAGCCACGCAAACCGATTCGGTACTGTTCTATCGCCCCGGCAGCGGAGAGGGGGCGACATCCCTCAGCCTGGGCGGCGAGTTGTACGTCAATGGCGGGCGTTTGCTGCTGGGCCAATCGGCGAGTGCTGCCCGGATGGTGATTGGTAATGACGCGACCCAGGCCATTGTCAATGGCTTTGCCATCGGGCACGGTGCCCAAGGCAACGGCGGTTGGGGCATGGCTGTCGGCTTCGAGGCCAAGAGTCTCAACCAATACGCCCACGCCTTTGGTTACCAGGCCGAGGCGGGTCACCAGTACGCCACGGCCGTCGGCCCGCAGACCAAGGCCAGCGGCGAACGCGCCACCGCGATCGGGGCAAGTGCCGAGGCCAGTGGTGCTGGTTCCCTGGCTGCGGCCCACGGCGCCAAAGCCCAGGCCTTGCACTCGGTGGCCGCCGGTGCCAATGCCTCGGTCAGTGCAGACAGCAGCGAAGGGGTCGCCCTGGGTGCCGGTGCCACGGTTACGCACGCCAAGAGTGTGGCCCTGGGCAGCGCCTCGACCACCGAGGCGCGGCGAACCGTTGCCCCGGTGACGCTCAATGGCACCACCTACACCGTCGACAGCAGCAAGACCGAGGGCGTGGTCAGTATCGGCAATGCCAATCAGAGCCGGCAGCTGATCAACCTGGCGCCGGGTGCGGTCAATGCCACGAGCACCGACGGGGTCAATGGCGCGCAATTGCATGCAGCCTATGACGCGATCCAGAAGCTGGGCGAGCGCGAACTGGCCGCCAGTCAATCGGTCGCCAGCGCCCTGGGCGAAGGCACGCAGTTCAAGGACGGCAAGCTGGTGCTGGCGCCGTTGACGCTTTCCAGCCTGGGGCAGGGCATTGCGCAACCGACCACCGTGGTGGGCGCGATCAAGGCTCTGGACCGGGTTCAGCAGAGCACCCAGGGTGCGCTGGATACCGTCGACGCGTTGGCCAAGTCGACTGCCGAGAAGGTGCGACTGGCTGCGTTGCAGAAATACCTGGGCTGGAGTGATGAACAACAGGTCTTTACCGCGAGCCAGGGCGATCGCCCACAAAACCGCATCAGCCATGTCGAGGCCGGCGTGGCTGCCACCGATGCGGTGAACAAGAGCCAGCTCGATACCGTGCAGGGTGTCGCCAGCAGCGCGCGCGACCTGGCCACAACCGCCAAGGCCGACGCTGCGGTGGCCCAGGGCAGTGCGGATAACGCCAGGAGTCTCGCCAATGCCGCCCAAAGCAGTGCCGAACAGGCGCTGCAAGCTGCTGCCGGTGCACGCTCGGTCGCTGAACAGGCGCAAGGCAGTGCCAACGATGCGCTAACCGTCGCTGGCAACGCCCAGCGCAGTGCCGACGCCGCGCAACAAAGCGCGACCCGCGCACAAGGTGCGGCCAGCGATGTTCAGCAGCTGGCCGGGCGTGTGCAGGAGGCGGCTGGCCAGGCCCTGGGCACCGCCAATACGGCGCAGGCCACGGCGGCTGGCGCCCAGGCCGGTGCCGATGGCGCATTGGCCGTGGCCCAGGAGGCGCGCCAAGGTGCCCAGGCCGCACAGGACACCGCGAGCAAGGCGCAGGACAGCGCGGCCGGCGCACAACGTATCGCCAGCGCCGCCCAGGGTTCTGCCGACACCGCTACGGCGTCAGCCAGCGCCGCGCAGCAGAGCGCGGCGGCGGCACAGGGCAGCGCCAGTGAAGCGCTTCAAGCTGCCCGTGATGCCGGGCAAACCGCAGCCTCTGCCCAAGATACCGCCACTGCCGCATTGGGTTCGGCGGCCAGCGCAGAGCGCGCCGCACAAACGGCGCAAGGCACCGCCGACGGCGCGCAAGGCGCAGCAACCGCCGCCCGACAAGCCGCCACCACCGCCCAGGCCAGTGCCGACAACGCGCTGGGGGTGGCGAACACGGCGCAAGCGAGCGCCGTGCAGGCCGGCCAGCGTGCGGACACCGCCCTTACGGCCGCCAGCGCTGCCGGCAAGGCCGCCGAAGGCGCGCAAGGCACCGCCGATGCAGCACAGGCCTCGGCCAACCGCGCGCAACAGACCGCCGATACGGCCCAGGCCACTGCGCAAGGTGCCCGCGCAACGGCTGACAGTGCGCAACAGGGTGCCGGCCAGTCCCAAGCGACGGCCGACAATGCGCTGGCGATCGCCAATGCCGCGCGCCAGGGGGCCGAGCGCGCCCAGGCCGATGCATCGGACGCGCGTAACCTCAATGAAAGCGTCCGTCAGGTCGCCCAGCAGGCGGCGGCCACCGCTGATTCGGCGCAGGCTTCTGCCACCGGCGCGGCACAAGCCGCCGGAGCGGCGCAGCGTAGCGCCGACTCTGCCTTGAGCGAAGCCGGCCAGGCGCGTGCGGCAGCCGATGGCGCGCAAACCACTGCCAACACCGCGCTGACCACGGCGACCAGCGCCCGTGACGGTGCCAGCGCTGCGCAACAGGCTGCCAACACGGCATTGGGCAGCGCCAGTTCGGCCCAGGCCAGCGCCGACAAGGCCCAGGTCAGTGCCGACAGCGCCTTCGCTACGGCGGATGATGCCGGCAAGGCGGCCGCGCGTGCCCAAGGCGTAGCCGATTCGGCCTTGGGCGCTGCGGCCCAGGCCCAGCAGACCGCCGACAGTGCCAGGGGCATTGCCACCAGCGCCCATGACCTGGCCAGCACGGCAGGGCAGGCGGCGACAGCTGCCCAGGGCACTGCCGATAGCGCCCTGGGGGCGGCGGCCAACGCACAGCGTACCGCCGACCTGGCACAGACCACCGCGGGCACTGCCCAGGGCGTGGCCAGCCAGGCACTGCAAGCTGCGGCGGGCGCCCAAGGCAGCGCCGACCAGGCCCTGGGTGTCGCCAGTACTGCCAGGACCACCGCTGAAAGCGCACGCGAAACCGCCGAGGGTGCCAAGGCCCGTGCGGATGTTGCAACGGGCCAGTTGCAGGGGCTGGAGGCAGGCGAAACGGTGGTCGCCCGTATCGACAAGGCGGTGCGAGATGCTGCGGATACAGCCAGTGGCTTCCTCGCCCAGGTATTGGGTGGCGGCGCCAGCGTCGACAGCGATGGCCAGCCAACGGCTCCGGCCTATGCCATTGGCCAGATAGCGGCAGATGGCAGCGTGACGCCGTCATCGCACGCCAATGTGGGCGACGCGTTGGCCACGCTCAACGGCAACCTGGGTACCCTCAATGGCGCCGTGCAAGCGCAGGGCCAGGCCATCGGCGGGCTCGGCGAACGGGTTCGGCAACTGCGTGATGACAGCTTGCTCTGGGACCCGGCACAGGGTCAGTACAGTGCCGGCCGCGGCGAGCAGCGCAACACACCGGCGCGTATCGGCAACCTGGCCGAGGGGGTGGCCCCGACCGATGCCATCAACATGAGCCAGCTCGACAGCGTCCGGGGTGTTGCGACCGCTGCCCGGGAGGCTGCAAGCCAGGCCGGGCAGGCCGCCGACCAGGCCCAGGCTACGGCTGCCGATGCCACCCTCAGCGCCGAGGCGGCGCAGCAGGCGGCAGGCAAGGCACAAATCACCGCCGACAGCGCGTTGCAGACAGCCGACGGTGCGCAGCGCGCGGTGGCGTTGGCGCAAGGTGCGGCTGACAGTGCGAAGGTCCGTGCCGACAGCGCCGCTGCGTTCTTGCACGGCTTTGGCGAGGGGGAAACGGTTGCGGGCCGTCTGCAACAGGCCGTTCGTTCGGGTAGTCAGGCCCTGGCCGATGCCTTGGGCGGTGGCGCCGTGGTCCGGGCGGATGGCAGCCTGCAGGGGCCGACCTATCACCTGGCCGACCCGCGCGATCCTGCCGCTACGGTTCAGGCAGGCTCGGTGGGCGATGCGCTCAAGACGCTCGACGACACACTGGCTGCAACCCGCACCCAGGCCGCCCAGGCGGGCGAGCGCGTCGACAAGCTGCGCGGCCAGATCGACAAGGGCGAAGTCGGGCTGGTACGGCAGGCGCCCGACAGCCGCGACATTCAGGTCGCACGGGACACCGACGGCACCCGGGTTGACCTGGCCGGCAACCAGGGGCCGCGGACCTTGAGCGGCATTCGTGATGGCGCGGTGAACCCCGACAGCGGTGATGCCGTCACCGGCCGCCAGTTGAATGCGGTGAGCGAACAAGTGCAGCGCCTCGATCGCCAGGGCAATGGCATCTCGGTCGATGCCGAGGCTGATGGCAGTGATCGGGCCCAGGCCATGCCGGATGGACGAGGGGTGGCCGTGGGCAGCAATGCCCGAGCCACCGGCGAGCGTGCGGTTGCGCTGGGCGCCGGGGCCAGTGCCCAGGGTTCACGCAGCACGGCGCTGGGCACTGATGCGCGGGCCGATGCGCCCAACAGCGTGGCGCTTGGCGCCGGTTCTCGCGCCGATCGCGCCGATACGGTATCAGTGGGCAGCGCAGGCCGCGAGCGGCAGATCACCCATGTGGCAGAGGCCACCGAGGCCACCGATGCGGTGAATCTCAACCAGGCCACGCGTTTGTTCAGCGAGGCTGTCGAGCAGTCGCGTGAGCAGGCCAACGCCTACACCGACCGGCAGGTTGGCGCGTTGCGCCAGGAAGCGTTCGCCGGCATCGCGTCGGCCATGGCCATGGCTGCGCTGCCTTCCACCTCATCGGAGGGCAAGGCAATGGTGGCCATGGGCACGTCCTACTATGAGGGGCAGTCCGCCGTGGCCGTCGGGCTGTCCGGGCGCAGCGAAAATGGCACCTGGGCCTACAAGGCCAACGGTTCAGGCAACGCCCGCGGCAGTGTCGGGCTGGCGGTCGGGGTGGGCTACGAGTGGTAGCGCGATCCTAGGCGGCCACCAGGGACTGCGTCGCAGTCCTATGGGGCCCGATGCCAGGCAGCATCGGGCCTCGGCCGATTTTTAGGAGCAGTCCGATGTTCCACAGGCCGCCTGCCTACGCACAATCAGCACGTCACAAAGCAATGCCCGCCGCACGGCGGGCCCGTCGGTTCCCCCTCGCTTGACCGCGGCGCCCTGAATGCAGGCGCGGTATTGAAGTGGTCAGTGCCTGGCGGCCATCGTTACAGGGTCAGTCATCGTGAAAGTCACCTCGCGTACCGCTTCGCAGGCCGTGGGCCTGTGCACCTTGCCGCTCAATCCGCTGCGCATGTTGCTGCGTGCGCTCTACCAGAGTGCGCCGCGGGACTGGCAAGGGCTGGGCCTGCTCACGCTCGCCAGCATTCCGTCGTTGCTGTACAGCGCCACGGCCGAAGGCGGCAACGGTGTGCATATCAATGCCAACAACGACCTCGAGTGCGTGAGCCTGAACGATCCGCCATCGACGTTCAGTTCCGGTGACGCCGCTACCGTCAACCGGTTGTTGATGGCGGAAACCATCAAGTACAAGGACACTGAAGCGGGCAAATGCAACCCTGCGAACAAGTCCTCGCAAAGCAATGCGGTGCTGTTCTACCGGCCTGTGGAAGTGGCGGGCATTGGCGCTACGTCCTTGTCGCTGGGCGACGAGCTGTATATCAACAGTGGCCGGCTGATGCTCGGTGGCCAGGACGGCAGTATGGCAATCGGGCAGCTTGGGGACGCGAAGGAGACGGCGCGCTGGGAGCTGATCGCGACCAATGGCGGCATCGCCGTCAGCCGTTCGGCCCAGGCAACGGGGCTCCACAGCATGGCCTGGGGTGTGCAATCCATTACGCGCAATCCATATGCGATTGCCCTTGGTAACATGACGTCAGCCAATGGGCCAAACACGGTGGCATTGGGTTCGGCCTCTACAGCGGCTGGTGAGTCAGCCGTGACCTTGGGTGCCTCGGCCCAGGCCGGTGGTGCGTCGTCCTTTGCCGCCGGGCGTTTTGCCCAGACGTCTGGCGCTCAAGGGCTGGCGCTGGGGCGTGATGCATCCGCCGCACTAAGCAACAGTGTTGCACTGGGCTATACGGCCAAATCGCGCGAAGTGGCAGGCATTACCTTAGGCAGCAACAGCGAGACCAGCGCGCTGCATGAAGTTTCGCCAGTCAATCTGAACGGACAAACCTACGAATTCGACAGTTCCAGCGCCATAGCGCCAATCAGTTTTGGCAAAAACCTGTCCACCTACCGCCAGTTGCTCAACCTGGGCCCAGGATCGATCAGCTCAAGCAGCTTCGACGCCGTCAACGGCGCGCAGTTGCAGGTGGGTTATACGGCGATCCAGCAACTGGGCGATCGTGAATCGCTGGGCAGCCAGTCCCTGGCCGAAGCCCTGGGCCTGCCCAAGCCGGGCGCAGACGGCCAGATGGTGCTGCCGTCGTTGTCACTGGCAAGCCTGGGGCCGAACATTGCGCAGCCCACCACGCTGCTGGGGGCGGTCAAGGCGCTGGACCAGCGTTCTGCGCAGACCGACGAGCGCATGGGCGCGGTGTTCGATGATGCCGTCACCACGGCGCTGGCGTTCGATGCGCTGAACAACGTTGGGCGCCTGCGTTGGGATGCCGAGGCCGGCACCTACGATGCGAGCCACGGCGAACGTGCGGTCAATCGGATTACCGATCTCGCGGCGGGCGTGGCCGGCACCGACGCGGTCAACAAAGGCCAGCTGGATGTGGTCGAGGGCAGTGCCCGTGAAGCCCTGGACAGCGCCAACGAAGCAGCCGTGCAAGCTCGTCAGGTCCGTGAAGCAGCGGCCTCGGTCGAGGCCGCCGCGCAACGCGCGCAAACAACTGCGGCCCAGGCTGGGCGTGACGCGGCCGAATCGCGCACGTTGGCAGAGGCGGCGCAGGCAACGGCCCATGCGGCCCAGACCGCCGCGGCAGGTGCGCAAGTCACCGCCGCTACCGCGCAACGTGATGCCGACAGTGCCGGCGACACCGTGGCCAAGGCCCGGAGCACCACTGAACTGGCCCAACGTGACGCTGACCAGGCCGGGCAACGCGCCGCACAGGCCAGTCAGTCTGCGCTCGCCGCACAGCAGGACGTCGCCCGTGCGAGCAGCGCCGCCGACGCAGCGCGCAACGACGTGCAGTCTGCCCAACGTGAAGCCGAAACAGCGCGTGATACCGCCAGTCAGGCGCTGGCCGGGGCCGAGCAGGCCCAACGCAGCGCCGGCGCCGCCGAACAGGTGACAGCCGCCGCCCGCAGCGCCGCCGATGCCGCCCGCGTTAGCGCCGCCGATGCTGCACAGCTCGCCCATGAGCAGCAAGCCGCAGCCCAGGCGGCTCAAGCTCGTGCGGACGCTGCCCGGGATGCGGGGCTGGCGGCGCAGGCCTCCGCGCAGGCGGCCCAGGACACTGCCCGAGGTGCCCATGCCATGGCGACGGATGCCCAGGCGGTCGCAGGCACGGCTCAGCGTACTGCCGATACCGCGGCAGCCAATGCCACCCAGGCCGGGCAAGCGGCGCAGGCGGCGCAAGACACGAGCGACGCAGCGCACAGCCAGGCGACCACGGCGCAGGCCAATGCACACGGCGCGCAGGCCAGCGGTGAGCACGCAGCCGCGTCCGCCGCAGCGGCCCAAAGCAGTGCCGAGACGGCACAGACGTCAGCGGACGCGGCGCAGGTTCTCGCTGCCGACGCCCTCGGTGTGGTCCAGGCTTCGGCTCGTCATGCCGATGATGCCTTGGGCGTGGCCCAGGCCGCGCGGCAGGCGGTGGGCCAGGCCCAGGACGCTGCCACCCAGGCGCTGGACCAGGCGCAAACGACTCGACAAGTGACTCAAGAGGCCCAGGTGCGCGCTGACCAGTCAGCGGCGTCTGCTACCGCCGCCGGCAGGGCTGCAGACGCCGCCCAAACTGCCGCCACCGCTGCCAGCACTGCCGCCCTCGAAGCGGCGCAAGTCGCGTCCAGCGCCCAACGCAGTTCCGCGCAAGCGAGTGAAACGGCGCAGGCTGCACAAGGCATTGTGGATCAGGCCCGAGAAACCAGCGCCAGGGCGTCCGACATCGGGCGTAGCGCCCAACAGACTGCCGAGCGTGCCGAGCTGCGTGCCGGCGCTGCGGTCGACGCGGCGATAACCGCGCAACAGGCCGCAGATGCCGCCCTGGCCACAGGTGAAACCGCGCAAACCCAGGCGACCCAGGCCGGGCAGGCAGCCGAGGCCGGTCATGCGTTGGCGAGCGCTGCACTGGGCGATGCCCAGCAGGCGTCGCAGGCAGCCGTGCTTGCCCAGGCACGGGCAGCCGAGGCCGCCAGCGCTTCAGCGGCTGCACAGCGTACCGGCGATGCGGCGCAAGGCCATGCCGATACAGCCATGGCCACGGCCACTGCCGCAGGCGATCGTGCACAGGTAGCCCGGCAGACGGCCAGCCAGGCGACAGCGGCGGCCGACACGGCCCAGCACACGGCGGCCCAGGCCCAGTCGTCCGCGCAGGTTGCCAAGGCCAGCGCCGATGGCGTTGCTGATCGTCTACAGGGCGTGGCCAGTGATGAAACCGTGGTCCAGCGTATCGACAAGGCGATCCGCCAAACGACCGCTAAAGCGGCTGACTATCTTGTCCAAGTGCTCGGCGGCGATGCCAGGGTCGCTGCAGGCGTTCAGCCTGTGGCGCCGTCCTACGGCATCGACCGCCTGTCTGCCGATGGCAGCACTGCACCCACAGTGCATGGCAACGTCGGTTCGGCGCTGAACGCGGTGGATGGCAGCGCGATGAGCCTCAACAGTACGGTACAGGGGCTAGGCGCCGCGCTCGACGGGCTCGGTGGTCAGGTCCGTCAGTTGCACGACGATAGCGTGTTGTGGGTGCCTTCGCAGGGGCACTACAACGCCGGCCGCGGCGAGCAGGATAACCCGGCCCGTATCGGCGACCTGGCGGACGGCGCGCAATCGAACGACGCAGTGAACAAACGCCAGCTCGACACCGTGGAGCAAGGCGCCCACGCTACCCGCGAAGTTGCCGTGACCAGCCACCAGCGCGCTGAGCACGCCCGGCTGGCTGGCCTGGCGGCAGTCACGGCTGCGGCCACGGCTCAACAGGACGCCGAGCGCGCCAGCCGCGGCGCTGAGCAGGCTGTCGGGCGGGCTGATGATGTGCAGCGCAGCGCCCAAAGCATCCAGCGCGACGCGCAGCAAGCCGGTCGCGATGCCGATCAGGCGCTTGCGAAGCTGCAAGGCCTGAATGAGGGCGAAACCGTTATCGAGCAGATTCACAACGTCGAGAATTCCGCCCGCCGAATGATGACCGCCGCGTTGGCGGAGCAGGCGAGTGCGGGCGCAGAGGGACCCGTGCAAGCGCCGCGCTTCTCCCTGAACACGCAGGGGGGCACCGCCGGCTCTGTCGGCCAGGCGCTGGATATGCTCGACGACGCGGCTGCTCAAGCCAATAGTCAAGTGGAGCAGGCCGCCACTGCCCAGCGTGAACTGGGCCGGCAACTGGCCAAAGGTGAAGTGGGGATGGCGCGCCAGGACCCGGTCAGCCGTGACATCCAGCTCGCCCAGGACAACGATGGAAACCGCATCGACGTTGAGGGGCGCGAAGGTGCTCGAACCGTCGGGGGGCTGCAAGATGGAGCAGTACACGCCACCAGTCATGATGCGGTGACGGGCCGTCAGTTGCATTCAGTCAACGAGCAGGTCAATCAACTCGGCCAACAGCGTTCCTCCATCGCTGTGGACAGCCGCGACGATGGTAGCGACCGGGCTGTAGCTGCAGCCGCGAGTCATGCAGTGGCGGTTGGGTCCAAGGCGAAGGCCGAGGGGCAGGGTAGTGTTGCCGTGGGTGCCCATGCGCAAGTGCGCGCTGAGCGAAGCGTTGCCGTGGGAGCCGACGCCGAAGCCGACGGGGTCAACAGCATTGCGCTTGGCTCCGGCTCACAAGCCCGCCGCGCTGACAGCGTGGCAGTGGGAACTGTGGGGCGCGAGCGGCAGATTTCGCAAGTGGCTGCTGCGACCCAGGGCACAGATGCCGTCAACTTGCGCCAGACAAGCCAGCTCTCCAGCCACGCTGGCCAGCAGTCGTTGCGTCAGGCCAATGCCTATACCGAACAACAGGTTGGCCAACTGAGACAGGATATCAATGCGGGTATCGCTGCGGCGATGGCCACGGCGAGCCTCCCAACGGCCTCTTCTTCAGGGAAGTCGATGTTTGCGGTGGCTACCGCGGTTTATGAGAACCAGCCGGCAGTGTCGCTCGGATTGAGCGCAAGGTCGCGCAACGGGCGTTGGACGTATAGCGCGACCGGTACGGGCACGGCAAGGGGGGACTATGGTGTGAATTTGGGTTTGGGTTACCACTGGTAAAGTGGGACACGGGGCTACACCTGCCTCATCCAACCACCGGCGCGTGCTCGGCCATCAATTGGATTATCCAGTCGATAAACACCCGCACCTTGGCGCTGACATGGCGATTCGGCGGGAAGGCCAGATACCGCCAGATCGCCATGCTTTGTACGAGTTACGCCGCTACTCGCCGGCGATTCGCTCAAACGGTTTTCTGTTCGTATCCGGTCAGGTCGGCAGCCGCAAGGATGGTTCGGCCGAGCCGGACCTCGCGGCGCAGGTTCGCTTGGCCTTCGCCAATCTCAACGCAATCCTGGCCGAGGCCGGCGGTAGTTTCGAGGATGTGGTTGATACCACCATCTCCATGGTCGACCCCGACTCGACATTCGAAACTATCTGTGAGGTGGCGGCCGAGTATTGGGGCGAAGCGCCTTATCCCACGGTGACCGCTATCGGCGTGACCTGGTTGTCCGGCTTCGACTTCGAGATCAAGGTGATTGCGAAACTACCGCGATAGAGGCGGTGTAACTGCTGCTTCTGGATCATATTGAATAACTTCTGTACTGCGTGGTTCTCTCGAATTGGGGTAGATGCAGACTGTCTTCCGGATAGCTGGGTAGTGGGGCAGGGGAGCACGTTCATAGCGCGTCCTACAGGCATGAATAAGATTTTCCCTATTTCGAGTAGTCCGATTCCGAAGCATGCTTTACCCGCTTTTACGCCATCCAACCGAGGTCTAGCCTTGCCTTGCTGGGTCGCTACAAAAAAGTAGCGACCGGTATTTTTTAAGGATGCGTTAATGAACTTTGAAGGGACACACCAGTACATGGGCAACCACGGGATCGTATTCAAAATTTCGCAGATCACCCTCACCGACAGTGACCGCGGTCGCTTGCGCGAGCTGCATTTTGGCGAAGCAAAGCACGCCCATTACCAAGTCACTAGCAAAGTCGTAGAGGTATACGACAAGATGCAGGCCAAAAACCTGCCCTGCGTGATGATGGTAGGTATTTCCAAACCGCTGACCCGTCAACAAGCAGACACCCTCAATACCCAGCGCACCAGCATTGCTAACCTGGCGCTCTCCGCCTTCGGTGGGGCTGCCCGTGCTGTGGGCAATCTGGCCGGGCCAGCAGCAGGGCTTGCCGCCGGTACTGCTGTAGGTATGGGCGTGCGCTCTTACGTTAATGGCGTCTTACCCACCTACCATGCTGGTGACGTAATCGTGAGCATTCAGGCTCAGGTGAGTGGTGGGATTGGCCCGCAGCGTACTGCCGAATCACTTATCATCAGGGCTTGAGCGGAGGTGCACATGTCCGAACTTACCCAGGCAGTCATCTTCGTTGCGCTGGCTTTTCTGTTTGAACGGTTGATGAAACCGTACCTGCTACGTAAGTGGCTAGGCGTTGCGTTGGTCATTGCTGGGCTGATTGGCTGCATTGCGCTGAGCCAGGCCCGTTTGCACGGCTTTGACTTGGGGTTGATGTCTGCCCTTGCAGTGCCAGTCGGTATAGGGTTGTTCCTGAGCAGACGACGATTTGAGAGGCGAGAGTAGGGCGCTTGTCGGGGCGCCCTAGGTTCGTTCAGCTACACCCCTTCCTGCGACACGATCATTGCCATTTCACAACCACCGAAAGTGGTCGTTTGCAACGTCACGTCTGCCCATCACTCGGGTAGGCTTTGGTTGCTTTCAACGCCGTGCGGAGAGTTGCTGCGGCGCCAGGAATGCGTCGTGGAAGTAATTGTGGAACGCGTGCATCGCCGGGCTGAATTCCCGCTCGCGATGCCAGGCCAGGCCGACGCTCATGGGGGTGACCTTGTCGGTGATGGTCACCGTTTCGATGCGTTTACCCTCCAGCGACCAGGGGCGATGTACCAGGTCGGAGAGGATCGCCACGCCGCTGCCGTTGGCCACCATGCTGCGCACCGCTTCCACAGAGCTGGTGCGGATTCGCACGTTGGGCTGTTGGTGGGCATGTTCCCAGTAGCGCATGGCGCTTTGTTCGGCTTCGTCGACGGTAAGCAGGATGAAGGGCTCTTGTGTGACGTCGGCAAGGCTCACGGCCGAGCGTTCGCACAGCGGGTGATGGCTGGGTAGCCACAGCCGGCGCTCGGAATTGAACAGGGTTTTCGAGACGATGTCCGGGTGGGTCAGGTTCGAGGTCAGCACCACCGCCATGTCGAATTCGCCTTTCAGCAGGCCTTGCTCGATGGCCTGGCGCTCCCGTTCGTGCACTTCGATGGCCACGTCCGGGTGCCAGTGTTCCAGGCGTTGCAGGTGATGCGGCAGGAAGTAGCCGATCACCGTGTAACTGGCCGCTACCCGCAACAGGCCGGTGGCGCGAACGTCCGGCAATGGGCTGTTAAGGGCGTCGTCGACGCTACGCAGGATCACGTAGGCCCGATTGAGAAAGTGCCGTCCGGCATCGGTCAGGCTCATGCCCTGGGCCGAGCGCTGGAACAGTAGCGTGCCGAGCATGCCCTCCAGCTCCTTGATCGCTGTGGTCACCGCCGACTGGGAAATATTCAAATGAAGCGCAGCTTGGGAGATTTGCCCGATCTCGGCCGTGGCGACGAAATAGCGAACCTGGCGCAGGGTCAGTGACATGTACACTCCGCTTGATGAGGTATCTGATTTTCAGAAGATGCCCCCTCTGATAATAGATCTTCCCAAGGGGGTGGCTGGAATTTAACGTGCTCTGCATGAAGTCACAAGCGTCAGGAGCAAGTGTCATGCAGGCAGTAGATTTCAATTCGGACATGGGCGAAGGCTTCGGGCCGTGGACCATCGGCGACGGCGTCGACAACGAACTGATGGGCTTCATCAGCTCGGCCAATATCGCCACCGGTTTCCACGCCGGCGACCCAGGCACCATGCGTCGCACGGTCGAGCAGGCCAAGCGCCTGGGCGTAGCCGTCGGTGCCCATCCGGGCTTTCGCGACCTGGTCGGTTTCGGCCGTCGCCACATCAATGCACCGGCCCAGGAGCTGGTGGACGACATGCTCTATCAGCTGGGCGCCCTGCGTGAACTCGCCAAGGTTCAAGGCGTAGCCCTGCAACACATCAAACCCCACGGCGCGCTCTACATGCACCTGGCCCGGGACGAGGAAGCGGCGCGTTTGCTGGTGGAAAACCTGCAGCGCCTGGCGCCCGAGCTGCTGCTGTATTGCATGCCCGACTCGGCGATCTGGCGCATCGCCACGGAACTGGGCCAACCGGTGATCCGCGAGTTCTACGCCGACCGCGAATACGACCTCAGCGGCTCCATCGTCTTCACCCGCAACGTGCGTGCCTACGACCCGGCGCAAGTAGCGGCGCGGGTACTGCGTGCCTGTCAGGAGGGTGTGGTGCGCACGGTGGAGGGCGAAGACCTGGCGATCGAATTCGACTCCATTTGCTTGCACAGCGATACACCCGGTGCCCTGGCACTGGTCGAGGCCACCCGCAAAGCGCTCGACGGCGCGGGGATCAAGGTGCGCGCACCGCGATAGCCAACAAGAGCCACCTGGCACGCAGATGCCAGGAATTGCTTATCACATAGATTTTTTGCCTGCCTTTCTACAACTATTCCAAGAGGAACAGACATGGCGCAGCACACAGTCATCACCCCGTTGCCGGGTACCTTCTACCGCAAAGCCACCCCGGACTCGCCGAACTACGTCGAGGCCGGTGCCCAGGTCAGCGCCGACACGGTGATCGGCCTGATCGAGGTCATGAAGCAGTTTTCCGAACTGACCGCCGGTACGGCAGGGCGCCTGGGCGCGTTTCTGGTCGAAGACGGTGATCCGGTGGAACCGGGTCAGGTCATCGCCACACTCGAAGACGCGTGAGGGCACGATCATGACTCAAGGCATACGTAAATTGCTGATCGCCAACCGCGGCGAGATTGCCGTGCGGATCATCCGCGCAGCGAAAGCGCTGGGGATTCCCACTGTGGCGGCGTGCAGCGAAGCAGACGTCGATTCCCAGGCCGCGCGCATGGCCGACGAGGTGCACATCCTCGGCCCGGCCCGCGCCGACAAGAGCTACCTCAATGTCGAGGCGTTGCTCGGCGCCCTGAAGGCTACCGGCGCCAATGCGGTGCACCCCGGCTACGGCTTTCTTTCGGAGAACGCCGAATTCGCCGAAGCGGTGCAAGCCGCCGGGGCGATTTTCGTCGGCCCAAGCCCGGAGACCATCCGCCGCATGGGCGACAAGGCCGAAGCCCGGCGCACTGCGCAAGCGGCGGGCGTGCCGGTGGTGCCGGGTTCCCCGGATGAACTGTTCGATGTGGAATCGGCGCTCAAGGCCGCAGAATCCGTTGGCTTCCCGCTGCTGATCAAGGCATCGGCCGGAGGTGGCGGACGCGGCATTCGACTGGCGGAAAACCTGCAACAGTTGAGCGAGGAATTCCCCCGTTCCCAGCGCGAAGCCCAGGCCGCCTTTGGCAATGGCGCGGTGTATCTGGAGCGCTTCATCGGCAAGGCCCGGCATATCGAAGTGCAGGTACTGGGCGACGGCAAGCATGCGGTGCACCTGTTCGAGCGCGAGTGTTCGCTGCAACGCCGTCGGCAGAAGATCTTCGAAGAAGCGCCGTCGCCGGTCCTCGACGCGCAGCAGCGCGAGACCCTTTGCGCGAGTGCCGTGCGCCTGACCGAGGCCCTGGGTTATCAGGGCGCCGGCACCCTTGAATATCTGTACGACGACGCCACCGGCGAGTTTTTCTTCATCGAGATGAACACAAGGATCCAGGTGGAGCATCCGGTCAGCGAGCTGATCACCGGCATCGATCTGGTCCAGGCCATGTTGTGCATCGCCGGTGGCGAACCGCTGGGCCTCAAGCAAAGCGATATCCGACTCAATGGCGCGGCTCTGCAGATGCGCCTGAACGCCGAAGACCCGGCGCGGGATTTCTTCCCCAGCCCGGGTCTTGTGCAAGCGCTGAGCTGGCCACAAGGCGAGGGCGTGCGCGTCGACAGCCATCTGTATGAAGGCTATCGGGTGCCGCCATACTATGACTCGCTGCTGGCCAAGCTGATTGTCCACGGCAGCGATCGCGCCGAGGCCCTGGCCCGCGCGCGACTGGCCGTGGAGCAGACCACGCTCACCGGCATGGCCAGTACCTTGGCTCTGCACGGCGAGCTGCTGGAGCAGCCCTGGCTGCACACCGCCGACTTCCACACCGGCACTTTGGAAACCTGGCTGGCCGAGCGCCGCAGCGGAGGTGCAGCATGAGCAGTCCGATTCGCTACAGCTTTGGCGCCGATGAACATCTGTTTGCCGAAGTCAGCGACAGCATGTCCCTTGAAGCCTTCTTCAAGGGCATGGCGGTAACCCGTGCGGTGGAGCGTCTGGCCCTCGATGGCGTGCTCGACGTGTGCCTGGCCAACGCCTCGTTCCAGATCCGTTTCGACCCGGACCGCATCGCCCCGGCCGATCTGCTCGAAGCGGTGAAGGGCGCCGAAGCCGAGGCCGTGGCTGAGCGCACCCTGCACACCCGGATCATCGAAATCCCGGTGCTCTACAACGATCCGTGGACCCACGAAACCCTGATGCGCTTTCGCGACCGCCACCAGGACCCGAACGCCACGGACCTGGAGTACGCCGCGCGCATCAACGGCTTGGCCGACGTCGAGGCGTTCATCGCCGCCCACAGTGGCGCGCCGTGGTTCGTTTCGATGGTGGGCTTCGTGGCGGGCCTGCCGTTCATGTTCCAGATGGTCGAGCGCGAACGCCAGTTGCAGGTGCCCAAGTACCTGCGACCCCGTACCGACACGCCGAAACTGACCCTGGGCCATGGCGGCTGCTTCGGTTGCATCTACTCGGTACGCGGCGCCGGTGGCTACCAGATGTTTGGCGTCACTCCGGCACCGATCTACGACCCGCAGCAGAACCTGGCGTACCTGAAGGAACACATGGTGTTCTTCCGTCCCGGCGACATCGTGCAGTTCAAGCCGATGGACCGCGATGCCTATGACCACGCCGTGGCCGAGGTCGAAGCCGGATGCTTCGATCTGCGCATCCGCCCCGTGGAGTTCTCGCTCGATGCGTTCCTCGCCGACCCGATCGGCTATCCCAAGTCGCTGCAGGAGGTGCTGGCATGATCAAGGTACTCAAACCCGGTCTGGCCACCTCGGTGCAGGACCTCGGCCGCGAAGGCTACTACCACCTGGGGATACCACCTTCCGGGGCGCTGGACCAGTACGCCCTGAGCGCGGCCAACCAGTTGGTGGGTAACCCGGCCAATTCGGCGGCGCTGGAGTGCACGTTGCTGGGGCCGGAGCTGGAGTTTCAACAGGACGCCCTGGTGGCGGTCTGTGGTGCGCAGATGACGCCGAAAGTCGATGGCGTGGACATGCACCTGGACACCGCCTTCGAAGTGAAGGCCGGACAAGTGCTGCGTTTCGATTTTCCCAAGGCTGGCGCGCGGGCTTATCTGGCGGTGGCCGGCGGTATCGATGTACCGGTGGTGCTCGGCAGTCGTTCCACCTACGCGCTGGGGGCGCTGGGTGGTTTTCAGGGGCGCAGGCTGGTGATTGGCGATGAACTGCCGGTAGGCATAGCCAGCGGCAAGGGGCGTGTCGGGGCGAGCCTGCCCATGGCGTTGCGACAGTCGCTGGGAGGGGAGATCACCCTGCGGGTGGTGCCGGGGCTGTACTACGATCGCTTGACCCCGGCGGCGGCGGACAGCTTTTTCGCCGAAGCCTGGACCGTCGGCTCGGAGGCAGATCGCATCGGCTATCGCTTCAAGGGTGGCAGCCCGCTGAGCTTCCAGCCTCGCGAGCAGCCGTTCGGCGCCGGCTCCGATCCATCGAATATCGTCGACAGCTGCTACCCGATCGGCTCTATCCAGGTGCCGGCAGGGCTCGAGCCGATCATTCTGCACCGCGATGCAGTGTCCGGTGGCGGCTACGCGATGATCGGCACGGTGATCAGCGCCGACCTCGATCTGGTCGGCCAGATGCAACCCAACCAGAAGGCCCGCTTCGTCGCGGTGACACTGGAAGAGGCGCTGCAAGCCCGACGTTCCTACAAGAAAAAACTCAGCTGTCTGAGCAAGCTGTTCCCTTCCTGATCTGCCCGCCGCACTGCGCGGGTAAAGCCAAAAAGGCAAGCCAACGCCGCACTTCGGTGCGGGGGCGGCTGCCTGCGCTTCAACCGCTGACGTAAAGAACTAGCGACTGGCAGTCGACCTTTCTAACCAGTCAGCGCGAGTCATCTCCCATATTTCGACCTCCATCCGTCCAGATACAAAATCGCCTGCCCGCACGTCTACCAAGCGCATACCCTCATGTTCCGAGACCCTGCGAGATGCGTCGTTGGCAACAGCTTTGGGAACCTGCATGACCGGGCGCGACAGTGTTTCGAACCAATAGGCATTGATAATCCGGCATGCCTCGCGCATGTAGCCCTTTCCCCACCACTGTGGGGCGAGCCAGAAGCCTCTGTTGTTTCCAGGCTGATCATACAAACTGATGCTACCCAGGGTGCAGCCAGCATCGTCGCGCATGCGGATCATCCAGTGCCATTCACGACCTGCTGCAATGGCAGGCAGGGCGATATCTCGGACATAGACCAGCGCCCCGTCTTCTGGATACGGCCATGGGACACGACGATCCAGGTAGCGAACCACCTCCCAGCAGGGGAACAGCTCCTGGATGATGGGCGAATCCTCTAACTGGAGGGGGGTGAGAACCAGCCGATCAGTGATAAGCGTCGGAAGACAGTCCATGACATTCGTTCCCGGGCATCCCTGTGAGACGTTGATTATCTGTACCGGGCTGGTTTGTGTCGACCGCTTCTGGCTGTTATCTGTTCTCCGGCAAGGGCAGCTATGGGGCGTAAGCGGCCGGTCGCGAAGGGCCGCTCTGGGTCGAAATTATGCCGATCAACTCTGATAGGGCTCGTAACATCGCCCAAACCCTTCTATCCTGTGCCCGACTCGTATTACCGCGGCTGCTGAACCCGGTACTCACGAGGACGCCAATATGCAAAGAACCCGAGCCTGGAGACGCCAGCAGGGCCGTAAACACGGCAAGATCAACACAGTACAACCACCTGTGTTCAAGCCGGAAAAGAACTGGAAGTTGCTGTACGGGCGCGCCGAGAAGCTGAAGAGGGCGTGCCAGCTCGGCATGAGTTACCCCGTTCGCTCCACCCGCCAATTGCTGGATCAAGGATGACCAACCTTCTGTTCATTTGCAGCCGCAACCAATGGCGCAGCCCCACTGCGGAAAATCTGTGGCGCCGCCGCGCAGGCTTTGAAGCCCGCTCGGCAGGCACCAGCCCGAATGCACGCAGGCCCATCGGCCCGGCGGATATCCGCTGGGCCGATGTCATTTTCGTCATGGAGATCAAACACCGGCAGCGGCTGCAGGCGGAGTATTCACGTTTGCTTGAACACAAGCGGTTGCACGTCCTGGATATTCCCGATGACTACCGCTACATGGACCCTGAGTTGATCTCCATCTTGGAAGACAGCGTGGCGGCCTGCCTTGAGAGTTAGCCCTCAGATTGGGTTCCGCGTGTAACGCGTGGGCGCCTCGCCAGCAATCAACCGCCCAGTGCCAGGATGCCAATGATCAAAGCGCTCCCCGACACCAAGATCGAGACCCTGCTGAGCACGGCGCAACGGGCCGAGCTGAAACTGACCGATTTATTGTCTTACTCCAGGCAATTGGGCCTGCGCCCTGCGGAGCTGCTGAATACTCTGTCGATTGAAGCTGCTCGACGATTCATCTTGGGTGAAATGTCGTTCGAGATGGGCGATGACATCATGAACGGTCTGTTCACGGTCATTCTTGACCTGGGTATGGATGAGCAGATGCCGCAGCCAGCGTTCAACATCTATCTGGCTTTCGACGAGGGGGAATATCAACACTCGGGGGACTCGGAACACATCAAGCCGTCTGAGTGCTACACCCGGCTACAGCTTTTGGAGTTACTACGAGAATTGCCCGACAGCGATTGACCGCTTTGGGTCGTAAGCAGCCGTTCGCGAGTGGCTGCTTCGACCCATTACAGCCGGTGGGCACTCGCTAAGCACCAACCGACTAAGGAGCCAGTTATTGTTAGTTGTGAAATGATTGCGCCAGAAATTCGATGATCATTGGGGCAATCTTCGCCTGGATCAGGCACCAGCACTCGGTTGATCTGAAGCAATGGCAGATTCGAACTCGATAACACCGATCGTGTCCCAAGAAGTGATATAACTAGCGATGGGCGCCAAGGAAGCGGATGCGCTTGTTGCTCTTGCCGTAGTTTTTAAGTCCCGACAGACTGCTGGCTCTTTTACGCGATGTATTGAACGATCACCGCGGCGGCTGTGAAACAAAGGAATGTGAATATGCGGCACCGGTTTGACGCAGGGGTGGCGAAAAGAATCGTAATTGTCTCGTTTCCGTTGATGGGGACGATGGTCGGCAATTTACTGATGATGCTTGTCGACAGGCTATGCCTCGCACACTACTCACAAGATACACTGGCCGCCTCTGGACCCGCTGTATTCACGAGCATGGCAATTATCGCTTTCTTCTGTAGCACCGTGGGGGTGTCCCGTTCATTTATTGCACAGGCGAATGGCCGATCGGGGCTCAGCGAAGCGTCGAATGAAGCCGCACTGGGGTTGTTCCTTGGTATCGTCTGCGCTGCCCTGTTGTTGATCACCGCCCCACTGATCGCGATGATCCCACATCTCAGCTCGCGTCTACCGCAGATTGTCAGCCTCGAATCGCAGTACATGTTCTGGGCGGCGATCTTCGGTGGCGTCATGACGATCGATACCGCATTGTCCTCGTTTTTCAACGGTGTGGGTCGAACCCGCGAAACGCTCATGGTCGGGATCATGGGTCAAGTAGTCGACTCAATCTTCACCGTCGGCCTGGTCTTTGGAAAGTTCGGGTTGCCCGAAATGGGAATGGCCGGAGCCGCCATCGGTACTTTGATCGGCACGCTCTCAATGCTGACATGCTACGCCGTCATGCTGCCGCGAGAAATCTGGCTTGAGTTGATGAACATCTTCATTGCCCGTAGCAATCGCCTGTTGTCCAGACTGTTATTCCGGCTACGTCGAGGTTTGCCCTGTGGTTTATCCGCAGGGGTGGATCAGCTCGGCAACACTGCCTTCATCTGGATAGTCGCAGTGTTGGGCGCTAGTGCGCTAGCGGCAAACAACGTCAATCTGACGATCAATTACCTGGGCATCATCCCGATCATCGGTTTGGGTATGGGTTGCAGTATTCTGTGCGCCACTGCCGTGGGCAAGGGGCAATACATGGAGTTGGTAATGATCCTGCGGGTGACCGTAATCATTGAGTTGCTCTACGTGCTGCTGGTTTCCACCGTTCAAATCACGTTGCCACAGGTCTTGCTCAGGGCTTTCGGCGACCTGGGACACAACCCGGAGACCGTCGCTGTGGCCATCGATACACAACGTGTACTGTGGACATTCTCTGCCGCCTTTGTCTTCTCTATGACGGGGGCAGCCGTCTTGGAAAGTCTTGGCATGGCCAGATTTTCGCTGCTCGTGCGCCTGGTTCTGATGTGGTTTATAAGCATTCCGTTGATCTACTACGTCGCAATGAGCAATCGCGACACCCCGTCGTCGCTGGTGACATGCTGGGTTGTCGGATCGGTGTTCGAACTTTTGATTGGCGCAATTTATTTCTGGCGAATCGCCAAAGCCATCCGGGGGGCCGAAAACCGTCTTCACATCGACCCTCATCCAACCAACGAGAACGCCACGTGAAGCGGAATATAGTCAATCGTTTCGCACCTTTAACGATCAATTGAATCACCCAGGTTTCAAAGTCGCTTACGGTCAACGTCCTCGAGCCGATCCTTGCCGTTGCTCACCGTCCGACATGGGTCGAAAGCAGCCAGTCGCGAGTGACCGCTATCGACCCATAGCTGACGTTGGTGGAGGGCAGCTTTCGGCCAGAATCAGCCGCTTCAACCCAAGTACCAAGAAACAATTACAATCCCGAGCTGTCAACTTCCTTGCCAGAGTGCTGCGTTATGAAACTTGAGAGAGTTAGGTACTTGCTCGATCCCTACCGTGGCGACCCTTCTCCGATGGAGTTGCTGGCGTTGATTCTGGAGGCGTCTATCGAGCTGGTGTCGATTCCAGGTAACGACTTTTGCTGGTCGTATTGGGCAGACGAAAGCGAAGCAATACAAGAGCTTCAAAGCTTGCTTGACTTGCTGAAGGCCGGCACCTTACCCGAACGATTGAAACTCACCGTAATCTTTGCACCCACTGGGCCGCTGCAAGAAACGAGTATGAGTAGCGGTTGGGCAGAAACCTATTTGAAGATTGCAGACCGATTTGATCAAGTTGAAGCATTGTTGTGGTGATGTCAGAAGATGTCCAAACACTCGCGCGCCCCCCACACAGAGACAGGCATCTTGACCTTGCCAGATAGCACTAGATTGACCGCTATGGGTCGTTAGCAGTCCTCCACGAAGGGCAGCTATGGGTCAAGCGGCCAGTCACGAAATGCCGCTAACGACCCATAGTCGGCCTCCACCGCACTGTCAGAAAACGGGCAAAAGCGGAAATTCGGAGTGCCTGGTCCTGGAGCGGCCTTGCACTTGTATCAGCCAACCACGGGCGCATGCTCGGCCATCAATTCGGTTATCCAGTCGATAAACACCCGCACCTTGGCGCTGACATGGCGATTCGGCGGGAAGGCCAGGTACATCGGCATTGGCGCCATGTGCCAGTCTTCAAACAGCGGCAGCAGCTCGCCGCTGATCAGGTGCGGTATGGCCATGTACTGCGGCAGCCAGAGCATCCCGAGGCCAGCCAGGCCGGCGGCAAGGTACGCATTGCCGTCATCGACTGTCAGTTGCGGGCGCGCCTGGACCTCCAAGCGTTCATCACCTCGGTGCATTGCATAGGGCAAGGTTTTGCCTGTACGAAACCAGAGAAAGCCGACGGTTTTGTGCGGGCCTTCCTCCAACTCAAGGGGGTGAACCGGCGTCCCGAAGCGCTGCAGATAACCGGGCGTGGCGTAGATGCCGAGTTTCAGATCGCCCACATGCCTTGCCACCAGGGACTGGTCGGTGATCTCGCCACCACGCACCACGCAGTCGATGTTTCCACCAATGATGTCGACGATGCGATCGCTCACGCCCACGGTCAGCTGGATTTCTGGATAACGTGCAAAAAACTCTGGCAAGGCGGGTATGAGCAGCATTCGCGCCAGCGGGCTGGGTACATCCACCCGCAGCCGACCGCGCGGTGCCATCGAGGCGCTGGACAAGCTGGTCTCGGCGTCGTCCATGTCTGCCAGTAACCGGACCACGCGTTCGTAGTAGGCCGCGCCGTCAGCGGTGACATGGACCTTGCGTGTGGTGCGGTTGAGCAGGCGCACGCGCAGCCTCGCTTCCAGCTGCTGGATGAGCTGCGTCACGGTGGTCTTGCTCATGTGCAGGGTGGCGGCGGCCTTGGTGAAACTGCCGGTTTCCACCACCCGGGCAAACGCCTGCATTGCATCGAATCGGTCCATTCCACGCCTCGTTCGCACCTGGATTGTTTGGAGTATACAAACAGTCCTGGCCAGAACTGCCCGTTTATCCAGGGTAGAGGGCCTTCTTATAGTGGCCTCACCGTAGACACCGGGCTTTGATGGCCCAGAACGAGGTAGGTAATGTCCAGCAAACGTGATGTCGTTTTCCCGCCAGATCGCCATGCTTTGTACGAGTTGCACCGCTACTCGCCGGCGATTCGCTCCAATGGTTTTCTGTTCGTATCCGGTCAGGTCGGCAGCCGCAAGGATGGTTCGGCCGAGCCGGACCTCGCGGCTCAGGTTCGCCTGGCCTTTGCCAACCTCAACGCGATCCTGGCCGAGGCCGGCGGTAGTTTCGAGGATGTAGTTGATACCACCATCTTCATGGTCGACCCCGACTCGACATTCGAAACCATCTGGGAGGTGGCGGCCGAGTATTGGGGCGAGGCGCCTTATCCCACGGTGACCGCTCTCGGCGTGACCTGGTTGTCCGGTTTCGATTTCGAGATCAAGGTGATTGCGAAGCTACCGCGATAGTAATGGGGTAGGGGAGCACGTTCATAGCGCGTCCTACAGGCATGAATAAGATTTTCCCTATTTCGGGTAGTCCGTTTCCGAAGCATGCTTTACCCGCTTTTACGCCATCCAACCGAGGTCTAGTCTCGCTGGGTCGCTACAAAAAAGTAGCGGCCGGGTCTGCAAGCCTGAGCGGGACAACTAGATCAGCACCACTCATTGCCATTGGTCTCAAGCCATTGGCCGTGCGTCATGGTGGCTGCGTACGGGTGGCCTTCGGGTCAGCCGGGCTTACTCTAGTTGCCCCGGTCTTGCAGGCCCGTACGTAGCCGCCACCCCTTCGCCTGCAAGCGATGGGGTGCGGTCCGATCAGCGCAACTAGAGAGTTTCATCATGCTCAAGATCGTCCCCGATCCACCACCGTTCACTGAATCCCCCCATCTACTTGAAGACACTCTGGTCCAGGCCACCGAGTACGTCATGTGCGCGCTGGCCGTCGCCCATCAATCGTTCAATCACCTGCCCAAATCACCAGCCACCCTGGTGATGTTGACGATGATGCACGAGCTTGACGCCACCCGCACATTGCTGGAGTCGGCGCTTGCCCAGCTCCACATGAGTACACGACCGCCGTCATACACGCTGCACTGACAGAGCCGCCACGGACTGGTGAGAGTGGGCGCCCGGATCAGTGAAACTGCCGATGCCATTCCCGTCATTACCAGGGCTTGCCTCATCGCGGGGCAAGCCCGCTCCCACGCATTTGATGCATAACCGGTCGGCGCGCAACCCAGTCTTCGAACCCGCTACATCAAAAACACCCGAGGATTTCGCAAATGGACAACGAAACCCCTGCAGACCATGGCCAACTTGGCTGGACCGTGGGCACCTGCACTTGCCTGGAAGGTGCCACCAAAGGTACGCGGCTGTTCCGCGTAGAGCCCGGCAACTGCGCGAACCACGCCATGGAGCAGGCTTCCGTATTGCTCGACAGCGCCCGCCGGGCTTCCTTCATTGGTGTGATGGACAACGAACCGGTACTGGTCTGGGCCTCGCACTACCTGAGCGATATGGCCAAGGCATTGATGGACGATGCGCATATGGGGATGGTGAAGAAGGTGTGAAACAGACAGGGGCGGCGCACGCAGGGCTGCCCCGTCTTGCAGGAAGGTGTCGTGGGCCAAGTCGGACGCATCGGCGGCATTGCCCAGGCGTGCGCGCAGCCAGCTTTTCAGCCAGCTGTCGTTTGCGCAGTACAGCTGGTGAAGCGCCGAGCGGTCGAGCGTCGAAATTAGGTGCAGTTCACCCGGGATGTGCTGGCGACTAACTTATAGGCTGGTGAAGGAATGCATACTCCGAAACAGTCAGTAAGTTTTGAATGATCACCCAGGCCATGAAGAAAAACGCTAAATAGGTAAAGCCAACAGCCATTTTTCTGGATTTTGGTGTCTGCCACTCGCCGAGGTTGTGGAAGGCCCAGAACTGGTCTTGCAGTAACCCGCCAGGACTGCGAGTGGGCTCCACTTGCCAAGCTTCATCTTTTGCCTGTGCCGAAACGTCTAGGTTGTCAACATAATTTGAAAGGTGCTCCATGCCCTTTCCGTGCTCGGCAAAGCTTCTCCAAGAGCTGTGGTCTTTCACCAGTTGAGGGCACCTAAAGTTGAAAATCAGGTTTGATAGTACAAAAAAGAAGGCGCTTAGATAAAAGCAGAAAAATGAAAAGGGAAGCTCCATTTTAATCGGAATCGCTTGTCCTGCGATGTGAAAATTTAGGTCTGAAGGGACTTCGCTAAGTGCCTTTACCAGTATAGGGACGATGAACAGCCATATATAAATTGACTTGACTATTTGCGTGTTGTGGATGTGGCTTATTTGACTCCACTTTTTGTCTAGCAGTTTCAAGGTGACTCCGGTCCTATCTGGTTTGTATGGTTTGGTTGGCGTTTTTGCTACTGGTGTAGCGATCAGCTAATGAAAATTATTCTCGATACGAGCTCCGCGCTGTTCTTCGCTTGCAACTTCTTCATCAACCGCGCCCGATGCACTTCCACCGTCCGATGCGATATCCCCAGCTGCCGCGCCACTTCCTTGCATGTCAGCCCGTTGACGATATGCGACGAAATCTGCCGTTCACGCGGCGTCAGTTGCACTGCCGGCGCCGGCTGCCGGTCGAGCCGTTCGAAATGCCAGATCATCAACTTGAAGGGGTCTTGCGCCGTCAGCGTAAAGCCCTGGGCTCGGGCCCAGAACACCTCGCCGTTGCGGTGCTGCATGAAGCGCTCGTCCGAATAGAAGGCGCCCAGACCGTTGCGCAGCCAGTGCTCGCTGCGCTCGCCAATGCTCTGGTAGTCGGCTTGGGAAGGGTAGAGCAGCAGGGTCAGGTGCCCGCGCAGTTCCTCGCGGGTGTAGCCGAACAGCCGGGCGAAGGCCTCGTTGCAGTCGAGCATGCGCCGATGCCCGGTGATCAATTGCGGCGCGGGTGACACCTGGAACGCCAGGCGCTCGAGGTCCGGGGAGGCGTGGGTGGGTACGGTCATCAGGCTTCCTGCCTCGGTGCTTGGGGTCATGCCCGGTAAAGATCACTACTTACTCGTGTACGTAGTTGCCCCAACTAGCGTGGGATTCGGGTGCTGCCACATTGTATGCAATACCCGCTTCAAGGACAGAAGAAAACACCATGTTCCACGATTCCATCGCCATCGTCGCCGCCGCGCACAGCCCTTTCGGTCGCCTGGATGGCCTGAACCTCGAAGACCTGATCGTCCAGGTCACCCGTGATGCCTTGCAGGATGCAGGCATCGACGCCGCCGAGATCGACGCGCTGTTCCTAGGCCACTTCAACTCGGGCCTGGTGGCCGACGGCTTCCCCGCCTCGCTGATGCTGCAGGCCGACCCGCAACTGCGCTTCAAGCCCGCCACCCGTTGCGAGAACGCCTGCGCCTCGGGCTCGGCGGCAATCCAGGCCGGTATCAATGCCATCCGCAGCGGCGCGGCCGAGCTGGTGCTGGTGGTCGGCGCGGAGAAGATGACCGGCAACAGCACCGTCGAGGTCACCCGGGCGTTGGCCGGCGCCGGTTACCAGAACGCCTTGCAGGAGGCCGGCCTGAGCTTCGCCCAGCTGTTCGGCCAGGTGGCGCAGCAGTACACCGAGCGCTACCACAGCCCGCTGGCGTCGATGGCGGCGATCGCGGTGAAGAACCATGCCAATGCCATGGCCAACCCGCTGGCGCAGATGCACCGGGTGATGGACTTCGAGCACTGCAACCAGGTGTCGCCGAGCAACCCGCTGATCGCGGCGCCCCTGCGCCTGACCGACTGCTCGCTGATCAGCGACGGCGCGGCGGCGATCATCCTGGCTTCGCCCGCGCGCGCCCGCTCGATGCGGCGCCAGGTGGCGATCCGCTCGATGGTCCAGGTCAATGACTTCCTGCCGCTGTCGCGCCGCGACATGCTGGCCTTCGAGGGGCCGCAGCGGGCCATCCACGGGGCGCTGCGCGAGGCGGGGGTAACCTTGAACGACCTGAGTTTCGCCGAGGTGCACGACTGCTTCACCATCGCCGAACTGCTGATCTACGAAGCCATGGGCCTGGCGCCGCGGGGCGAGGGGCACCGTGCCCTGGACGACGGCATCGTGCGCCAGGGTGGGCGCTTGCCGGTGAACCTGTCCGGCGGGCTCAAGGCCAAGGGGCATCCGGTGGGGGCCACCGGGGTGTCGATGCATGCCCTGGGCTTCGCCCAGTTGACCGGCAAACCCATCGGCCTGGGCGTGCCCAATGCCGAGTTCGGCCTGCTGTTCAACATGGGCGGCATGGCGGTGGCCAACTACGCCAGCGTGCTGCAAGCCGTCAGGGTCTGAGGCATGAACATCGGCCATTGGTTGCAGGATGCGGCCCAGCGTTGGCCTGAGCGGCCGGCGTTGTTCGAGGGCCCGCGGCAGATCGCCGACTACCGGATATTTGCCACCCAGGTGCGGGCACGGGCGCTGGAGCTGCGTCACGTGCACGGCATCGAGCCGGGCGCGCGGGTAGCGCTGCTGATGAAGAACAGCTGCGACTACCTGCAACTGCTCTACGCGATCTGGTGGTGCGGGGCGGTGGCGGTACCGATCAATCACAAGCTGCACGCCCTGGAGGCCGCGTGGATCGCCGGCAATGCCGGGGCGCGGCTGATTTTCACCGACGAGGGCCAGCTGTTCGCTGACCTGGCATTGCCGAACGGTTGCCGCGAGCTGGCCGCGCCTGTCCAGCGCATGCCGGGAGTACCGGCCAGCGATGAGCTGCAGGCGCCGCACCCATGCCTGGACAGCGACCTGGCCTGGCTGTTCTACACCTCCGGCACCACCGGGCGTTCCAAGGGCGTGATGCTGTCCCATGGCAACCTGATCGCCATGTCGCTGTGCTATCCGCTGGACGTCGACCCGGTAGCCGCCGATGACGCCGTGGTGTATGCCGCGCCGATGTCCCACGGCGCGGGGCTATACAACTTCATCCACGTACGTTGCGGCGCCCGGCACGTGGTGCCCCTGTCCCGTGGCTTCCAGGCAGCGGAGCTGTTCACCCTGGCGCGATCGCTGGGGCAGGTCAGCCTGTTCGCCGCGCCGACCATGGTCAAACGCATGGTCGAGCAGGCGCGGCAACTGGGCTATGCTGGCGAAGGCATCAAGACTATCGTCTATGGCGGCGGCCCGATGTACCTGGCGGACCTGGTCGATGCCCTGGATACCTTCGGCCCGCGCCTGGTGCAGATCTACGGCCAGGGCGAATGCCCGATGACCATCAGCGCGTTGTCCCGCGAGGCCATCGCCGACCGTGACAACCCGGGCTGGCCGGGCATCGCCGCTTCCGTTGGCCGGGCCCAGGCCTGCGTGGAGGTGCGCGTGGTCGATGGCGCGGGCCGCGTGACGGCGGCTGGCGAGGTAGGGGAGATCGTCGTGCGTGGCCCGGTGGTGATGCAGGGTTACTGGGACAATCCCCAGGCCACTGCGGCGGCCCTGGTGGACGGCTGGCTGCACACCGGCGATATCGGTTTTCTCGACGGCCAAGGCTACCTGTCGCTGACCGACCGCAGCAAGGACGTGATCATTTCCGGGGGCAGCAACATCTACCCCCGCGAGGTCGAGGAAGTGCTGATCCAGCACCCCGAAGTGTTCGAAGCCTGCGTGGTGGGCGAAACCGACGCCGAGTGGGGCGAGTCGGTGGTGGCTTTCGTCGTGCCGCGCACGGCAGGCGGCCTCGATGCGCGGACGCTCAATGAGTGGTTCCTGGCGCGCATGGCCTCGTTCAAGAAACCAAAAAAGTACCTGTTCTGCGCCGAGCTGCCGAAAAACAGCTATGGCAAGATTCTCAAGACCCAGTTGCGCCAATGGCTGCAGGACCCGGACGGGTCGCTCGGCAGTGCTTGAGCCGCGACATTTCATGGAAAGCGACACGACAGGAGTTACCCGCATGGGCATGTCACCCGCCAACACCCAGCGCCAGCGGCGCCGGGCTTTCATCGGCGCCACCACCGGCCACCTGATCGAGTGGTACGACTACGGCGTCTACGGCTTCCTGGCCTTGTATATCGGCAAGGCCTTCTTCGTTTCCGACGACCCTACCAGCAGCCTGCTGGCGAGCTTCGCGGCCTTCGCCCTGAGCTTCTTCATCCGCCCTCTGGGCGGGCTGTTCTTCGGCCCGCTGGCGGACAAGATCGGCCGCCGCCGCACGCTGATCACGGTGCTGGTGATGATGGCCGGCTCCACCTTCCTGCTCGGCCTGCTGCCGACCTACGCCAGCATCGGCATCGCCGCGCCGGTGCTGCTGGTGCTGATCCGCTGTGTGCAGGGCTTCTCCGCCGGGGGTGAGATCGGCACCATCACCAGCTTCATCTCCGAATACGCCGGCCCCGGCCGTCGGGGCTTCGCCACCTGCTGGCTGATGGTCACGGCGGTGCTCGGGKTGCTGTTGGGCGGCGCGGTGGCCAATGGCATGACCTGGGCCCTGGGCGCCGAGCTGATGCAGGACTGGGGCTGGCGGATCCCGTTCCTGATCGCCGGGCCCCTGGGCTTCATCTCGCTGTATATCCGCCTGAAGCTCGAGGACAGCCCGGAGTTCCTCGCCCTGGTGGAGGCCGGGCAGACCTCCAAGGCGCCGCTGCGCGAAGTGTGGCAGTGGAAGCGCGCGATTGCCCTGGTGTTCTTCATCATCACCCTGCACAGCTCGATCTTCTACCTGGTGCTGACCTTCGCCTCGACCTACATGTCCAACACGCTGAAGTTCGACAGCGGCACCACCTTGCTCTATGTGTTCGTTGCCAGCCTGTCGGCGGCGCTGGTGATGCCGTTTGGCGGCGCCTTCACTGATCGCTACGGGCGCAAACCGTTCCTGATGGTGATCGGTACATTGGCGACCCTGGCCATGTACTGGTTCTTCAAGACCGCGCCGGGCGCCACACCAGCGACCCTGTTCTGGCCGCTGATGGCGGTGGCGATCCTGTTCGGGCTGTATGCCTCGTCGACCTACGCGTTGATGAGCGAGCTGCTGCCCACGCGCATCCGCTCCACCGGCATCGCCATGGCCTACAACATCCCGGTGGCGGTGTTCGGCGGCAGCGCGCCGCTGATCTCGACCTGGCTGATCAAGGTGACCGGGGATATCACCGCGCCGTGGTACTTCTACGTGGGCACCGGGGTGGCTTCGCTGCTGGCGCTGGTGGTGCTGCGCCAGGACGATTTCGTGGCCTGCAACCGTGCGCCGCAGCAAGCGCGGCCGGTGGCGACGGGACTGGCGGATTCTCAGGCTTGATGTAGCAGAGGGCTATCAGGCGCAGCGCCAATTCCGGAGCGGGGCGGCATTCTGTTACAGTCGCCGCCTCATGTAATCGGCCCGAGGATGTACAAGGATGTCGCTGCACGATTGGTTCGGATTTGTCGTTGTCTCGATGGTGGTGACCTTGTCGCCAGGCCCGGGTGTCATCATGGCGTTGTCCAACTCGCTGTCGCACGGGCCGAGGCGGGCGATGCTCGGTTCGCTGGGCAACGCCCTCGGGCTGCTGGTGGTGTCCACCGCCACCAGTGCGGGCCTCGGGGTATTGCTGCAGACCTCGGCCAGCGCCTTCCTGCTGCTCAAGGTGGTGGGCGCGAGCTACCTGATCTACCTCGGCGTCAAGCAGTGGAAAAGCCGCAGCAGCGCCTTTGACCAGCTGGAGCAACCGGTCAAGGCCCTGGTCAGCAACCGCCGGCTGATGCTCAACGGCGTGACGGTGGCGTTGACCAACCCGAAAGCCATCCTGTTCTTCGCCGCCTTCCTGCCGCAGTTCATGGCCACGGGCAACGGCGCCGATAGTCAGCTCGGATTGCTGGTGGGCACCTTCGCCCTGTGCTCGATCCTGGCCCATGCTTTCTATGTCCTCCTGGCCCAAGCCTTGAAGCGCAAACTGGCGGCACCGAACCGCGCTCGCCTGATGAACCGCCTGTTCGGCGTGTCGTTCATGACGCTCGGCGCCAGCCTGTTCACCGTTCAGGCCAAGACCGCCTGAGTCCAACGTTTTCCGATAGGTAGATTCCCATGGCACAAGCCACCGACCAGGCCTTCTACGACCGCGCCGATGCGCATGTGGAGCTGGCCAACCAGCAGATCGAGAAGCTCGAGGACCTCGGCAAGGTCAGCGCTTCGATGACCTTCGCCGCCAGCCGCTTCAATGCCTGGATGGCGGCGCGCAGTTTCAAGTCCGCGGCGGAAATGGCCGCGGCGCGCGAGGAGTTGCTGAAGTACTTCAGCGAGCAGTACCGGATGATGCTCGAGGACAACCTCGACGAACATATCCAGCACTTCGACCGCTACGTGCTGGGCAAGGACAGCTGAGTTCGCACGAACAGGCCCGGCGCCTGGCAACGTCGATAAAAAAACATTTCACCCGCACGCTTGAACCGAGGGTCAGGGCCGTGCAGTATTGCGCCGAATTACATGGTACATGCCATGGTACGAATAGGTGGATTGAGCAATGGCCCGCAATGGTATCGACAAGGCCTCCGTGCAGCAGGCGCGGCAGGCGCTGATGGCCCGGGGTGAAAACCCCAGTATCGATGCGGTACGTATCGAGTTGGGCAATACCGGCTCGAAAACCACCATCCATCGCTACCTCAAGGAGCTCGACCGGCAACCGCTGGAGATGCTGGGTAACCAGGGGGCCTTGAGCGAACCGTTGGCGCGATTGGTCGAGCAACTGGCGGCCCAGTTGCAGGAGGAAGGGCAGGCCCGGATCGCGGCCGCCGAGCAGGCGGCGCAGGCGCGTTGTGCGGCGATGCAGGCCGAGTTGCAACTGGCCCAGCGCGACCTGGCCGGCGCACTGCGCCAGGTCGAGGCCCTGACCGCTGCGCTGCACGCTGAAACCCAGCGGCTCACGACAGCCCAGGCCAGCCTGCAGGCCGAGCAGTTGCGCAGCGCCAGCCTCAGCCAGTCACAGGGTGAGTTGCAGGCGCGCCTGGCTGACAAGGACGGGCAACTGCGCACCAGCCTCGAGCAGCGCCAGCAGGATCAACGCCGCAACGAGACCCAGGTGCGCCAGTTGCAAGGCCAGTTGCAGACCTTGCAGCAGGGCGCCCTGGCGCGTCAGGACGAGCTGACGCGTCTGCACCGCGACAATGAGCGCCTGCTCGCCGAACATCGCCAGGCCACGGCCCAGGGCACGTTGCTGGATGAGCAACTGCAGCAGCGGGACGCGCAGGTGCAGGGGCTGCGCGCCATCCTGGCCCAGGCCCAGGGTGCCAACGACGAGATGCGTAGACAGCTGGCCGCCCGAGCGGCGGACACACCGGCCCTGTAGTACATCGCTGCGACAGATGCGCCGTTCGTTCAATCGCTCCAGGCAAGCACCAGGCAACACTGCTGGCTCCAACCATGACTGGAGCCATCCATGCGTATCCTCTATGCCCCGTGTTTCTTCTTCGGTTTCATTGCCACCGCGGTGTGGCTGATCGATCTTGGCGCCGATATCCTCTGGCTGCTGCCCCTGCTTGGCGTGGCGATCCTGCTGTCGTTCACCTGCGAAGCGCTGTGCCCCTACAAATCTGCCTGGAGCGAGGCAACAGGCGAGGGCGGGCGCGATGCACTGCACGCAATGGTCAACGAAACACTCAATATCGCCAGCATCGCCGCCATCCCGCTGTTCGCCGGCTGGCTGCCGGCCTCAAGCCTGTGGCCCAGCCACTGGCCCGTGCTCGGGCAACTGTTGCTGGCGCTGCCCCTGGCCGACCTGGGCATCACCCTGGTGCATTACGCCAGCCATCGCAGCGCGTTGCTCTGGCGCCTGCACGCGGTGCATCACAGCGTGACCCGGCTGTACGGTTTCAATGGCTTGATGAAGCACCCGCTGCACCAGATGGCCGAGGGGCTGGGTGGCGTGCTGCCTTTGCTGCTGCTGGGGTTGCCGCAGGATGTGGCGGCGCTGCTGGCGTTCTGCATCGCAGTCCAGCTGCTGTTGCAACACAGCAATGTCGACATGCGTATCGGCGTGCTGCGCCACTTTTTCGCCTGGGCCCCTGTGCACCGGCTGCACCATCTGAAGTACGGCACCCTGGGCGACGTCAACTTCGCACTGTTCTTTCCCGTCTGGGATCGCCTGCTCGGCACTGCCCTTCACCTGCCGGGCTACGGGTTGGCCGATGACGACATGGGTATCGGCGACCGTCCGGACTATCCCAAAACGTACCTTGCGCAACTGCGAGAGCCGTTCCGCCCAGTGGCCACGGCGCAGCCGCCGGCACCCTTGCCGAACAGCTTGCGTCAGGCGCTAGAGCACGTCTGAGCGCAGGTGGCGCAGGGCTTCGCTGGCGCGGATGCCGAATTGCTGGCGCAGGCTGCGGCTCAGGTGCGCCGAATCGGCGAAGCCGGCAGCCATCGCCGCTTCGGTCAGGCTGGCGCCAGACAGCGCCTCGCCCAAGGCCACGCGCAGGCGTTGCCACAGCACCATGCGCCGTACCGACAGGCCCAGACGGCCGCTGAACAGGCGCTCGAGCTGGCTGACCGATAGCGCCGCTGCCTGTGCCAGCTCGGTGGCCGGCAGGCGCTGCTCGTCCACCGCGCGAATCCGTGCCAGGGCCCGCGCCAGGCGCGGATCCAACGGGCGGCGCGGTGCCTGGCGCAACGCCTGGGCCAGGCTGGGGATATCGCGGGGGGCTTGCTGGCAGACGTCGAGCAAGGTCTCCAGGGAAAACGCCAGGGGCTCGGCGAACAGGGTGATGCAGGCGGTGCTGGGCGCGAGAATGGCGTGGGGCTGCAACGAGGCGATGGCCAGCATGGCGCCACGGTGCTGTGCGCCGTTGACCTGCAGGCAGGCTTGGCCCTCAAGGGCGAGCACTACCTGGTGGGCATAGTGGGCATGGACACCGGTGTGGCCCGCCGTGCCGAGCAGCAGGCCGTGGTCATCGGCCAGCCAGAGCCGACCTCGCCAGGCGCTGTGCCGTGGTTCGCTCATTGCGGGTTCCCTATCCGTTTCGGCGCTCGATCACTCAGGCGAGTGGCTATCGTGCAAAGGCCGATTATGCTTGAAGTGACTTGCCGCGATTCGAGGCCGATGCCTCGTCGTGCTTCGCGCAGCCTGCAATGCCTTTGGGCCTGGGTGCGTGCTTTGGCTACCTGATGGAGCACTCCGGTCTACCACAACCAGACGGAGGCGACCCATGGCGGTCCTTGACAGCGAATCCACGGGCAGTAGCGCGCCCCAACGTGGCATCACCCGGGAGGAGCGCAAGGTCATCTTCGCCTCTTCGCTGGGCACCGTGTTCGAATGGTACGACTTCTACCTGTACGGCTCGCTGGCGGCAATCATCGCCAAGCATTTTTTTGCCGGGGTCAACGAAACCACTTCGTTCATCTTTGCCTTGCTGGCGTTCGCCGCCGGCTTTGCCGTGCGGCCGTTCGGCGCCATCGTGTTCGGCCGCCTGGGCGACATGATCGGGCGCAAACACACCTTCCTCATCACCATCGTGATCATGGGCGTATCCACCGCGGTGGTCGGATTGCTGCCCAGCTATGCGACGATCGGCGTGGCCGCGCCGGTGATCCTCATCACCCTGCGGCTGTTGCAGGGGCTGGCATTGGGCGGGGAGTACGGCGGGGCCGCCACCTATGTGGCCGAGCATGCGCCCAAGGGCAAGCGCGGGTTCTTCACCGCGTGGATCCAGACCACCGCCACCCTCGGGCTGTTCCTGTCGTTGCTGGTGATCCTGGCCTGCCGTACGGCCATGGGCACCGAGGCGTTCGAGGATTGGGGCTGGCGGATACCGTTCCTGCTGTCGATCCTGCTGCTGGCGATTTCGGTGTACATCCGCCTGCAGCTCAACGAGTCGCCGGTGTTCATGAAGATGAAGGCCGAGGGCAAGGCGTCGAAGGCGCCGCTGACCGAATCGTTCGCCCGTTGGGACAACCTCAAGGTGGTGATCATGGCGCTGCTCGGCGGCACCGCCGGCCAGGCGGTGGTGTGGTACACCGGGCAGTTCTACGCGTTGTTCTTCCTGCTGCAGACACTGAAGATCGACCCGCAGACCGCCAACCTGCTGATCGCCGGCTCGTTGCTGATCGGCACGCCGTTCTTCATCGTCTTCGGCAGCCTGTCCGACCGCATCGGGCGCAAGAAGATCATCATGGCCGGTTGCATCATTGCCGCGTTGACCTACTTCCCGATCTTCAAGGCGCTGACCGAGTACGGCAATCCGGATGTATTTGTCGCCCAGGAGCAGAACCCGGTCGTGGTGGTGGCTGACCCCGGGCAGTGCGCTTTCCAGTTCGACCCGGTGGGCAAGGCCCGCTTCACCAGTTCCTGCGACATCGCCAAGAGCCTGCTGGCCAAGCGGGCGATCCCGTACGAGAACGAAAAGGCCGAGCCTGGCAGCGTGGCGCAGATCCGTATCGGCGAGCGGGTGATCCCGAGTTTCGAGGGGACCGGCCTGGCCGCGGCTGAACTGAAGACTCAGTCCGACGCCTTCACCGCCACCCTGACCGGTGCCCTGAAAGAGGCCGGTTATCCCGAGAAGGCCGACCCTGCGAAGATCCATTACCCGATAGTGTTGTTGCTGCTGACCATCCTGGTGATCTACGTGACCATGGTCTACGGGCCAATCGCCGCCTGGCTGGTGGAGCTGTTCCCGGCGCGGATCCGCTACACCTCGATGTCGCTGCCGTACCACATCGGCAACGGCTGGTTCGGTGGCTTCCTGCCAACGGTGGCCTTTGCCATGGTGGCGGCGACCGGGGACATCTACTACGGGCTGTGGTATCCGATCGTCATTGCGGTGATGACCGCGGTGCTGGGCATCTTCTTCATGCCGGAAACCAAGGATCGGGATATCAATCACAGCTGAGGGATGAGGGGTCGCTCCTGCCTAGGTTCACGCCGTCACTGCAGGAGCGACCCTGTTCAGTCGAAATAACCGCGCAAGGTGTACCGGTAGCCGACATCCACCTCCAAGGCCTGTGGGCGCGCATAGGCCTTTTTCATGACGAATTCGAACGCCGGCTCGTACAGACCGTCGCGCACCACGGCGCCCGCCAGCACTTCCACCGAATACCAGCCGTTGTCCAGCTCGATCATCGGCCGCCCCGGCTCCTGGTAGCGCGCCAGTAGATCACCCAGGGTCTTGTTGGTGAAGTGCTGCAGGATGCGCCAGGTGAAGAGCATCACGGCGCCGTGCTCGACCCGCAGCACATGGCCCGCACGACGGTGCTTGAGGCGGCTGCCGGGCTCAAGCAGTGCCGGGGTGCGTTCGTCGAGGGTGAACAGGATGCGGTAGGGCAGGTTGTCGACACCGGCCAGCGGCAGGATCACCCCTTGCTGCACCGCCAGGTCGCCGCTGTCGCCGCGGGTGAAGGCGCGCGCCAGGTCGTCGGGCAGGTCTTGGTCTTCCTTGAACTGTTCCAGCAGCTGGATATCACCCAGCAGGAAATAGTCGACCAGGTCGTTGAGCACTTCGCTGAATTCGTAGCGCATGGGGTGTCCTTGTTCTGGCTGCGCTGGAGGAAGTCAGCAATGTAGCAGCCCGCGAGGAAAACCTCGCGGGCTGCACGAAGGCGGCTAATGGCGCTGGGCGATCTGGATCAGATTGCCGCAGGTATCATCGAACACGGCCACGGTAACCGGGCCCATGGCGGTGGGTGGCTGGGTGAAGTGCACGCCCGCCTTGCACAGTCGTTCATACTCGGCCTGGATATCGCGCACGCCGAACGAGGTGGCGGGAATGCCGTCCTGCTTGAGCGCGGCCTTGTAGGTCTTCGCCGCGGGATGGGCGTCGGGCTCGAGTAGCAACTCGACACCGTTTGGATCGTTGGGGGAGGTGAGGGTGAGCCAGCGGTACTTGCCCAGGGGAATGTCGTCCTTGGGCTCGAAGCCCAGGACCTGGTGGTAGAACGCGTGGGCCTTGGCCTGATTGTCGACGAGAATGCTGGTGACTACGATTTTCATGTGTATCCCTCTTGTGGGGCATCGTGCACCGGGTAGCTGTGGAGTATAGGAGAGGCGCTTAGGGTTACGGCAATTTCGCGCAAGGCTGCGCGGCCTGCTCAACGCACCTTCGCAGCGTGACCGGACAGACGGCACAAATGCCTAATGCGAAAGTGATATCAGAACGCTTGCACGGTGGTAACGCCGATCTATGCTCAGGACATTCCGTGAGCACAGGAGGCCCGGTCCATGTTCGAGTACCATCGCAAGTCCGACTTGATCGAGATACAGCGCAGCCGGCAGGCCTTGGCGGGCATGGAGGCGAAGCTGGCAGCGATCAGCCGTTCCATGGCGATGATCGAGTTCGCGCCCGATGGCACGATCCTCGAGGCGAACGAGAGTTTCTGCAAGACCATGGGCTACAGCGCCGACGAGATCCGCGGCAAGCACCACCGGCTGTTCTGCGACCCGGCCTACGCCAAGAGCGCCGAGTACCAGCAGCTCTGGCGCGAACTCGGTGAGGGCAAGGCCATAAGCGGTACGTTCGAGCGCCTGGACAAGGCGGGCCGTGAGGTGTGGCTGGAGGCCAGCTACATGCCGGTGATCGACGAGCGCCAGCAGGTGACCAGCGTGATCAAGGTGGCCTCCGACATCACCCGCCATGTCATCGAGGAGCACGAGAGCGAAAGCCTGCTCAAGGCAATCGGCCGTTCGATGGCGGTAATCGAGTTCACCCCGGCCGGGCGCGTGATCAAGGCCAACCAGAACTTCCTCGACACCATGGGCTATCGCCTTGACGAGGTGGTGGGGCGCCATCATGGGCTGTTCTGCCTGCCGCACGAGCGCGAGTCGGCCCAATACCGCGATTTCTGGGCCTCGCTCAACCGCGGCGAGTACCACTCCCATCGCTTCGAACGGGTCAACAAGCAAGGCCAGACCGTGTACCTCGAGGCGTCCTACAACCCGATCTTCGACAACAAGGGCCGCCTGTACAAGGTGGTCAAGTTCGCCAGCGATATCACCCGCCAGGTCAGCACCCAGCAGACTGCCGCCGACGCTGCCCATGCCAGCTCGATGCAGACTGACGCCTGCGCGCGCAAGGGCACCCAGGTGGTGCAGCAGGCGGTGGAGGTGATCGAGCAGATCTCATGCGAGCTCAACGACGCCGCCCGCACCATCGACGCGGTGAGCAAGCAGTCCGAGGTGATCGGCCAGATCGTCCTGACCATCCGCGGCATTGCCGACCAGACCAACCTGCTGGCCCTCAATGCCGCCATCGAGGCGGCCCGGGCCGGCGAGCATGGCCGTGGCTTTGCGGTGGTCGCCGACGAGGTGCGCAACCTGGCGGCGCGGACCAGCAAGGCGACCCTGGAGATCGTCGAAGTGGTGCGGCAGAACCATGACCTGTCGTTGACCGCGGTGGCCAGCATGCAGTCGAGCCTGACCCGTACCGGCCTGGGCGTGGAACTGGCCAATGAGGCCGGTACGGTGATCATGGAGATCCAGCAGGGTTCGCGGCACGTGGTGGACGCCATCAGCCAGATCAATTCGACCCTTCAATTGCACTGAGGCTCTGGCGCAGTTCGAGCTCCAGGGTGTGCAGGCTCGAGCGTAGTTGGGCGAGCCGTTGTTCAACCGGCTGCCCCAGGGCTATGGCCTGCTCCAGCGCTTCGCAATCCTGCCTCACGCCCCTGACCTTGAGCATCCGCGCGCCGCCCTTGACCCGATGGACCACTGGGGCGAGGGCTTCGGCTGCCGGGTTGGCGCCCAGTGCGTGTAGTGCCTGCAGGTCTTCGGCGCTGCTTTGCGCCAGTTGCTCCAGCAGGCGCTTGACCAGCCGATCGTCGTCCTGGGTGAGGTGGCGCAGTTGCGCCAGGTCGAAGCCGCTGGGACGTGGCGCTTCAGCGGCCAGCGGCAGGCAGGCCTTGAGTGCCTGCAGGCCGATGGGCTTGAACAGGCATTCGTCCATGCCGTTGTCCAGGCAGCGCTGGCGTTCCTCGGCCTGGGCGTTGGCAGTGACGCCGATGATTCGAACGGCGGGCAGGTTTTCTTCGCGCTCCCGTGCACGAATCTGGCGGGCCAACTCATGGCCGTCCATTACCGGCATGCTGCAGTCGGTGATGACCACATCGAAATGGCCGTCCAGCCAGAGCGACAACGCGGCCATGCCCTGGTCGGCGAGGGTCACCTGGTGGCCCAGCGAACGCAGTTGCTTGTCGAGCAGCAACAGGTTGGCGGGGTAGTCATCGACGACCAGGACTTGCAGCGGGCCTGCATCGGCTTCGATCAAGACATTGCCGGCAGGCTGGGTGGCAGGAGGCTCGGCGCCCGGCAGGCGCAGATGCACTTCGACCTGGGTGCCCAGGCCCTCGATGCTGTTCAGATGCAGCTCGCCCCCCATCAGCTCGCACAGCTCGCGGCTGATCACCAGACCCAGGCCCGCCCCCTGGCGTGCCTGTCGTCCATCGACCTGGGAAAAACTGGTGAACAGACGTGCCTGGTCGCTACTGCTGATACCCACGCCGCTGTCCTTGATGTGCAACCTGACCTCAAGCAGGCCGGCATTGATCGGGGCGACAGCCAGCGACACGTCGATCCGGCCCTGATCGGTGAATTTGATCGCGTTGCTCAGCAGGTTCGACAGCACCTGCTTGAAACGTAGCGGATCGACCAGCAGCCACGCGGGCGAGGCGGGCAGCAGAGCACCCAGCGCAAGCCCTTTGAGACGTGCGCTGCCTTCGAAAACCCGCAGGGTCGAGCGGACCAGCTCGACCAGGTCGCAAGCCACTGGTTGCAGCGTCATGTGGCCGGACTCGATGCGCGAGATGTCCAGCACATCGCCAATCAGGTCGAGCAGGCCGATCGCCGAGCCGTGGGCCGCCTCCAGCGCCTGGGTATCGCTATGGCCGTGCTGGCTGTCCTCCAGGGCCATCTCGAGCAGACCGATGACGGCGTTCATCGGTGTGCGGATCTCGTGGCTCATGACTGCCAGGAAGGTGCTTTTCGCCCGACTGGCCTGTTCGGCATCGTCCTTGGCCTGGCGCAGCTGTTCGAGCAGTCCGCGGCTGAGCGCCAGCTGTTCCTGCAGCGCGCGCTGGGCTTCGCTGCGCTGGTGGATCAGTTTGCGCAGGTAGGTGTTCCAGAACGCCACGCCGGCCAGCAGCAGGGCGGCCAGCACCAGCACCTGCAGCGCCAGCGTGCGGTAGTTGCGCCAGGGGCTGTCGCTGACCGCGGTGTTGGTCCGCCACTGGTTGACCAGCTGTTCCAGCTCGTCGGGTGGAATGCTCAGCAGGGCCTTGTTGAGGATCGCCTGCAACTGCGGCTGCGCGGGGCCTACGGCAAAGGTCGCCAGGGCCGGCTCGTCACCGTGCAGGCCGGCAATGCGCAGACGGTCCTTGAATACCTGGTTGATGAAGTAGCTGGCATTGATGTGCGAGCCGAGGGCGACATCGGCATTACCGTTGGCCACGGCCTCCATCAGTTGCAGAGGGTTCTCCACGTCCACGATGCGCAGTTTGCCATACTGCCGTTCGAGGCCTTCACGCAGCGGCGAACCTCGCAGCAGCGCCACCCGCAGTCCTTTCAAGGGTTGCTGCGGGTCGAGGGGCGCCGCATCCCGTCGTGTGACCAGTACCCGTGGGCTGATCATGTAGGGGCGGGTGTAGCGCAGGCGTTGGGCGCGGTGCTCGCCGTAACCGATGGCGCCGATCATGTCCGCCTTGCCCTGGGCGACCTGCTCGACCATGCTTTCGAACGAATCCGACTCGACCAGCTTGAAGCGCAAACCGGTACGCAGGCCGATACGCTCCAGTAGATTCAGGGCAATGCCCCGGGGCTGCTGCTGGGCGTCGGTGAAGCTCAGGGGCGCCAGCGTGGTGTTGATCATCACGCTGACCTGCCGGTGTTGCGCTATCCAGTCGCGCTCCTCCTGGGTCAGGGCATCGAGGCGGCGGTCCAGCAGCAGGCTGGTGCCGCCGCCGGTCCAGCGGCGCAGGATATTCAGCCGTTCGCTGTCGGCGATGCGGCCCAGGGCCAGGTCGACCAGTTGCAGCAGGCGCTGGTTGTCCTGGGGCAGGGCAAAGGCAAAGCTGCTGGCCGGAGCCTTGACGAAGTGATCGACCTTGACCGTTTCCTGGAAACCCTTGGCGATCGCATAGTCCGTACTGATGGCGTCACCCAGATAGGCGTCGGCCTGCCCCAGGGCAACTGCGGCGACCCCGGCGAGGGTCGAACGATAGAGGTCCAGTTGTGCGTGGGGATAGAGGCGTCGCACTGCCTGCATGGGCAGGTAATGATCCACCATCGCAAGGCGCAGGCCAGCGAGGTCGTCACCGTCGCGCAAGGCCTGGTCCTTGCGCGATACGATGACCGGCAGGTCGTCGGCGTAGGGCAGGCTGAGGGCCAGTTGCGCGTCATTGGCCTCGAAGGCGTTGGAGCTGCCCAGCAGATCGACCTCGCCAGCGCGCAGCGCTTCCAGGGCCAGCTCGCGGCTCGGATAGCGGCGCACCTCGACCGGCACGCCCAGCTGCTCGCCGATCAGGCCGGCGTAGTCCGCGCTCAGGCCTTCGTAGTCGGACTGGCTGTTGTTGATGTCGAAAGGGGGATAGTCGGGACGCGAACTGCCCAGCACCAGGCGGCCGCGACTGGTTAGCCACTGACGGTCGGGTGCGGCCAGTGCCAGGGGAGGCGCCGCGCTCAGGGCGCGGGCCAGGAGATGGCGGGATTCGCTGTGCGCTTCGCTGTGAGCGGGCAATACCGGCAGCATGGCCAGCAGCAGGCACAGCAGGGTGCCCTTGATCATGATTCAGGCCACGTTGTTGCGTTTGGCCAGGTCGACCATTTCCACCAGTGACTCGACCTTGAGTTTTTCCATGATCCGGCCGCGGTAGGTGCTGATGGTCTTGGCGCTGAGGTTCATCTGCTCGCCGATCAGTTTGTTGCTCTGACCGGCACTGAGCCGGCGCAGCACTTCCATTTCGCGGTTGGACAGCAGTGCCAGGCGTTCGGTCTCGCTTTCCAGGGTGTTGCTGTTGACCGCCATCTGCGGAAAGGTCGAGTAGCCCTTGACCAGGGCCTTGAGGGCGAAGACCAGGGCATCGAGGTCCTCGTCCTTGTTGACGAAGGCCGAGATGCCGGCGTCCATGCAGCGGCGCACATAGAGGTCGGCGGGCTGGCCGGTCAGGGCCATGATCCGTGGGGGCGGGTCGATCAGCTTGAGGCGCTTGATCACTTCCATGCCGTCGAGGTCCGGCAGGCCGATGTCGAGGATGACCACGTCGGCCTTGGTCTGCTCGGCCAGGCGGGCAGCCTCTTTGCCTTTGCCGGTTTCACCCACGACGGTGAAGCGTTCGCGTTCAAGCAGCATGCGTACGGCGAGTCGCACAATGTGGTGGTCATCGACCAACAGCACGGATGTCATTCAGGTCACTCCTGTCAAAGTGCAGCCCGCTTCCTGCGTTGAATTTCAGGCGCGGGCCGCGGACTTGCTGGGCAGCGCGCACCTTACGGACATTCAGGACCCTTGGTAATAGGCGAGTATAGGTGTGTTGAAAATCCCGCACCAAGCTGTAGAAAATTCCTACAAACAAGGTTCAGGCGCAAGCGCTCAGGCGCAGGGAACCTTGGGCTTGAGTACACGCTGGGTGGAGGCGGGATTGTTAGCCAGCACCTTGCCGACGCGCGTGGGGCGCGTCACCAGTTGGCCGCCGCAGTTCGGGCAGCGGTCGTGGAAGTGCTGCTCGTTGCAGGCGCGGCAGAAGGTGCACTCGAATGAGCAGATCAGCGCATCCGGGCTTTCGGCTGGCAGGTCGGTGTCGCAGCATTCGCAGTTGGGGCGCAGGTCGAGCATGGTCAGGGCTTCCATCCAGTTGGAAAGCCCAGTGTGCGCCGCCGTCGCCCGCTCGGCAATCGCTTCACGAGCCGGGGCGATAGAGGTGGGCATGGCCGGCGCGGTATAGCGCCGAGTCGGCGAAGGGGGCATCGCCCAGAACATGCCCGACCAGGATCAGCGCGGTACGCCGGAAACCCTTGGCGGCGACACGCTCGGCGATATCCGCCAGGGTGCCCTTGACCCAGTCCTGGTCGGGCCAGGTGGCGCGATGGACCACGGCGATGGGGCAGTCGGCGCCATAGTGTGGCAGCAACTGCTCGACGATACGCTCCAGGTGGCGCACACCCAGGTGGATGGCCAGGGTGCTGCCATGGCGGGCCAGGTCGGCCAACTGTTCACCGGCCGGCATTGGCGAGCTGTCGCCGTAGCGGGTGAGGATCACCGTCTGCGCCACGTCGGGCAGTGTCAGCTCGCAGCCCAGCAGCGCGGCGCTGGCGGCGGTGGCGGTGACGCCGGGGACGATCTGGTAGTCGATGCCCAGCTCACGCAGGTGGCGGATCTGTTCGCCGATGGCGCCATACAGGCTGGGGTCGCCGCTGTGCACGCGGGCTACATCCTGACCGTTGGCATGAGCCTGACTCATTGCCTGGATGATCTGCTCCAGATGCAGTTCGGCGCTGTTGAGCACCGTGTGCGCCTGATGCCCCTCGAGCACCGCAGCCGGTACCAGGGAGCCTGCGTAGATGATCACGGGGCATTGGCGGATCAGGCGCTGACCCTTGACCGTGATCAGCTCGGGATCGCCGGGGCCGGCGCCGATGAAATAGACCGTCATGGGAGTTCCTTGCAGGTAAAAGGGGCGGATTATCCGCCGATGGCCAGGGCCAGGGTAGCGCCGCCGAGCCCTTGCCTTGGCACATGCAGGCGCGGCGCGGCACCTGTGCGCCCGGCCAGGGCCAGGGCTGCGCTTTCGGCGACACCCCAGCAGCCGGTCTGGGCGTACACCGTTGTCGAGCGCTGACTGAGCAGCGCTTCGAAGGTCGACAAGTGGCTGCTGTCGAAGCAGATGAACGGCAACCCGAGCCGCTCGGCCAGTGCCAGCAGCCCGGGCTCGCGCGCCTTGGGTTCGATGCTGGCGATTGCCTTCAGCGCCGACAGGGGCAGGGCGTGGCTGGTCAGGGTCTGGCGCAGCAGCACCGCGAGCGTTTCGACCGGGCAGCCACGGCGGCAACCAAAGCCGGCATACAGCGCCGGCTGGGGCACAAGGTCGCGCATCAGTGCTGGCTGGAGCGGCGGAACAACCAGGCGCTGAGCAGGCCCAGGGCCACCCAGAACGCGGCGTTGGTCAGCCACGAAGCGATTTTGAACTGGGTCTCCAGCGCCTCGGGCGCCAGGCTTTCATGAACCGCTGGCTGTGGCGCGCCGATCAGGTGCGGGATCACCAGCAGGGCGACTCCGAGCACCTTGAACAGCCAGTGCTGGGCGAACACCAGCAACGCCAGGCCGGCGGCAGTGGCGGCGGCGGTGCCGATCCACCAGGTCTGGCGCTGGCCAAGGTCGGCGGCGGCGGTGCCTGGCAGTTCCGGTGGCAGGCCCAGGGTCGGCGCCAGGCAGAACACGGCGAAGCCCGCCAGGCCCCACAGCGCGCCGGTGGCCACACGGCCCGGGGCACGCAGGCTGTACAGGGCGGCGAGGATCAGGGCGAAGCCGACGGCGACCACCAGGTTGCCGCCTGTGGTAGACAGGATCCGTTGCCAGCCATCTTCGGGTGCCCAGGCCTCGGCACTGTGCTCATGAGGCGCGGCGGCTTCGCCATGCTCATGCTGTTCGACGGCGGGGGCGGCGGTTTCATAGGTTTCCGCCTGGAGAATCAGCGGGGCGACCCAGAAGCTTTGCAACAGGGTCAGCAGCAGGGCGGCGAGCAGGCCGCTGAAGCCCGCGGTACGGGCGATGCGCGTGATCATGCGGGCGTACTCAGTGGCAAGGGAAGGCGGCGCTGTGGCGGGTGTCGTGGGCGGCGTTGTGCACCGCCTCGATGTGCGAGAAACCGGCGAAGTACACCAGGCACAGGCCCAGCAGGCTGGCGCCGACCGCGACGATCAGGCGCTGGCTGAGGCTCACGGGGGTGGCGATACTGGGTTTGGCGTGGGTGATGGGCATGACGCGTTCCTCTGCTGCTTTTGTTGTGGCAACGGGCAGGCGCGACGCCCCCGGGCACGGTTGGCCCAGGTGATACGACAGCGCCCGCCCACCGCGGGGTGTTCTGCAAGCATGTCAGGCCGGTCTCCGGGCTGGCGAGGTGGAGCTGGGCTCCATTGATCAAACGCCACCTTCCCATGCCGCACGATGGGCACAGTGGTCTGGACGCTTCTCTCGCTTACCGTTGCGGGGGCAGCACCGGCCTTGTCGGCCCTCTGCAAGGAGGCGCGACGCACCGGTTTCCCGTTTCACCCCCGTTGGGGGCACCTGAACGCAATGCGCTAGCAAATCACGGGGCCGGGCCTGCGTCAATCGCCGCGGCGGTTGACCGCCAGGCAGGCACTGCGTAGCCTTGCCGGTTCGAGGTTCCCGGGCGTTGTCCCGGGCTAAGACGGGAACGCGGTACAAGCCGCGGCTGCCCCCGCAACTGTAGGCACTGAAGGGTTCGGCACAGCCACTGCGCACGCGCGGGAAGGCGCCATCCCACCGGCTTTGATGGCCGGCGGTGCAAGCCAGGAGACCTGCCTCGCAACGTTTTCGACTTTCAACCGGGCGGGGTGATCCGGTGGCGAAACAGCCAGGCCGACACGGGCCGTGGCTGTCGTCCTGCATGCCCGCGCCATTGCTGCCAAGGGCATCGCGACATGAAAACACTGGCCAAGCTTCCCGTCACCATCGTTACCGGCTTCCTCGGCTCGGGCAAGACCACCTTGCTGCGCCACATGCTCGACAACGCCCAGGGCCGCCGCATCGCGGTGATCGTCAACGAGTTCGGCGAGCTGGGCATCGATGGCGAGATCCTCAAGCAGTGCAGCATCGGCTGCTCCGAGGAAGAGGCCAACGGCCGCGTCTACGAGTTGGCCAACGGCTGCCTGTGCTGCACCGTGCAGGAGGAGTTCTTCCCGGTAATGCGCGAGCTGGTGGCGCGCCGCGGCGATCTTGACCATATCCTTATTGAAACCAGCGGCCTGGCCCTGCCCAAACCGCTGGTGCAGGCCTTCCAGTGGCCGGAGATCCGCAACGCCTGCACGGTCGATGCGGTGATCACCGTGGTCGACAGCCCGGCCGTGGCCGCCGGCACCTTTGCCGCCTACCCGGACCAGGTCGATGCCCAGCGCAAGCTTGATCCCAACCTCGATCATGAGTCGCCGCTGCACGAACTGTTCGCCGACCAGCTGGCCAGCGCCGACCTGGTGGTACTGAACAAGGCCGACCTGATCGATGCCGAGGGCCTGACCAAGGTCCGTGCCGAAGTCGCCGAGGAGCTGCCGCCGGCGGTCAAGGTGATCGAGGCCAGCAGTGGTCGCCTGCCGCTGGAGGTGCTGCTGGGTGTGGGCGCCGAGTCCGAGGCGCACATCGACGGCCGCCGCACCCATCACGACTCGCATCACGACGGCGATGACCATGACGACCATGACCACGACGCCTTCGATTCGATCTCCATCGACCTGCCCGAGGCCGACGAAAGCCTGCTGCTCGATGCCTTGACGCAACTGGTCACCGAGTTCGGCATCCTGCGCGCCAAGGGCTTCGCCGCCATTCCCGGCAAGCCGATGCGCCTGCTGATCCAGGGTGTGGGTACCCGCTTCGACAAGCATTTCGACCGTGCATGGCGCAGCGAGGAGCCACGGATCACGCGCCTGGTGCTGATCGGCCAGGACCTGGACGCGGCCCAGCTGGAAGCGCGCCTGCGCCAGGCCCTGGGCGCCTGACCCATGCACCTGCTGCGGACCCAGCCCGGCGGCTTTGTGCCGGACGACAGCATCGCCGACCTCGGCCAGACCCCCGCCGAACTGGTGATCCTCTGCAGCGGTGACTCACACCTGGCGCTGCTTGCCGAAACCGCCGAGCAGTTGCCGGCGGATTTCCCCAGCGTGCGCCTGGCCAACCCGATGCAGGTGCAGAACCACGCCTCGGTCGACCTGTATGTCGACCAGGTGCTGCGCCATGCCAAGGTGATCCTGGTGTCGCTGCATGGCGGCGTCGGTTACTGGCGCTACGGTGTCGAACAACTGGTCGAGTTGGCGGCCCGGGGCGTGCAGCTGATCCTGGTGCCCGGCGACGACCGCCCCGACCCGGAGCTGACCGGCCTGGGCACGGTACGTGGCGAACAGGCCGAGCGCCTCTGGCATTACCTGCGCCAGGGCGGCAAGGCCAATGCACTGAACCTGTTCAACTGCCTGGCCAGCCACTGGCTGGGGCGCGCCTACCCCTGGGACGAGCCGCAGCCATTGCCGCGCACGGTGGTCTATCATCCGGCCAAGGCCAGCGCACGGCTCGAGGACTGGTACGCCGAATGGCACCCGGAGCACCCGGTGGCGCCGCTGCTGTTCTACCGCTCCCACCTGCAGGCAGCCAACACCGCGTTCATCGATGTGTTCTGCCAGCGCCTGCAGGCTTGCGGCTTGAATCCGCTACCGATCGCCGTGGCCAGCCTCAAGGAGCGCGCTTGCCTGGATCAGGTCGAGGCCTGGCTCGACGAAGTGCAGGCCGAGGTGGTCATCAACACCACCGGCTTTGCTCTGTCCAGCCCCGAACAGCCCAATCTGCGCCCGCTGCGTCGCGACGTGCCGGTGTTGCAGGCGATCTGCGCCCAGGACAACCAGCCTGGCTGGGAGCAGAGCGAGCAGGGCCTCGGCGCCCGCGACCTGGCGATGCACATCGCCTTGCCCGAGCTGGACGGGCGCATCATCACCCGGCCGGTGAGCTTCAAGGACCTGGCCTGGCGCAGCGAGCGCAGCCAGTCCGACGTGGTCTGCTACCGCGCCCACCCCGAACGCATGGATTTCGTCGCCGAACTGGCGCGGCGCTGGGTGACACTGGCGCGCCTGGACAACCAGGAAAAGCGCGTGGCGCTGGTGCTGGCCAACTACCCGACCCGCGACGGGCGCATCGGCAACGGTGTCGGCCTCGACACCCCAGGTGCGGCGTTGAATATCCTCCAGGCCCTGCAGGCGCAGGGCTATCCGGTAGCCGGCCTGCCCGACAGCGGCACCGAGTTGATCCACCAGTTGCTCGGCGGTGTCACCAACGATCTCGATCACCTTGACCAGCGCCCTTGCGCCCAGAGCCTGGCCCTGGCCGACTACCACAGGGCCTTCGCCGCGTTGCCCGAGGCCAACCAGCGCGCCGTGCTGGAGCGCTGGGGGCCGCCCGAGCAGGACCCGATGTTCCGCAGCGGGCGCATGATGGTCGCTGGCCTGCGCTACGGCCTGACCTTCGTCGGCATCCAGCCGGCGCGGGGCTACCAGGTGGACCACAGCGCCGTGTACCACGACCCGGACCTGGTGCCGCCGCACGGCTACCTGGCGTTTCACTTCTGGTTGCGCAACGGCTACGCCGCCGATGCGCTGATCCATGTCGGTAAGCACGGCAACCTGGAATGGCTGCCGGGCAAGGGCGTGGGGCTGTCCGCCGAATGCTGGCCGGATGCGTTGCTCGGGCCGTTGCCCAACATCTATCCATTTATCGTCAACGATCCGGGCGAGGGCGCCCAGGCCAAGCGCCGTACCCAGGCGGTGATTATCGATCACCTGATGCCGCCACTGACCCGTGCCGAGACCTACGGCCCGCTGCGCCATCTGGAACAGCTGGCCGACGAGTACTACGAAGCGCAGCTGCTCGATCCACGTCGCGCCAACGAGTTGCAGCGCGACATCCTGGCACTGGTCAAGGCCAACCACATCGACCGCGAACTGCAGCTTGAAGGGCAGATGGAAGATGCTGCGGTGTGGTTGCCGCGCCTGGATACCTACCTGTGCGACCTCAAGGAGTCGCAGATTCGCGATGGCTTGCATGTGTTCGGCCAGTCACCCCAGGGGCGCCTGCGCAGCGACACGCTGCTGGCCCTGGTGCGGGTGGCGCGGGGAGATGGCAAGGGCGGCAATGCCAGCCTGATTCGCGTGTTGGCCAAGGCCTTGGGGTTGGGCTTCGATCCGTTGGACTGCGACCTGGGGCAGGCCTGGGATGGGCCGCGCCCAGTCCTGCTGCTGCAACTCGACAACAGCGCATGGCGCACCTGTGGTGATACCCGTGAGCGTCTGGAGTGCCTCGCGCTGACCTTGATCGAGCAGGCATTGCAAGGGGCTGCGGCGTTGCCGGATGAAGACGGCTGGGCACCGGTGCGCGAGGTCTTGCAGGCGCTGGTCGAACGGATCGCGCCGGATCTGGACGCTTGTGGCGCCGCCGAGCTCGACGGCCTGCTGGCCGCGCTGGCCGGGCGTTTCGTCCCGGCCGGGCCCAGTGGCGCGCCCAGCCGTGGCCGCCTGGACGTGCTGCCCACCGGGCGCAACTTCTACACCGTCGATGTGCGCAACCTGCCGACCACCACGGCGTGGCGCCTGGGGTTTGCCTCGGCCAACCTGATCCTCGAGCGCCATCTGCAGGATCACGGCGACCACTTGCGCCAGCTGGGCCTGTCGGTGTGGGGCACGGCGACCATGCGCACCGGCGGCGACGATATCGCCCAGGCCATGGCGCTGATGGGCGTGCGTCCGGTCTGGGCCACCGGCAGCCAGCGGGTCGACGACTTCGAGATCCTGCCGTTGAGCCTGCTCGACCGGCCGCGGGTGGATGTGACGCTGCGAGTGTCGGGCTTCTTCCGCGACGCCTTCGGCAACCTGATTCGCCTGTTCGACGCCGCCGTGCAGGCAGTGGCCGCGCTGGACGAGCCGGACGACCTGAACCCCCTGGCCGCCCGGGTGCGCGCCGAGCGTGAAGCGTTGCTCGGCGCCGGCATGGAGCTGGAGCAGGCGGCACGGCAGGCCGGCTGGCGGGTGTTCGGAGCCAAGCCGGGGGCGTACGGAGCCGGCGTGCAGAACGCCATCGACGGGCGCCTGTGGCACAGCCGTGACGACCTGGCCGAGGTCTACCTCAACCATGGTGGCTACGCTTACGGCGCCAGCGACGAGGGCACGCCGGCCCGCGCCGCGTTCGCCCAGCGCCTGGCGCAGGTGCAGGCCGTGCTGCAGAACCAGGACAACCACGAGCACGACCTGCTCGACTCCAACGACTACTACCAGTTCCAGGGCGGCATGCTGGCAGCCGCCGAAACCCTGGCCGGCACCTCGCGGGCCAGCTACCACGGTGATCACAGCCAGGCCGACCGGCCGCGGGTGCGCACCCTGAAGGAAGAGCTCAACCGCGTGATCCGTGCCCGCGCGCTCAATCCGAAATGGATCGACGGCGCCAAACGTCATGGCTATAAAGGTGCATTCGAGCTGGCGGCGACGGTCGACAACCTGTTTGCCTTCGACGCCACCACCCACCTGATCGACGACCATCATTACCAGGGCCTGGCCGACGCCTACGTGCTCGACCCGGCCACCCGTGATTTCATGCGCGAGCACAACCCCGAAGCCCTGCGCGACCTCACCGAGCGTTTGCTGGAAGCCCAGCAGCGCGGGTTGTGGCAGGAACCGGGCGACTATCGCGAGAGCCTCGAGCAGCAGTTGCTCGCCGGCGAGGAAGACAGCTGAACATGAGCGAACCCGTACAATTCCCCCTGGCCGCCGTGGTCGGCGCCGACGACCTCAAGCTGGCCCTGTGCCTGACGGCGATCGACCCGAAGATCGGTGGCGTGCTGATCGAAGGCCCCCGCGGCATGGCCAAGAGCACCCTGGCACGGGGGCTGGCCGATTTGCTGGGCGACGGCCCGTTCGTGACCCTGCCGCTGGGGGCGACCGAAGAGCGGCTGGTGGGCACCCTTGACCTCGATGCCGCCTTGAGCCAGGGCCAGGCGCGGTTCTCGCCGGGTGTGCTGGCCCATGCCGACGGTGGCGTACTGTACGTCGACGAAGTCAACCTGCTGCCCGACCCTTTGGTGGATCTGCTGCTGGATGTGGCGGCCAGCGGTACCAACCGCATCGAGCGCGATGGCATCTCCCATCGGCACGCCGCCCGGTTCGTGCTGATCGGCACCATGAACCCGGAGGAGGGCGAACTGCGGCCGCAACTGCTCGACCGGTTCGGCCTGGACGTGGCTCTGGAGGGCCTGCCCGCGCCCGAAGCACGGCAGCAGATTATCCGCCGTCGGCTGGCCTTCGACAGCGACCCGCAGGCGTTCTGTGCCCAGTGGGCGCCCCAGCAGACCGCGCTGCGCCAGCGTTGCCAGGCCGCGCGCGAGCAATTGGCTTCGATCGCCCTGGACGACCAGGCCCTGGCCTGGATCACCGAGCGCTGCTTTGCCGCCGGGGTGGACGGCATGCGCGCCGACCTGGTCTGGCTGCGTGCGGCACGGGCCCATGCCGCCTGGCGTGGCAATACAGTGATCGAGGAAGCGGATGTGGAAGCGGTTGCCGAGTTTGCCTTGCGCCATCGCCGTCGCGCCCACGCACCGCAAGCGCAGGCCGCCACGGCGGGCGAGCCACCTAGGCCGCAGCAAGCGCAAGGCGAGCAGGGCGACTGGGGCGCGTTGCCGCCCCAGCCGGTGGCGACGGGCGTACGCCGCGAGGTACCGAACTGGGCAAAAAAGCCCTGAGCATCCGCTCGCGCCATGCCCAGGCGGCGGATGCCAAGCCCCGTGTCGGCAATTTGACAGGTAGCGCCCGGGGCCGCTCGCGTACGGCCGAAACTGGCCGCATCGCCTGGCTGACGACCTTGCTCAAGGGGCGCCCGCGCCTGCGTCGCGACCTGTGCTGGCAACAGCGCCAGGCCCAGGCGCCGGAGCTCTGGCTGGTGATCGTCGATGCATCGGCTTCCACCCGCCGCAACCAGGCACTGACCCAGGCCAAAGGCCTGCTGGCCGGATTGTTCGATGAGGCCTATCGGCAACGGGCACGCCTGGCGTTGCTCACAGCCAGTGGCGACAAGCCGCAATGGCAACGGCATGGCCTGAAGGCCTCGGCTGCCTTGCAGCCTTGGTTGCAGGCGCTGGGGGCTGGCGGCGGCACGCCGTTGCCGGCGGCGCTGGAAGAGGCGCGCCGTTGGTTGTTGGCGCGGAGCAAGCGCCTGCCCCTGGAGACCCAGCGTTGCCTGGTGCTGACCGATGGTCGCCTGCAACAGGAAGCACAATTGCAGCCGTTACCGTGCAGCACGTTGCTGGTGGATATGGAAATGGCGGCGGTGCGTGTGGGCCGCGCACGACAACTTGCCGAACAACTGCAGGCCGAATATCGGCATATCGAGCAGTTCAGCGTGATCAAGTAAGCAGGCAGCTGCGACAGAATGCCGCAATTGAAAAAGTTATCCCCGTATTTGGGGAAAGTTGCCAAAGTGCGTGGCTGCCACGCACTTTGTAACAGGCAGCCTTGTTACTTTGGCATCGACCAGGGTTGCAGGTCGTAACCTTTGCCGGACAGCTCGGCACGCACTTCCTCGATCAGGCTGGCCCACTGCGCAGGGTCGGAATAGACGCGCGAGGACACTTGCTTGCTGCCGATGCGGGTGCTGGTCCGGTCGATCACTGCCAGGCTCAGTTCACCAGTACCGTTGGGTGCATCCCAGGCTACGCACTGGAAGGGTTCGAAGGCGTGGTCGGCGATCAGCAGTGCTTCGTTGACACGGAGCGGGGCGTTCATGGTTCGGTCTCTCTCATGGTCCCAAACAGCGAAATATTGTTCCGCGGTGTTATTCCTGAATACTTTACAGCGCGGGGTTATTTGTACTGATGCTCCAGGTCAGGGTTCAAGTCACAAGGTTTTTAAATTTTTTATTGACGATTCATACGTTCGTGCTTGTCGCTCCCGCCTCAGACGCGCAAGGGTTGAGATAATTCCCGAGTGTGCCGGGCACACGGCTGGCGGGCTGACCAACGGTAGTGGGGAGCGTCAAGTTCATTGCTACTGTTAATTCGGGCGTCGCAACTGTCTGTTTATAGGTAAAAAACCAATAACTGGCGCCAAGGAAAGGTCATGCTTGAACCTGCATCCCACCGCCGCCTGCTGATCGTCGACCCCTGTGACGATTGCCACCGCCTGTTGCCGGGCTTGCGCAGTGTCGGCTGGGATGTCCGAAGTTGCACGCTCGAGGCCGCCCTGGAGCAACCCTGCGATGTCGGCCTGGTGCGCTTGCAAGCCTCGCACCTGCTGCACCCCGAAGCGCTCAAGGACCTGATCAAACGCAGCAATACCGAGTGGATCGCCGTGCTCAGCGCAGAGGAGCTGCGCCTGCAGAATGTCGGTGATTTTGTCTGCGAGTGGTTTTTTGACTTCCATACGCTGCCGTTCGATGTCTCCCGGGTGCAGGTCACCCTGGGCCGTGCCTTTGGCATGGCACGCCTGCGCGGCAAGGGCGCGGTGCGGGTGGATGAGCCCGAGCACGAACTGCTGGGCGAAAGCCGGCCGATCCGCGAATTGCGCAAGTTGCTCGGCAAGCTGGCGCCGACCGAGTCGCCGGTGCTGATCCGTGGTGAAAGCGGTACTGGCAAGGAACTGGTGGCGCGCACCCTGCACCGGCAATCACAACGTCGGGACAAACCTTTTATTGCCATCAATTGCGGGGCGATCCCGGAACACTTGATCCAATCCGAGCTGTTCGGCCATGAAAAGGGCGCCTTCACCGGGGCCCACCAGCGCAAGGTGGGGCGCATCGAAGCGGCCAATGGCGGCACCCTGTTTCTCGACGAGATCGGTGACCTGCCGTTGGAGCTGCAGGCCAATCTGCTGCGTTTTCTTCAGGAAAAGCACATTGAGCGGGTGGGCGGCAATCAGCCCATCGCGGTCGACGTCAGGGTTCTGGCGGCCACCCATGTGGACCTGGAGAAAGCCATCGCCTTGGCGCGATTTCGCGAAGACCTGTACTACCGCCTGAATGTTCTGCAAGTGGTGACCGCGCCGCTGCGTGACCGGCATGGCGACCTGTCGATGCTGGCCAGCCATTTCTCGCAGTTCTACAGCGCCGAGACGGGCAGGCGGCCACGTTCGTTCAGCGACGGTGCCTTGGCGGCCATGGGCCGGCACGAGTGGCCGGGCAATGTGCGCGAGTTGGCCAACCGGGTTCGGCGTGGCCTGGTGCTGGCCGAGGGCCGGCAGATCGAGGCCCAGGACCTGGGTTTGCAGGACCTGCAGGAGCAGGACCAGCCGCTGGGCACGCTCGAGGATTACAAGCACCGCGCCGAGCGGCAGGCGTTGTGCGATGTGCTGAACCGGCACAGCGACAACCTGAGTATCGCGGCCAAGGTGCTGGGGGTGTCGCGGCCTACGTTCTACCGGTTGTTGCACAAGCACCAGATTCGTTGATCAACCACGCTTCCGGTCACGGGACCTCAGCTCGACTGGGCAAGATGGCCGTCCGCCAGTTCCTCCACCGTCTCCGGCTCATCGGGCAGCGCGGTGATCACGCTGAAGTCGCTAATCTCCACCTCGCCGCCACCATACCCCAGTAAATGGAAGGAAAACGCCTTGCGCACGGTGGGGTTGTCGAAGTCGAACTGCATTTCCAGCGGCTCATCGGCCGTTACCCGAATCTCGTCGGGCAAGCCAAGCTGCACGTCTTGCTCAAGTTCCTTGGCCTTGAGCCGGATGTACGCGGCGTGGCGCGGGTCCAGCGCCCGCACCTTGAGGCGCACCCGGGTGCGGGTGCCTTCGGGCATCTCCAGGTATTGCGCGCCGATCAGGTTGTCCGCCCAATCGTCGTGGATGCGTTCAGCCAGGGCGATGGGCGCGGGCCCGCCGAACTGGTAGCGCAGGTTGAGCGGCGTCTGCAGCAGCGATTGGTCGAGGTTCGCGGCCAGCAGGTTGAGCTGCGGCCCTAGCGTATCTTCGCCGCGGCCGAGGAACCTGGCCTGGTCGGCAATGAAACCGGCGCTGGCATAGCGCCGGCAGCGTTGCTGGAAATCGCACTCGCTCAGGGTGCCCTGGCCGTCGTGGTAGCGCAGCATGCCATTGGTATAGGAGATCATCTCGCGGCCACTGTCATAGTCGCGGTACAGCGAGCGGCCGGCCAGGGCCGCCGGGATCGGCAGTGCAAAGTAGTCGAGCAGCGAGGTGCTCAGGTCGACGTGGCCGTAGGTGCCCTGATTGAGCCTGGGCATCTGGGCCTGCTCTGGGGCCAGGGTGAGGTTGAAGCCCCAGGCCGAGGCCAGGCGCACACCATCGATGCCATGGGATTCGTCGGAGGTGACGATCACCAGGGTGTCTTCCAGCACGCCCTGGCGCTCGAGACCGTCGAGGAAATTGCCTAGGGCATCGTCGAGGTAGGCCACCGCGGCCTGCTTGGGCGTATCGAAGCGTTGCAGGTAGGTCTCGGGCGCGGAATAGGGCTGGTGAGTCCCGACCGTAAGCAGGGTGAGCATCCAGGGCTGAGGTTGCTTGCGCAGCTCGCCGACGTAGTCGAGCGCACCCTCGAAGAACGCGCGGTCGTCCTTGCCCCAGGGGAATTCCAGGTAGTTGTCGTTGGCGAACCACTCCAGCCCATGCACCGAGTCGAAGCCGATGTGCGGCATGATCCGGTCCTTGGCCATGAAGCGCAGCCCGGCACCTTGCAGGTAATGGGTGACGAAGCCGGCCTCGCGCAGCTGGGCCGGCAGGCAGGCCTGGTTGCGTTGCTGCTGGGTCAGCAGCTCGACCCCCTTGGGGGTGCCGTTGGCCAGCTTGTCGTAATCGCCGCAGAGCATCGCGTACAGGCCGCGAATGGTCTGGTGGGTGTGCAATACATAGTCGGGGGTGTTCATGCCGCGCTCGGCCCACTGGCTGAGACGGGGCATCAGGTCCTGCTCGAAGCGGCTGCCCAGTGCCTCACGGTTGGGGCGCAGGTAAGCGCCGGGGATGCCCTCGACGGTGATGATCAGCAGGTTGCGCGCCTTGCCAGGGGCGTCGAGCAGCTTGACGCCATTGAGGTCGGACTGGGTCAGGCCAGCGCTGGGCAGCGCCGTGACCGCCGGTACCCGGCCCATTCGGCTCAAGGCCTGATGCTGGACCTTGCCCACCGCCGTCGACAGCGCTTGATGGGTGAGGCCGTACTGGCGCCATTGGTCGGCGTCCGAGGGGGCCAGTTGCTGGCCGCCCCAATGCAGGCCGAACAGTGCCAGGGGCATGGCCCAGAGTCGCCGTGGCAATGGCGCGCTGGCGGGCGATCGCCATACGCTCGCCAGCCAGGCGCCGAGACCTGCGACCAGCAGGGCGGGGAGCCAGGCATGGGCCAGTCCGCCGCCAGTGGAGTTCTCCATGAACTGCGGGTCGACCAAGTAGCTCAGGTCGTCGACCGTGGGCAGCCTGCCGACGGCGCTGACCAGCTCGGCGGATGCCACCCACAGGCCGCCCCAGGCCAACAGCAGCGGCAGGGCCAGCCACCAGGGGCGCCGCTGCAGGAGCAAGACCAGCAAGCTACCGACGGCAAGATCGGACAGGTAGCCGAAGGGATTGGACCAGCCCAGCAGCGCGCGCGCGGTCAGGGGTATCACCAGCACCAGGATTGCCAGGGCGGCAAGGCGGGCGCGAGGGTGACCGAGCAGGTTGTTCACGAAACTTTCCTTAATGCCATTAAACCGTCACAAAATTGTGCCGGATGATAACAGGCTGGTGTCGGGAAAGTCGGGCGCTACAAAACCGGTAACCAAATGCCGGGCCCGCGCGCGGGCCCGGTGTGGTCAGAAGTAGTAAGGGAATTTCAGGCTGAACGAGAAGTCTGGCGAGTCTTCGGTCAAGCCGATGGAGAGGTTGGGGACGATGGTCAAGTTGTCGGTGGCGGCGAACGTCAGGCCGACGTTGAAGTTGGCGGCGTTGTAGTCGCTGTTGGTGATCGACTGCCAGTCGCCGCCGTCGGGCTTGATCTTGCTTTTGCTGGCGAACTGGTCGGTGACCGAGAACGACATGCTCATCCGCTCGTTCAGGGCGAAGGCAATGCCGCCGCCAATCTGCCAGGAGTCGCCCAGCTTGACGTCCCCCTTCACCTTGGAGTTGACCTGCGGGCTGATGTCGCTGAACGAGTCCTGCATGTTGTAGGTATAGGACAGGCTGGCGAACAGCACGGCAGGGTCGAACGTCTTGACCAGCGAGATGCCCGGCGTGATCGCCCAGACACCGTTGCCGGTGGGGAGGCTCTCGGGTACCGAAAGGTTGTTGTTCGTCGGGTCCTCGACCAGCTTGATGCCGTAGGGATCCTTGCCGGTGGGGGCTTTCACCCGCAGGGTGAGCACGGCGTCGGGAAGGTTCTCCGATTCGTCGAGGAATTTGTAGGCGATCCCGACGTTGACATCGCCGATGGCGGGGTCACGGGTGACGGTGGCGTCGGAGGTGACCGGCCCGGCACCGCCCGCACCACCGGAAGAATAGGTCGATTCGCGATAAACGATTGGCACATTTATATCGAACTGCCAACGTTGGTCCATGTTGTAACGGGCGGTCAGGTCCAAGGTCCAGTTGTCCGCCTTGATACGGTCCAGGTTGATATTGCCGAGGAAGATCGAATCGAGCGCGAGGAAGCCGTTGAGGGTCAGCGCACGGGTATCGTAGTGCGTATAGGTGAGGCCGGTTTCGACGCTGAACTTGCCGCCACCGAAGAAGCCGCTGGCTTCGTCGTACAGGTTGGAAACGCTTTGCGCCGGCTCCGAATCGTCCTTGAGCGACTGGCCGTAGGAGCTGCCACTGCTGCCCGGGGCGCCGGAGGCCACGGTCTGTGCGCCCTTGGCCGGTGTCGAAGGGGACTTGGTCAGCCGTTTGGGCGGCGGCGCGGCAGGGGTTTCCTCGACTTGACGCACACGCTGCTCGAGCACCATCAAGGCGTTCTGCTGGGCTTCATAGCGTTGTTTCAGCTCCCGCAGCTCCTGCTTCAGCGCCTCGACCTGAGGGTCCGGAGCTGCATACAGCATGGTGGCCGGGGTCAAGGTACTCAGACAGACTACTGCTTTGAGCGTCAACGATCGTTGCATGAGTTAGCCGTCCCTTCAGACTACATACGATGAGAGTCAGCGTAGATCAGTATCCGAGCGCGCGAAGACCTTTGAGCTGGTCAAGATTGCCGTTAAGGGCCGCAGCAGGCACGTTGTCGCGCAGCACGACGTTGAGGGAGGTAAGGTTGCTGACCTGGTTGCCGTTGCCCAGCAAGGTGGCGTTCTGCATCAGCCCGCCCTGGGCGATCTGCTGCAGGGTACTGCCCTGGTTGTTGTTGGCCATGACATTGAGTTGCACGCCCGTACCATTGGCGGAAACGCTCATGGACCCCGCGGCGTTGCTGCCGACCAGTGTCGAGCCTGTGGCGAGTGCCTGGCCCTGCTGCGGTACGTCGGGCGCCTGGTTGGCCTTGGTGACGTTGATGTCGACGTTGTTGTAGGCGGTGTTGTTGTCGCCAGCGGCACGCACGACCTGAGTGACGCCGACAGTGCTGTCCAGGCCACCACCCCCGGTGACGGTGCCCGTCCCACCCTTGGCGCCGCTCGAGCCCGTGCCTTTCTCGTCGATCATGGAGACATAGAACTGCGGCTTGATGGTCGACTGCTGAACCTGCATCGACGTCTTGGCCCCGATCACATCGCCGTTGGCGTTCTGCCAGGTGCTGGTCATGACCACGCCGAAACTGATGATCCGCCCCGGCAGCACATAGCGGCCGCGCAAGTTCGCCAACTCCTGGTCCTTCAGTTCAATGGGTTTGAACGTCTCTGCCTGGGCCGGCAGTGCGGCGGCGAGGCAGATCAGGGTGAGCCATGCTGGGGTCTTCATGGGATGCTCCCGGAGCGTCTTGCGCAATTGTCATTAGAAGAAGTCGCTGCGGATGAAACCGAAGTCCATCAGTTCGGCGTCTTTGACCGGGGTGAAATTGTTGATGCGGCCTTTGGCGCTCAGCGGCAGAGGCGGGTCGAGCAAGGCATTGTCCTTGTCGTAACCCTGGCCGATCACGGCGAAGATGATGCCGTTCCAGCCTTTGAGGAAATCTTCGACTTTGTAGCGTTTGTGGCCGAGCACCGGATCGCCGATGTACACCCAGCCCTTGTCGACGCGCTGCATGACCACGAAGTGCTTGTAGCCACGGATGTCCATCAGCACCACCACGGGGATGCGCACGCTGTTCAGGGTGTCGGCGGCGACTCGATAGCCGCGGGCACGCATGCCCAGGCTTTCCACGTAGCGTTTCATGTCGAGCATGGAGAAGCCCTGTACCCGTACCAGGTCCTGGTCGGCGTGGGCCAGCATGCCTTCGATGATGTGTTGTTCGTCCACGTCCAGCCAGTAGGCCTGGCGCAGGATGGTTGCCAGCGCCGCGGCGCCGCAACTGAAATCGGTCTTCTGTTGCACCAGGTCGGCGAACTTGCGCTCGCGGATGCTCTGGATGGGCTTGTAGATCACCGCGCCCCCCGGCAAAACCGAAAGCGGCATCTGCGCCGCTTCGCTGTAACTGGCCATGCACAGCAAAAACGCCAAGGCGATCATCCGCATGGTCTTGCCCCCTGGTCCTGTTGAAGAAAGGCCCCCCGAAGGGGGCCTTACGGTTACAGCGCTCAGAACGAGGTGTTGGAGATGGCCAGCGAGTTGCTCTGCTGGTTGCCTACACCGGCTGCGACGTTGACGCCGAGGTTGCCGCTGCCACCGTTCACCGAGCCACTCAGGGTTGCGGTGTTGGTCACAGGGTTGGCCCAACCGGTAGGGGTCAGCACCTGGAACGACACGGTGTTGCTCAGGTCGTACGAGCTGGACTCGCTGTAGCTCTTCGAGCCGGACTTCGACGATTCGTTGGAGGCGCTGCCCGACTTCTCATAGGAGGAGTCGTAGGCTTTCTCGAACGCAGAGTCGCGTGCTTTTTCGTACGAGGAGCTGGAAGACTTCTCGTGCGATTTGTCATACGACGCGTCGATCGAGGCGGTCAGCGATGCATCGAACGAGTCGGTGCGGCTGCGCTCGTGGCGGCCGAAGTCCTGGGTCTGGGTCACGCTGCCGCTTGCCGAGGCATCCAGCGAAGCGTTCAGAGAGCCGCTTGCCGAAGAGCTCGAGTCATGGCTACGCGAACCACTGGCGCTGGAGCTGTTGGAGCCATTGGCGCTCCAGCTGTTGGAGCCGGCGGCGTCCCAGCTCGACGAGGCGCTGCTGTCCTTGCTGTAGCTGGAGTCTTTGTCGTACGAGGCGCTGCCGCTTCTGGTCGTGGTGAAGGTCAGCGTATCGACCGAATAGGTGCGGTCGGCGCTGTTGTTCACGACCAGGCCTGGGCCGTTCTGGTCGGCAGAGGCGGTGGCGGTGGCGTTACCCAATGGCGCATTGGAGTTGGCAATGGCCATGGTGTTTTTCTGCTGGTTCAGGTCGCCACCGGCAATGTTGATGCCCATGTTGCCGCTGCCGTTGTTGCCCGAGCCGCTCATGACGCCGGAGTTGGTGACACCGTAGTTGTTGACGCGGTTGTTGTTGCTGTACTGGCGGACGTCGGCGGTGGCCGAGGCGGAGCCGAACACGAAGCTGTTGTCCAGGCTCGAATCAGCGCCGGCATTGGCGATGGCGGCGGCGTTGTCCTGCTGGTTGCCGGCGCCGGCCGCGACGTTGACACCCACGTTGCCGCTGGTGCCGGAGGCCGAGCTGCTCATTTCGGCTTCGTTCACCGTACCTTCATTGCTGATGCGGTTGCCGGTGCTGCTTTGCTTGTCCCAGGCATTGGCGGTGGCATACACCGGGATCTTGGTAGGAGGAGGGGTGTGATGACCGTTGTTGTGGCCATTGTTATGGCCATTGTTGTGGCCGCCACGTGGATCATTCTGCCCAGCTTGTACAGCCACAGCCATGATCGCAGCAATTGCGAAAACCAGAGGCTTGAGTGCCATCGAGGGTTTCATGGTGGTTCTCCGTACTTTGTTTTAGGTTAAGTGTTGTTGTTACCTGTTTGGGTCAATCTGCGACCCGGATGCTCAGGGTGTTGGCCGTTCGGTTTCCCACCCCTGCACTCTGATTCAACTGCACCACGCCACGGCTACCGGTGAATGCCTGGTCGCTGGTGCTGACCTGGCGATGGCCGGGTGTCTGGGCAGTTGGATCCGAGTTGTTGACCAGCGCCACGTTCTGTTGCAGAAGGACGCTGTCGTCGATGCTTTGCGGTTGGGCACTGACACTGATGCGAAGTGCGTTGGCTTGCTGGTTGCTGGCGCCGGCGCTCTGGTTGACCCCGAGGATGCCGTTGCCGTGGCTGAAGGCTGCGCCCTGGATGTTGGCCTGGGCATCGATCGCTGGGTCGGAGCCGGTGCGCAGCCGCTGGCGGATCTGGGTGCTGGCGTTGGCATCATGGCCGATGGCGATGGCGCGAGCATTGACCTGTTGCTGTTGATCGCCGGCCGCCTGATTGACGCCCAGGTTGCCCTGGTATTGCGCACCCGAGCTGTCAATGGTGGCGTTGTTAATCACGGGGGATTGGGCGAAGGCCGGCGCACTGCACAACGTGGCCAGGAGCAGCAGCGTGTGCCTCATGTCACTGACCTCCACTGAGGATCTTCAGCGCGCCCAGGCCTTGCTGGACGTTCGAGTTGACCATGTTGGCGATGCCATTGCCGCCCGAACCCGAGCCACGTCCACCTGCGATATTGGGCAACTGTGTCTGGTTGCCAATGTTGCTGCCGATGGTGTTGGTCTGCTGGGTAATCAGCGAGTTGATACCGGCGCCGCTGGTGATGTTGGCGAAGTCGCCATCGCTAAGCTCACTGGTCTGCCTGAGGATGTGGGCGGACGGGTTGGTATTGACGGTGACCGGACTGGGGTCAGGGATGATCGGCGCACGTATGGCGCTGCGGGTCTGCACGTCGCGGGTGATGACGACAATGCCGTTGTCTGCCTGGGCAGGCAGGCTGAAACTGGACCCCAAGGCGCAACCGAGCAGCAGGAGGTGACAGATCTTGCCTTTTTCTGGTTTCCCCACGATGGCAATTCCTTCTTCGGCGTATTGGGCCTGGGCCGCGTTGCCAGAAGGAGAGCAGAAGCTGTGCCGGTTTTTGTTATTGCTTTCGAATCAGGTAGTTGTGGGGCTAATGCCGGCGCGTCAAAGGATCGTTGTATCAGCGCTGAGACAGAAGGCCGGCCCAGCGGCTGCCGGACCCCGTGATGGCGGGCGCTGACGGGTTTTCGTCGAGGGTGTTTCATGGCTGTGACACTACCCCCGGATCTGGCGCAATACGCGCAAATCCGGGGGCCATGGCCCCACAGGGTGTATCAGCGGCTTAACATTCGGTGGGGCAGGTGGGGGATTTGCCGTCCAGCAGGCGCTGTACAACGCTCAATACCTTGGCGCTGCGTTGCGACCAGTCGCCGTCAATCACCTGCACGTTCTGCCGGTGGCGTTGCAACCAGGCCAGGCTGTCGTCGAAGAACACCTGGCGCTCTTCCAGCCGGGGCTGGCAGCGCAGCCCGTCCCCGACCCATTCGACGCCCTCGGGGCGCAGCAGCAGGTGCAGGTCGTAATGGCGCGCCTGGATGGCCTGTTCCAGCCACCCGGGGCAATCGCCGAACAGTGCCCGGCTCCACAGGATATTGCTGAGCAGGTGGGTGTCGAGGATCAGCAGCTCCGGTGCCTGCGCCCGGCCCTGGTCTTCCCAGGCCAACTGGCCACGCGCAATGGCAGGGATATCGGCGTAGCAGGTGTCGCGTTGCTCGCGCTCCATGAAATGACGAACGTACTCACCGACCAGCACGCCCCCGAAATGCGCCTGGATCTCACCGCTCAGCCAGCTCTTGCCACTGGACTCCGGGCCGCACAGCACCAGGACCTTCATGCGCTGGCCAGCGCCGGGTCACGGCGCCACTCCAGCCAGCCGCGCATCGCGATCAGGGTGAACAGGGCATACAACGCGGCGGTGAGGTAGAGGCCCTTGTAGAGGAACAGGCCGACGAAGACCACATCCACCACCACCCACAGCGCCCAGCACTGCAGGCGCTTCTGCGCCATCCACAGCTGGGCCACCAGGCTGAAGCCGGTAAGCGCGGCGTCCAGCCAGGGTTGGGCAGCGTCGGTCCAGTGGGCCATGGCGGCGCCCAGCAACAGGCTGGCCAGCAGGCCGATCGCCAGGCCCTTGAGCATGGTCGCGGGTGCCAGGCTGGTCACCTGGCGGGCGTCCTCGACACGGTCAGGCCGGGTCCATTGCCACCAGCCATATAGCTGCAGCACCGCGTAGACCAGTTGCAGGAGCATGTCCGAGTACAGCTTCACCTCGTAGAAGATCCAGCTGTACAGCACCACCATCACCAGGCCGATCGGCCAGCACCAGGGGTTCTGCTTGACGGTGAGCCAGACGGCGATGACGCCGAGCGCGGCGGCGAAGAGTTCGAGGCCGGACATCGGCGATCCTTGGACGGGGAAAGGCGCGATGCTAACCGCTTCGAGCGGCACGCTTCAAGCTGCGGGCAGGTGGATCTACCCGCAGCTTGTGCCGCTAGACCCTGAACTGGCGCAACAGTTGCTCCAGGTCTTCGCTCAGCCGCGCCAGGGCTACCCCTGCGTCGCTGGACTGGCGCGCGGCCTCGGCGGTTTGTTGCGACAGGTCGGCGGTTTCGGTGACGTTGCGGTTGATCTCCTCGACCACATGCGACTGCTGCAGGGTGGCGCTGGCGATCGAGGCATTCAACGCACCGAGGTTGCCCAGCGCCAGGCTGATGGCATCCAGGCTGCTGCCGGCCTCGCGGGCCTGCTCGACGGTCTGGCGCGAGGCTTCGCTGCTGGTGTCGATGGCCCGTACCGCGGCTTCGGACTGGCCCTGCAGGTGCTCGATCATGGTCTGGATCTCGGCGGTCGACTGGGCGGTGCGCTGAGCCAGCAGGCGTACCTCGTCGGCGACCACGGCAAAACCGCGGCCTTGCTCGCCGGCGCGGGCGGCCTCGATGGCGGCGTTGAGGGCGAGCAGGTTGGTCTGCTCGGCGATCGAGCGGATCACCTCGAGCACGCCGCCGATCTTCGTGCTGTGGCTGGCCAGTTCACGGATTACCTGCACCGCCTGCTCGATTGTGGCCGAGAGCCGGTCGATCTGCTGCAGGCTGCCGTGGATCGCCTGCTGGCCGTGGCCTACCTGGGTCTGGGCGTTGCGCATCTCGCTGGAGGCCTGCTCGGCGTGCTTGGCCACGTCGTGCACGGCGTAGGAAACCTCGTTGATGGCGGTGGCCACCTGGTCCATCTGCAGCGATTGCTGGGTGCTGCGGGCCTGGGCCGCGCCTGCGTTGTCGCCGACATGGCCGGCCGACTCGGCCAGGGCATGGGCGGCGCCCTGCAGCTGGCCGATCACGCCCTGCAACTTGCCGTTGAAGCGGTTGAAGTGTTCGCCCAGGTGGGTGATTTCATCCCGCCCATGGGTATCAAGGCGCCGGGTCAGGTCGCTTTCGCCGCTGGCGATGGTGCCCATGGCCTGCACCGCTTCCTGCAGCGGGCGGGCGATGCTGCGGGCGATCAGCATCACCAGCAGGGCCATCAGCAGGGCGATACCCAGGCCCAGCAGCGAGGCGTCACGCAGTTGGCGGGCGAACTCGGCTTGCACGTCGTCGATGTACACGCCCGAACCGATGATCCAGCCCCAAGGCTTGAACAGCTGGATATAGGAGGTTTTTGCCACCGGTTCGCTGGCGCCGGGCTTGGGCCAGCGATAGTCGACCGGCCCCGCGCCCTGGCTGCGGGCCAGGGCGACCATCTCATTGAAGACGGCGAAGCCATCCGGGTCGCGGATGGCGGAGAGGTCCTGGCCATCGAGCTTGGGGTTGGCCGGGTGCATGACCATCTTCGGTTGCAGGTCGTTGATCCAGAAATAGTCGTTCTGGTCATATCGCAGCCCGCGCACTACTTGCAGGGCTTGCTGCTGCGCAGCCTCGCGGGTGAGCGTGCCGGCGGCCTCCAGGCCTTGGTAATAGGCCAGCACGCCGGCGGCGGTTTGTACCACGTGGCGGGTCTTTTCGGCCTTGGCCTGGTACAGGTCGCCATGGAGCTGGCGCAGCATCAGCAGGCCCAGCACCAGCAGCATGGCCACGGCCACCAGCAGGATCAGCCACAGACGGCGGCTGATCGACATCGACCTCAGGGTCTTCATGATGCGTTACTCCAGTCTTTATTCTTTTTATCCAGGGCATCCAAGCATGCTTTGCCGCGGGTCCCCACTCGACCAACGGCTAATGCGTCGTTCTTGACATCCTCAGTTGCAGGTAACGCAAGCCTTGAAACAAAGGCTCTGCTAGGATTTCGGCCGCGCCAGATGAAACCTTTAGGCGGCTGGACATTTCAGCTGGCTTTGGGGGCCTCTGTCGCTGTAAAAAGCACGCGCCGCGAGCGGTATCAATTGTGTCAATCAAAACAAGCGGCCTGCCACGCGCAGCGCCGCACTTGGGGGAAAGATGGATTTGTGGAGTGCCTTGCAGGCGATCATCCTGGGCGTGATCGAGGGGCTGACGGAGTTCCTGCCCATTTCGAGCACCGGGCACCAGATCATCGTCGCCGACCTGATCAACTTCGGCGGCGAACGCGCCATGGCGTTCAACATCATCATCCAGCTGGGTGCCATCCTGGCGGTGGTGTGGGAGTTCCGGCGCAAGATCTTCGACGTGGTACTGGGCTTGCCCACGCAGGTGCCGGCACGGCGTTTCACCGCCAACCTGCTGATCGCCTTCATTCCCGCGGTGATCCTGGGCGTGCTGTTTGCCGACCTGATCCATGAGTACCTGTTCAACCCCATTACCGTTGCCGCCGCGCTGGTGGTGGGAGGGGTGATCATGCTGTGGGCCGAGCGTCGCCAGCACCGGGTGGAAGTCGACCATGTCGACGACATGCGCTGGACTCATGCGTTGAAGATCGGCCTGGTGCAGTGCCTGGCGATGATTCCGGGCACCTCGCGCTCGGGCTCGACCATTATCGGTGGCTTGCTGTTCGGCCTCTCGCGCAAGGCGGCGACCGAGTTTTCGTTCTTCCTCGCCATGCCTACCATGGTCGGAGCGGCGGTGTATTCGGGGTACAAGTACCGTGATCTGTTCCAGCCGGGCGATTTGCCGGTGTTCGCCATCGGCTTCGTGGTGTCGTTCATCTTTGCCATGATTGCCGTGCGCGGGCTGCTCAAGTTCATCGCCAACCACAGCTATGCGGTGTTTGCCTGGTACCGGATCGCCTTTGGCCTGCTGATCCTGGCGACCTGGGAGTTTGGCTGGGTCGATTGGTCGACGGCGCATGGTTGAGAGGGCTCGTACGCAGCGTGCGCCCAGGCGCGAGGACGGCGTGCGCAATGCACGCCTGAAGGGGCTGGTACTTGCGGTGCTGTGCCTGTTGCCGGTGCTCGGCGGCCTGCGGATGGGGTTGAGTGGCGGGAGCTGGTTGCCGTTGGCGATGTATCCGCTGGTGAGTCTGGTCAGCTTGTTGTTGTACTGGCAGGACAAGCAGCAGGCGCGGACTCAGGCCTGGCGTACGCCGGAAAAGGTGCTGCATGCCAGTGAGCTGCTGGGGGGCTGGCCGGGGGCTTTGCTGGCGCAGCAGGTGTTTCGGCACAAGACCCGGAAGGTTTCCTATCAGGTTGTGTGTTGGGGGATTGTTCTGGTGCATCAGGTGTTCTGGGTTGATTATTTGTTTTTGGCGGGGCGGTGGGGTGATTTGATCTGAGGGGTGTGGTTGTAGTTGTAGTTTGGTTTTTGTTTTGAAAGTTGTATGCGCATTCATTTGTGATGTCGACGCTTATTCACCTTTCCGCCCTTACGGCGGGTCCCTTTTTGAAGGATCAAAAAGGGACCAAAAAATCCTCGCGGGGTATGACTCACCCACATGGGTTACAAATCAGTTCACGCACATAGGTAACAGTCTTTAACTGGCAGGGTCGGTTTTCGAGGATCTGACCATGCCTTGGCGAGAGCTGAAACCTATGGACCTTAAAATGCTTTTCATCGCGGATTACCT
>NZ_JBFNXP010000012.1:0-134711 GCF_047501685.1 Pseudomonas sp. CAM1A | reverse complement strand
CGCTTTCCTCATTTCGTGTCAAGCGTTTATTTTGAAGTTTTTCGTTTCACTTCAAACACTTGACTCGCTGCGATCTCTCGTAGCGGGAGGCGAATCATACAGCGTTACAACCTGCTGTCAACTGCCTTTTTCACCGCTGCCGATCGTGAGACCGAAGCACCTCCGCAACCCTCTTAAACAATCAACTCATTGATATTCAAGGAGTTTTTCGTTCCGATGTCGCTGGAAGTGGGGCGCATTATAAGGGGATCTGAAACCCCGTCAACCTTTTATTTCAGGAACATGACGCGGTACCGCATGACGGCTGCCATGCGCTTCATAATCTCAGCCGCGCTTACCAAAATAACACCCGACCTTGCCAATACACACCCCGCTGCGCACTATATTGCGCACCCTTGCGCTTACAACAACGGAACCCAACATGAATTCCCCCCAACGCAGCCTGGCCACCACGCTGTTCCCCATCGGCCTGCTGCTGATCGCCATGGCTTCCATCCAGTCCGGAGCCTCGCTGGCCAAGAGCATGTTCCCTGTTGTTGGCGCCCAAGGCACCACAGCGCTGCGCCTCATCTTCGCCAGCATCATCATGCTGCTTATATTGAGGCCCTGGCGCGCGCGACTGGACGCCAGCACCCTGCGCAGCGTGATCATCTACGGCATGGCCCTGGGCGGCATGAACTTCCTCTTCTATATGTCGCTGCGCAGCGTGCCTCTTGGTATCGCTGTGGCGCTCGAATTCACCGGGCCGCTCGCAGTGGCGCTGTGGGCCTCGCGACGAGCGCTGGATTTCCTGTGGATCGCCCTGGCAGTCGCCGGGCTGTTGCTGCTGATCCCCGTAGGCCAGACCGGCGCCAGCCTCGACCCGATCGGCGCCGCCTACGCCCTGGGCGCCGGTGTGTGCTGGGCGCTGTATATCCTCTACGGGCAGAAAGCCGGTGCCGAGAACGGCATCCAGACTGCCGCCCTGGGCGTAGTGATCGCCGCGCTGTTCGTCGCCCCCATCGGTATAGCCCATGCCGGCACCGCATTGCTCACCCCTGCCCTGCTGCCGGTGGCCCTGGGCGTGGCGGTCTTGTCCACGGCGCTACCCTACAGCCTGGAAATGGTCGCCCTGACCCGCATGCCCGCACGCACCTTCGGCACACTGATGAGCATCGAACCGGCCTTTGGTGCGTTGTCCGGGCTGCTGTTCCTGGGCGAGCAGCTCACACTCTGGCAGTGGCTGGCCATTCTCGCCATCATCACCGCCTCGGTGGGCGCTACCCTTTCCATGAAACGGGAAGCGGCGCCACCCGTGGCTGCCGATTGATTTGAGAAATATTTTCATTTAGGCATCCAGCAGCCTTGTACCGCCCGCCGTGGCTGATTAAGCTGTCACCAGATCATAATCTTGACGCTATCTACTGAGCGGCACATGGACGCCAGAGACCATCAGGGAAGAGGCAAAGCGCAAACGTCAGGTCCGTTAATGTAGTCGGGCCGTATAAGGACAGGAATGAAACGTATTTTGCTCATCCTGGGCATCCTGGCCATCGCTGGATGTGCCGCGACAGCCAATACCGAGGTGAAACGAGGGAAGAAAGGCCTGCATATCAATTGCTCGGGACTCTCCTCGTCGTGGGAGAAGTGCTACAGCAAGGCCGCCAGCTCCTGCAGCAGCAAGGGTTACAAGGTCATCGCCCGCTCTGGTGACACCGACGAAGAGCCTGGCGATTACGTATTCGGCATAAACCCTGCTGGCTACACCAGCCGCAGCATGATCGTGATTTGCAAGTAACAGATGCATGAAGGGCAGCCAATGGCTGCCCTTTTCACTTTCACAGAGGTGCGGTCCGCCGCTCCAGCCACGCCAGCGCTTCACCTTCCAGCAAGGGGGCAAGCCGCTCCCGCACGGTCTGGTGATAGCCATTCAACCAGGCGATATCCTCGCCGCCCAGTGTCTCGACCAACAGGCAGCGCGTGTCGATCGGGCACAGGGTCAAGGTCTCGAACGCCAGGAACTCGCCAAACTCGCTGGTACCGACCTCGCGATTGACCACCAGGTTCTCGATACGCACGCCCCACTGCCCCGGCCGGTAGGTCCCCGGCTCGATCGAGCTGATCATCCCTGGCTGCATGGCTGTCTGCGGCGTGGCGGCCGCCTGGTAGGCGATCACCTGCGGGCCTTCGTGTACGTTCATGAAGTAGCCAACTCCGTGGCCGGTGCCATGCCCGTAATCGACCTGGTCGGACCAGATCGGCGCGCGGGCGATGGCATCGAGCAGCGGCGAGAGGATCCCACGCGGGAACCTGGCCCTGGACAGCGCGATCATGCCCTTGAGCACCCGCGAGCAATCCGCCTTCTGCTCGCGGCTGGGCTCACCAATCGGCACCATCCGCGTGATATCGGTAGTCCCGCCCAAGTACTGGCCACCCGAATCGATCAAAAGCAGGCCATTGCCTTCGATCACGGCATGCGACTGCTCGGTGGCGCGGTAGTGCGGCATGGCGCCATTGGCGTTATAAGCCGCGATAGTGGAAAAGCTCAGTGACACAAAGCCTGGACGGCGGGCACGGGCCGCGCTCAACCGTTCATCGATGGTCAGCTCGGTGATGTGCTGCACCCCTTGGTTGGCTTCGAACCAGGCGAAGAACTCACACAGCGCCGCACCGTCCTGCTCCATGGCCTCACGGATATGCGCGAGATCCCCTTCACCCTTGCGCGACTTGCTCAAGGTCGTCGGATTGATGCTCTCGACCAGCCGCACCTGCTCATGCAAGTTATCCAGCAGCCCACGGGTGACCCGTGCCGGATCCACCAGCAGGCTGGCCGTGGCCGGAATCGCCGACAACGCGTCGCCGACCGCTACGTAGTCACGGACCTCGATACCATCGGCCGCCAACACCTGACGCAAGTGCCCATCGACCTTTTCGCGCCCGACGAACAGGTACGCCTTGTCCTGGCTGACCAACGCGAAAGAGACGAACACGGGATTGTAGGAAACGTCGCTGCCACGCAAATTGAACAGCCAGGCAATATCATCGAGCGTGGCAATGAAATGCCAGTCGGCGCCTTTTTCCTGCAGGGTGCCCCGCAGGTCGGCAAGCTTTTGCGCACGATTGACGGTCGCATGCGGTGGCAGGTGCTGGTAGACCGGATTGCCCGGCAACGATGGCCGGTCGCTCCAGATCTCGGTCAGCAGATCGATATCCGTACGCAGCTTTGCGCCCCGCGCCTGCAGACGCTCGCTCAATTGGCGCGCAGCGGCCACTGCCATGACCGCACCATCCACCGCCACGGTACCGTCGACCTCCGCACCCAACCACTCCAACGCGCCTGGCTGCCCGGGCCGCAGCTTCATCAGTTCGATGCCACTGCCGGCCAGCTCCTTGTTCGCTTGTTCCCAATAGCGACTGTCAGCCCAGAGCCCAGCGAAATCCGCCGTGACCACCAACGTGCCCACCGACCCCTCGAAGCCGGACAACCATTGCCGCCCCTGCCAATAGCCAGGCAGGTACTCGGACAGATGCGGGTCGGCCGAGGGCACCAGCAGGGCAGCAACGCCCTCCCGGGCCATGGCCTCGCGCACGCGGGCAAGGCGCGCCGGTACGGATTCGTGAAGCGGGGACTGACTGTTCATGCGCACTCCTGCGGATAGGTGTCGACGGGTCCAGGCCGTCGATAATGAAACAGCTGGCGGGCGCCCGCAATCACCACGACCGTAACAAGGCATGCATTGCCCCAAGTGCCCTGCCGACCGTCGATCCCTCCTCCTGAACTAAACAGCCTGCGCGCCTTCACACCCCTTACACACCCTGCGAACGCGAGGTTGGTCATGCCCCACTCCCGCGAACCGAAAAGCGCTGTCGTACTGCTCGATACCCGCGAGTACACACCCGAACACGAGCGGGCGACCCAACTGAGGATCGCCGAGTACCTGGCACGCCTGTTGGGCATCGAGCGCGTCGAGCCAACGCCTATGCCCGACGCCGAAGCATGCTGTTACTACGTACCGAGCGAAACCCTGGTCGATCCGGCGCATCAGGCGATGCTCGGCATCCAGGGCGAGAACGACCTTTTTGGCGGAGCCGTCAGTCATCCGCACCTCGCTACAAAGGCCATCTCCCACCCAGTGCCTGCCGACGCCAGCTTCCCGCCCGGCTGGACCGATGCGTTTGCACAGCAAGCCTGCGATTCCCTGCTCCGTGGCTATTCGGTGTTTTCCAAGGACGACGCCCGCCGGGCGGCCGCGTTGCTGATGCGCGAGGGGCCGGTACGCATCAAGCCGGTGCAGGCCTGCGCCGGTCGGGGCCAGCAGGTTATAACCGACGCACAGGCCCTGGAACCGGTGCTGGAAGGCATGGACGAACAGACGTTGGCACTGTGGGGCCTGGTCCTGGAGGAAGACCTCGACGACGTCGAGACCTTCAGCGTCGGTCAGGTCCGCGTAGCAGGGCTGACCCTCAGCTACCACGGCAGCCAGCACCTGACCCGCGACCACGCTGGCACCGAGGTATACGGCGGCTCCGATCTGGTGCTCGTGCGCGGCGACTACCAGAAATTGCTGCAATTACCGCTTGCGGATCACCTGCGTCTGGCCATCACCCAGGCAATGGCCTACGAACAGGCCGCCGAACGTTACTTCCCCGGATTTGTCGCTTCACGCCGTAACTATGACATCGCTCGCGGCCGTGACAGCCACGGCCATCTGCGCAGTGGCGTGCTCGAACAATCCTGGCGCCTGGGTGGCGCCAGTCCGGCCGAGGTCCTGGCATTGACGGCCTTTGCCGAGGATCCGGCGCTGCAGCGGCTATGCGCATCGACCCACGAGGTGTTCGGCCGGGCGCGACTGCCCGCCGACGCCACACTGTTCTATCAGGGGCACGACAGTGAACTCGGACAACTCAGCAAATATGCACGGATACGCGACCATGACCATCGAGAGTGAAACCGTGGAACTGCACGTCGAAGGAGAAAGCATTGCCGGCACCCTGGTCAGCCCCGGCAGCCGCATGCCAGGGATTCTTTTCGTCCATGGCTGGGGCGGCAGCCAGCAGCGCGACCTGGCCCGCGCCCGGCAGATCACCGGCTTAGGCTGCGTGTGCATGACCTTCGACCTGCGCGGTCACGAAAAGACCGAGAGCCAGCGTCTGACCGTCACCCGCGAACAGAACCTGGCCGACCTGCTCGCCGCCTACGACCGACTGGCGAGCCACCCCTCCGTCGATCCTGGCGCCATCGCCGTGATCGGCAGCAGCTACGGCGGTTACCTGGCCACCCYGCTCACCCCACACCGCCCTGTTAAATGGCTGGCGTTGAGGGTGCCGGCCCTATACTGGGACGATGAATGGGACGCGCCAAAGCAGGCCCTGGATCGCCAGCGCCTGAACGCCTACCGCTTGCGCACGCTCGGCCCTACCGACAACCGCGCCCTGGCGGCCTGCGCCGAGTTTGCCGGCGATGTGCTGCTGGTGGAGTCCGAACAGGATGACTACGTCCCCCACAGCACGCTGATGAGTTACCGCTCGGCGTTCGTCAGCGCCCATTCGATGACCCACCGCCTGGTCGACGGCGCCGACCATGCGTTGTCCAGCGAGGAAAGCCAGAAGGCCTACAGCGCGGTTCTCACGGCCTGGATCAGCGAGATGGTCATTGGAGCCCGTCTCGACCGCTACCCTCATTACGCACCCTGGTACGCCTGAGTACTGCCCAGCTGGCAATGCAGACCGCCATCGGCCCCGCGCACCAGGCTGCGCAAGGTCTGGTAGGCAGCAAAGTTCACACCGCGTGCCTGGTGTTCGCCCAGCAGGTCGAGGAACGGTTCCTCGATGAAGCTTCCCGCGGCCGCCGCCCACGCCTGCCGCGATTGCCAGCGCAGGAGCTGAAGCACCCGGCGACCGTCATCACTGACCTGGATGCTGACGCTCAGCAAGCCATCGCAGCGTTGCGCCAGGTGTTCGCTGCGCACCACCAGCGCCTCGGCCAGGGCATCCTGGCGCAGCGGTGGCACGTCGTACTCGATCATCTGGGTGAACCACAGGGAATGGGTGTTGGCCGCCATGTTGCTTCTCCTCGTTTGGGCTCTTGCAGCAGATGGTCGTGGAGGGTAAAACCTCTAGCTAACTCAAGGTCAAGGATTTTGTTGCCGATGAAGCCCCCTTCCTCTCAGGAACGCCTGCTCAGCGTCGGCCAGTTGGCCGCGCGTAGCGGCGTGGCGGTGACCGCCCTGCACTTCTACGAAACCAAGGGCCTGATCCACAGCACCCGCAACGCCGGTAACCAGCGGCGTTACCCGCGGGCCGTGCTACGCCGGGTGGCGGTAATCAAGATGGCCCAGCGCCTGGGCATTCCCCTGGCCGACATCGTCGGCGCCCTGGACACCCTGCCCTGTGACCACACGCCTACCGCCGACGACTGGCAGCGCCTCTCGGCGCGCTGGCGCGACGACCTCAGCCGGCGTATCGACGAACTGGTGATGTTGCGCGACCAGCTCGATGGCTGCATCGGCTGTGGCTGCATGTCGCTGAAGGAGTGCCCGTTGCGCAACCATCATGACCGGCTGGCCGATGAAGGACCTGGCCCTCACCCGCCCAGCCAGGATTGAGGATCAGCCGCTGATGACCGGTGAGCGCGTTGGCGTTCGCCCATGCCGATGTCGTCAGCACCGACAAACTGCTGGTGCCCTGCCCCTCAGATCACCACATTGCGTACGAAACGCACCGCCTCCTCACCATCATTGCGATAGGCATAGCGGCAATCGCTGGGGAAGACGAAGAACTCGCCCTTGCCCAATTGCCGCTCGCCGCCTTCGATGACCAGCGTCAGACGCCCTTCGGCTACATAGATCTGCTCGCTCCAGCCGGCGGCGTCCGCCTCACTGGCGTAGCACTCGCCAGGGGCGAGGGTCCATTCCCACAGCTCGACCTCACGCCGGGCCGGGCTGCTACCCAGCAGCACGGCGCGGCTGGCAGGGTGCACGCCGGCCCAGGCCAGCTCGTCGATACGGCTGGGGTCGCGGCGCTCGGGGGCCTGAATCAGGGTGCTGAACGCCACCCCGAGCGCTTCGGCGATCAGGTCCAGGGTGGTGAGGCTGACATTCTTCTCGCCGGCCTCGATGGCCACCAGCATGCGCCGGCTGACCCCGGAGCGCTCGGCCAGGGCGGCCTGGCTCAGGCCGGCGTCACCGCGCAGGCGGCGAACATTCTGGCTGACATGCTGCAGCACCGAAGCCCGGTGTTCGGAATCTTTGTGCACTATATTGCTCACTGGTAGGGGGTGCGCAGTATACTGCCCACTTTGCGGCGAATTGTGCGCCGCCCCTTCCGAGTGCGCAAGACCATGAGCCAGGCCTCCCCCAGCAAGCCCGCCGTCACCTTCCGCCTGAGCAAGGCCGAACTGGTGCTGGTGTTCATCACCATGCTCTGGGGCGGCACCTTCCTTATCGTGCACAACGTCATGACCGTCAGTGGCCCGATGTTCTTCGTCGGCCTGCGCTTCGCTGCCGCCGCGTTGTTCGTCGGCCTGGTGTCGGCCCGCTCGCTGGCGGGGCTGACCGCCACCGAACTCAAGGCAGGGGTGCTGATCGGCGTGTCGATCATGCTCGGCTACGGCTTGCAGACCATGGGCCTGCAGACCATCAGCAGCAGCCAGTCGGCATTCATCACTGCGCTTTATGTACCCTTCGTGCCCTTGTTGCAATGGCTGGTGCTGGGCCGCCGCCCGGGCCTGATGCCGAGCCTGGGCATCGGTCTGGCCTTCGCCGGGCTGATGCTGCTGGCCGGTCCCGAGGGCGGGGCGCTGCACTTCAGCGAAGGTGAGCTGGTGACGCTGGTCAGCGCCGTGGCGATCGCCGGCGAGATCATCCTGATCAGCCGCTACGCGGGCAAGGTGGATGTGCGTCGGGTCACCGTGGTGCAGTTGGCCACCGCCTCGGCGCTGTCGTTCCTGATGATCGTGCCGACCCAGGAGCAGCTCCCCGATTTCTCCTGGTTGCTGCTGGCCAGCGCGGTGGGCCTGGGCGCCATGAGCGCGGTGATCCAGGTGGCGATGAACTGGGCGCAGAAGTCGGTCTCGCCAACCCGCGCCACGCTGATCTATGCCGGCGAGCCGGTGTGGGCCGGTATCGTCGGGCGGATTGCCGGCGAGCGGCTGCCCGGTATGGCATTGATCGGCGGGGTGCTGATCGTGCTGGCGGTGGTGGTGAGCGAGCTGAAGATTCGTCGCCAGGATGAGGCAGAGGCATTGCCGGACGCTGACGCGCGTCAGCGCGAGACGGGAATGTAGCCCTCCCGCACATCCTCAGGGCTGCAAAGCAGCCCCACGACTATGCGCTCACCCGCTATGCTTTGTAAAAAACTGTTATAAAAAAACAGCTTGTCACAGCACATTTGTACGATCCTGCAACTGCTTGCGTGTTGGTGATCATCCCCCCGGCACGTATGATCCTTGGCAAACTTCTCAGAACAGAACGCTATGTCATTGATTGTGCTATTGCTTCTGCCCTTCGTGGGCAGTTGCCTGGCGGCTGTCCTGCCGCACAACGCACGCAACGCCGAGTCCATTCTCGCCGGGCTCGTGGCCCTGGTCGGTACCGTCCAGGTAGCGTTGCTGTACCCGCAGGTGGCCGATGGCGGGGTGATTCGCGAGGAATTCCTGTGGCTGCCCAGCCTGGGCCTGAACCTGGTCCTGCGCATGGACGGTTTTGCCTGGCTGTTCAGCCTGCTGGTGCTGGGCATCGGCAGCCTGGTGGCGCTGTATGCGCGCTACTACATGTCACCGCAGGACCCGGTGCCGCGCTTCTTCGCCTTCTTCCTGGCGTTCATGGGCGCCATGCTCGGCCTGGTGATCTCCGGCAACCTGCTCCAGCTGGTGTTCTTCTGGGAGTTGACCAGCCTGTTCTCGTTCCTGCTGATCGGCTACTGGCACCACCGCGCCGACGCCCGCCGCGGCGCCTACATGGCGTTGATGGTGACGGGGGCCGGCGGCTTGTGCCTGTTGGTCGGGGCCCTGCTGCTCGGCCATGTGGTCGGCAGCTATGACCTGGACAAGGTCCTGGCTGCCGGCGACATCATCCGCCAGCATGCGCTGTACCCGGTGCTGCTGCCCCTCATCCTGATCGGCGCCCTGACCAAAAGCGCGCAATTCCCCTTCCAGTTCTGGCTGCCCCACGCGATGGCGGCGCCCACCCCCGTATCGGCTTACCTGCACTCGGCGACCATGGTCAAGGCCGGGGTGTTCCTGCTCGCCCGGCTATGGCCGGTGCTGTCGGGCAGCGAGGAGTGGTTCTGGATCGTCGGCGGCGCCGGTGCCGCCACCCTGCTGCTCGGCGCCTACGCGGCGATGTTCCAGAACGACCTCAAGGGCCTGCTGGCCTACTCGACCATCAGCCACCTGGGCCTGATTACCCTGCTGCTGGGCCTGAACAGCCCACTGGCAGCGGTCGCCGCGGTGTTCCACATCCTCAACCACGCCACCTTCAAGGCCTCGCTGTTCATGGCCGCGGGCATCATCGACCACGAAAGCGGCACCCGCGACATCCGCCGCCTCAGCGGCCTGTTCCGCCTGGTGCCGTTCACCGCCACCCTGGCCATGGTCGCCAGTGCCTCGATGGCCGGGGTGCCGCTGATGAACGGCTTCCTGTCCAAGGAGATGTTCTTCGCCGAGACCGTGTTCATCTCCTCCACCGCCTGGGTCGAAGCCGCCCTGCCGGTGATCGCCACCCTCGCCGGGACCTTCAGCGTGGCCTATGCGCTGCGCTTCACCGTCGACGTGTTCTTCGGGCCCAAGGCCGAAGACCTGCCGCACACGCCCCACGAGCCACCCCGCTGGATGCGCGCGCCGGTCGAACTGCTGGTGCTCACCTGCCTGGTGGTCGGCATCTTCCCGGCGCAATCGGTCGGCCCGTTGCTGGCCGCCGCTGCCCTGCCGGTGGTCGGCGGCACCCTGCCGGAGTACAGCCTGGCCATCTGGCACGGCTGGAATGCGCCGTTGATCATGAGCCTGATCGCCATGAGCGGCGGCATCGTTCTCTACCTGCTGCTGCGCAAGCAGCTGCAGCGCGGTCGTTTCCCCCACCCGCCGCTGATCGAGCGCTTCAATGGCAAGCGCCTGTTCGAGCATGGCCTGGTCCGGTTGATGTTGATAGCCCGGCACCTCGAGCGCCTGTTGACCACCCGCCGCCTGCAGACGCAGTTGTTCATGCTGGTGCTGGCAGCCTTCATCGCCGGCCTGACGCCACTGCTGTATAGCGGCCTGAGCTGGGGCGAGCGGCCAAAGATCCCTGGCTCCGGGGTGTTCGTCGCGTTGTGGCTGATCGCCATCGCCTGCGCCATCGGCGCCGCCTACCAGGCCAAGTACCACCGTCTCGCGGCGCTGATCATGGTCGGCGTGTGCGGCCTGATGACCTGTATCACCTTCGTCTGGTTCTCCGCGCCCGACCTGGCCCTGACCCAGCTGGCGGTTGAGGTGGTGACCACCGTGCTGATCCTTCTCGGCTTGCGCTGGCTGCCACGGCGTATCGAAGGCGTCTCGCCGTTGCCCGGCAGCCAGGACCGCGCCCGCCTGCGCCGCCTGCGCGACCTGTTGCTGGCGGTGTTGGTCGGCGGCGGCATGGCCCTGTTGTCCTACGCCATGCTTACCCGCCCGACGCCCAACGACATTTCCTCGTTCTTCCTCAGCCGCGCCCTGCCGGAGGGCGGGGGTACCAACGTGGTCAACGTGATGCTGGTGGACTTCCGTGGCTTCGACACCCTCGGTGAGGTCACCGTGCTGGTGGCCGTGGCGCTGACCGTGTTCGCCCTGCTGCGCCGTTTCCGCCCGCCCAAGGAGAGCATGCAGTTGCCGGCACAGCAGCGGCAGCTGGCACCGGACGTGGTCACCGACCTGGTCAACCCGCGCCACGCCACCGATACCGCGCTGGGCTTCATGATGGTGCCGGCCGCCCTGGTGCGCCTGCTGCTGCCGATCGCCCTGCTGGTGTCGATGTACCTGTTCATGCGCGGCCACAACCAGCCCGGCGGCGGTTTCGTCGCGGGCCTGGTGATGTCGGTGGCGTTCATCCTGCAGTACATGGTCGCCGGCACCCAGTGGGTCGAGGCACAGATGAGCCTGCGCCCACTGCGCTGGATGGGCACCGGCCTGCTCTGCGCCACCCTTACCGGTGCCGGGGCGATGCTGCTCGGCTACCCGTTCCTCACCACTCACACCGCCCACCTGCACCTGCCGCTGCTGGGTGACGTGCATGTGGCCAGCGCGCTGTTCTTCGACATCGGCGTGTACACCGTGGTGGTCGGCTCGACCCTGCTGATCCTCACCGCGTTGGCCCACCAGTCGGTGCGCGCCTACCGCCCCGCCAAGTCCAGCCAAGCAGGAGCCGCCTGATGGAAGAAGTCATTGCAGTCGCCATCGGTGTGCTCGCCGCCTCGGGTGTCTGGCTGATCCTGCGCCCGCGTACCTACCAGGTGATCATGGGCCTGTGCCTGCTGTCCTACGGCGTCAACCTGTTCATCTTCAGCATGGGCAGCCTGTTCATCGGCAAGGAGCCGATCATCAAGGACGGCGTGCCCCACGATTTGCTGCACTACACCGACCCGCTGCCCCAGGCGCTGGTGCTGACCGCCATCGTCATCAGCTTCGCCATGACCGCGTTGTTCCTGGTGGTGCTGCTGGCTTCGCGCGGCCTGACCGGCACCGACCATGTCGATGGCCGGGAGCGTGACGAATGAGCGGGATGAACCAACTGATCATTGCGCCGATCCTGCTGCCGCTGCTCACCGCGGCGCTGATGCTGCTGATCGGCGAGAAGCATCGCTGGCTGAAGGCACGCCTGAACCTGCTGTCCACCGCCATCGGCCTGGGCATCGCCGTGACCCTGCTGATGTGGGTGCGCACCCAGGGCCAGGCGGAGTCCATCGGCGTCTATCTGCCAGGTAACTGGCCGGCGCCGTTCGGCATTGCGTTGGTGGTCGACCACCTGTCGGCACTGCTGCTGACGCTTACCGGCATCATCGGCCTGAGTGCCCTGCTGTTCGCCCGGGCTCGTTGGGATGGTGCCGGCGCCAGCTTCCATGCGCTGTTCCAGATCCAGCTTATGGGGCTGTACGGCGCCTTCCTCACGGCCGACCTGTTCAACCTGTTCGTGTTCTTCGAGGTGCTGCTGGCGGCCTCCTACGGCCTGCTGCTGCATGGTTCGGGGCGCGCCCGAGTCAAGGCCGGGCTGCACTACATCGCCATCAACCTGTTCGCTTCGTCGCTGTTCCTGGTGGGCGCAGCCATGCTCTACGGCGTGACCGGCACCCTGAACATGGCCGACCTGGCACTGAAAGTGCCGCTGGTGCCCGAAGCCGATCGTGGCCTGCTGCATGCCGGCGCGGCGATCCTGGCGGTCGCCTTCCTGGCCAAGGCCGGGGTCTGGCCGCTGAACTTCTGGCTGGTACCGGCCTATTCGTCGGCCAGCGCACCGGTGGCCGCGCTGTTCGCGATCATGACCAAGGTCGGGCTGTACGCCATCCTGCGCTTGTGGACGCTGCTGTTTTCCGGCCAGGCCGGCGCCTCGGCGTTCTTCGGCGGGGACTGGCTGGTCTATGGAGGCCTGGCGACCCTGGCCGTGGCGGCCATGTCGATCCTCGCGGCGCAGCGCCTGGAGCGCCTGGCGGCCCTCAGCATCCTGGTGTCCGCCGGCACGCTGCTCGCCGCCGTCGGCTTCGGACAGCCGATCCTCACCGGCGCCGCGCTGTTCTACCTGGCCAGCTCCACCCTGGCCCTGTGCGCGCTGTTCCTGCTGGCCGAGCTGGTGGAGCGTTCGCGCTCGGCCAACGAGGCGCCGCTGGAAGATGAAGAAGGCGCAATGCCCTCGCCACTGGAGTCGCTGCACCCACCCAAGGGCATCAACCTGGACGACGAGCAGCAGGTGGTGATCGGCCAGATCATTCCCTGGACCATGGCCTTCCTGGGCCTTGCCTTCATCGCCTGCGCCCTGCTGATTATCGGCATGCCGCCCCTGTCGGGCTTCATCGGCAAGCTCAACCTGATCAGCGCGCTGTTCAACCCGCAAGGCATGGGTGTCACCCCGGAGCAGCCGCTGGGCGTCCCGGGCTGGACCCTGGTCACCTTGTTGGTGCTGTCCGGCATGGCCTCGCTGATCGCCTTCGGCCGGGTGGGCATCCAGCGCTTCTGGAAGCCCGAGGAACGCCCCTCGCCGGTGCTGCGTCGCTATGAATGCGTGCCTATCGTCATTCTCCTGGGCCTGTGCATCTTCCTCAGCCTCAAGGCTGAGCCGCTGCTGCGCTACACCCAGGACACCGCCGCGAGCCTGAGCACGCCGGAAGCCTATGTCAAGGCGGTGATGGCCACCCGGCCACTGCCCGGCCCAACCACCCTCAGCGTGGAGGCGCAGCCATGAACCGTCTGCTCCCCGCCCCGCTGTTGTCCGTTGCGCTGTTCGCACTGTGGCTGCTGCTCAACCTCTCGGTCAGCCCGGGTAACCTGCTGCTGGGCGCCGCGCTGGGCATACTCGCACCTATCCTGATGGCGCCGTTGCGCCCGCAGCACGCCCATGTGCGCCGGCCCTGGGCAATCGCCAAGCTGATTGGCCGAGTGGGCCTCGACGTGATCCACTCCAACCTGCTGGTGGCGCGTGGCGTGCTGCGGGTCGGCAGCACACCGCCTCGCTCGGCATTCGTGCATATTCCGCTGGACCTGCGCGACGCCCACGGTCTGGCGGCACTGTCGATGATTACCACCGTGGTGCCAGGCACCATCTGGTCGGAACTGGCCCTGGATCGCAGCGTACTGTTGCTGCACGTGTTCGATCTTGAAGACGAAACGGCCTTCATCGAGCATTTCAAGCACACTTATGAACGCCCGCTGATGGAGATCTTCGAATGAGCGGCCTGCTTGCCTATGCCGTCCTCACCAGCCTGTTCATCTTCGCCATTGCCATGGGCCTGGCACTGATCCGGGTGTTCCGCGGGCCCTCCGCCCAGGACCGCGTGCTGGCACTGGACTACCTGTACATCCTGGGCATGCTGATGATGCTGGTACTGGGTATTCGCTACGCCAGCGACACCTACTTCGAGGGCGCGCTGCTGATCGCCCTGTTCGGCTTCGTCGGCTCGTTCGCCCTGGCCAAATTCCTGCTGCGTGGCGAGGTGATCGAATGAACGAAGCTATCGAACTGCCGTTCTGGCTGGAACTGCTGGTGTCCACGCTGCTGCTGCTGGGCAGCCTGTTCGCCCTGATCGGCGCCATCGGGCTGGTTCGCCTGAAAGACTTCTTCCAGCGCATGCACCCGCCCGCGCTGGCATCGACCATCGGTGCGTGGTGCGTGGCGGCGGCCTCGATCCTGTACTTCTCGGTGCTCAAGCAGAGCCCGGTGCTGCATGCGTGGCTGATCCCGATCCTGCTGTCGATCACCGTACCGGTGACCACGCTGCTGTTGGCCAGGGCCGCGCTGTTTCGCAAACGCACCTCGGGTGAAAACGTACCTGAGGAAGTCAGCAGCGGGCGCGACCGCGGCAACTGAGGCTCAAACCTGGCTCAGGCGCTGCAACTCGCGGCGTACCATGGCGGCAAAAGGCGGCGGGCTCATCCGGTAGAGCTCGCCGGCTACCCAGGCCAGCCAGGCGCCGTGCAGCGCATCCCGGCGCGCAAGCAGACGCTCGGCCTCCTCCACCGCACGGGCCTGGTGCTCGCGGTGAAAGTCGGCCCGCGAGCCCGAGCTGGGCTCGTCGCTCATTCGCTGGCCTTGAACGTGGTCAACTCGCCCTTGCGCCATTTGGCGACCTTGCCGGTCACCGCCTTGAGCAGCTTGCCCAGGCCTTCCTGCACCTGTTGCTGGGCAGCGAACACCAGCATCACACCATGCCCGTCGCGGAACACGATACCGTCGCCTTCCGGTACCGAGACAAAGGCGTAGTCGCCCTGGCCATAGACGTTCAGCTTGATCTCGCGAAAGCGCAATTCCAGCTTGCCGCCTTCGCGGCTGGGCAACACCGCAGCACGGAAGTGGTCACCCACCTTCAATTCGAGGCGCTGCTTGTCGTCAACCACCATGGCGTCTTCGGTGTCGATTTCGGCCATGTACAGGCCGTCCGGGTTCTGCTCGGTGACATAGATGAAACGCCCGTGGAACAACTTGACCAGTTGGGCGCGCAAGTCGCCCAGGGCGAACAACGCATGGGTATCCAGTGTACTGACTGCCAATGAAAGGCTCCTCACATCGATTGCAACGGCCACGCCACGGACACAGGTTGCGTCAGGTGGCAGGCACTTTTTAGTCAAGGTCCGCAGGACCGTGGAAACAAGCGACAAAGCGTCCACGCGCAACGGCGCAAGGGCAACCAGGAAACAGTTCACCCAGCCACCGCCCGGCGATGCGAAGTAAGCTTCGGCTCGATTCCGCAAAGGGAAACGTAATGTCCGACAGCAAAAATGCCGGAAAGGATGCGACAAACAGCGCCGGTTCTTTCGCCAGAAAGAAATGCTGGCCTTCAGTCGCGCATTACAGGAGAGCGAATATGCACGAAAACACTGAAACCCGTCGAGAGGCACGTAACATTTCCGGCCAGGATATGCCGCGCTACATCGTCATTCCCGCCGGTATCGCCTTCTACCACATCGCCGAACGCGATACGGGCCGGGTCAGGGGTTTTCGCCAGTGCCACGAGCAGGCTTGCGCACTGGCGCGACATTTCGAGCGCTGAACGCCTCAGGCCACCTTGCAGCTGCCCAGCAGGGCCAGCCAGGCATCCCGGCACTCCAGTGCTTCGGCGCGGCTGGCGAACGCAGTGCCACGACGCTCGCCATCGACCAGTACCACCCAACACACGCGGTTACCCAGGGCCTGCATTGAGCGCGGCACGCCTGTCCCGATCATGACAGCTACATCGACTTGGCTATTCATCATTCCCCCCGGAATTTAATTAGCAACCTAACGATGTGCGTATGATACGGCCTGCCCTGCCTGGGAAAAAGCGCCGCCAGGTACAGCTGTATTGCAGCTACGGCAATAAATCCGCTCAATCCAGCCCGGGTTCAGGCCTGTAGCCCAGGCGCAGCCCACCCCAGTGCCGGCCCTGGACGAAGATCGGCACCGACAGGTCATGCATCAACTCCCCGGTGTCACGGGTGTAGGTCTGCAACAGCACCCGCTGCTGATGATTGCCGCAACGGCTGCCGGTACGATCGTCGAAAATGCGTTTGCTGCGATTGTGCGCGGTGTCGTGCGCCGGATCGCCGGTCAGCGGCTGATTGAAGGCACTGTTATGGGTTGGCACATACCCTTGCTGGGTGCAGGCGATGGCATAGACCAGCCCGTCGTGCTGCACCAGCGGCTCCTGAATTTGCGGCAGCACGGTGTCGGTGTAAGGGTCGAAGCGCGTACTGAAGCGCGGTGGCTGCATGCCGGCGATCGGTCGGTACTGGCGATCGAACAGGTCGTCCAGGCTGATCCGCCCCTGATCGATATCCGCCTCGAAACGCTCACCGATCTGCCGGGCGCCGGCCTGGGCCAGTTCAAACACCCGCTGGTGATAGACGTCCAGCCCCACTTCGGCCAGGCGTTCGCTGAGGTTCTCGACCTGTCCTTCCATCTGCACCGCCGCTTCGGCCAGCCGCCGGGTCTGCTGATCACTGACCTGCAAGTCGCCACGCACCTGGGCCACGGCCTGGAACAGGGTATCGAGTTGGGCCTGGTTGGTCTGCGTACCCTCGGCGATCTCGCTGACCTGGCCTTCGACACTGGCCGCCAGCTCGGCGATCTGCGCCAGCTGCCCACCGGTCTGCTCGACTTGCTCGACCCCGGCGCCCAACTCATCGGCCAACCCCCGGATCTGCGCCACCACCTGGGCGGTGCGTGCCTGGATGTCGGCCACCATCTGCCCGACCTCCTCGGTGGCACTGGCAGTGCGCCCGGCCAGGCCGCGCACTTCATCGGCGACCACCGCGAAGCCACGGCCGTGCTCGCCGGCCCGCGCCGCCTCGATGGCGGCATTGAGCGCCAGCAGGTTGGTCTGGCTGGCAATTGCCTGGATCACCAGGGTAACCCGGGCGATATCCTCGCTACGCTGGTGCAACGCCTCGATCAACTCGCGGCTGGCGCTGGCCCGCTCGCTCAGGTCACGCATGCGCTGTATCGACTCGCCCAGCACGGCGCTGCCCGCGACGCTGCTGTCATGGGCCGAGCGCGCGGCGGCCAAGGCCTGCTGGCTGAGCTGGGCGGTGGCCTGCTCGGTGGTGATCATGATCTCGGCACTGCCGACGATCTCCTGGGCCGCACCCAGTTGCGACTGTACCCGCGCCGCCAGTTGCTGCACCGAATGGGCCACTGCGGCGGCGGACAGGGCATTATGGCTGGTGCCGCGCGCGAGCTCTTGCAGCAGGTCATCGTCCTGCACGGTGGGCGTAACCGCAGGCACTGGGGCACGCCGTCCACGCGGTAGCCACAGCACCAGCAGCGCCAGGGGCACGGCCAGGTACAACGCCAGCCCGGCATACGCCATGGCGGCCAGCAGTGCGCACAGGGCAACACCCTGCAACAGGGCAACGCCAGCACCTGTTCGGCCAGGCACAGGCCGAGGTGTTTCACCGACCGATAGAGATCCTTCTCGCATCATTCGTGGTCCATCCGCATGTCGTTATTGTTGCGCCATTAAACGCCACTATAAAGCCATTATCCATGCCTTCAGGGAGGCAAGGCGGTCGCACTTGATGCAAGGCAAGAAAGCACGAAGGCCCCAGGGATCGCTCCGTGGGGCCTTGCGCAAGGCGTTGGATCAGATCTGCCGCTGGTGGCGGTCGAGCTGTTCGTGACGCTCCTGGGCTTCGATGCAGTACTTGGTGGTCGGGCTGATCAGCAGGCGTTTCAGGCCGATCGGCTCACCGCTGTCGTCGCACCAGCCGAAGCTTTCCTCGGTGATGCGGTCCAGGGCCATTTCCAGCTGCGGCAGCAGGCGCTGATCGCGGTCGATGGCATTGACCAGCCAGGTGCGTTCTTCCTCGACCGAGGCCACGTCAGCGGGATCCGACGGGGTATCCAGGCTTTCGATGGCGGTGCGGCTGAGTTCGATGCGCTCGTGGGTTTCGACTTTCATCGCCTGCAGCAGCGCGGTGAAGTACGCGAGCTGCTCGGCGTTCATGTAGTCATCGGCCGACATGGCCAGCAACTGTTCCTTGGTCATCGATTTCTCTATGAAAAAATGTGCATATGGGCGATTCGGTTGCCGCCGACGCTGCTGCGTCGGCGACGAAATTCTTCAAGCGCCAACCGGCACTCTTTTTACAGGGGGCGGCAGTCTAAGGTGCCAAGCGGCAGTGGGCAACAGAAATGACGGCGCAATTGACTGAAATCAGCAGGAATCCGCCCGTTGGTGTCGTATTCCACGGTCGCAATGCGCCTGGTAGGCGCAAGCAGGCAATATGCCGCAACAAATATCGCCTTATCGGGCCAGCGACGCCGGCGACAGGGTGGTAGTCGGCTAGCGCAGGGCGGTGGACAGCACCGGGTTTGATGGAGCTCATCTACCCACAGGCCACTGCCATGAACGACACCCTGCAACAACGCCTGGCACAGTTCAGCCGCCTCGACTGCAAGGTCGCCAAGCGCTTCAACGACCGCCCGACCTTGCTGGAAACCGCCGAACACCTGCTCCTCGATCAATGGCTACAACGTCATGTGAGCCGCCAATACAACCCGCTGAGCCTATTCCTGAAAACGCGTCATCCGCAAACCGACAATACCTACATCAGGCCTCTGGCACAAACACTGGTCGAACGCTACTGTCTGCGCCGCACGCTTAACCTGGCTGGCGGCGCCGACGCCTTGGTTGCACACCCGGACGCCGCCGATGCCACGGTGAACATCGACCTGCACGAGGTCGAACTGCTCATCAACGATGCAGGTCCTTTGCTGCTCACCGTTCACCAACAGCAACTCATTGGCTATTGGTGCGCCTTCAACAGTAGCGGTGAAACCCCCTGGCAGTGGTACGCCAACGATCTGCGCCAACAACTGCGAACCGCCATCGAGGCTCACCCTACCGCCGCCAGCTTGCCAGCGGTCGCGATGGCGACCGCGAGGCTGGTGCATGACTACCCAGAAGCGGCCCAGCGCAGTGAATGGCCAAATGCCAATGGTATCGTTGTTTCCGGCCTGCGGGTCGATTATGCGAACAACAGCAACCTCGACGTGGATCTTGCCAGCGCGGTGCTGATCGAGCATGCCGATGGCGACCCCGCGCGTGACCTGACCCTGCTCTACACCCTGAGCGGCAAACTGCTCAGTTTCGATTCGCGTCAGGCCTTGCTGGAGACCATCGCGCGTTACCATGCCAGCACTACCCCGAAAGCCCCGCTGCGCATCGATATCACACCCGTCGCATTTTCAATCTTCGAGGACCAGGCACTGGGCCTGCTGAACCAGCAGTTGCGCGTCATCGACACCCTCGCCTCGCGCTACCACAGCGCGCGTGATGCGCTCACCCTGAGCCTGGAGCTCGACCGTTTCACCTCCATGGTCGACCTCTGCAGCAACATCGAGGAGGCCCAGCGCCGCTCGCTCTCAGCACACTTGCCCGACTGGTTGCGAAACGCCCCGAGCCGCCCCCTGATGCTTTTCAGCACCCTGCTGGTCGATGTCGCACAGCGCTATCACGAGGCCAAGGGGCGCTTCTGGCTGGACGACATCCCCACCCCCGAGGCATTTGCCAACCAGCAGCTGGCCCTGCGCCTGGCGGCCGAGCATCCCGATGATGCCTGCACACCTGGACAGGTCCGCATCATTAACTACCAGGTGACCGCCGCCGCAGCCCCCGTGCGAGGTTCGATCGTAACCAGCGGCGAGGTGACCCCAGTAGCGTTCACCCTGGCCCAGCTGGCCATTGGCAACCTGGGGCTGCTCAAGCCAGGCCGGGTAACGCTTACCTCCAACACTGCCGCTGCGCTACCCGCGTGGATGACCGAAAGCTACCTGCGCACGCTCGTCAGCGAACTGGATATCGCCACCCACTACCCGGCCCTGTTGCGACGCGAGCTCCTGGACGACGCAACCCAACGGCAGCGCCGACAACAGTTGCTCAAGGCACAACTTGGGGCACAACTGCCGGTACTGGCCATGGAGCTTCACCTGCAAGGCAAGATCCCCGACAGGCAAATCGTCGATCATGTCAGCCAGGTGTTCTCGTCTACCCCCTCGATGGCGGACTCCAGTTGGGTCATGCGCCCGCTGGGCTTCGTCAGATATCCTGGTGCGGCAGCAGATCACCCTTGCAATACCTGGCTCATTGAGGCACAGGCCCCCAATGGCGAGGCTTGCCTGCTGTATCGCCCCCTGCATGAAGAGTCGCTGCTGTACTTCGGCGACCGCCTGGCGCTGTTCGTCGCCATCAGCACACCTGGGAACCTGCAGGACGACCTGCTGCAGCGCCTGCCGGCCGAGGATAGGCGCTTCTACGCCCATGGCGGCTTCCTCGAGCCGCACCTGTTCGTGCCGCTGGACGACACCAGCGCCGTGCCGTTCGGTGCACCTGCGCCCGTCAGGCTGGCGCTGGAGCCTGCCAAGGATGACGTGGGCCAGGCGCTTTACCTCGCCTGTGTGGACGAATCCATCGCGCGCTTCGAGGCGCAGGCCGTCAGCACGTCGCAAACCCGCTGGAACCACTGGAAGGAGCTCGGCTGGCTACTGTTCAATACCTTGCTGCCACTGGCCGGCAGTACCCTGGGCAAGATCGCCTGGCTGGCACAGATGGAACTGGCCTTGGCTCGGTTCGTCACCTCTGACGGTGAACGTGACCCTACCGAACATCGCCTGACCATGGTCGACCTGCTGGTGAACATCGCCATGCTGCTGTTTTCCCACTCGATCTTCCGGCTACGGTTGGAGCAGGCGCGAGCACCGTCCCCCCCTGAGCTGCCCCACGCCCCAACGCAAGCCGAATTCACTATCCCTGAGGTGACCGCTGGCCACGCCTGCATTCTCGACTTTAGCTGGGCCCGGCCTGACCGCACGCTCACCCTGGCACAGCGCAAGCAGCTTGAGCAACTGCAAGCCAAAGTCCCGGCCACGGACCTCGGCTCGCCGATACCGGCTGGCGAATTCCAAGGCCTGTACCTTTACGACACGGCGCTCTACGCGGTACTTGAAGGTAAAGCCTACGAACTCATGAAAGACACTGCTCGCCAGCAAATGCGCATTGTCGGGCAAAACCAGACCCTGGGCCCCTGGCTACACACAAATGAAGCCGGGGCCTGGCAACTCGATCTCAGGCTAGGCCTGAAGGGCGGCATGCCACTGTCAGAGCAACTGCGCAGGCTCCAACTGGAAAAACAGGACGCCCTGCATGCCGCCAACGAGGTGATCAAGGCAGACAAGGAAGTCATTCCAGCCAGGCTCCGCGAAATGACCACCCTCGAAGGCCTGGCCAGCGCCACGACCGATGACAAGGTATTGGGCACCTGCCAGGAGCGGATCAGCGCCGTCTCCCGCTTCTGGGAAGATCACCTCGAACACCTGAAGACCCGTAACGCGCTACAAGCGGTCAAGGATTTCAGGAAAGTCCACGCCTACGCCGTGTACAACGTCAGTTTCTGCCAGCGCGTCCTGCACAAGATCCTGTACCTGCGCTACCAGCCCAGTCGCGAACAGTTGCTGCAGGTTGCCAGGCAACAACAAGGGCAGCTGCACAGCGCGGCAGACGTACGGATTGCCACGCAGCGGCTGGACAAACTGGCCCCCCTGCTCGAACGAATGACCGAAAACAATACGCTGCTGCGTCAGTGCCAGGACGAACTGGCCAGACTGGCCAGTCCACGCTTTGCTGAAATCAGCCAATGGCGCGATCTGGCCGCCACCGTGCCGGCCAACGCCGAGCGCGCGCTGATCTTGCGTTTTCTGCGCCTGGAGGGGCTGCTCAATCGCATGACCCTGGTACACGGTCTCAAAGGCGATGCGCCTTTTTGGCCGGACCGGTTCTGGGGCAACGTGGAGCTGGGGATTGCCCAGCGCGCCAAATTGCTCAGGTTGTCGCAGCCGGACCCAGAGGTCAGCACGCGCCTGCTACAAAGCATCAAGGGTCACTTGGAGGCCGCCAACCGACAACTGCGCAACCTCATCGACCTGACCAAGGGCGATGCCGCACTGCAGACAGCGCAACAGTTACAAAGCGAACTGGATGAAATCATCGCGCAAATCACGCGAGACCTGAAGGAACTGCCGGACTACCCACCTGTACGCACCCTGGCACAGCTGCACAACAAGATGCCTGGGCTGATCGAAACCACCGAACACGGTGTATTGCTGGCCGAACCCCGAGCAGATGATGTCAATACTGTCGACCTGCCTGGCCCGGACAGCAAGACTCCGACTCGTACCTATCACCTCAAGCAAGGCAACTGGGTAGAGCTCAAGCCCGCCAAGTTAGCGCAACCAGACAGCGAGCGGAGCCTCAAGCGCCTGTTGAAGAGCAGTGCGGGGCTGATGAGCGATGCGCGCATGGAGCTGGCGAAAGTGCAGCAGGCGGGTAACCGTTACCTGCCGGTGGAAATCGAAGAGTCCATCCTCCATCAGCATGCACGCCTGCTCGGCCAGGTCGAGGCCATCGAGGCACGCTTGACCCAGGACAATGCAACCGACGAAGGCGTCAAGGGGCTGGACGCCGAAGGCACCGCCAAGTCCTTGCGTGCCTTGGCCGAGGAGCTGCAAAACAAGGCGAGCCAGCTAAGGATAGAGGCCGCCCTGACACAGCGGCCTCGCATGAGCGACGTGCAATTCTTGATCGAGCGAGGCCAGGTGCAACTGGCGAAGGTCGGGGCCCGGGTACGCCTGGCCAGGGTCAAGGGGCGCCCTGCCGATTTTCTTGATGAATACAGCATCAGCCATGACGGCAAGGCGCTGTGGTATGCCCACTTCCACTACCCGACCCAGGAAGCCGCCAAGCGCGACTTCATCGCGGGGCACCTGAAGACCCTGGCTCAACGCCATGCCGCAGGCCGGCAGGTGACCGAGGCCGATGGCACGGTCACCGACGTCTACCGCGCGCCGATCACCACGGCGGCCGCCAGCGCATACTTCTTCAACCTGTAAGCCCCAAGGGGCGCTGGCCTGCCAGCGCCCCGTCGGACTCAACGGTCCTTGAACTGCGCCTCGCGCTTGGCGATGAACGCCGCCATGCCTTCTTTCTGGTCTTCGGTGGCGAACGCGGCATGGAAAACCCGGCGCTCGAAGCGCACGCCTTCGCTCAACGTCACTTCGAAGGCGCGGTTGACGCTTTCCTTGATCATCATGCTGACCGGGATCGACTTGCTGGCGATGGTCGCTGCCACTTTCAGCGCTTCTTCCACCAACTCGGCCTGCGGCACGATACGCGCCACCAGCCCAGCACGCTCGGCTTCCTCGGCGCCCATCAGGCGGCCAGTGAGGCACAGTTCCATGGCCTTGGCCTTGCCCACCGCACGTGTCAGGCGCTGGGTGCCACCCATGCCCGGCAGCACGCCGAGGTTGATTTCCGGCTGGCCGAACTTGGCGTTGTCGGCGGCCAGGATGAAGTCGCACATCATCGCCAGCTCGCAGCCTCCGCCGAGCGCGAAGCCCGACACCGCGGCGATGATCGGCTTGCGCCGGTTGGCGATGCGGTCGGAATCGCTGAACAGATCGTCGACGTAGATCTGCGGGTATTGCAGCTCGGCCATTTCCTTGATGTCGGCACCGGCGGCGAAGGCCTTGGCTGAGCCGGTGAGCACCACACAACCGATGTTCGGGTCACGCTCCAGCTGGTCCAGGGCCTGGTTGATCTCGCCGACGATCTGCGCGTTCAGCGCATTGAGCGCCTGCGGGCGGTTGAGGGTGATCAGGCCGACCTTGCCATGGATGTCCAACAAGATGGTTTCGAATGCCATGCAGACTGCTCCTTCAAAGATTGCGCGCAATGACCATGCGCTGAATGTCGCTGGTGCCTTCGTAGATCTGGCAGACCCGCACGTCGCGGTAGATGCGCTCCAGCGGGAAGTCGCTCAGATAGCCATAACCGCCCAGGGTCTGCAAGGCATCCGAACAGACCTTTTCGGCCATTTCCGAGGCGAAAAGCTTGGCCATCGACGCCTCCACCAGCGCCGGGCGCCCGGCGTCGCGCAACGCGGCGGCATGCAGCACCATCTGCCGGGCCACGGCAATCTTCGTTGCCATGTCGGCCAGGCGGAAAGCCACGGCCTGGTGCTCGATCAATGGCTTGCCAAAGGTCTGCCGCTCGTTGGCGTAGTCGCGGGCCGCCTCGAAGGCGGCGCGGGCCATGCCCACCGACTGCGAGGCGATGCCGATGCGCCCGCCTTCGAGGTTGGCCAGGGCAATCTTGTAGCCCTGCCCTTCCTCGCCCAAACGATTGGCTAGCGGCACCCGCACATTGTCGAAGACGATCTGGCAGGTGTCGGACGCATGCTGGCCGAGCTTGTCCTCGACCCGTGCCACCTGGTAGCCCGGTGAATCGGTGGGCACGATGAAGGCGGTGATGCCGCGCTTGCCAGCGTCCGGGTCGGTGACGGCGAAGACGATCACCACCCCGGCATTCTGCCCGGAGGTGATGAACTGCTTGCTGCCGCTGAGAACATAGTGGTCGCCGTCCAGGCGGGCGCGGGTCTTCAGGCTGCTGGCGTCGGAGCCAGCCTGGGGCTCGGTCAGGGCGAAGGCGCCGAGCATCGCGCCGCTGGCCAGCGGCGCGAGGAACTGCTGTTTCTGCGCCTCGGTGCCGAACTTGAGGATCGGCACGCAACCCACCGAGTTGTGCACGCTCATGATCGTCGAGCAGGCGCCGTCACCGGCGGCGATCTCCTCCAGGGCCATGGCATAGGCTATGTAACCCGTGTCGCTGCCGCCGTACTGCTCCGGCACCAGCATGCCGAACAGGCCGAGGGCGGCCATCTCTTCGATGGCTTCCTTCGGAAAGCGGTGCTCCTTGTCCCATTGCTCGGCAAACGGCTTCAGCCGCTCCTGGGCAAAGTCGCGCACGGCGTCGGCGATCTGTTGTTGCTCTTCTGTTACCAGCATGATTCACCTCAGTACAGGCACTCGACCGCCATGGCCGTCGCTTCGCCACCGCCGATGCAGATGGCCGCCACGCCGCGGCGCAGGTTGTTCTGGCGCAGGGCCGACAGCAGGGTCACCAGGATGCGCGCGCCCGAGGCGCCGATCGGGTGGCCCAGGGCACAGGCGCCGCCGTGGATATTGACCTTGTCGTGGGGCAGGTCGAGGTGTTTCATGGCCGCCAGGGTGACCACGGCGAACGCCTCGTTGATCTCGAACAGGTCCACCTCGGCCAGGTTCCAGCCGGTGCGCTTGAGCAGCTTGTCGATGGCACCAATGGGCGCGGTGGGGAACAGCGCCGGGGTGTCGGCGAAGGCCGCGTGGCCGTGGATCAGCGCCAATGGCTTGAGGCCGCGTTTCTCGGCCTCGGAGCGGCGCATCAGCACCAGCGCTGCGGCACCGTCGGAGATGGAGCTGGAGTTGGCCGCAGTGACGGTGCCGCCCTCGCGGAAAGCCGGCTTGAGCTGCAGGATCTTGTCCAGGCGCGCCTTGGGCGGCTGCTCGTCATCCTTGATGACGCGCTTGTCCTTGCCTTCGGTGACTTCCACCGGGACGATCTCGGCGGCGAAGCGGCCACTCTTGATCGCTTCCTGGGCGCGAGTCAGCGAAGCGATGGCGAAGTTGTCCTGGGCCTCACGGCTGAAGGCGCCGCTCTGGGCGCAGTCCTCGGCGAAGGTGCCCATCAGCCGGCCCTTGTCGTAGGCGTCTTCCAGGCCATCCACGAACATGTGGTCGATGATCCTGCCGTGGCCCATGCGGTAACCGCCGCGGGCCTTGTCCAGCAGGTAAGGCGCGTTGGTCATGCTCTCCATGCCACCAGCGACGATGACGTCGGCGCTGCCGGCCAGCAGTTGGTCATGGGCCAGTATCGCCGCCTGCATGCCCGAGCCGCACATCTTGTTCAGCGTGGTGCAGGTGGTGTGCTTGCCCAGACCGGCGCCGAGGGCCGCCTGACGCGCCGGTGCCTGGCCCTGCCCGGCGGGCAGCACGCAGCCGAACAGCACTTCTTCGACGCTGGCGGCATCGATGCCGGCGCGTTCGACGGCGGCGCGGATCGCGGCGCTGCCCAGCTGCGTCGCGGTAAGGCTCTTGAGGTCGCCCTGCAGGCCGCCCATGGGCGTGCGCACGGCGCTGACGATGACGATCGGGTCGTTGGCGAGTGTCATGTGTATCTCTCCTTACTTGGCAGCCATGCGCAGCGCGCCGTCGAGGCGGATCACCTCGCCGTTGAGCATGCTGTTCTCGATGATATGGCGGGCCAGCGCCGCGTATTCCTGTGGGCGGCCCAGGCGTGGCGGGAACGGCACCCCGGCGGCCAGCGAGGCGCGCACTTCCTCGGTCATGCCGGCCATCATCGGGGTTTCGAATATACCGGGGGCAATGGTCATCACGCGGATGCCGAAGCGCGCCAGCTCGCGGGCCGCCGGCAGCGTCAGGCTGGCGATGGCACCCTTGGAGGCGGCATAGGCGGCCTGGCCGATCTGGCCGTCATAGGCGGCAATGGATGCGGTGTTGATGATCACCCCGCGCTCGCCCTGCTCGTCCGCCGGCCCTTCGACCATGGCCGCGGCAGCCAGACGCAGCAGGTTGAAGCTGCCGATCAGGTTGACGTTGATCACCTTGGCGAAGCTGCCCAGGCCGTGCGGGCCGTTCTTGCCCAGCACCTTTTCGGCACCGACGATACCGGCGCAGTTGACCAGCCCGTGCAGGCTGCCAAACGCGCTGAGCGCGGCATCGACGGCGGCCTTGGCCGCCTGCTCGTCGCTGATGTCGGCCACCGCGAAACGCGCGTTGGCGCCCAGCTCATCGGCCTTGGCCTCGACGGCGGCGGCATTGAGGTCGACCAGCATGACCTTGGCACCGGCCTCGGTCAGCATCTGCGCGGTGGCGGCGCCCAGGCCCGAAGCCGCGCCGCTGACGATGAAGTGTTTGTTCTGAATATGCATGGCGTTTTTCCTTCAGGCGCCCGCAGCGATCGGCTGCGCGGCTTGTTGTCGGGCGATTTCCTGATTGCGCAGGATGAAGCGTTGCAGCTTGCCGCTCGGGGTCTTGGGCAGCTCGCCGACGAATTCGATTTCACGCGGGTAGGCGTGGGCATAGAGGCGCTGGCGCACATGCTGGCGCAGGGCCTCCTCCAGCTCGGCGCTGGCCGGGTACCCCGGGGCCAGTACCACAAAGGCCTTGATCAGTTCGGTGCGCTCCGGGTCGGGCTTGCCGATCACCGCCGCTTCGACCACCGCCGGGTGCTCGATCAGCGCGCTTTCCACGTCGAACGGCCCGACCCGGTAGCCAGAGGTGGTGATCACATCGTCGCTGCGGCCGACGAAGCTGATGCTGCCATCCGGGTTCAGTTCGACGGTATCGCCGCTGAGGTAGTACTTGCCGACAAAGGCCTTGGTCGGCAGGCCGTGGTAGCCACCGAACCAGCACAGGGGCGACTGCTCGCGGTCCACCGCGAGAATGCCCGGCTGGCCGGCCGGCAGCTCGTTGCCCTGCTCGTCCACCACCACGATGCGGTGGCCAGGGATGGCGAAACCGGCCGACCCGGGATGCACCGGGTGCTCCAGGGCATGGTGGTTGCACAGCACCATGCCCAGCTCGGTCTGGCCGTAGTGGTCGTGGATCGTCACCCCCAGTTCATCGGCGAACCAGCGAATCACTTCGGGATTGAGGGGCTCACCGGCACTGCTGACCACCCGCAGGCGACCCTTGATCGGCACCGAGAAGGCATCGCCGGCGGCGATCAGCAGGCGGTACGCAGTGGGCGACCCGGCCAGGTTGGTGATACCCAGCTTGGCGATCACCCGCGCGCAGCTTTCGACGCTGAACGGCCCATCGTAGAAGGTGGTGGCATGCCCGAGGGACAGCGGCCCGGTGACCGCGTAGTACAGACCATAAGCCCAGCCCGGATCGGCCAGGTTCCAGAAGTTGTCGTCCGGGCGCAGACCGACCGCATCGCGCATGTAGCCCTGGAAAGCGACGATCGCGCGCAGTGGCACCTCCAGCGGTTTGGCCGGGCCTGTGGTGCCAGAGGTGAACATCAGCAGGAAGGGGTCGTCGCCACGGCGCATGACCGGTGCGCAGACATCCTCCGCCGCCGCCAGTGCCTGCTGGAAGTCCAGTTCACCGGCCGCCGCGCCGACCGTGACGATGGTCGGGCAATCCAGCACATCATCCAGCTTGGAGCGGTTATTGCGGTCGGTGACCACCACCTTGGCATGGGACTGTTCCAGACGGTGCTCGATGGCCTTGGGCCCGAAGGCGGTGAACAGCGGCTGATACACCGCGCCCAGGCGCCAGGTGGCCAGGATGGTAACCAACAGCTCAGGGGTGCGCGGCATCAGCCCGGCAACGCGGTCACCGGCCTGCACCCCTTGGTGCTTGAGGACATTGGCAAACCGCGCGGCCAGGGCCTGCAGTTGTTCGAAGGTGTAGCGACCGCCATTGCCGTCACGGCCTTCCCAGATCAGGGCGGGCTGTTCGCGGCCAATGTGCCGGTCGCAGCACTCGACACAGGCATTGAGGGCTTCAAGGTTGCCGTGCAGCGCCGCGCTGGCGGCCTGGGCAGGGTCGAACGCACGAGCAGCCTCGGCGTAATCACGCATCGTCGGACTCCTGGTTTCTTGTTTTTGGAGTGGGACCATCGGTCTGACGATGTTCGCGCCGCGCCTGCGCTGCGGCAATGGCCAAAGCTGTCAATCTGGATGACCGGTTTGGCCGCTGGCCACCGGTTCAGCCCTCGCTCCGGCTCGTACCGTGCAGGTAGGACAGGCTCAGCCCGACGACCAGTCGTTCGCTATCGGCAAGCTCCCTCTCGCGCAGCAGGTTGAGCTGATCTTGCAGGGCCCCGACCTCCAGCGTCGGCCTTTGTGCCTGAAGCTCCAGGCTGCGCTGGAGGTAATCGGCCCTGATAGCCTCGAACATCCGGCCATGACGTTGGCGCAGGAAACGCCGCCAGAACTCGCGTTCAGCCAGGCTCTCGGCCAGGGCCTGTGGCGTCTGGGCCTGAATCACCCGCAAATACGCATCCTCGCTCTGCGCCTCTGTCAGCTCGACGGCGTCGGGATAGCGCATTGCCTGCGGCTGCCCAGGCAGCGCCAGGCGCGTGCGCAGTCGAACCCGATAGCCAAGCCCCAGCGCCAGGTGATCGAAATGTTCTCCGGCGGCCTGGCGCGTCAGGCTGTCCTGGTAGGCGATGCGCTCCAGCCGCTCCAGGCGGAACAGTTGCCGTCCTAGTGTCAGCAGGTTGCCCAGGCTTTGCGGATCGATCGCAGCGGTCTCGGCCCGGGCTTGCAGCACCAGCACCTGCAATTCGCTGAAACGGCTGGCCACCGTATCGGCGCAGGACAACTGCCCCCTGGCCCGCTCGAACAGCCGTCGGCACAGCACCGGATCGCGATCCAGGGCCTCGAGCAATGTCCACACATCCTGGGTCAGCGCGGCTCTCGCCGCGCCGTCCTGCATATAGTCGGCCGTCTGCTCCAACCGTGCCAGCAACCTGAACAATCCGACACTATCCGCCTCGCCCAGCAGCCGCTGCCACAATGCCTCCCGCTCCGCGCGGGTCGTGGTGTCTACAGCCGCCAGCCAGTGCTCGCGGACCTGGACCAGGTCAATGCGTACCGGCGCCTCGGGAAGGTGGCCGTGCTCTTCGATCACATCGAGCGCGTACAACCGGCGAATCTGCATAGCCGACAGCGGATTGCGCTCGACCAGCACGGCGCGGCGGAACCCATAGGGCATCTGCAGGATTTCGTCTGGCACGCTGCGCAACTGGTTGTCGCGCAGGTCGGCCAGCTCGAGCAGGCCACACAATTCCATGCGCTCAGGCCAGATGCCCAGCCGGCAATGGCGCAGGTTCAGACTGACCAGGCGTGACAAATGCTGGAACCTCAGGTCGAGTGTTTCCAGCCGGTTGTAGCTCAGGTCCAGATGCCTCAGTTGCGACAAGCCACGCAGGACCGCCACGGCCTGGGCATCGAGGCGAATCTGGTTATGTGCCAGGCGCAACGTCCTCAATTGCTCAAGGTAGGCGATGCCAACCGGCATGCGCAGCAACTGGTTGGCACTGAGATTGAGATCCGTCAGTGCGCTGAACGGCCGAAGAAAGTCCACTGGCACTTCGTTGACCGGCGAGTCGTTCACGCTCAGGGCCGTCACCCGAGGGAAATCGAGCTGTGCCGGCAACGACGGCAGGCTACGCAGCTGCATGCCCCCAAGTGCAAGGCGTTGCCCCTGACCATCCTGGATGACCTCACCCTGCAGGCGCCAGGCCCGCAGGATGACATCGGCGGCGCGCCTGCGCACGGCCTGGCGGCTCTCCTGCAGATCGGTACTGACCCAGCGATCCAGGCAGCGCATCAACTGCTCGAGATCGTCCTGCAACTCCACCAGGCGCTCGAACAACGCCACCCCGCCCTCCTCCAGGCGCCCCTGCTCCGCCACCAGCGCTTGCTCGTCCAAGCCCGGATAAAGCGCGCGCAGCAGGTTGCGAATGCTGGTTTGCGCGGTATCCGGTGCCCCCGCCGCACGCCCACTGAGCGCATAGCCCACGCGACCATCAGCCTGTCGCCGCACTGGGTTGAACCACTCACCCTGTTCCGGCCAGCCCAGCAGGCGGGCGACAGCCGCATGCAACGTCGGCAATTGCGCCAGAAGCCGCTCGCGCAACTGCGGCGTCGAGCCCACCCTCTCCAGGTGCAACGCGGTTCGTTGCGCCGGCGTCAGGGCTGCATCAATAGCCGCGAAGACACAGCCTTGGGAGTCAAGCGTGACCTGCTGGCGCGCACCCCAGCCGTCGTAGAGTTCGAAGCGGCCCTGCCTGCGCACCAGGATCCGGCCCTGCGCGCCTTGTCCGCCAGCACCGATGAGCTTGAGTGAACGGCCATCCACCGCGCCTTCGCGCAAGTCGATGCTGAGCCCTTGCAGCTTCAGACTGTCCAGCAATGCCAAGGCCAGCTCGCCGGTCTCGTTGCTGTACGCCGAGCCCAGGTAGAGCCCCGCCAGCGCCCGCCCCAAGCGCTCCTGGCGCAGCAGAGCCCGGGCGCCTTGCGCGCACGGCAGCGGTACACGCTCTTCCCGGCGGGCCAGTTCATGCTGAGTCTCGCTTGCCTGCCCAACCAGTTCGCGCACATACGCCGAGGGCAACCCGGGGAAATCACGCCGTATCAGGGTGGTCAAGTGGTCGTCGGCAAACGACTGCTCGGTCAGATGGGCGAACAACTGCGGACCTAGCTCTGCCGCCTGGGCCAGGACCTGCCCCGGGCCCTTGCCAATCGCCGGGCGACCTTCGCACCAGGTCAGGAGCTCGCTGTCCGAAGGCATCAGGGTACTGAGGCGCAGCCGCGCGAAGAATCTCTCGATCCGCGCCTGGGCCGCAAAGGCACGTAGGGCCTGCCCCAGACTGGCAGGTACCGGCCGGTTTTCCACCAGAACCGCACGCAAGCCGTCCAGCGTCAGCCCCGCCACCTGCAATACCTGGCAGGCCTGCCGCTCATCCAGCGGCGCGCGTTGCGGCCAGAGCGCATCGAGCATGCGCGCAGGGTCGTGCCAGGTAAGCGGCTGCTCGCGCATCAGGCGCCAGCCGCGCTCACCGTTGTGCAGCACGATCGGGCCATATCCACCGCTGCGAGCGGGGTGGCGCAACCGCCAAGGCCCCTCGCCGGCCGGCCGATGCACCTCGTGGTAGCGGCCGTCGAGCCGCACCCAGCGGCGCTGCGTCGCGCCATAGCTGCCATCGGCGTTCTGTTCGAAGGTGTCGGGAATGGCGTCATAGTCCGCCGGATCGAAGTGCCAGAGACGGCTGCGTCCGTCGCCCAGGCTGACCGGCTCCAGGGCGTCGACAAAGGCGCTGCGCAGAAAGCCGACCCCGGCGGCGGTCACCGCAGTGGCCGCCAGGGTCTCGGCAACCCCGAGCATGTGCTCCAGTGCCTCGTGTTGATGCCCGCGCGTCCAGTCAAGCACCCCTTCGAACACTTCCGAGCAGGTCTGGAGCACCAGCTGCCCCAGCAACAACGCCCCTACCACCGGAATGAAAAGCCCGACCAGATTCACCAGGTCGAGCCCCGCAGTTTTCCAGGCCGCATGCCTGGCGCGAACCGCAGCCGTGTCGACATCGGCGGTCGGCACCAGCAACAGACGGGCATCCTCCTTGACCCGTTGCACCTGTCGCCCCGCCAGCTGTGCAAAGAGGTCCCCGGCGTGTGTCCTGCCCTCGAGTTCGAGGTCCGGGTGACTGTCGCGCAGACGCTGTGCGAGGGTGTCGAGAAAACCGGCGCGGTGCTCGAGGCTGATCAGCTGGGCGAAGTACTGCTGATACGCCGCCTCGCCCAGTTGCCGTGCCAAGGTGCCGTTCATCGCTGCGGCGTTGTCGAAGTAGCGCAACGCCTGGCGTGGGTCGCTGGGCAGGTAAAGCACCAGGCCCCTTGACTCGCCCGACTCGCCACGCAGGTGAATCAGCAGACCGTCGGCCACTGCCTGCCCCAGTACCGTCAGCAGTCCGGGGAAGCCTTTGATCCCTTGCCCGCCGTGCGCCTGGCCATCGCCCGCCACATCGCGCAGCGCAAGCTGCACCCAGGGCCCGATATCCCCCTTGAGCGCCGCTATTTCAGTCGCAAGCCTGAACCCCGCACGCTTGTCCTCGGCCAGGATCGCTTGGGTCGCCGGGCTGAAGATTCGCGCCAGCTCCTGCTGGTAACGCTGCCCGACATCGAGCTTGCGGCATGCTTCGACCAGGCCAGCCAGCGAGGCGTTCAGCGGCTGATCGCGACCTGGCTCGACCAGGCCCGAGCCCAGGTAATGGTCGGTGCCTGCGGCAAAGTTGCGCATCAGGCGCAACAAGCCGTTTTCGCGCGTCTGACTGTATTCGTAGGTTTGCAGCAGGCCGCCCGGTAGTCGACCGAAACGCGGCGCGACCACAAGCCACTCGAGCCGTGCAAAGACCTGCCCGTCGGCCAAGGGCGCATCCAGCAGTGTCGCCAGATGCTGCTCGGCAAACTGTTGCGGCGTCAACAGCTCAAGGGTAAGGCCGCGCAGACGGGCCTGGCTCGCGTGATGCGCGTTCAGGCTCCTGCGCAGGGTGTTGATCTGGGCCCTCGAGGCTCGCGTGAGCCAGGCAGGCAGCCTGGCCGCGATGAATTGATCGATACCGGTAGTGGGGTCAGCCATGGTTGAAAGCCTCGGGTGATTGGAGTGACCATGTTCACCAGGCAGTGGCCTGATACGCAGAGGGAAGCGCGCCCGCTCTACCGGGGGATTTCCAGCTCTTTCTGGGTCAGTTGCAGTGCAAGCGCTTCGAAGGCCCCTTCGGTATCGCGCCGGAGCTGGTCGCAGCGCTGCGTGTACGCCCCGCTGCCCAGACTTTCCTTTTCCTCGTCGAGCGCCTCCATCGCACTGTCAAAGCTGTCGGAGATCCGGGTGAATGCCTCGGGGTATCTGGCGCGCAAAAAGGGTGTCCAGAAGTCTCGCTGGCTGATGTAGCGCGCCCGCTCACTACCAGCCTCGGCCGCCAGCACCGCGCGACAGGCCTGCTCGAGATGCTCCGCAGTCACCCCAGCCACCGCCTGAAACTGCATGCTGCGTGGCTGGCCAAGCAGGTTGAGGCGCTGCGCCAGGCCGGTGCGGTAAGCCAGGCTCACCTCCACCTCGTCCACCCCGCGCGCCTGCGCGATGCGAGCTGTGAAATCCGCTCGGGCGAACGCCTCCACCTGGTCGAGCCGGAACATTCGCTGGGCCAGCAACAACCGGGCATCGCGGGTGGCAAGGGGGTCTGCGCCCTGCGTCGCCTGCAGCACACGCATGCGCACTTCGAGCTGGCTGAAACAGTGCGCCACACTGTCGACACAGGTACGGGGGTCGGCGGCACGCTCGAAGAGGTCCTCACGAACCCCTGTATCGGCGTTGGCGACCTCGATCACCGCCCACACCCGTCGTGACAGGTCGTCGCGAGCCAGGCGGAAGTCCGAGCTTTCGATCAACTGCGCAAGCAACTCGAAGAATGGCTCATGGCCGGGTTCGGCCAGCAACGCGTCCCATTGCCCGGCCCTGCGCTCACGCTCCTGCTCGGCCAGGGTTCCGAGCCAGGATGTCCTGGCCGCCGGCACGCCCGCCTCCGGCGCCTGAGGGTGGGCGGGCGGCGGTTCGGCCGCGTACAAGCGGTCGCGCTCGGCCTCCGACAGGGGATTACCCTCGACATGCACTACCCGACGCAGCGCCTGCGGCGCCTCGAGCAGTGCCTGGGGCAAACTGCCGATCTGGTTGTGGCGCAGGTCGACGAAATCGAGCAGGCCGCACCATTCCAGCCCTTCTGGTACAGCCTGCAGACCAGAGCGGTAGAGATGCAGTTCGCGCAGGCGGGCCAGCTGGTTGAAACTCAAGTTGACCGTGCCCAACGCATTTTCGCTCAGGTCCAGCACACTCAAGTGCGAGAGACCAGCCAACACGTTCACATGGGGCTGGATCAGGCGTACCTGGTTGCGGGCCATACGCAGGTGGCGCAGGTGTCGCAGCGCATCCAGATCGCCGGGGATCGCTGTCAGGTCGTTGTTGCTCAGGTTAAGCCGCCGCAACTGGGGGAAGCCCCTGAGAAAGCCGGCAGGTAGCGTCTCCAGACGCAGGCCCACCAGCGCCAGGTCGGTGATGTGGCTGTAATCGGTGCCTGCAGGCAACGCCGGCAGGCTACCTGCGGGAATGCCATAAATCCGCAGGCTCAGACCGCCGGGCTCACCATTGCTGTAAACCACCTCCTCGCCTTCCAGGCGCCAGGCCCGGCGAAAGGCGTCGGCAACTGCTCGCCGATGCCCTCGCGATGCCCCGTTGACGGCGTCGCTCCACTGGCCCAGGCTCCCATCAAGCTGGCGGTATTCCTGTTCCTGGCGCAACAGGCAGGCGTAGGCAGACCCCGAGCGGATCAACAACAACTGCAGGAAACGCTCGACCTGCTCGCCATCGAAACTTGGGTAGAGGCTGCGGATTCGCTGGCGCAGGGTCTGTCCCTGAAAGGCCACCGCGCTCCCGCGACCGCTCAGCAGATACCCCACCCGACCATCGGCCAGCCGATGCAGGCGGGCCGCACCTTGCCGCGCTTCGCGCCAACCGAGCAAACGCATCAAGGCCAGCCGATCCCGCGGCAACCACGCCTGGAGTGAGGCGCGCAAATGCCCGGCGCCACCTTCGCCGGCCCAGCCATGGTGCTGCAGGAAGGTACTCGGCAGGCAGGCAGCCAGCACCTCGAACAGCCCCTGCGGCTGCGCCACTTCGAGCTCACTGGGGCGACCATGGTCGTCGAATAACTCGAACCGGCCCTCACGCCTGACCATCACGGTGATCCGCGCCGCCGCGTCCTCGGGAAACAGCCGCTCCAGCGTCGCCCCGGCGCTGGAGCCCTCGCGCAGTACCAGATTGACCGCACCCGCCGGCAGGCCATGTCGGCGAATCAAGGCAAACGCCAGGGTGACGGCATCGGCGTGGTAGCTGCTGGGCAGGTAGAGCGCCTCACGCGTTCGGGTCAACCGGGCCTCCTGGCGCGCCGCCCGCGCTTGCTCCGCCAGCGCCAGCGGCACACGAGCCTCGACCTGCATGCGTTGGCGTTGCGCGGCGCTGGCCTCGTTGAGCAACGCCAGCGCATAGGCATCCGGCAACCCGGCGAAACTACCCCGCAGGGTCGCCAGCAGCGGGTCGTCGACCAGATAGCGCGCGGCGAAATGTTCGAGCATCCCACCGCGCAGACGCTGGGTCTGCGCCAGGATCGCCTGGTCCTGGCGCGCCGGCGTCTCACCCTGCAGCGCCAGCGTGTCGACGCACCACTGCCTGGCCTCGGCGTCCTCGCCCGGGCGCGCGAAGAACGCCTCGATCCGGGCATCGACGGCGAAGCGCTCCAGCGTATCGCGCAACCTGACCGGCAGACGCCGGCTTTCCACCAACAAGCCTCGCAGGTACGCTTCATCAACCTGCGCGACCGTCAGCACCTGTTCGACACGCGTCGCATCCAGCGCCGCAGCAGCAGGCCAGAGGCGCTTGAGCAGCAGCGCCGCGCCCTGCCACTCCAGTGGCCGCTCGTAGGCCAGCCGCCAGGCGCGTTCGCCATTGCTCTCCAGCACGGGACCAAACACGCCGGGGCCGTCGCGGTGCAGCAGGCGCCACGTACCCGCGCCATCGCGCCTGACCCGATAAAACACGTCGTCCCGCTGCCAATAATGTGCATCGCCGGCCTTGAACAGCCCATTGTCGAGCTCACTCGCCCGCGCCAGCGACGCAGGTGCCTGATAGGGCCGCAGGTCGTACCGCCACAGGCGCTGATGCCCCAGCTCGGTGATAACCGGCTGCAGTTGCTTGACGAAAGCACTGCCCAGCATCCGCGTACCGACGACGGTCGCGCCGCCGGCCACCAGCGTCGAGGCGACCTGCAACATGTGCTCCAGCGCCTCGTGCCGATGCCCCTGAGACCAGTCCGCCACGCCTTCGAACACCTGGCCGAGCACCTGCCGGGCCAGGTCTGCCAGCAGCAGGGTGCCAACGACCGGCACGAACAGACCCACCAGGTTCAGCAGCACCAGCCCGGCGCTCTGCAGTGCCCGCAAACGCTCGGCGGCGGCGCCGGCATCCGCCTGGCGCGTCGGCACGGCCAGGAACGCCGCATCGGCCTTGACCCGTCGACTTTGCGCAGCCGCCTCGCGGCTGAACAGCTCGCCGTCTCCCGCAGCCCGCGCCGGCTCCAGGTCCGGCGCCTCATCCTGCAGACGCTTGCCCAGCAGCACCTGGTAGCGCGCCTGGTCCTCCAGCGCAATGCGCTGCCCGAGCGCCTTGCGCAGCTCGGCATCGGCCATGGCGACAGCCAGGGCGCGGTTCAACGAAGGCATGTCGGCAAATCGGCGAATCGGTCGCTGGTGGTCGTCCGGCAGGTATAGGAGAACGGCCTGCAGCCGCGCCGGGTTGAACACCACGCCGCTGATCCCGCTCAGCGTGCCGATCAGCTCGAACACCAACGCGCCGTCCACGCGGCAACCCAGCACCTGCAAGCCTCCCATGCGCAGACGCAGGCCGCCGGGCAGTTCCGGGCATTCGCCCTTGCCGACCTGGCGCAACATCCGCAGGTCGCTCCCCGCCAGTTGCCCTTTCAATGCCGCGACCTCGACCGCCACGGCCAGCGCCAGGCGCTTGTCCTCGGCCAACAGGCGCAGGGTGCCGGCATCCAGTACCTGCTCCAGGTGCTCCTGGTAGGCCTGCCCGACATCGCTGCGCCGGCACAGCTCCACGAGCTCATCGATGCGCTGCGTGACGATGCGCTCCGGCTTCCCAGGCGCCTTCGCCTCCTCGACCAGCGCGGTTGCGGCGAAGTACGCTTCACGCTTCCTGAAGTTCTGCAGCAGCTTCTGCAGGGCCGGCACCGTCACGAAGTAGGACTCGAACGCGCGCACGTCACCCTGCACCACGCTCAGGTGGCGGCGCTCCTCACGCCAAGATGCCCGGGACAGGTCGATGTCCAGCTTGAGCTGTTGCTTGATCGCCGCCTCAAGGCGCCGGGCGGCGAACACCTCGAGTGGCTGCAACCGCTGTGCGACCGCGGCCATTCGTTTCTGGCTCTGCAAGTGCGCCCTCATGCAGGTACGCAGGTCTTCAAGCGGTTGGCGCCCGGCGTACTTCAGCCAATCAGGCAGCTGCTCACCGATGAAGTCATCGGTTGCGTGTCGCAGTTTCGGGGGCAGGGTTGCTTCGGGCATGGTCGATATCCTCTGAGTGGTTCGACCTGGCACCTTGCGCTTGACCTGCGCTTCCCGGCAGCGGGAATCATTGGCCCTTCAACGCCCGCCGCCACGCACCTGGATCAACGCCCGATAGTGCCCGGGGTTGCAACCAAACCACTTGCGAAACGCCTTGTAGAACGAGCTGCTGTCGGCGAACCCCAGCCCCTCGGCGATCTCGCCCATGGCCCGCTCGTCCTGGCTCAGCCAGGCAATTGCCAGCTCACGACGCACGCTGTCTTTCAGGCCCTGATAGGTCTGCCCCTCCTCCGCCAGGCGTCGGCGCAAGGTCGAGGGCGACAGGCACAGCTGGCGCGCCAGAGTGTCACCATCGGGCCAGTTTTCCGGCGCCTGGCACAGCAGGTCGGTGCGAATACGCCGCCCCAGGCTGGCCGGATCTCGGTACTTGACCAGGATGTTGCCCGGCGCCTCGGCGAGAAAGCGCTGCAGCTCTTCCTCGCTGCGCCGTAGCGGCACGTCCAGGGCATCGGTGGCGATGATCATCCGCGTACGCGGTCGCTCGAACTGCAGGTTTTCCGAGAACATCACCCGATAATCGTCGCAAAATGGTGGCTCGGCGCAGCGCAGGTCGATGGCCAGGATCGGGATGCGCCGCCCTGCCAGCCAGCAGGCCACGCCATGCACGATCATCCAGAAGGTAAAGTAGGTGAAGGCGCGGCGCGGTTGATCGCGGGGCTCGTTGATGACGATCTCGGCCAGGCCTTCCTGGCGCACCAGGCTCGGCTGCAGGTCGTCGAGCATCAGCGACAGAAACGCCAGCACCGTTTCCAACCCTGCCCCAAGGGTTGGCTGTGCCATGCTCGCCCGACACAGGAACGCCAGGCTGCCACTACGCAAGCCGCGTGGATCCATGGCAAAGAACTCGTCGTTGCAGCGCCGGGCAAGCAAGCGCCAGAGCCGGGCATAGGACCCGGCGCTGACCCGCGCCTCGGGCAGGTGCAACTGCTCGACGGCGATGCCGGCCCGGGCCAACAAGGCGGTGTCAGGCTCACCGGCCGGGCAGGTCTGCAACAATGCTTCGCGCACCAGTTGCATGGAAATGGTGTCTTTCTCGCTCATCGACGGTCCTGTGATTGCAATGCCGGCCATCTTAGGGCCCGCCGTTGAAAACAGCCATCACAGGCCGCCCGCCAGGCCCAGGAAGGCCTGGATCAAGCGCAGTTCCCGACGCCGCTCCAGGCACCCGACCAGGTGCTGGTTGACCAGCCCGGCACCCCTCAACGGCCGCGCCACTACCCGCGGGTCATGCGCCACCTCGGTGGACGACACCACCCCGATGCCCAGCTCGGCCGCCACCGCCTCGGTCACCGCCTCGCGGCTGTCCAGCTCCAGCAGCACCCGCGGCTGCACGCGGGCATCGGCGCAGGCCTTGTCGAAGGTGCGCCGGGTGGTCGAGCTGGGCTCACGCAGGACCATGATCTGCTTGTCCAGTTCGGCCAGCGGCAAGTCGTCGGTGGCCGTGGCCCAGGCATGCCCTACCGGCAGCAAGGCACAGAGGCGTGATTCGCACAGGCTTTGCAGGTGTAGCCCCTTGCGCGGCTCGATTTCGGTCAGCACCGCCACATCGGCATGCTCGGACAGCAACGCCGCGAGGGTTTCCTGGGCGTTGCCCAGGCGCAGGTTGACGGTGATCCCGGGGTAGCGCTCGCGCAACTGCGCCAGCATCGGCATGACCCGGTGTGGGCCGTCGGCGGCAACTTCCAGGCGCCCGGTGAGCAACTGCCGGTTGGCCTCGAGCATGGCCTGGGCCTCCTCGGCCAGGCTGAACATCGCCCGGGTGATGGCCGCCAGGCGCGTGCCCTCCTCGGTCAGTTCGACGCGCCGGGCGGTGCGCCGCAGCAAGGTGATCTGGTAGTGCTCCTCCAGCGCCTTCACATGCCCGGTCACCGCCGGTTGGCTGATGAACAGGCGCTCGGCGGCGCGGGTGAAGCTGCCCTCGCGGGCGACGGCATCGAAGGCACGGAGCTGGAACAGGTTCATATCTATCGGCCCGGCTTATAGTTGGCATATCTACAAACAATTTGATTGATAGCACGGCGAATTGCAACCTAGCCCCACTAGTTTCCAGCCCACCGCAAGTGAGGAACCACGGAATGAGCAACGCCCCGATCCTGCTGACCCCCGGTCCTTTGACCACATCGCTGCGCACCCGCCAGGCCATGCTCGTGGACTGGGGCTCCTGGGACCGCGACTTCAACCAGCTGACCGCCAGTGTGTGCGAGCAGTTGCTGGCGATCATCGACGGAACCGCCAGCCACCACTGCGTGCCCCTGCAAGGCAGCGGCACCTTCGCCGTGGAAGCGGCCATCGGCACCCTGGTGCCGCGAGACGGCAAGGTGCTGGTGCTGATCAACGGCGCCTATGGCCAGCGCCTGGCGAAGATCTGCAAAGTGCTGGGTCGCGACTACAGCACCTTCGAGACCGCCGAGGACCAGCCGACCACGGCCGCTGACGTCGACCGCCTGCTGGCCGCCGACCCCGCCGTGACCCACGTGGCGCTGATTCACTGCGAGACCAGCACCGGCATCCTCAACCCGTTGCCCGAGATCGCCCAGGTGATCCAGCGCCACGGCAAGCGCCTGATCATCGACGCCATGAGCTCGTTCGGCGCGCTGCCCATCGATGCCCGACAGATTCCCTTCGAAGCATTGATCGCCGCCTCCGGCAAGTGCCTGGAAGGGGTGCCGGGCATGGGCTTCGTCTTCGCCGAGAAAACCGCCCTGGCCGCCGCCGAAGGCAACGCCCACTCGCTGGCGATGGACCTGCACGACCAGCACTCCTACATGGCCAAGACCGGCCAATGGCGCTTTACCCCACCCACCCACGTGGTGGCCGCCCTGCACGAAGCGTTGCAGCAGTACGCTGAAGAAGGCGGCCTGTCGGCCCGCCACCAGCGCTACGCCGACAACTGCAAGACCCTGCTCGACGGCATGGCCAAGCTCGGCCTGCGCAGTTTCCTGCCGGCCGAGATCCAGGCGCCGATCATCGTCACCTTCCACGCGCCGAGCGATCCGCGCTACCAGTTCAAGGACTTCTACGAGCGGGTCAAGGCCAAGGGCTTCATCCTCTACCCCGGCAAGCTGACCCAGGTCGAGACCTTCCGCGTCGGTTGCATCGGCGTGGTCGGCGCCGAGGGCATGCAGGCCGCCGTGAACGCCGTGGCCGAGGTGCTGCGGGAAATGGAAGTGCTGGACATCTGATCTTCTGCCTACCCAATTCAAGGAAACTGCGCACATGAACTACAGCAACCCTACCCAGCTGCAAGCCGCCATCCTCGACTGGGCCGGCACCGTGGTCGACTTCGGCTCCTTTGCCCCCACCCAGATCTTCGTCGAGGCCTTCGCCGAATTCGACGTGCAGGTGTCCATCGAAGAAGCCCGTGGGCCGATGGGCATGGGCAAGTGGGACCATATCCGTACCCTGTGCGACGTGCCGGAGATCGCCGAGCGCTACCGCAAGGTGTTCGGCCGCACGCCGACCGATGACGACGTCACCGCCATCTACGAACGCTTCATGCCGTTGCAGATCGAGAAGATCGCCGTGCACTCGGCGCTGATTCCCGGCGCCCTGGACACCCTGACCGGGCTGCGCAAGGACGGACTGAAGATCGGCTCGTGCTCGGGCTACCCGAAGGTGGTCATGGACAAGGTGGTCGAGCTGGCCGCGCAGAACGGCTATGTCGCCGACCATGTAGTCGCCACCGACGAGACGCCGAACGGCCGCCCGTGGCCGGCCCAGGCACTGGCCAACGTGATAGCCCTGGGGATTGACGATGTGGCCGCCTGCGTGAAGGTCGACGACACCGTGCCGGGTATTCTCGAAGGCCGCCGCGCCGGGATGTGGACCGTGGCGCTGGTGTGCTCGGGCAATGCCCTGGGGCTGACCTGGGAAGGCTACCGGGCCTTGAGCGCAGAGCAGCTGGAGAGCGAGCGCAAGCGCATTCACGCGATGTTTGCCGGGTCGCGCCCGCACTACCTGATCGACACCATCAATGAACTGCCCGAGGTGATCGCCGATATCAACCGGCGGTTGGCCAAGGGGGAAATGCCGCAGGCTTGCTGAGCGTCCGCGTGATGGCCATCGCCGGCAAGCCGGCTCCCACGGGAGCTGGCTTGCCGGCGACAAGGTGTCTTCAGACTGCCCGGTTCAGCTTCACCCACGAGGCAAACTTGTCGATGAAGCCCTGCAGGAACGGCCGGGTCTTGTCACTCAACTTGCCACTGTCATCGAACAGCGTCGCCGCCCCACCGAGGTACGCCTCGGGCATCTGCATGCACGGCATGTCGAGGAACACCAGCGACTGGCGCACCGCATGATTGGCGCCAAACCCGCCGATCGCCCCCGGCGACACGCTCGCCACCGCCGCCGGCCTGCCACCCCACACACTCTGCCCATAGGGACGCGACCCCACGTCGATGGCGTTCTTCAAGCCGCCCGGTACCGAACGGTTGTATTCCGGGGTGACGAACAGCACCGCGTCGCTGCGGCGGATCTCGTCGCGAAAACGCTTCCACGCCTCGGGCGCGCCCTCGGCCTCGACATCCTCGTTGTACAACGGCAGGTCGCCGATCTCGACGATCCGCAGGGCAAGGCTGGACGGCGCCAGCTCAGACAGCGCGCGAGCCACCTTGCGGTTGTAGGAGTCCTTGCGCAAGCTGCCGACGACAACCGCTACCGAATAGACCTGGCTCATGGCGTTTTGCAACCTCTGCTCTGGGAATGGGACCAGTTAGTTATAGATGACCGTTCCTCGGCTTCACGGTTTTTTTCCATTCGGCTGAAAACTTCCCGGGCGTTTCACTGGTCTATGCCTACAGACATTTCCTACACGATTCAGAGGTTTCCACCTAAATGGCAGCAGTAATGGTCGGCCAGTTCCACGCCCGCGACGCCGAAGGCCGTATCTACCCGGTCCACGAGTTCCAGGAGTCCACCCTCCAGGCCGACGGCAGCACCCTCGGCGCACCGGTCACCAGTTATCGCCTGGCCATCGGCGACCGCGTCAACCACCTGGGCGACGACCGCTTCGAACTGGCCCAGACCGGCGTCGAGATCATTCGCATTCCTTGACGCAGTCGACGGTGTACAGCGCCCCCTCGCGCTGCAAACCATGCACGTCGGCGACGAAGCCCGGGAAGCCCTGGTCGAAGGCCCGGGCGCAGTCCAGGTAGATCAGGATCGAGCGGGTCGCCTCGGTGAAGCGCTCGCCCGGCATTATCAACGGAATCCCTGGTGGATAGGGCACCAGCATCACCGCCGCGACCCGACCCAGCAGGTGCTCGATCGGCACCGCCTCCACCTCCCCGCGCACCATCCGGTCATAGGCCTCGGCCGGCGTCATCGCCACTTCGGGCAAGCGGGTGAACAGCAGCTTGAGCTGCCTGGAGGTGGCGTTGCCACGGTAGAAGGCATGGAGTTGCTGGCACAGGTCGCGCAGCCCCAGCCCCTGGTAGCGTGACGATTGCTGTGTCACCACGCTGGGCAGGCAGTCTGCCAGCGCGGTATTGGCGTCGTAGTGGCGCTTGAACTCCAGCAGTTCGGTCAGCAGCGTGCTCCACTTGCCCTTGGTGATGCCCATCGAGAACAGCACCAGGAAGCTGTACAGGCCGGTCTTCTCCACCACCAGCCCCCGTTCCCAGAGGAACTTGCCCACCACTGCGGCGGGAATTCCATGGCCATCCGCTGCGCCAGCGGCGCCCGGCATCACCAAGGTGACCTTGAGCGGGTCAAGCAAGACATAGTCGTCGCCCAGCCCGCCAAAGCCATGCCAGTCGGCCCCCGGTTGCAGCAACCAGTCCACCGCCGCCTGCCGCTCGCCGGCCTGCGCCGTCGGCGGCTGCCAGATGCTGAACCACCAATCATCGGCGGCGAGGTGCTCGCGCAGGTTGGCCAGCGCCCGGCGAAAGCTCAGGGCCTCATCGAACATCTCCTGCAACAGCGAACGCCCCGCCGGGCCTTCCATCATCGCCGAGGCCACATCCAGCGAAGCGAGAATGCTGTACTGCGGCGAAGTGGAGATATGCATCATGAACGCTTCGTTGAAGCGGTCGCGGTCCAACTGGCGGCTGGCACCGTCCTGTACATGGATCATCGACGCCTGGCTGAAGGCCGCCAGCAGCTTGTGGGTGGAATGGGTGCTGAACAGCAGCGGCCCGTCGTCGCCACGCGGCGTGCCCATGGCGTAGCGGCCGGCGAAAAATTCATGAAAGGCGGCATAGGCGAACCAGGCCTCGTCGAAGTGCAACACCTCGACGCTGGCACCCAGGGCCTGCTTGATCATCCCGGCGTGGTAGCAGAGGCCGTCGTAGGTGGAGTTGGTGACCACGGCCAGCTTGATCTTCGCAGGCCTTCCCTGGGCCAGCGGGTGGGCCTGGATCTTCGCCTGGATAGACGCCGGGCTGAACTCGCTGAGCGGGATCGGCCCAATGATGCCCAGCTCGTTGCGCTCCGGGCACAGGTAGATAGGGATGGCGCCGGTCATGATGATCGCGTGCACCACCGACTTGTGGCAGTTGCGATCCACCAGCACCAGGTCGCCGCGCCCGACCATGGCGTGCCAGACGATCTTGTTGGCGGTGGAGGTGCCATTGATGACGAAGAAGGTATGGTCGGCGCCGAAGTTGCGTGCCGCCCGCGCCTCGGCGGCGGCCAGCGGGCCAGTGTGATCGAGCAGCGAGCCCAGCTCCGGCACCGAGACCGACAGGTCCGAGCGCAGGGTGTTTTCCCCGAAGAACTGATGGAAGGCCTGCCCCACCGGGCTCTTGCGGTAGGCCACGCCACCGCCGTGGCCCGGCGTGTGCCAGGAGTAGTTGGATTGCGCGGTGTGCTGCACCAGGGCCTTGAAGAACGGCGGCAGCAGGCCGTCGAGGTAATTGTGCGCGGCCCGCGCCACCTGGCGGGCGAGAAACGGCACGGTGTCTTCGAACAGATAGAGGATGCCGCGCAACTGGTTCAGCTCGCCCATGGCCTCGGCCGGGGCATTCTCCAGGGTGACCTGTTCGCCCAAAGCGAAGATCGGCAGGTTGGGCGCCCGCAGCCGCGCCAGGCGGATCAGCTCGGCCATGTTCTGCAACAGGTGACTGTTGTCGCCGACGCCTTCGGCAGCGATCAGCATGCACGCCAGACCATGATGGGTCGCAGCCACCAGCCGTGCTTCGGCCTGGTCGGCGGCGGCGAGAATGGCAAAGCCGTCACGGGCCAGTTCATCGGCGATGCCGCGCACCCGCTCGCCGGCAACGCTGTCAGCCTTGATGGCCCGGTGGACGATGAGGATCGGGAACTGCAGGTCCTTGTACATCGGGCGGCTACCTCTGCGGGTAATTTCCCTCAGGGTAGTCGAGTGTGATGCTGTCATCGCCTGGCCGGCTCTCACAAGGTGCAGCGCAGAATGCGGGCCGTGTGGGAGCTGGCTTGCCAGCGATGGGGCCGGGCCTGCCTTCGAGTCAGCTGGCGGCTGGCTCGGTCAATGCCTGCCACATCGACGGCCCGCCCGCCGACTTGGCAATGGCCGCCAGCCGCTCGGCATGGGCCTCGAGCTCTTCCTCGTTGGCCATGATCACCCGCCCCGGCGCACGCCCGACGATACGCCGGATCTCGCTGCCGGTGCCGCCCTGCCCATCCTCGTCGCCCGCTCCCTCGCCCGCCAGCGACAGGCTGGTCTGGCCACCGGTCATCGCCAGGTAGACGTCGGCCAGCAGTTCCGAGTCGAGCAATGCGCCGTGCAGTTCACGGCCAGAGTTGTCGATGCCGTAGCGTTTGCACAAGGCATCGAGGCTGTTGCGCTGCCCTGGGTGGCGCGAGCGCGCCATCATCAGGGTGTCGAGGATCGGGCAATGCTGCGAGATGTCGGCGCGATCCTGCTGGCCGATCAGGGCGAACTCGTTGTTGATGAAGCCAACGTCGAACGCGGCGTTGTGGATGACCAGGGTCGCGCCCTGGATGAACTCGAAGAACTCCTCGGCCACCTCGCCAAAGCGCGGTTTACCGACCAGGAAAGCGTCGGTGATGCCGTGGACGTTGATCGCGCCCTCGTCACTCTCGCGGTCAGGCTGCAGGTAGACATGGAAATGCCGCCCGGTCAGACGCCGGCCCACGACCTCGACGCAACCGATCTCGATGATACGGTGGCCTTCGCCTACCGGCATACCGGTGGTCTCGGTGTCGAGGATAACGAACCGTTTGTCTTGCTGCTGCTCCACGCGGGGACTCCAACTGGCGGTGCTTGAATTCGGGGTGGGAGTATAACGAAATCGGGGCCGCTTTGCGGCCATCGCGGGGCAAGCCCGCTCCCACAAGATGAGCATTCCCTGCGTGGGAGCGGGCTTGCCCCGCGATGGCCCGCAGCACAATCAACGCTGGGCGCGTACTTCGTCGACCCCACGATTGGCCAGCTGGTCGGCGCGCTCGTTGCCCGGATGGCCGATATGCCCACGGACCCACTTCCAGGTCACCTTGTGCCGGTTGACCTGTTCATCGAGCTGCACCCACAGGTCGGCGTTCTTCACCGGCTCCTTGGCGGCGGTCTTCCAGCCACGCTTCTTCCAGTTGACCATCCACTCGTTGATGCCCTTCATGACGTACTGCGAGTCGGTGGTCAGCAGCACCTCGCACTCGCGCTTGAGCGCTTTGAGGCCCTCGATCGCCGCCATCAGCTCCATGCGGTTGTTGGTGGTCTCGCGTTCGCCGCCCCACAGCTCCTTCTCGACGCCCTTGTAGACAATCAGCACGCCCCAGCCGCCCGGGCCAGGGTTGCCCTTGCAGGCACCATCGGTGTAGATCTCGACGCTATCGCTCATGTACCACTCATGTTCAGTGCTTTTCGGATTCGGGATGGGTGGCGCTGCGGTTGACCTTGGCCAGCGGCAGCGGCAGCAGCTTGCCCATCGGCTCGCGGCGCTCCAAGCGCAACGGCCGCAGGCCCACCACCATCTTGCGCGCCACCAGCAGGTAGACACCGCCGCCGGCGGTCTGCCAGCCCCCGGCCACACGCTCCCAGCCCGCCAGGCGCTGTTGCCAGGCCGGCGAGGCAAGCGGCGGACGATAACACCCGAAGCGGCGTTTCTCCAGCGCGAAGCCCAGCAGGTTGAGCCAGTCGCCGACCCGCGACGGCGAGATGCAACGGGCCTTGCGCAAGGCCCCATGGCTGAAGAAATGGCGCACGCCCCAACTGCTCCACGGGTTGATCCCGATGATCAGCAGGTGGCCACCCGGGCGCACGGAACTGGCCGCTTCACGCAGCAGCCCATGGGGCGACAGGCTGAAGTCCAGGCCATGCTGCAGCACCACCACGTCGGCGGCGTGCTCCGACAGCGGCCAGGCCTGCTCCTCACAGACGATCTCCACCCCCGGCAACGGCGCGCCCAGGCGCACGTTGCGCTGCACCTGCGGGGCGTTGGGCGGGGGTTCGGCGCAGGGGCCGTAGTGCACAAGGTAGCCACCGAAGAAGCGCCGCAGCTCTTCTTCGAGCAACTTTTCCTCCTCCTTGAGCATCAACTGCCCAAGAGGCCCATCGAACCAGTCGCGGGCCAGGCGGATCAGCTCGACCCAGTCGGGGTCGGCCTGGGCGAAGGCTTGGTCGGTCATTGCGTTCTCCCTCGAAGGTTCTCCGCTCGCGCCATCGCGGCTAAGATGCCCTCAATGTCCAGGCTTGGCGATACGGATCCGCACATGATACAGATCGATGCCCTACCCGCTTTCAACGACAACTACATCTGGTTGTTACAGGATACTGCCAATCGCCGCTGCGCAGTGGTAGACCCCGGTGACGCCGGGCCGGTGCGTGCGTGGCTGGAGCAGCACCCGGGCTGGGCATTGGAGGCGATCCTCGTCACCCACCACCACCATGACCACGTCGGCGGCGTCGAAGCCTTGAAACAGGCCACCGGCGCCCAGGTGTACGGCCCGGCCAGCGAACGTATTCCGGGCCGCGACATCGCCCTGGCAGACGGCGCACGCGTCGAGGTGCTGGGCCTGGCCTTCGACGTCCTGGCCATGCCCGGCCACACCCTGGGGCACATTGCCTATTACACTGCGCAATCGCCCACACCGCTACTGTTCAGTGGCGACACCCTGTTCGCCGCCGGCTGCGGCCGCTTGTTCGAAGGCACGCCCGAGCAGATGCACCATTCGCTGCAACGCCTGGCGGCGCTGCCCGCCGCGACCGAAGTGTACTGCGCCCACGAATACACCCTGAGCAACCTGCGATTCGCCCGTGCCGTGGAACCCGACAACGAACACGTTCGCCAACGGTTCGAGGACGTTACCCGGCTGCGCGCCGACAATCGCATCACCTTGCCCTCCAGCATCGGCCTGGAGCGCCTGACCAACCCGTTTTTGCGCACCGCTGAAACATTCGTTAAACAAAAAGCAGACGAATGGAAGGGACATTCCAACCCCACCCAAGCCACTGTTTTTGCTGCCTTGAGGTCTTGGAAGGACGTGTTCTGATAACCCCAAGATATATCGCATCATAGGCCCAATGGTTGACCCGGCCGGGAGCGGTTCCTAGAATCGCCCAACTTTTTCGCCCGGATACCCGTCCCAGCCGATGTCTTCCCGTAGCCGCAGAACCTCTCATTCGGTCGCCCTGACGCGACTGGCCCAGATCAGTGCACTGGCGCTGGCCGCCACCCTGGTCGGCTGCCAGAGCACCCGTCAGCTCGACGAAGCCGACAGCGTTCGCGCGCACAACTACCAGGCGCGGATCAAGCACAAGCCCGCGCCGCTGGTGGTCAAGCCCAAGGAGCAGGCACCGCCGCAGGACGTCTGGGAGCGCATGCGCCAGGGCTTCGCCCTGCAGGACGGCATGGACGTCAACCCGCGCATCGAACAGCAGCGCCTGTGGTTCGCCAGCAACCCGTCGTTCCTCGAGAACGCCGGCGAGCGCGGCAGCCTGTACCTGCACTACATCGTCGAGCGCCTCGAAGAACGCGATATGCCGCTGGAGCTGGCCCTGCTGCCGGCCATCGAAAGCGCCTACAACCCGATGGCCTACTCCCGCGCACACGCCGCCGGCATGTGGCAGTTCATCCCGTCCACCGGGCGCCACTTCAACCTGCGCCAGACCAACTTCTACGATGGCCGACGCGACGTCACCGCCTCGACCAACGCCGCGCTGGACTACCTGAACCGCCTGCATGACATGTTCAACGGCGACTGGCTGCTGGCCCTGGCGGCCTACAACGCCGGTGAAGGCACGGTCAGCCGCGCCATCGAGCGCAACGAGCGCCTGGGCCTGCCGACCGACTATTGGAACCTGCCGCTGCCGCAGGAAACCCGCGACTACGTGCCCAAGCTGCTGGCCCTGTCGCAGGTGGTCAACACCCCGGCCGCCTACGGGGTCAACCTGAACCCGATCGCCAACGAGCCGTACTTCGAAGCCGTCGCCATCAACGACCGCCTCGACCTGTCGCGCGTGGCTGCCTTCGCCGACATCGACGAAGACGAACTGATCCAGCTCAACCCCGCCTTCAAGAAGCGCATGACCGTGGACGGCCCGCAGCAACTGCTGGTGCCGACCGCCAAGGCGCAGCTGCTGAGCGACCGCATGTCCAACCTCAAGCCCGAGGAACTGGTCAGCCTGCAACCGAACAAGGCCGTGTTCCAGGCTGCCCTGGCCGAAGCCAAGGCCCCCGCAGCACGCAGCTACCGGGTCAAGCGCGGCGACAACCTGGGCAGCATCGCCAAGGCCAACCGGGTGTCGGTCAAGCAGCTGCAAAGCTGGAACCGCATCCGCGGCAACAGCCTCAAGGTCGGCCAGGTCCTGGCCCTGCGTGGCGGCAGCGCGCCGAGCGCGGCGGCCAACCGTGTGGCTGATTCCAAGCAGCGCTCCACCCAGTACAAAGTGCGCAAGGGCGACTCGTACTACCTGGTGGCCAAGCGCTTCAATGTCGAAATGAAACACCTCAAGCGCTGGAACCCACGTACCGGGCATGCGCTCAAGCCAGGCCAGACCCTGACCGTCTACCTGGGCCGCTGATACCTCGCTCGCGGGGCCAGCCCTCCTCCCACGCCAGTCGCGATCGGCGTGGGAGCGGGCTGGCCCCGCGATGCTTTGAAGGCTGAAGCAAAGCCCCGCGCCCTACCCTTTTTCCATTCCAGACAAGCTGTTACTGTACCCCGAACCAAGCCCAACGCCCTCTGGATCGGATGCCGACTTGATACGTCCCCTCCTGCTGTCTCTCAGCCTGGCCTTGAGCTTCCCCGCCGTCGCGATGGTGAGCGAAAGCCACGGATACGCGCAGTTCGGCACGCTCAAGTACCCGGCCAGCTTCACCCACTTCGACTGGGTCAACCCGCAAGCCCCTAAAGGCGGCACGTTGCGGGCCATGGCCTTCGGCACCTTCGACACGCTCAACCCCTACACCTTCAAGGGTTCGAGCCCGGTCACCACGCCCAACTTCCTGCAGTACGGCATCAACGAGCTCAACGAGCCGCTGATGGTCGGCACCGGCATGTACGACCCGTCCGGCGACGAGCCCACCTCCAGCTACGGCCTGATCGCCCGCTCGGTCGAGTACAGCGAAGACCGCAGCTGGGTGGTGTTCAACCTGCGCCCCGAGGCGCGCTTCCACGACGGCGTGCCGATCACCGCGCAGGATGTGGCGTTTTCCTACCGCACCCTGCTCAAGGACGGCCACCCGATCTACCGCACCAACCTGCAGGAAGTGGCCCGGGTCGATATCCTCGGCCCGCTGCGTATTCGCTTCGTGTTCAAGCGCGCCGGCAACCCGCTGCTGATCCTGCGCCTGGGCGAGATGCCGGTGCTGCCCAAGCACTACTGGGCCAAACGCGACTTCAAGGCCACCACCTTCGAGCCGCCGCTGGGCAGCGGCCCCTACCGCATCAGCGAAGTGCAACCCGGTCGCCGCCTGGTGTTCGAGCGGGTGAAGGACTACTGGGGCAAGGACCTGGCGGTGAACCGCGGCAAGTACAACTTCAAGCGTGTCGAATACGAGTTCTACCGCGACGCCACCGTGGCCTTCGAGGCGTTCAAGGCCGGTGAATTCGACATCTACATCGAGCACCAGGCGAAGAACTGGGCCAACGGCTACAACTTCCCCGCCGTGCGCCGTGGCGAGGTGATCAAGGCGCAGATCCCGCACAAGATCCCCACGCAGACCCAAGGCCTGTTCATGAACAGCCGCCGCGCCGCGTTCAGCGACCCACGGGTGCGCCAGGCGCTGGGCCTGATGCTCGACTTCGAGTGGACCAACCGCGCCCTGTTCAGCAGCGCCTACCGCCGCTCGACCAGCTACTACCCCAACAGCGACTTCACCGCCAGCGGCCTGCCCACCGGCAAGGAATGGCTGCTGCTCAAGCCGTTCCGTGACCAGTTGCCGGACAAGCTGTTCACCGAGCCCTACCAGGTCAGCCACACCGACGGCAGCGGCATCAGCCGCCCGGCTCTACGCCAGGCCCTGGCGTTGTTCGCCCAGGCCGGCTGGAAGCTCAACGGCCAGCGCCTGGTCGACAGCAAAGGCCAACCGTTCCGGCTGGAACTGCTGCTGGTGAACCCCAACCTCGAACGCATCCTGCAACCTTATGTCGAAAATCTGGCCAGCATTGGCATCGATGCGCGCTTGCGCACCGTGGACCGCGCCCAGTACAAACAACGGCTCGACCAGTTCGATTTCGACATGATCCTGATGACCCTGAACCAGACTCTGAGCCCGGGCCTCGAGCAGTGGCTGTATTTCCACTCAAGCCAGGCCGCCACCAAGGGCAGCAAGAACTATGCTGGCGTGAAGGACCCGGTGGTCGACCACCTGCTCGACACCTTGCTCGCCGCCCGCAGCCGCGATGACCAGATCGCCGCCGCGCGCGCCCTGGACCGCGTGCTCTCATGGCAGTACTACATGATCCCCAACTGGTACCTCGACAATCACCGCCTGGCCTACCGCAACCGGTTCGCCTTCGTCACCACACCGCCCTACACCCTCGGGCTGAACAGCTGGTGGATCAAGAAGCCTTCGGAGAAAGCCAAATGACGCCGACCCTGCGCCGCCTGGCCGCCAGCCTGCTGCTGAGCTGCCTCACGCTCCCGGCCGTGGCCGCCCCGCAGCACGCCCTGACCCTGTACGACGAGGCGCCGAAGTACCCGGCCAACTTCAAGCACTTCGAGTATGTGAACCCCGACGCGCCCAAGGGCGGTACCTTCCGCCAGTCCAGCTTCGGCGGCTTCGACAGCCTCAACCCGTTCATCAACAAGGGCGTGCCCGCCGACAACGTCGGCGCCATCTACGACACCCTGATGCGCCAGAGCCTGGACGAGCCCTTCACCGAGTACGGCCTGGTGGCCGGCAAGATCGAAAAGGCCCCCGACAACAGCTGGGTGCGCTTCTACCTGCGCCCCGAAGCACGCTTCCACGATGGCCACCCGATGCGCGCCGAAGACGTGGTGTTCACCTTCAACGCCCTGATCAAGGACGGCGCGCCGCTGTACCGCCAGTACTACGCCGACGTCGCCGAAGTGGTCGCCGAAGCGCCGCTCAAGGTGCTGTTCAAGTTCAAGCACAACAACAACCGCGAGCTGCCGCTGATCCTCGGCCAGCTGCCGGTACTGCCCAAGCACTGGTACCAGGGCCGCGACTTCGACCGCGGCAACCTGGAGATCCCGCTCGGCAGCGGCCCGTACAAGGTCGCCGAGGTGAAGGCCGGCCGCTCGATCCGCTACGAGCGGGTCAAGGACTACTGGGGCAAGGACCTGCCGATCAACCGCGGCTTCTACAACTTCGACGTGATGACCTTCGATTCGTACCGCGACAACACCGTCGCCCTCGAAGCGCTCAAGGCCGGCCAGTTCGACTACGGCCTGGAGGTCAGCGCGAAAAACTGGGCCACCGCCTACGACGTGCCCGCCGTGCGTGATGGCCGCCTGGTCAAGGAAGAACTGCCCAACGGCAACCCCGTCGGCATGCAGGGCTTCATCTTCAACCTGCGCAAGCCGATGTTCCAGGACATCCGCGTGCGCCATGCCATCAGCCTGCTGCTGGACTTCGAGTGGACCAACAAGCAGCTGTTCAACGGCGCCTACACCCGCACCGGCAGCTACTTCGAGAACTCCGAAATGGCCGCCAACGGCCTGCCCAGCCCCGCCGAGCTGAAGATCCTCGAGCCGCTGCGCGGCAAGGTGCCGGACGAGGTGTTCAACGGCGCCTTCCACAACCCGGTCACCGACGGCAGCGGCATGATCCGCGACCAGCAGCGCCAGGCCTACAAGCTGCTGCAGGAGGCCGGCTGGAAGGTCGTCGACGACAAGATGGTCGATAAAGACGGCAAGCCACTGACCATCGAGTTCCTCCTCGCGCAGACCCAGTTCGAACGGGTGCTGCTGCCGTTCAAGCGCAACCTCGCGGACCTTGGCATCAACCTCGAGATCCGCCGCGTGGACGTGTCGCAGTACATCACCCGCCTGCGCTCGCGCGACTACGACATGATCGTCGGCGGCTTCGCCCAGTCCAACTCGCCCGGCAACGAGCAGCGCGAATACTGGAACAGCGCCGCCGCCGACAACCCCGGCAGCCGCAATTTCATCGGCCTGCGCGACCCGGCCATCGACCAGCTGGTGGAGCAACTGATCAATGCCGACTCCCGGCAGAGCCTGATCGAACACTGCCGCGCCCTGGACCGTGTGCTGCAATGGGGCTACTACGTGATCCCCAACTGGCATATCAAGACCTGGCGCGTGGCCTACTGGAACCATATCGGCCACCCCGCCGTATCGCCCAAGTACGACATCGGCATCGACACCTGGTGGATCAAGCCCGACGTCACGCCCGCGGTAAGCGAAGCCGCCGCACCGGAAGAGGCCAACTGACATGCTGGCCTATATCCTGCGGCGCCTGCTGCTGATCATCCCCACCCTGTTCGGCATCCTCATCATCAACTTCATCATCGTCCAGGCCGCCCCCGGCGGCCCGGTGGAGCAGATGATCGCCAAGCTCGAAGGCTTCGACGGCGCCACCAGCCGCATCGCCGGCGGCGGCGCCGAAGTCTCGGTGGCCGGCTCGAACTACCGTGGCGCGCAAGGCCTGGACCCGGCGCTGATCGCCGAGATCGAGCGCATGTACGGCTTCGACAAATCCGCGCCCGAGCGGCTGTGGATCATGGTCAAGAACTACGCCCAGCTGGATTTTGGCAACAGCTTCTTCCGCGACGCCAAGGTCATCGACCTGATCGCCGAGAAGATGCCCGTGTCCATTTCCCTCGGGCTATGGAGCACGCTGATCATGTACCTGGTGTCGATCCCGCTGGGGATCGCCAAGGCCGTGCGCCACGGCAGCCACTTCGACGTGTGGACCAGCTCGGCGATCATCGTCGGCTACGCCATCCCCGCCTTCCTGTTCGCCATCCTGCTGATCGTGCTGTTCGCCGGCGGCAGTTACTTCGACTGGTTCCCGCTGCGCGGGCTGACCTCCAACAACTTCGACGAGCTCTCCACCACCGGCAAGGTGCTCGACTACTTCTGGCACCTGGTGCTGCCCATCACCGCGCTGGTGATCGGCAACTTCGCCACCATGACCCTGCTGACCAAGAACAGCTTCCTCGACGAGATCAACAAGCAGTACGTGGTCACCGCCAAGGCCAAGGGCCTGAGCCGCACCCGCGTGCTCTACGGCCATGTGTTCCGCAACGCCATGCTGCTGGTGATCGCCGGCTTCCCCTCGGCGTTCATCGGCATCTTCTTCACAGGGTCCTTGCTGATCGAGGTGATCTTCAGTCTCGACGGCCTGGGCCTGATGAGTTTCGAAGCGGCGATCAACCGCGACTACCCGGTGGTGTTCGGCACCTTGTTCATCTTCACCCTGCTGGGGTTGGTGGTGAAGCTGATCGGCGACCTCACCTACACCCTGGTCGATCCGCGCATCGACTTCGCCAGCCGGGAGCACTGACATGGCCCTGTCCCCTCTCAATCGCCGGCGCTTCGAGCGCTTCAAGGCCAACCGCCGCGGCTGGTGGTCGCTGTGGATCTTCCTGGTGCTGTTCGTGCTCAGCCTGGGCGCCGAGTTCATCGCCAACGACAAGCCCATCGCCGTGCGCTACGACGGCGAATGGCACTTCCCGGCCTTCAAGCGCTACCCGGAGACCACCTTCGGCGGCGAGTTCCCGCTGGAGGCCAACTACAAGAGCCCCTACATCCGCGAGCTGATGGCCAAGAAAGACGCCTTCGTGCTGTGGGCGCCGATCCCCTACAGCTACCAGAGCATCAACTACGACCTCAAGGTGCCCGCCCCCGCGCCGCCCTCCACCGACAACCTGCTGGGCACCGACGACCAGGGCCGCGACGTGCTGGCCCGGGTGATCTACGGCTTCCGCATCTCGGTGCTGTTCGCCCTGACGCTGACCATCGCCAGCTCCATCGTCGGCGTGATCGCCGGCGCCTTGCAGGGCTTCTATGGCGGCTGGGTGGACCTGGCCGGGCAGCGCTTTTTGGAGATCTGGTCAGGCCTGCCGGTGCTGTACCTGCTGATCATCCTCGCCAGCTTTGTGCAGCCTAACTTCTGGTGGTTGCTGGGCATCATGCTGCTGTTCTCGTGGATGAGCCTGGTGGACGTGGTGCGCGCCGAGTTCCTGCGCGGGCGCAACCTGGAGTACGTGCGCGCCGCCCGTGCGCTAGGCATGCGCAATGGCCCGATCATGTACCGGCATATCCTGCCCAACGCGATGATCTCGACCATGACCTTCATGCCGTTCATCCTCACCGGCGCCATCGGCACCCTCACCGCCCTGGACTTCCTTGGCTTCGGCCTGCCCGCCGGCTCCCCGTCGCTGGGCGAGCTGGTGGCCCAGGGCAAGTCCAACCTGCAAGCCCCGTGGCTGGGCATCAGCGCCTTCGCCGTGCTGGCGGTGATGCTGAGCCTGCTGGTATTCATCGGCGAATCCGCCCGCGACGCCTTCGACCCGAGGAAATGACATGAGCCAAGACACCCTGATCGAAGTCCGCGACCTGGCGGTGGAGTTCGTCACTGGCGAGCAGGTCAACCGCGTGGTCGACGGCATCAGCTTCGACATCCGCAAGGGCGAGACCCTGGCCCTGGTCGGCGAAAGCGGCTCGGGCAAGTCGGTGACCGCGCATTCGATTTTGCGCCTGCTGCCCTACCCGCTGGCGCGGCATCCTTCCGGCACCATCCATTACGAAGGCAAGGACCTGCTGCACCTGGGCGAGAAGCCCATGCAGCGCATTCGCGGCAACCGCATTGCGATGATCTTTCAGGAGCCGATGACCTCGCTGAACCCGCTGCACAGCATCGAGAAGCAGATCAACGAGATCCTCTTGCTGCACAAGGGCCTGACCGGCAAGGAAGCCACCGCCCGCACCCTTGAGCTGTTGGAGCTGGTCGGCATTCCCGAGCCGCACAAGCGCTTGAAAGCCCTGCCCCACGAGCTGTCCGGTGGTCAGCGCCAGCGGGTGATGATCGCCATGGCCCTGGCCAACGAGCCCGAACTGCTGATTGCCGACGAGCCCACCACGGCGCTCGATGTGACCGTGCAGTTGAAGATCCTCGACCTGCTCAAGTCGTTGCAGGCGCGCCTCGGCATGGCCCTGCTGCTGATCAGCCACGACCTCAACCTGGTACGCCGCATCGCCCACCGCGTATGCGTGATGCAGTGCGGCAAGATCGTCGAGCAGGCCGATTGCGCCACGCTGTTCAGCAAGCCGCAGCATCCGTATACGCAGATGCTGATCAACGCCGAGCCCAGCGGGGCACCGGCTGCGAATGCCGAAGGCGCGCCGTTGCTGGAGGTGAAGGACTTGAAGGTGTGGTTCCCGATCAAGAAGGGGCTGCTGCGCCGCACCGTGGACCATGTAAAGGCCGTGGACGGGGTGAACTTCAGCCTTCCCCAGGGGCAGACGCTGGGCATCGTTGGCGAGAGTGGCTCGGGCAAGTCCACCTTGGGGCTAGCTATTTTGCGGCTGATTTCCAGCCAGGGCGGGATTCGCTTTCATGGGCAGAATCTTGAAGGGCTGAACCAGAAGGAAGTGCGGCCGCTGCGGCGAGAGATGCAGGTGGTGTTTCAGGACCCCTTTGGCAGCCTGAGCCCGCGCATGTGCGTGGCGGACATCGTTGGCGAGGGGTTACGGATTCACAAGATCGGCACGCCGGCTGAGCAGGAAGCGGCGATTATTGCGGCGTTGGAGGAAGTGGGGCTGGATCCGCGGACGCGGCATCGGTATCCCCATGAGTTTTCTGGTGGGCAGCGGCAGCGGATTGCGATTGCTCGGGCCTTGGTGCTGAAGCCCGCGCTGATTTTGCTGGATGAGCCGACCTCGGCGCTGGACCGGACGGTGCAGCGGCAGGTGGTTGAGCTTTTGCGGAATTTGCAGGTTAAGTACAACCTGACTTATCTGTTTATCAGTCATGACCTGGCGGTGGTCAAGGCGTTGAGTCATCAGTTGATGGTGATCAAGCATGGGCAGGTGGTTGAGCAGGGGGATGCGGGGGAGATTTTTCATGAGCCGCAGCATGGGTATACGAGGCAGTTGTTGGAGGCGGCGTTCCTTGAACAAACTGAGCCAAATTAGATTCTACTATTAGTGTACTACTCAAGGTTGAGCCTTGCGGGAATCAGCCGAGAAAGAAATTTTGGCTAATTTCATATATCACATGTAGTTAAGACGCAAGCTCAGCAGCCATTAATTGACCACATGAATTGCAACCACCCACCAGCCAAATATTCTGAAACTGTCAACTATCAAAATTACCAGTTGCGGCCCAATCATTACACGTTCCTAATACCCTCTCACCCATACTCACAGAGGTGTATCATGACCACGAAAAAACCTGCAACCAATGTAGCCCAAGGGATCATTGGAACAGATACTGGCGGTGATGTAATTCAAGGCACAGTAGGGCAAGGTATTATTGGAGGCGATGTTGGCGACGATATGTTCCAAGGAGGAGTGGGGAACGTAATCCTTGGAAGCGATGTTGGCGGCGATATATCCCAAGGAGGAGTGGGGAACGTAAACCTTGGAAGCGATGTTGGCGGCGATATATCCCAAGGAGGAGTGGGGAACGTAATCCTTGGAAACGATGTTGGCGGCGATATATCCCAAGGAGGAGTGGGGAACGTACTCTCTGGATCCGACACAGTCAAAGATACCAAAAAAAATGAGTCGAACCAATCACAGCCGAAAAAATGAACGAGAACAGCTCCCTACGCTACCCCACTAAATGTCCGTTCCTGATTACTTATAGGATCTGCCGTCAGACAGACCCTATAAGTAATTCGCCCTAACGATTTAAACTAGTGCGCCAGCTTTCATTAGTTAGGCTCATGACCCATTTTGCAACACCACCCAACCCATCCGCCTTGTACCACTAGTAAAAAAGATCAGACTTTACATCTTTTTTGTAGTCCATTTCCCAAAGATACTCCGAGCTCCTATTTTTCGTTGCGATCGCTCAGCAAGCGCTCTAGTCTCGGCAGGTCGCTGCATATCAGCGATCGGCTTTGACAGGCCGCGACGCGACACCTGCACTGCTTGCCCTCTATGGCGGCTGTGCATGGGGCACGCTTGCGTGCGCCGGTTTTTGTGTCCGCCGGTCTGTCAACCTATGCATAGCTGCCACCTACCTGTTTGACAGCAGTCCGGTAGCGGCCCCATCAAAGGGCACAAAACCATGCTGAAGATAGTCCCCGATCCACCCCACAACCACCACTCCCTCGAAGACACCATCATCCAGGCCACGGAGTACGCCCTGTGCGCGCAGACCGTGGCGCATCAGGCTGTTCTGCTGCATCCCAAGTCGCCCGTGTCGATCCTGGTCATGGCCGCGATGCATGAAATGGAGGCGCTGCGGGTGCTGCTCGAGTCGGCGTTGATTCAGGTGCAGATGCCGCAGGTGGAGCCTCGGACGTTGCACTAGGGCGTAAGTCATTTGTTGGCTGGGCTGACGCAATCGCGGGGCAAGCCCGCTCCCACGCTGTGATCCAAACACGCTGTGATCCATGGCTGCGATCTACGTGCAGCACACCACATGCGGCGTGGAACCTGTACCCGTGGGAGCGGGCTTGTCCCGCGATTGCGCAAGCCCAGGCACCGATCATTTCAGGGAGATTGAGCAATGAGCACAGACGACACCACGCCCCACACCACGGTGGGCAAGACGCGGTTCTACCAGGGTGAAGGGCATACCGACCCGCTGTTCTGCATCGAACCCGGCATCCCTTGCCAGCACGCACGGGAGCAGGCTTCGGAGTTGATGGGCTGCGTGTGCGACCTGACCATCACCGGGATCATGGAGGAAAAACCTCAGCTGATCTGGGCGTCGTATTACCTGAGCGCGCTGGCCAAGGCGCTGATGGATGATGCGGAGCTGGGGATGAAGCACTGACTTCACAGGTGCACGGGGCCGCTTTGCGGCCCTTTCGCAACACAAGGGTGCCCTTCACGGATTAGGCTTTGGGGACATCAAGTCGGAGATTTGGGTGCTTTTCAGGGCAAATGTGACGAAACCAGCCTTGCCGCGATGGACGAACTGGCGGTTCAGGCCCAGTTTTTAAAGACGGGCTACGAATGAGGCACTCCTCCTTCACAGTCCTCTGACACACCAGCCGCCTCTACCCGCACCACTGACCTGACATTTTTGCCAGTAGCGCGGTGCAATTCCCGCATCACATGATGAGTTTCCCATTTCTGCTGAAGGAATAGCTGTCATGCGTATGATCGGAACTGCCTTGCTGGCTTTTTTCATGGTAGGTAACGCCGTTGCCGCCACCTGCCCAAGTGCTTCAAGCATCACTCAAAAAGAAGACGGCCAAGGCTACGCCTACAGCGCCCCAGGCGGCTGGGAGGGCGATAACCCGATGGCCAGCGAAGAGGACCTCGACAGCTTCGAATTCTTCACCGCGAAGGTCACTGATAAATCAGTGATTTGCCGATACAAAGGCGATAATCAAAGTGGCGTCAGTCTGACCCTGTCCGGCGCCAGGCAAACGGCGGGGGATGGCTGGGAAGACGGCGAATGCACAGCGTCTGATGTGGGCGCCTGTGCGTTCAAGTAGACCGCAAGCTAGATGGCCACCGGCCTTGGACTTGCTCCGACGTTAAGACGGTGGCCAAGTTTGGACTTGTAACTGAGGATTGCACCAGGACGTATAGTCGCCCCCATGCATCAAGTGCATTCCAATGCCTCACCCGTCACGACATCAAAACGGTAGACGGTGTCGTAGAAGTCCAAGACCTCCACATGGTCAGGCGCCAACTGAAAACGTCCGGTGAAGATGTCGGCGCCCATGGCTTTCCAGATGACGTCGCCCTCAGGAGACAGGCATGTGATTTCCAGCTCGCCGTGCGAGATCAGTGCACGCGGCCGCGCAGCCCAATAGAGACCGAAACACGTCGCAAAATCCACCTTGCAGGACCACACCAAGTCGTGGGGAGGGATCAGCGACACACAGGCGACCTGATTGCCCACGGCCAACACCAGCTTGTCGTCGATCACCCGCGCGCAATGCGCATGAACCCCTGTCCCACCCCCGCCGGCACCGATAACCAGGATGCCGGTGTCGTTCAACATCACGCCATGAACCGATGAAAGGCCATCATCGCCCACGATGAACTCCCGCGCATATGAGCGCAAATTGTCCGCTGAGTCGAACGTGTAGGTGGGTTCGTCAATAACGGTAATGACGCCCTGTCGAGTGGCGATCTTCATCTGCGAATGCCCTTGTCCAAGTCGGACATCAGCGCTTGCCCAACATCGCCTGACGCTCCCGCCAGATCTCCTGCACGAACGGATCCGTCACCCCATACAACCCATGCCCACGGCGGATGATCAGATTGGCCGCCAGCAGGTCGTTGGCCACGGGCTGCACTTCTTCCACCCGCACTTCACGCCCGACGACCTTCGAGTACTGCGCCGCCGCCTCGGCGGAGAACACCCCGCGTGTCTCGCCGTCCACCGAGGCGATGCGGGCGAAGATGGCCTGGGCCAGCACGCCCAGCTCCTCGACCTTCATCAGCTCCAGGTCCGCCGCCGCCGAACGCAGCGTGGCCGCGATCACCGGCAGCACCACATCCGCTCCAGAAGCCAGGCTGGGCGAATGAATCAACTGGCGCAGGGCGCGGATGAACTCTTCGGGCCGGCTGCCCAGCGTCTGGAACGCCTCGGTCGCCACCGCCAGCGAGGGCAGGTTGTCGAGGCCATCGGCTGCGAGCCGGTCGAGCCAGAACGCCACATAGTCCTCGCCCAATACCGGATAGGCCACGTTGGTGGCACCGGCGAAGGCCTGGTTACGCCGCGCGGTCAGCTCGTTGACCATCGCCCGGTGCGAGCCGGTGCCGATGAACAGGAAATGTCCCGCAGGGGCTGGGCGTGGGTTGATGGCATCACGCGCGGCCTTCAGCGCCAGCATCATCTGCTGCCCATCTTCGGTGGTGATGGCGTGCTGCACTTCGTCGACGATCAGCACCACATTGGCCTTGGCTTGGTCGACCACCTCGCCCAGGGCCTGGGCCAAGGTCACGCCGCCCGCCTCGCCCAGGGTGTCGAGGTTGAAGCCGAACTTGAACCCGGCCAGCTCCACCTCGGCGCCACGCAAGGCCCTGAGCCGCTGCATGAACGACGAGGCCGGCGTCTGCAGCTCGCGCAGGGCCTTGCGCACAGCGGTGAGTACAAGCTGCACCGGGCTGGTCTGGGTGTCGCTCCACAGGTCGACGTAGATCACCAGCGCACCCTTGGCTTCCAGCGCGGGGATCAGGTCGTTCCTGAGAAAGGTGGTCTTGCCGGTGCGCCGCAGGCCAGACAGGAACAACCCGGAACGCAGGCCGATATCCAGCGCGGACGGTTCGAGCAGTTGCCGGGCCATGTCGGCGGCCAATTCAGGACGCAGGAATATGTCGGCCATGGATTTAACCTGAATTATGCAATGGCAATAATTATTGGCTTTGAATAATTCAATGTAAAGACGCAGCCCGTCAGACAGGCGAACGCCCGGCTTTCTCGGTAGAATCCGCCGCCCCCAGCTGGCACAACCAGGCTGCGCTTCAAGGAGGAGCCCCCGTTGATAGTCAAACTTCCCACCCTGTTTTTCGGCCTCGTGCTGAGTGCCGCGGTGCACGCCACCCCCAACATTGCGCACGAGGCCACCGTGCAACAGGCCATACGCAAGGCTGAAGCGGAACTGCAGTGGATCCACCGCACGGTCGAACAGCAACGACAGGGCCAGCTCGACTGGCCGAGCTGGGTCAAGGCCAGGGCCGAGATCGTGAAGAAAATCGAGGTGATCGCCGACGAGCTGAACGCGGTCAACGACAGTGGCCATCCTGTAGTCAGCTACCTGCTGGCTTTCGTGGAATCGAGCAGGCAAACGCCTTGGGACGAGCGACGGCCACGAATCTGCGCGCTATACCAGGCCGCTGCGGACCAAGGGTTGCTGGCCGCGGCGGTGGCGACGCTGCGCACATGCCGCGTACAGCCGATCCCCGTCGACCTCGCCGAACCCACGCTGGTACGGTTGCGCATGCAAGCGACCAAAGCGTTGGCGCAGCCCGACCCGTATGCAGCCTTCTACCCCCTGCCAACTCGGTCATCGTCTTGCTTCAAAAAATTCGTGGGGCCGTCAGCCGACTTGTCGGATGACTTCACCTCGGCCCTGCTGGACCTGAAGCAGTACCAGGCTGACACCCATTACCTGCTGGCCATCACTGGCGCCCCCGATGCACCGGAGACGCGCGTTCATTACGAGCAAATGCAGGCCCTGACTTCGACGTGCATTGCCGACCGCAGGCGCACAGCCAACAATCGGCATGAAACTCAGAAAGTTCGCTGAGGCCGCAACGCCCAAGGGCTTATCCAGACTCGTTGTCGAGCTGGAGTCGAGCTCGGGCGCGGGGCTCGCAAACGCGCCCGTCGCTGCTGATATTGGGCACAGCCTCGATGACCAAGGTCGCCAACCCGATCAAACAAATTACCCCCAAGGCGTAACTCACCGTCCTCCACGGTTGAATGCTCGCCAGGTAGGCCGCCGTGTGCAGTATCCGTGCGACGGTGAATAGCCCCATCAGCCAGGCGCTCGGGGTCGACGGTGTTGCAAGCGCAACTGCCAGCCCAGACAACGCGAGAAACAGCGGAATGTTCTCCAGGTCATTGCGCCAAGCCTGCGCGGCGCGCGTGACCTGCGGCAGTTCCGCAGGACAAGCCGAGCGTCTGAACACCGCCGCATCCTCGCTGTTGGTGAAGGCCAGGTAGCGCAGGCGGAAGTACCCCTGGTAGCAGGAAATCGCCAGCATCTTGATAAACAGCACCACCACACAGCAGGCATAAACCGACAGGGCGGTGCTCATTGCCCGTGCCTCGGCATGCCACCCTTGATCACGATGTACAGCAGCGGCCCCATGCAGACGAACACCAGCGTCAGCAGCACATAGGGCATCACGCCAAGCAACGAGCCGCCGCGCTTGCGGTGGTCGCTGACCATCCAGACGCAGCCCAGCCCGGCCATCACGTACAGGTCGATAACCACCTGCGCGGTGTCCGGCCGGGACATCAGCTCCAGGCCAAAGGCAATCAGCGATTGCTCGGCAATCATCATGGTCCAGCCGGTGTACAGGGCAAACACCAGCAACAGCGGCAGCGCGATCCATTCAGCTCTCATAGTCGAATTCCATACCTGTCGATCTGGCGGGCGAAGTTGGCCTCACGGTAGTGATACAGTCGCCTGCGCCGCAATGACCTCACAGGTCATGGACGCTTCAGCCAAGGACAGCCAGAGTCGAAGCATGAGCCCTCTCCCCTTCCACACTCCGCACCCGCCCACCGCCACCGACGCGGGCGCGCATCTGCGCCGCCTGCGGCGCCAGGCCGGGCTCAGCCAGCTCGACCTGGCGTTGCTCGCCGGTGTTTCGCAACGCCACCTGAGCTGCGTGGAAACCGGCCGCGCCAAGGCCAGCCCCGGCACCCTGCATGCCCTGCTCAGCGCGCTGCAGGTGCCGCTCGATCAGTGCAACGAAGTGTTCCTCGCGGCTGGCTATGCACCGCGCTACCTGGCCTCTGCAGCGGACGCCCCGGCCATGAAGATGGTGCACGACGCCGTGGAGCACATCCTGCAGGCCAACAACCCCGCACCGGCCATCGTCATCGCCAGCAATTGGGACATCACGGCGGCCAATGCCAGTGCCGGACTGTTGTTTGCCATGGCCGGCGTACCGACCAGCAGCACCTCGGGCCTCAACCTGCTGGACACACTGCTGCGCCCGGGCGGGCTGGGGGATCATCTGGTCAATGCCGACGAGATCCGGGCGATCGCCTGGCAGCGGGCGGCCAGGGAGGCGGTGAGTAGTCCTGATCTGGCGAGGCTACTGCAAGGCTTGCCCGTGCCACCCGCGTTGGCACCGGATACGCCGCAGTCACCAGTGGTGCTGACACGCGTACGCACTGTTGAGGGCGAGCTGCAGTTCCTTTCCACTCTCACCACCTTCGGCATGCCGCTGGATATCACGGTGGCGTCGCTGCGGATCGAGCACCTGGTTCCAGCGAACAGCGCAACCTGGCAAGCCATGAAAGCGGTCTATGAGGTCTGGGTGAATGAACGCAAACAGACGTTGAGCGCATAGAAGCTTCAGCCTGATCCCAACCCGAACAGCAACACCGGATCGGGACCAGATTGAAACCACGGACCAGCCTTGACAGCACCCGCCCCTCGGCAGCATCTCAGGCCCAGCCGACGCCTCAGGGTGCCACTACTGGCTGGGCGAAGAACGGCATACCCCACATGAAGTCAGTCTGCAGTGCCCGTACACTCGGCCTGCTACCGCTGCCGTGATACCAGCTCCTCTCCGGAATACCCATTGCGCTCTGGCCGTAGCCTACCTCACTCAACTGATCGTACAGGAAGACGCCCAATGGGACCGTCAGCGGCTTCTTGCTGTCGCCAGAGGCGGCAACCGAGGCCCTGGCATGGCACGTGATACAACTCGAGGTGGTGACGAACCCTCCCTCGGTGATGGAGTTGCCCAGCCTCGTTGCGCGACCCATTGCGTTGGTGAAGTTGACCTGGGAGCCCTTGAGTCGATAGCTGAGCCAACCTTTGTCGGCGGGCATGGGCTCCTCGCCGGCCTGGGTCGTACCGATACCGGCAGATTTGAAGATCTCCGACAGCTCACTGGAAATAGGGCCACTCGGGTAGGTGTTGCCCAAATCGTAAATAACACTCGACTGCTGCAATCCATCATTGCGCACATGCGGTGCGGTAAAATTACTCATCGTCTCGCCGGGGTGCTGGTCAGACGAAGCGTAGCCATAGGCATCATTGCACCCTGAAAAGTCGCATCGTCCAGGGTTGTTGACATGCTCGAACGTGGTCCATACCCACTGTGGCGTATCTTTCGTGGAAATGTGAAACGCCAGCAACCAGTGCTCACCGGTATAGGTTTTTCCATTGAGTTCGGTTGTCATGGCCTTTTTGATGTAGGGAGCCGCCGGATCATCCTTGAGGCCGATTTCCTTGGCGAAGTCATGATACAGCCAGTTGCTTTTTATCATGATTGCCGACACCGGCAGATCAATCCTACTCAAGGCGCCGGATGGATTGTTGGCTTGATACGGCGCATGCTCGGCAAGGTTCTTCCGATTACGTTCAACAACACTGGCAATACCCTGCGCATTGTAAAGATCGTTCTTGAATATGTAGTCAAACATGTCTTTGTTGCGCACGGTAATCTCACCCACTTCCTGACGCAGTACCCTCCCGGGCTCAGGCTCGCCGGGTTTGCCTGGCATCGCCATCATTTCCAGGTTCAGGCCGCCACGCCCCAGGGATATTGCATGCGCACCAATGGGTTTACTGAGCTTGCGGGGCTGACGGGTACTTTCGGTGAGGCTCACAACATCTCCCGGAAACACGGGACAATGCTGTGAGGGGTTGTCGGCGCTTCCAGGCAGACAGCAGTTCGGACCTGCCTTGCCTCCCTCGCAAAGGCCGTAGGGCTTGGCCGGCCAGGTTTGCTCGTCTGCCGCCCAATTCGCCCACCATGACTGGCGAACGGTATCGGCGAACAGTTTCCAGGAAAACATGTCTGGACAGCTCATCGACGGGTTGGCGAATTTTTTGTCGATCGTCACCTCCTGACCGTTAATGGTCATGGCACATCCCTCTGTGTCATGGACCTCACTGTCAAAAAAAACGGCGTAGTCGACGGTGTTTGGCGCGGCCGAGGCAACGCCGGCTGCCAGGACAAGTCCCAAAAGTGCTGAACATGAAGCGACGGGTGAGCGGAACATTGTAATCAGGTCCATTTTCGTACTCCTCCTTTGCGCAGCTATTGTTCCTGTTTGACTGCTATCCAGGACGCCACAACGCCGGCCGGCGACTGGCCGTGCGAATGCGCGACTGTCCTGACGATCGTGCCGACAATTGCTGGACGTTCATCAACCCCGTTGGGCCAGGCAGGGGAGAAGTAGCCAAGGTAGTCGTAGACCCAAGGCTCCCCGTCAATTTCGCCGATGCCTTGAAAGCGCAGTTGGCCTGGGTTGCCATGTGTAGCCCAACCTTTCAGCTCCAACTGCCAGCCAGGCCCACCCAAGTGGCCGCTAACCTCTCCCCGCACAGGCTCATGAAGTACGAGCGTACCGAGGCCAAACCTCAAGTCATTGAACTCGGTGTCAACATCCGGGTTTCGCAGGAAGCTCCTGTACGTCCAGGCGCCTTCAAACGGGCTGAAAACTGTACTCATTGATATCGCTCCTTTTGGCACACTTACCAAAACCGCATCAACGAACTTGAATAGCCCAAGGCACTCCCTGCAAGTAGGTCAATCACGGCCAGTCCACTGAAAACCGTCCATATCAATAGCTTTCAATGCATATAGCAAAAGCGCTGGGCCCGGGGGCCAAACGTTAGGAATCGTGTGTGAGTTTTGCCGTGACGGCACTGCCGGGAGAACGTCTCCAGACACTCAAGGGCAAACAGAGATGGCGCAGACAAGTGCTGCAATGCGCAATATTCGACGTCCATGCCTATTAACACCCGGCCATAACACATGGAGATAAAATCTCGGCAGCTACTTCCAGTTTTACCCGATCACTGGCACTGCCCCTGCAACCGACCAGCATGATGCTTCAAGTAAAGCCAAATAGCCTTATGCCACTACTTGATATTAGCAGCACGTTCAGCGTTTGCGATGACTCCACTTTCTCCCTTATCGACAAACGGTCGTCTTTCGTTGATGACTGACTCGCGCTCAAACGAGGGACATGCCTGCGAGAAACTGTCTGCCAGCCCAGGTAAGGGCTCAAGCCTGTGCCGTCTGCCCTGCCACCGCTCCGTCCTCCAGTACAATGCCCAGCGGCAGGCCCCATCCCGACGCGCTCAGGCCTGCACGAACTTCATCACTGCCGGGGTCCGGGAGTGCTAACGTAGGCGGCCATGTCGTCGACCTCGGCGTGCAGCGTCGCGGCAGGCCGTCGGCGGTGGCACAGCTTGAGCGGCCCCCGCTCTCAATGCCCCCATTCGAAAACCGGTTCTTCCCATGCCCGTTGCTGATTCAACCCTGATCATCTGGTCGGTCGCCGCCCTGGCCACCGCCCTGGTCATCGTTCGCCCCGGTCGCGTGCCGGAATACGCCTGGGCGATGGGCGCCGCCGTGCTGCTGACGGCCTGCGGGCTGATCCCGTGGCGCATGGCATTGTCAGCAGTAGCCAAAGGTGGCGATGTGTACCTGTTCCTGGTCGGCATGATGGTGCTGGCCGAACTGGCGCGCCAGGAGGGGTTGTTCGACTGGTTGGCCAGGTACGCGGTACAGCACGCCAAGGGCTCCGGGCAGCGCCTGTTCGACCTGGTGTTCCTGGTCGGCACCCTGGTCACGGTGTTCTTGTCCAATGACGCCACCGCCGTGGTGCTGACGCCGGCCGTGTACGCGGCGTGCAAGGCGGCCAAGGCCGAGCCGCTGCCCTACCTGTTCATCTGCGCCTTCATCGCCAATGCCGCCAGCTTCGTGCTGCCCATCTCCAACCCGGCCAACCTGGTGGTCTTTGGCAGCCAGATGCCGCCGCTGCTGGAGTGGCTGCGCCAGTTCAGCCTGCCATCGCTGGCGGCCATCGCCGCGACCTACCTGATGCTGCGCCTGACCCTGCGCAAGCGTATCCGCCAGCCGCTGGCCGTGGCCATCGAGATGCGCCCCTTGTCGGCCGGCGCCCGCCTTTGCGCGCTGGGCCTGATGTTCACCGGCGCCCTGCTGTTGACGGTATCGGCACTGGACGTGCCGCTGGGGCTGCCGACCTTTTGCGCAGGCATGGCCACGGTCGGGCTGATCCACCTGCGCCAGCGGCGCAGCCCGGCGCCGTTGCTGCGCCATGTGGCCTGGGGCGTGCTGCCGCTGGTCGCGGGCCTGTTCGTGCTGGTGGAGGCGGTAGCCCATACCGGCGTGATCGAACGGCTCGCGCAGATGCTGGCGGCCCTGGCGCAGCAGTCGCCGGGCAAGGCGAGCTGGGCTGCGGGCGTGATCGCCGCCGTGGCCGGCAACCTGATGAACAACCTGCCCACCGGCCTGATCGCCGGCTCCATCGGCCAACTGGTCGAACTGCCCCGGCAGACCACCGCCGCCTTGCTTATCGGCGTCGATCTGGGGCCGAACCTGTCGATCACCGGCTCCCTGGCCACGCTGCTGTGGCTGGTGGCGATCCGCCGTGAGGGCGAGCATGTCGGCGCGCTGAGTTTCCTGCGCCTGGGCGTGCTGGTAATGCCCCCGGCACTGGTGGCGGCACTGTTGCTGCTGGCGGTCTGAGCCCGCCCTTCAGAACACCACCGAACGCCGCTGCTCGGCCGTCGCCACCACCCTACCGCGCTTGAGTACCATCAGCCGCGTCGGCAGGTCGAGGATCACGTCGCTGACACGGTGGGTATCCATCAGCACCAGGTCCGCGTCGTTGCCCACCGCCAGGCCATGGTTCTGCAACCCCAGGGCCTTGGCGGGGTTGCTGGTAAGCATCGGCAGCACCGTGGCCTGGTCGTCCGCACCGCCCAGGTGGCAGGCGGGGATGGCCAACTGCGCGATGTGCAGCAGGTCGCCGGTGCCATAGGGGGTGAAGGCATTGCGGATGTTGTTGGTGGCCAGGCACACATTCACCCCGCCATCGCGCAACGCCCGCACCGGGGTCAGGGTGCGCCGCACATTGTGGCTGTCGCCACGGGCGCCCAGGTGCAGGTCGGTGGCGGGCAGGCACATCACGCTGATGCCGGCTTCGCGCAGCAGCGCGATGATGCGCGCCTGGCGCGCTGGTTCGACGGCTGCCAGGCTGGTCAGGTGGCCAACGCTGACGCGCCCTTGGTAGCCCGCGGCGAGGGTCCGCCGGGCCACGTATTCGATAGTCATGTGCTCGGCATCGTCGGCGAAGTCCTGGTGCAGGTCGATGTCCTTGCCGTAGCGCTGGGCCAGGTCGAAGACGAAATCGATGTGCTCCAGGGGCGAGACGTCGTTGTAGGGAATGCCGCCGACCACATCGGCGCCCCTCTGCATGGCCTCGACCATCATCTCTTTCATCCCGGGCAGTTTCAGGATGCCTTCCTGGGGAAACGCCACTACCTGGATATCGATGACATCACGCAAGGTTTCGCGCAGCTCCAGGACCACGTCCAGGCCGGTGAAACCCTGGGCCGGGTCGAACTCGGCGTGGGCACGCACATGGGTGGTGCCGGCCTGCACCAGGGCGCGCAACACCTGCATAGAGCGCTCGCGAATGTCGTCGCGGGTCAGGGTGGGCTTGAGCGCCGCAGTGACGGCGATCGCTTCCTGCAAGGTGCCGGAGCGATTGGCCTTGCGCTGCATGACATTGGCTTTTTCCAGGTGCAGGTGGGCTTCGACGAAGCCGGGGGCCAGGACATTGCCGTTGCCCTGGATTTCCTGGCTTGCCGTTGCCGTGATCGTCTGGGCGATATCAGTGATCTTGCCGTTGTGTACGGCCACATCCATCAAGGGTCTTGCATCGTCGATGCGGACATTTCTGAAGATCAGGTCCATGCCGTCGCTCCTGTAGGGGATCAATAGCGCGCGTGGAAATGGCCCGGGCGTCGTGCGGCGCCCGAGCCATTCCCCTAAGGGCGAATCAGAACGGCTTGGTCGGCAGGTACTTGCCATCCAGGGTGATCACCGCGCGGGAGCCACCTTCCGGATCGTCGACCTTCTTCACGTCGAGCTTGAAGTTGATGGCGCTGATGATGCCGTCGCCGAACTTCTCGTGGACCAGTGCCTTGAGGGTGGTGCCGTACACCTGCAGCATCTCGTAGAAACGATAGATGGTCGGGTCGCTCGGCACGCCACCGGGGATGCTGCCGCGCAGTGGCACGGTCTGCAGCAGGGCGATGCCATCTGCGTCCAGGCCAAGCTTGTCGCCCACCACCTGGGCGGCGCTGGCCGGCAGCGGGTGCTGGCCCAGCAGCGCGGCAGTGACGAAGGCTTCGGACAGGCCGGTGCCGTCGGTGATCTGGGCGAACGACAGGTCCTTGCGGGCCTTGGCCAGGAGGATGACTTCGCTCAGGGCAAGGCGGGCATTCTGGCTGATTTGCGACTGGATCATGGTGAGTCTCCTTGGGTTTGAAAGGGGTTCAGGCAACCTGCCTGGAGGGGTGGGAAACCGCATTGACGTCAGGGTTCTGCGCCAGGGCGACGAACTGGCCGGTACGCCCGTCGAAGGCGTCGATGCGGCCGCTTTCGATGTCGTAGATCCAGCCATGCAGGCGCACGCGGCCCTCTTCCAGGGCCAGGCGCACCGAGGGGTGGGTCTGGATATTGGCCAGCTGGGCGATCACGTTCTCGCGCACCATGGCCTCGACCTTGGCTTGCGGGCTGTGATGCTGGCGCGCCTCGTTGACCACCCGGGCGGAGTCGGCGTAGCGCAGCCAGCCGGCCACGGCGGGCATGTGGTCCAGGCACTTGCAGGTGGCGATGGCGGTCATGGCGCCGCAGTCGGAGTGGCCGCAGATGACGATGTCAGCCACTTGCAGGGCGGCGACGGCATATTCGACCGAGGCCGATACGCCGCCAGGCTCAGGGCCGTAGGACGGCACGATGTTGCCAGCGTTGCGGATGACGAACAGGTCGCCTGGCTCGCGCTGGGTGACCAGTTCTGGCACCAGGCGGCTGTCGGAGCAGGAGATGAACAGCGCCCGGGGGCTTTGCTGGGTGGCCAGGTCCTTGAACAGCTTGACCCGTTCGGGGAAGGCGTCGCGCTGGAACTTCAGAAAACCGTCGATGATGTCTTGCATGGCTGTTGCCTCAGTGTCGCGGTGTGTGAGGCAAAGGTTACGCAGCCCATTACATAAGGTAAAAGTCTCATTTATGATGAAGCACATCAGATTATCTTATGGAAACAGTCATGCTTGCCCGGCACCTCCAGTACTTTCTCGCGGTGGCGCAACACCACAGCTTCACCCGCGCCGCAGCGGCGCTGCATGTCTCCCAGCCGGCGCTGTCACAACAGGTGAGGCAACTGGAAGAAAGCCTCGGCGCGCAGTTGTTCGACCGTTCGGGGCGCGCCACGCGCTTGACCGATGCCGGGGAGGTCTACCTGCGCTATGCCAAGCGGGCGGAACAGGAACTGCTGGAGGCCAGGCGCGCCATTCATGACGTGGGCGACCTGAGCCGCGGATCGCTGCGGGTGGCGGTAACGCCGACCTTCACCACCTACCTGATCGGCCCGCTGGTCGAGGCCTTCCATGCGCGTTACCCGAATATCACCCTGAACCTGCGCGAGATCGCCCAGGAGCGCATGGAGGAACTGTTGCAGGCCGATGAGCTGGATGTCGGCATCGCCTTCGACGAGGTCCACAACCAGGACATCGACAGCCGCCCGTTGCTGGTGGAAACCCTGGCGCTGGTGGTCGGCCGCGCCCATCCGCTGGCCACTGCCCGCAGCATTGGCCCACAGGCGCTCAACGACGAATCGCTGATCCTGCTCAGCGCCGAGTTCGCCACGCGCGAGCAGATCGAGCGCTATTGCCGCCAGCACGGAATACGCCCACGGGTGCAGATGGAGGCCAACGCAATTGGCGCAGTGATCGAAGTGGTACGCCGCACGACACTGTCGACCCTGCTCCCCGCCAACCTCGCCCAGGCCCATGACGACCTGGTCGCCATTGCCCTGGACCCACTGCGCCTGCAGCGCACCGCAGTTTTGATGCAGCGCAGGGGCGCCTACCAGAGCGCGGCGGCGCGGGCTTTCATCGAAGTGGCAACGTCAGTGGCAGCACGCCTGGAAACCGGCGACAGCGCAGCCGATACTCAGCTCAGCTGAGCGATCAACACTGCATTGGTGTAGATCAGGCTGCCATCGCTGGCCCGATGCCCCACCAGGTGGAACTGGCCACGTTCGTCGTCGCTCAGGTAGACGCGCAGGCGGCAGTCCGACAAAGGGCCGTAGCCCTCGGGCAGCACCAGGTTCAGGCTGGCCATGTCGACATCCACCATCGCCTCGGGCTCGTGGCTCTGTTGCAGGCGTTCCTCGGCCTGCTCCAACTTACGGTGGTTCACGCCCTGGATGTCGAAGTGAATATCACCCACCGGGGTGGACCTGCGATCACCCTCACCTTTGAACCAGCCTTCGATCGTCAGCGTACTCATGGCGACTCCTCATGCTGTGGAGCATTTTCGATCACTGCTGATGGGGTTGACCCTGGCGTGGTTCGGAACGTTCCAATCGTTCGCCCGGCCGCTCAGGCGCCTTGCGCCAAGGCCGCCTCCATTGCCCTGGCCTGCCCCCGCAGCGCCTGGCAGAACGGCTCCAGCACCGCCGACGCCGGCCGCAGTTCGGGCCGGATGAGCATTACCTGGTACGGCACCGACAGGCTCAGGCGGCGGATCGCCAGCCCGCCCTGCCCCGCTTCCAGCCCACTCAGCGGATTGATGATCGCCACTCCCAGCCCCTGGCGGACCATGGCACACACCGAGGCGGCGCTGGTGGTCTCGATGATCGTGCGGCGATTCACTGCAGCCTCGTGGAAGTGCCGGTCGAGTTGCTGCCGGTAGCTGTCCAGGCTGGCCAGGTTGATGAAGTCGACCTCGTGGAAGTCCTGCAGCTGGAGTACCGGCTTGGCCAGCAGGGGGTGCTGCGTGGGCAGCACGCAGACCATGTCGGCACTGAACAGCAGCTCGCCCACGGCACCCCGCGGCACTTGCGCGGTCTCGGTCAGGCCGAGGTCGTGCTGCTGGGCGACCAGCGACTCCTCCAGCAACGGCGACTCCTGGGCGGTGATGCTCAAGCTGACTCCGGGATGGTGCTGGTGAAACGCCTTGCAGGCCTTCGGCAACAGGGTTTGCGAGAACAACGGCAGGCAGGTGATCGCCAGCCGACCCTGCTCGAAATTGCGGATGGCCTGGGCGAAGCGGTCGATGCGCTCCAGCCCGATGAAGGCGCGTTCGACTTCCTCGATCAGTAGCAGGGCCTGGGCCGTGGGCACCAGGCGCCCGCCTTCGCGTTCGAACAGGTTCAACCCGGTGACCTGCTCCATCCGCGCCAGCTCGCGGCTGACCGTGGGCTGCGAGGTGAACAGCAGGCGCGCGGCGCCGGTGACGCTGCCAGCGGCCATGATGGCGCGGAACACTTCGATATGGCGGATGGAAAGTCGCATGGCTGAGGCAAGACCTGGGCGTGACCAGAAATTTGGAGAAGTTGGTACATATCAAATATGAATTGCCCTCAGAACAATAGCTATTTTTCTGAATCAGCAAAACTGCCTCACCATCGGCGTATCCAAAACAAGGAACGCCACTATGACCACCACCCTCTTGGCCGACGCCGTCCGCCAGCACGGCTCGCCGCTGTGGGCCTACGACGCCCAGACCATCCACCAGCGCATCGACCAGCTCACGCAGCACTTCGACACCGTGCGCTTCGCGCAGAAAGCCAACCCCAACCTGCACGTGCTGCGCCTGATCCGCGAACGCGGCCTGGTGCTCGACGCGGTGTCCCTGGGCGAAATGGAACGCGCCTTCGCCGCCGGGGCATCGGTGAGCGGCGAACCGGCCGGTGTGGTGCTGACCTGCGACGTGCTGGACCAGCCGACCCTGGCGCGGGTGGTGGAGACGGGTATCGAGGTCAACGCTGGCTCCATCGACATGCTCCGCCAGCTCGGCGAGCGCTCCCCCGGCCACCGGGTGTGGCTGCGTATCAACCCAGGCTTCGGCCATGGCCACAGCCGCAAGACCAACACCGGCGGCGAGAACAGCAAGCACGGCATCTGGCACGAACAACTGCCTGAGGCGCTGGCCTGCGTGAAACAGCACGGCTTGCACCTGGTGGGCGTGCACATGCACATCGGTTCCGGGGTGGACTACCAGCACCTGGAGCAGGTGGCCAGCGCGATGGTCGGGCTGATCGGCCGCCTGGGCATGGACATCGAGGCCTTTTCCATCGGCGGCGGCCTGTCCACGCCCTACCGCGACGGCGACCAGCCGGTGGACCTGCAACGCTATGCCCGCACCTGGGCAGTGGCGCGCTCGGAGATCGAAGCAATGCTCGGCCACCCCGTGCGCATGGAGATCGAGCCGGGGCGTTTCCTGGTGGCCGAGTGCGGCTACCTGGTGGCCGAGGTGCGCGCGGTCAAGCAGATGGGCGAACGCCACTACATCCTGGTCGACGCCGGTTTCAACGACCTGATGCGCCCGGCGATGTACGGTGCCTATCACCGCATGAGCCTGTTCGATGCCGTGGGGCGCCCAGTCAATCGCCCCCTGCAACCAACCGTGGTGGCCGGGCCGCTGTGCGAGTCGGGGGATGTGTTCACCCAGAACGACGAGGAGCTGACGCCCCAGGACCTGCCCCAGGCCAAGGTGGGCGATCTGCTGGTGATTCATGACGCCGGGGCCTATGGCGCATCGATGTCGTCGAACTACAACAGCCGGCCGTTGCTGCCGGAGTTCCTCCTCGAACATGGCAGCCTGCGCATGATCCGGCGCCGACAGACCGTACAGGAACTGCTGGCCTTGGAATTGGAAGGCTAAGAAGCCAGGGCGCGTTCGCGCAAGAGGTTCGAGCCGCGATCACCCGCACAGCGGTACCAGGATCGCGGCTGAAGTCGCTCACTCATCTTCCCGCGCGACAGCGTGCAGCCCCAAGGGTCGGGCAATCTTGCGCCAGCGAACTTTTCTTGGCCCTGCAGATAATCCCCTCCCACTTGCAGTTTTCCTTCAAGACAATATGGGCCACGCCTTCTTATATCCCGTTTCAAGCGAGCGATAGCATTTGCCTGCCTGAGCAGAACCCTCAGGCGACAAGCCAGCATGAAGTATGGATATACGGAGAATTGACATGCACACCAAACAGTTTCTGGCACTTGCCATTGCAATGAGTTGCGCGGGCAGTGCAGCAGCGGCCACCTCGGCCACCTACGAAATCACCGGAAAGGCTGTTCCGGCCGCCTGCAGCTTGACCATGAGCCAGTCCAAACTCGACCTCGGCGACGTCTCGGCGGATACCTCAGGGCTAGTTGCCGCCATTAGCCGCCCTATGGGCACGGTGAACATCAATTGCTCGTCACCCGCGAAGCTGAGAATCAGTGTCACTGGCACGCTCGCTTCCCCTGCGATGGACACACTAGCGTTCGGCGGCTGGGCACAGGGCGGCAAGACCATTGCCGGATTGAGATTGATACCCAGCAACACCACAGTCAACAACGTAGCCGGCACCATCCTTTTCGGCCCCGACGGTGGCCCCTGGGGTATGCTCTTTGGGTCGAACTCCTTAGCACCGAGCACTAGCAGTATGCGGAACTCCTTTGGCTATCCAGGCAGCGCACCGTTCGCAGTGCAAGCCGTCTCGACCGCAAGCTTTGATATCACAGCCAACTTCGAAAAGATTGGCAAAGCCGACTTCTCCAAAGGCGAAATTACTGCCAACCAGTCCCTGACTTTCGAAATCACATACATCTGACATCAGCAACATCCGGCGCAGCGGCTTACCCCCTCCCGCAGCCTCTTTCTCTGCAACTTGGCCGTTGCGCCAGCCTGGCCGCCCCACACATTCACCGGAAACAAAGAGAGCATTGATGGCGGCAGCCGGCTCAATCGCTCCCACCCCACCTCCCCGCACCAGTCACACCCCGCAGCACTGCGCTGTTCGCCTCGGCACCACCTGCCAGCAGGCCAGCTCGCCACCCCGCACCGATCACCCGATTCAAATCCCAGGCAGGCCGACACGCCACGCTCGCCAGCGATACGCAAACCTTGAAATCACATGCAGAAATTTCTGCATGTGATTGCAGTTTTGCTTCAAGGAAAAATGAAACCCGTCTTCTTATGACCCCTTTGAACGGGCGATACCCTGATCACGTACTGGAAAACCAAGCCAGACAAAGAACTTAACCCAGGAAATATCCATAAAAACGGAGTGAATGACATGCACATCAAAAAGTCTCTGGCATTCTTGATTGCAATGGGCAGTACCAGCAGCGTATTCGCTGCGTTGTCGGCCAATATCGAGATCGCCGGCAAGGTAACACCAACCGCCTGCAGCATCGTGGCTTCGCAAGCCAAACTCGATCTGGGCAGCATCCAGCCGGACGCTACCGGAAAAGTGGCCGAAATAACCAAGTCTTTGGGCACCTTGACCCTGACATGCGCAGCCCCTGCCCAGGTCCACCTCGGTTTCCTCACCAGCGGGATCACCAGCGCCGGAAGTAAGCAAATTGCATCGGCTTGGACACAAGACGGCAAGAGCCTTTCGCAACTGTTTGTGATGCCTACCAGTGTGACCAACAACAATGTAGCCGGGAACCTCATGATCCAGCCCAATCCCAGCTCGTTGTGGGTTGCCCTTCCCGCTACTGGCTCTATCCCTCTCAGCACCGCCGATGGCAATCGAACCGCCTTTGCGGGTCTAAACCAGCAAGCCCTTGCCATCACAAGCGCCACCATCGAGCTCAGCGCGAAGTTCCTTGAAGTTCCAAAGGTCGACTTCACCAAAGGCGAAATCAGTGCCAATCAGTCGCTGACCTTCGAACTCAAGTACCTCTGATACGCCCTGCTTCCGAGGCGAGCCACGCTCGTCTCGGCCCTCCAACCTGTCCCCTTGGCACATTTGTCTTTTGATCCCCTTTGCCTGCAAAGGATGGAGATGCTTCATGACGCCTTCCCGTCTTCGCCAGCACGGCCTTGCTTACTCTGCCGTGGCTTTGCTTCTGTTCGCCGCTTCCCCCGCCAGCGCCACCGGTATGGTGCCCGACACCTCCGTCGTATTGATCGACGCCGGCAAAGGGGAAGGCACCATCAATGTCACCAATTCGGAGAAGAGCGTGGCACTGCTGCATGTCTCCGTGCAGAACCTCCCCGAAGACACCGAGGAGCTGGTGCTGGTCACGTCGCCCATCAGCCGGGTAGAGCCCGGCGAGAAACAACTGGTGCGCTTCGTTATCCAGACCGACGCCCCGATCACCACGCAACGCCTGAAGCGGGTGACGTTCGAAGGCATTCCTCAGGCCGATGAGGGCAAGAACACGGTGAGCATCAACGTGCGCCAGAACCTGCCACTCATTATCAACCCGCCTGGCCTGGCCAGCAAAAGCGACCCCTGGACCCTGCTCAAGTGGACGGTGCAGGGCCGCGCCCTGACCGTCAGCAACGACAGCCGCTACGTCGTACGTCTCAACGACCAGTTGCAGCTGCTGCCCGAGAAGCTGGCGCTGAAGCTGTCGCGCACCTACCTGCTGCCCGGCGAGACCTACCGCCTCGAGCTGCCGGCTAACAAGACCGTGACGGCCAAGGACAAGGTGCGGATCTATCCGGCCAGCCTGTATGGCGCCGAGATCGAACCCTACGACGCCCCGCTCACCTTCTAGTGAACCTGCTTCGGCAATCCGGATAAGGCGCTCTGCATGCCCTGCCCAAACGATACCTGCACACCTGTCAGCCCGGTGACGCGACTGCCACCGCGGATGCTGATCGCCGCCTTGTTCGTCTGCGGCACAAGCGCCGCGAACGCGAACGACGCGCGCACGCCCGCTGCCAAAGAAGCGCTGGCCAGCTTCAACCCGAGCCTGCTGAAAAGCCGCGGCATCGACTCGCGGGTCGCCGACTACTTCAGCCACACGCCTCGGTTCGCCGCCGGTACCCGCCGCATCTCGCTGCAGGTCAATGGCAATCCGCGCGGCACCCTCGACGCCCGCTTCGACAGCGATGGCCAGCTGTGCTTCGACAAGGCGCTGCTCGAACAAGCCGGGCTCAAGCTGCCCGAGGCCGGGTTACCCAACGCTGGCTGCGACGACTTCCTGGCCCGCTACCCCCAGACCCAGAGCACCCTGCGGCCCGCACGCCAGGAGGTGGAGCTGGTGGTGCCCGCCGCAGCACTGCGCGCGCCCGACGACGACAGCGGCCTGTATCACCGCGGGGGCGTGGGCGGGCTGGTCAACTATGACCTGCTCGGTCAAGCCAGCGAGTTCTCCGGCGACCGCAGACGCTACTACTCCAGCAGCACCGAGCTTGGCTTTAACGCCGACGACTGGATCGTGCGCAGCCGCCAGAGCTACACCGTGCAAAACGGAACACGCAATTTCCAGAACCTGTACACCTATGTGCAGAGAACCTTCGTCGAACACAAGGTGCTGGCCCAGGCCGGTGAGATCAACACTGCCAACTCGGTGTTTCCAGGCGCGTCGATCACCGGGCTCCAGGTGTTTCCGGAGCAGGCCCTGTATGGCAAGAGCAAGCAAGGCGCCACGGTGACAGGTATCGCCCAGGGCCAGGCCCGCGTGGAAGTGCGCCAGGCCGGTGCGCTGATCTACACCACGCTGGTGCCCCCCGGGCCGTTCAGCCTGACCGACATACCGTTGCTCAACAGCAATACCGACCTCGACGTACAGGTGATCGAAACCAACGGCGAGCGCCGCCGCTTCAACGTTCCGGCCGCCTCGTTGGTGCAGTTCAACAGCAGCGCGCCGGGCTACTCGTTCGCGGCGGGCAAACTGCGCACCTTCAACGCCAAGGGCATGCTCGCGCCGATGATGGCCACCGGTTCCGGCAGTTGGCGAGTGTCGCCCGCCAACCTGCTCTCCGCCGGAGTGATGCTGGCCGACAACGACTACTCGGCCGTTGCCTGGTCGTTGGGTTCACAGCTGACTGCGGACACCAGCCTCAACCTTCGCAACACCTTGTCCCACGCCGGGCAGCAGCAGCTCAAAGGCCATGAAGTCAGCGCCGCGCTGTCGACCCAGTTCACCGAGAGGTTCGCCGGTAACGTCAACGCCACCCGCCGCTCGACGGGTTACCGGGAACTGCTGGACACCACCTACACCCAAACCAGCCGGTATCGCCATGACCGGCGCGTCGACCAATACGGTCTCGGCCTGTCCTGGAGCAACCCGCTGCTGGGCGGATTCGGTCTGGGCTACAGCACCTCGCTGTCCGCCGGGAGCCATAAGTCCGAACGCCTCACCGCCTCGTGGAACAAAAACTTCGAGCACTTCAGTGTCAGCACCAACGTCGAGCACTCCCTGGGCCACCAGGCCCAGTCGGCCAAGGACCGCCGTGACAACCGCAACTACCGCGACTACCGCGACGACACAGCGGTGTACCTGAGCGTCAGCGTTCCCCTGGGCGGCAGTCGCAGCCTGCGCAGCTATGCCAACAAACGCGACGGCATCACCCGCCTGGGCGCGAGCTTCAACGACAACAGCAACGAGTTCGCCAGCTACAGCGTCTCGGCGGAACGCAACCAGCAGGGCAAGCGCGACGACCTTTCGGCCAACGCCAACCTGCTGCCGCGCTACACCAGCGTGAGCCTGGGCTATTCGCAGAGCGGCAACGACAGCACCAGCTACAACGGCCAGCTGCGCGGCGGCGTCGCGCTGCACGGTGACGGCGTGACCTTCTCGCCCTACCCGCTGAACGACACCTTTGCCGTAGCCAAGGTGGGAGATGTCCCGGGGGTCAGGCTCGACACCCCGAGCGGGCCGGTGTGGACCGACGGCACGGGCCGCGCCGTGGTCGCCCAGGTGCCCGCCTACCAACGCACCAACGTGGAGGTGCGCACCACCAGCCTGCCACGCAACCTCGATATCCAGAACGGCTACAAGACGGTAATGGCCGGGCGCGGCTCGGTGCAGGCGCTGGACTTCCCGGTGGTGACCTCGCGCCGCGTGCTGTTGACGATCGCCGCGTTGGACGGGGCCCCGCTGGGAAAAGGCTTACCGGTATTCGGCGCGGCCAATCGCTTCGTCACCACGACCGTCGAGGGCGGCAAAGCCTTCATCACCAACCACGACATCGAAGCCCCCCTGACGATGCACATGGCCAACGGCGGCGCTTGCCGTCTTGATTTCAGCCTGCCGGACAAGCCCGACCTGGAAGTCTATTTCGAGAAGGCGCAGGCCCGATGCACACCCCTCTGATCCCACGCCAAGGTGCTCCCTACATGACCACTACCACACGCGTCCCCCGTTCGACCTGGCTGGCCTGCGTGCTGCTGGCCTGCGCCGGCACAGCCCTGGCAGAACCGTGCGCCCTGTCGGTGTCGCAATCCAGGGTAGACCTGGGCGACCTCCTCTATCCCCAACGTGCGCCCGGCCACGCCACCGATGCGCCGCACGTGCTCGGCACCCGCCAGGTCGCCGTCCAGGTCCACTGCCCCACTGAGTCTTCGATCAGCGTAATGCTGCGCGGCATCCCCCAGGACAACGGTGTGCTCTTCGCCCAGCGCGGCGAGCTGGAGGTGCAGATGCACGATGCCGTGCTCGACGGCCGCCCGGTGATGCTGCAGGCCACGGACATGCTGCCAGCCGCACCGAATGCGGGCGCGGAGCGTACCCGGGTACTGCCGGGGCAGAAGGTGGTGCCGATGACCGCCGGGCAACCTGCCCGGGGCAGCAACCTGACCTTGCAGATGAGCCTCACCAGCACGGTACCGCTGGACGAACTGGTGGCGCGGGACAGCAAGACCTTGAGCGCGAGCATCAATCTTGAGGTGATCGGCCAATGAATGACAACTTGGAACCCAGCAAGGAACAGGCATGTGAACAGATCGAAAGCGGCATGCCTTGAAAATGCCACCGCACTGGTCATCGAGACCGATGGCACGTTGCGCGCTCAGGCCGTGGCACTGTTGAGGCAGGTGGGTTTCAGCAGCATCATCGAGCGTGCTGGCAGCCGAGGGGTACGCGCGTTGCCAATGCCAGCGTCCCTGACGCTGGTGCTCTGCGAGGCCGCCTCGCTGGTCGGTCTCGACGGTTTGCGGCTGATGCGCTGGATGGGCTCGCTGGAGATCTTCTGCGCAGTCACGCACCACGGCAAACTGCCCGCCGATACCTTGGGCAATATCCTTTCGACAGGCAGCCGGATGGGGCTGCACATGTTCGGCGAGTTACCCTCCCCGCCCAGCCAGACAGACCTGCATGTACTCATCGACGAATACCTGACTCATCGCCGCCGTGCGCGTGCCATGAACAACGCGGTCCTCTTCGATCCGCAGGAAATAGACGATGCGCTGGAAAAAAGACAGTTCATCGCCCACTACCGCCCACAATTCGGTATTGCCTTCACAGACAGACTGCGTGTCGACGCGGAGATGCAATGGCGCCGTGCAGACCGTACGTTGATGGCACAGGCCGAGTTCCTCAAATACTTTGACGCGCCCCAGCACTTCGACAAACTTTTTGTCAGCATGCTCAACCAGGTATTCTCGCTACAGCGCACCTTGAAAGATGAGCGCCATGATGTAACGATTACGTTGGCACTTTTTCCGCTGGCACTTTGTAGCGCCGACCTGCTTCGTACCGTTGCCGGCCTGGCCCTGCGTTATGGCATATCCCCCTTCGCCATCACCTTCGAAATCCAGGCCCGGGCGCTCGACGCCTGCACTGCCTCGGCACATCTGAACTTGCTGAAACTCAGGCGGATAGGCTTTGGCGTCTGCCTCAGGTGCGACGGGGTGGATGCCGCCATTGCAAAGGAGCGCATGGCGTGTCTGCCGGTCAGCGAAATCACCATCGACCTTCACTGCGCGACCAATCCTGCACGCCCGCCCGCCGTCTATGTGCACACCCTGAACAGCTGGAGCATTGTCAGTTACGCCCGGGCGCTGGGCCTGACTGTCGTTGGCGTGGTCGACGCTGTTCCGCGCGATATTTCTCAACTTTCCGAGCTGGGTTGCGACTTTATAAAGGACTCGGGGCGGACTAGAGCAAAGAGCGCCATCGACCTGATCGACACCTGCTGCCGGCTGCGCGATCAGCGCCGAGGGCGGACGTTCCTCGGCCCAGATCAATCCTGACTCACACTGTCGACTCAAGCGAGGTAACAACATGCAACGTGCCATTATCATCGACGATCATCCGGTCATTCGCATGGCGGTGAAAACCGTACTGCAGAACAGTGGATTTGAAGTGGTCGGTGAAGCCAGCAATGGCAAGGAGGGCATCCAGCTGGTTCGTGACTTGGCGCCGGACTTGTTGATACTCGATATCGGCATCCCCGAGATCGATGGCCTTGCCGTCATCCAGCGCCTGAAGCTGCAAGGCAGCCTGGCCAAGACCCTGGTCTTCACCTCGCAGCCGGCCGCCGTGTTTTCGCCGCGCTGCATGTGGGCGGGCGCCGCCGGCTTCGTCTGCAAGGCAGGCGACATGAGCGAGTTCAGCGGCGCCCTGGCGGCGATCAAGGCCGGTTACTCGTACTTCCCCAACCTGCCCTTGAGCAACCTGGTCACCAGCCCGAAGGCAAGGATCGGCACCAGTTGCCTCACCGCCCGCGAAATCGAAGTGCTGCGGCAGCTGGCCGCGGGCGCGACCAACAAGGAAATCGCCGATGCGATGATGCTCAGCAACAAGACCATCAGCAGCTACAAGCACCGGATCATGGACAAGCTCCAGGTCAATACCTTCGTGGACCTGCTCGATGTCGCCAGGCGGGACCTGATCGCATGATGCCCGCCCCGTCCTGGTTTAGCCTGCTGGTGGCCGTCGCAGGCTGCTCGACCGCCAGTACCGGTGCCCTTGCTGAAGAACCCCTGCGCTCTGCCCAATCCTTGAAGCTGGTCGAGCGTGCCTATGTCTCCGCCGCCGTGCCGCTGAGCGCTGAAGATCGCGCGTGGTTGAGCCGTAAGGCCGTCCTGCACATCGGCGTGTCCGCGCCAGACTACCCACCGCTGGACATCAGCATCAATGGCCTGATGTATGACGGCATCACCGCCGAGTACGCCGGCCTGATCGCCAAGATCCTGAAGATCGCCGTGCAGGTACGCCAGTACCCCTCGCGCGCCCGAGCGATCGAAGCGCTCAAGCACGGCGAAATCGACCTGCTGGGCAGCGCGAACAGCTTCGAGTCGGCCGACCCCGAACTGCTGCTGAGCCTGCCCTACCTGGACGACCAGCCCGTGCTGCTGACCCGGGTAGGTGAGGAAGTGTCGGTCAACACCCGCCTGGCGGGCAAGCGCATCGCCATGCTCAACCATTACCTTCCCGCGGCGGCCGTGCATGCGTTCTACCCGGAGGCCACCTTGCAATTGTTCCCGTCGACGGCAAGCGGGATCGGCGCCGTGGCCTTCGGCCAGGCCGACGTCTACCTGGGCGATCTGGTCAGCACCGGGCACTGGGCGGGCAACAGCTCGTTCAGGCAATTGCGCGCCGCCAACTTCTCCGCCATCCACGTGAGCAACTTCTCCTTTGCCATGAAAAGGGCCGACACCCCCTTGAAACGCCTGGTGGATACGGCACTGCTGTCGATCGCGACCAGTGACAGCATGCCCATCATCAGGCGCTGGGACGTCAATGGCAGTTACATCTTCGGCGCGCAGCGGGTCCAGTATTCGCAGACCGAACTGCAATGGATCGCCAACAACCCGGTGGTCCGGGTCATGGTCGAGGCCGATGACCTGCCCTTTTCCAAGGTCGTCAAGCGCGGCCAGGTCGAGGGTATCGTCAACGACTTGCTGGCGGTCATCAGCGCCCAGTCGGGCCTGTCGTTCAAGCTGCTGCCAGCCAGCGGGCTGACCGAACAACAACTGGTCGACGCCCTGGCCAGGCGCGAGTTCGACCTGGTCGGCGCGTTGAACCCCGACCTGATGCAAAACCCCAAGGTATCGTTCTCGCGACCGTACCTGGTGAGCACGCTGGTACTGGTGGCGCGCAAGGACAACACGGCCATCACCTCGGTATCGTCGCTGGCCGGCAAGACGCTCGCGACGGTACACGACAGCCGGGCGAGCACGCATATCCTCAAGGACATCCCGGACGTGAAACTGGTCCAGGTCGACACGATCGGCGAAGCCTTCGAGCGGGTGGCAATGGGCAAGGCCGACGCCGCCATCGACGTGCTGGTGTCGGCGCAGTACAAGATCCGCAACGGCTTCGACGGACTGCGGGTCGCCTCGGTGATCGGCGACACCTCCGAGACTGTCTCGTTCGCCAGCCTGCACGACAATGACATCCTCGCCTCCATCCTCGACAAGTCGCTGCTGGCCACACCGGCCCAGAAAATCGACGCCATCAATGATCACTGGACCGACGGGCCCCACACCGGGCCGTCGTTCTGGGTGCGCAACAAGACAATACTGCTGCAACTGGGCTCGCTCTTCACCTTGCTGCTGGTCGTGTCGCTCGGCTGGGCGCTGCATCTCAGGCGGCAGATCATCAAGCGCAGAAGTGCCGAACGCGCCCTGGGCGACCAGCTCGGGTTCATGAACAGCCTGATCGATGGCACGCCCAACCCCATTTACATCCGCGACAAGGCCGGCATCATGCTGCATTGCAATGCCTCCTACCTCGAAGCCCTGTCGCTGAAGCGCGACGAGGTCATCGGCAACAACCTCGACCAGGCCCCCTCCGCGACGCCCGCCGAGGAAGAACGCTACCTGCAGGATTACGCGCGGGTGATCCGCGAGGGTGCCCGCATCATTTCAGACCGGCGCATACGCTTGAGAGACAGCGGGGAAACACGTGATATCTACCACTGGATCCTGCCCTACCGCGACATCCAGGGGGAGATCCAGGGCGTCGTCGGCGGTTGGGTCGACATCACTGCGCGAAAGGTCCTGGAAGTCAGCCTGATCGCCGCCAAGGAACAGGCCGACATCGCCAACAAAGCCAAGACCACCTTCCTGGCCACGATGAGCCATGAGATCCGCACCCCGCTGAACGCGGTCATCGGCATGCTGGAAATGTCGTTGAAACAAGCTGACCAGGGCAATCTTGACCGCTTCGCCATCGAAGTGGCCTACGACTCGGCCAACGGGCTGCTCGAACTGATCGGCAACATCCTCGATGTAATCAAGGTCGAGTCCGGCCATCTGTCACTGGCACCCTCACGCGGCAATCTGGGCGCCATCGCCACGTCGGTGTTCCGGGTGTTCGAAGGGCTCGCCCGGCAGAAGAGCCTGGCCATCAGGCTGGAGCTGGACCCAGCGATCCAGGCCGATGTACTGGTCGATACCCTGCGGTTCAAGCAGATTCTCTCCAATCTGGTGGCCAACGCCATCAAATTCACCGAAAAAGGCAGTGTGCTGATCCGCCTGCAAGCGGTTTCCCTCCCCGAAGCACCGCACAACCAACTGACAGTGGCACTCAGTGTCAGCGACACCGGTATCGGCATACGCGCCGCCGACCAGCAACGCATCTTCGCGCCCTTCGTGCAGGTGGCCGATGGCCAGGGCACCCGCAAGCAAGGCACCGGGCTGGGGCTGGCGATCTGCAAGACCCTGGCCGAACTGATGGGCGGCAGGCTGACCATCAGCAGCGAACCGCACAAGGGCACGTGCGTCACCATCTGCCTGGTCTTGCCGACCCTCGAACAACTTCCGCTGATCCCCCAGGCATCCGAGTTGTTCGCCCAGCCGGCCAGGCGCGCGCTCACCGTGTTGATCGTCGACGACCACCCGGCGAACCTGACCTTGCTCGATCGCCAGCTCAGCTACCTGGGCCACCGAGTGCTGCAGGCCAGCACCTGCGCCCAGGCCTTCGCCGCCTGGAATGCGCAGCGGGTGGATGTCGTGATCACCGATTGCAACATGCCCGAAATGAGCGGCTACGACCTGGTGCGCGCCATCCGTTCGGCCGAAACCGCCCAGCAACGCCCCCGCTGCACGGTGTTCGGCTTCACCGCCAATGCCCTTGCCGATGAACGCGAGCGCTGCCTGGAGGCGGGCATGGACGACTGCCTGTTCAAACCTGCCCGGCTGGTCGACCTGGGCGAAAAGCTCGACACCATCGACACCCGTGTTGCCTGCCCTGCGCCTTGCGCGGATGCTCGCGAGCCGGCCCAGGCCGACTTCATCACCGACGAACTGTTGCACAAGCTGATCCTGGAAAACGAGAAGGACATCTGCGAGTTGCACGCCAGCCTCCACGGTGACCGCACGCAGCTTGAGAACATCGCGCACAAGATCAAGGGTGGGGCCAGGATCATCTGCGCGCAGGCGATCGTCCGGCAGTGCGAGTGCTTCGAGGACGCCTGTCGGTCAGGGGCTTCGAACGAGCAACTGGCGGCCCTTGCCGCCCAGATGGAGGAAGCGATCATGACCCTGCATGATGCCCTGCTCATCCAGCTCGGCGCCCGCGCCCGGGTCGATAGCTGACGGCCCGACCGTCCACGTTCCAGCCGTGCGCATCAGGGCGCCACCAACCGATACCCCACCCCCGCCTCGGTGATGATGAATCGCGGCGCGGTGGGGTCGTCGCCCAGCTTCTGCCGCAGATGCCCCACCACGATGCGCAGGTAGTGGGTGTCATCGACATGGGTCGGCCCCCAGATGTCCTTGAGCAGTTGCTGCTGGGTGATCACCCGCCCGGGATGCCCGGCCAGTTGCGCCAGCAGCGCGTACTCCTTGCGTGTAAGCGCCACTTCGACGCCCTCCAGGGTCACCTTGCGATAGGCAAAATCCACCACTAATGGCCCAAAGCTCGCCGCCGACGTGGCTGCACCCACCTGGGGCGCCTGGCGCAGCAACGCCCGCACCCGGGCGAGGAACTCCTGGATACCGAACGGCTTGGTCACGTAGTCGTTGGCCCCGCCGTCCAGCGCATCGACCTTCTGCACTTCGCTGGCACGCACCGACAGCACCATCACCGGCACCGTGCTCCATTCACGCAGCTCGCGCAGCACCTGCTGGCCGTCCATGTCCGGCAGGCCGAGGTCGAGCACCACCAGGTCGGGTTTGTTCAGGGCGGCCTGGGCCAGGCCCTCGCTACCGGTGCCGGCCTCGATCACCTTGTAGCCCTGGGACGCCAGGCTGATACGCAGGAACTTGCGGATCTGCGGCTCGTCGTCGATGACCAGCAGGGTGGCGGCTTGGCTCATGGGGCTTCACTTTCAGTGTCGGGTTGGGTCGGCAGCGGCAAGCATAGAGTGATGCGGGTGCCGTGGCCATCGATGCCATCGTCGACCAGGATGCGCCCGCCATGGGCACCGATCATGCCCTGGCAGATCGCCAGGCCCAGGCCGGTGCCCTGCCCGCCCCGATCGCCGCGGGCGGCGGTGTAGAACATGTCGAAGATCTTTTCGCGCTCGTCCTGGGGGATGCCGGGGCCCTCGTCGGCAACCGTGAGGCACAGCTGTTCGTCCTGCACCGAGACCTGCAATTGCAGCCGGCCATTGGCCGGGGAAAAGCGCGCGGCGTTTTCCAGCACGTTGATCAACGCCTGCTCGATCAACGCCGCATGCACGAACAGCAGCGGCAGCTCGGGCGGCACTTCGGTGTGCACCCGCAGGGGCGCCAGCACCACGCGCAGGCGGTTCAGGGCGCTGCCAACGATATCGGCCGGGGCTACCCAGTCGCGGGCCAGCTTGAGCGTGCCGTGGCCCAGGCGGGTCATGTCCAGCAAATTCTGGATGTAGCGATCCAGGCGCTCGGCTTCGTTGCGCGTGCCTTCCAGCAACTCGCGGCGGTCGTCTGGGGGAATCGCGTCGCCCAGCGCCAGCAGGCTGTCGATGCTGCCGCGCATCGACGTCAGCGGCGTGCGCAGGTCGTGGGACACCGAGGCGAGCAATGCGCTGCGCAGTTGCTCGGTTTCACCGTGCAGGCGGGCGGCTTCCAGTTGCTCGCCCAGGCGGGCGCGGGCCAGGGCCTGGGCCAGGGGCTGCGCCAGGGCCATCAACAACCGGCGGCGCGGGTCACTCAGTGGTTCGCCTTCGCGTGGGCGGATGCCGAGCAGGGCCAGGGGCTGTTCCTCCACGGCCAGCGGCCACCACCACCAGCGGCCGTGGGGCAAGGTGTCACTGCCGAAGCCCGCGGCCTGGCCATGTTGCCAGGCCCATTCGGCGGCGGCGCGTTCGTTGTCGGTGAAGGCTGGCGAGCCACCGCTGGCCACCTGCAGCAGGCCGTCGGCGCTGCGTTCGAGCAGACACACCTGCACACCCTGCCAGCCATCCATATGCTGGCCGGCAGCGTTGAACACCGCCTGGCGGTCGGTGGCCACGGTCAGGCGACGCGACAGGTCGAGCAACTGGCGAGTCTCTGCCTGGGTCTCGCGCAATGCCTGCAACTGGCGGCGCTGGCGCGCGGCGAGGTTGCCGGTGAGCGCGGCCATCAGCAGGAAGAACACCAGGGTCAGCACGTCTTCTTCGCGCTGGATGGCGAAGGAGAAGTTCGGTGGGATGAACAGGAAGTCGTAGGTGAGGAACGACAGCGCCGCGCACGCCAGCGCCGGCCCGAGGCTGCTGCGCACTGCCACCAGCAGTACGGCGGCGAGGAACACCAGGGAGATGTTGGGCAGCGCCAGCACACTCGACACGGCCCAGGCCAGGCCTGCGGCCAGCAGCGTGGCGACCAGCGCCAACACATAATGGCGCCACACCCATACGCGCTTTACAGCTGTGCGCGCCGCTGGCGGCTGGGCGTCGCGGTCGAGCACGTTGATCTCCAGGCCGTGGCTCTCACGCAGCAGGCGCGCCGCCACGCCGGCTCCGAACAGGCGACGACGCAACAGATCACGGGACTGGCCCACCAGCACCAGACTGGCGCGGCGCTCGGCGGCGTGCTGGATCAGCGTGCGCGCCACTTCGCCGGCGCGCAGCAGCACCACTTCGCCGCCGAGGCGCTCGGCCAGTTGCTGGGCGGCCTGCAAGCGATGGCGGGCCGTCTCGTCACGCAGGCGGCCGTTGTCGACGTGGACCACGCTCCATGGCAAATGGCGACGCTGGGCGACGCGGCAGGCATGGCGCACCAGGCGTTCGGCCTGCTCGTCGCCATCGATGCCCACCAGCAGCCGGCCGCGCAGGGCCGGGGCTTCCTGGCCGCGTTGGCGGTAGCCGCTGGCCAGGTCCGCGTCCACCTGGGCGGCGGCGGTCTGCATGGCCAGCTCACGCAGGGCGGTGAGGTTGGTCTGGGAGAAATAGGCCTCGATGGCCGCCCGCGCCTGCTCGGGCACGTAGACCTTGCCCTCGCGCAAGCGCTCGAGCAGCTCGCGCGGCGGCAGGTCGATCAGCACCAGTTCGAAGGCCTCCTGCAATACCCAGTCGGGCAACGTCTCGCGCACCTGCACGCCGGTGATATCGCGGACCTTGTCGTTGAGGCTTTCCAGGTGCTGGACGTTGACCGTGGTGTAGACGTCGATGCCGGCGGCGAGCAGTTCCTGCACGTCCTGCCAGCGCTTGGCGTGGCGGCAGCCGGGGGCATTGGTGTGCGCCAGTTCGTCGACCAGCACCAGCGGTGGCGCGGCCTTGAGCAGGCCGTCGAGGTCCATTTCCTCGAGCATCACGCCGCGGTATTCGCTGCGCAGCAGGGGTTGTTGGGTCAACCCGCCGAGCAGGGCCTCGGTCTCGGCGCGGCCGTGGGTCTCGACCACTCCGGCCACCACTTGCACGCCCTGGCGCTGCTGGGCGTGGGCGGCCTGGAGCATGGCAAAGGTCTTGCCGACCCCGGGCGCGGCGCCGAGGAACACCTTGAGCCTGCCGCGGCCTTCGCGGGGCAGGCCGGCCAACAGCGCGTCGGCGCGGGTGGGGTTGCTCATGTTCGATCCTTCAGAAATAGCAAATTCGGGCCTGCTGCGCAGGCCCGGCTTCAGTGGCTCGGAGCAAGGCGTTCAAGTGCCTGGTTCAGCGCCAGCACATTCACCACCGGCGGCCCGACCAATGGGCGCAGGGTGGCCCCATTCACCAACGCTTGCAAGCGCTCCTCCGAGACCTGTCGCGCCGCCGCCACCCGCGGCAGCTGGTAGGCGATCGCCTCGGGTGGCAGGTGCGGGTCGAGCCCGCTGCCGGAAGTGGTCAACAACGCCTGGGGCACCGGCCCCTGCTGCGCCTGGTACTGCACGGAGGCATCGGTCTTGACCCGTTCAGCCAGCGCCGGGTTGCTCGGCGCCAGGTTGCTCGCGCCACTGGCCACGGTGGCATAGGCGCCCGCAGAAGGCCGCGACTGGAACCAGCCGTCACCCTTGAACTCCTGGGCGATCAGCGCCGAGCCGCGCACCTGGCCACGGTCATCGCGCACCAGGCTACCGTTGGCCTGTTCAGGGAAAGCGACCTGGGCGATGCCGGTCACCGCCAGGGGATACAGCGCGCCGGTGACCACGGTCATCAGCAGGACCAGGCTCAGGGCCGGGCGTACGTAAGCGGTCATGTCAGTCTCCTCAGACCAGGTGCAGCGCAGTGAGCAGCATGTCGATCAGCTTGATCCCGGCGAACGGCACGACAATGCCGCCCAGGCCGTAGATCAGCAGGTTGCGCCGCAGCAAATGGGCGGCGCTGGCGGCCTGTACCCGCACCCCGCGCAGCGCCAGGGGGATCAGTACGATAATGATCAGCGCGTTGAACACGATGGCCGAGAGGATCGCGCTCTGCGGGCTGGCCAGGTGCATCAGGTTGAGCACGCCCAACTGCGGGTAGATGGCGGCAAACAGCGCCGGCAGGATGGCGAAGTACTTGGCCACGTCGTTGGCGATGGAGAAGGTGGTCAGCGCACCGCGGGTGACCAGCAGTTCCTTGCCCACCTGCACCACGTCCAGCAGCTTGGTCGGGTCGCTGTCCAGGTCGACCATGTTGGCCGCCTCGCGGGCCGCCTGGGTGCCGTCGTTCATGGCCATGCCGACATCGGCCTGGGCCAGCGCGGGGGCGTCGTTGGCGCCGTCGCCGCACATGGCCACCAGGCGGCCGTCGTTCTGCTCCTGACGGATCCGCGCCAGCTTCTTCTCCGGGGTGGCCTCGGCGAGCACGTCATCGACGCCCGCCTCGGCGGCGATGGCGGCGGCGGTCAGCGGGTTGTCGCCGGTGACCATCACGGTACGGATGCCAAGCTTGCGCAGTTCGGCGAAGCGCTCGCGGATACCGGGCTTGACCACGTCCTTGAGGTGGATCACGCCGAGCAGGTGCTTGTCGACGCACACCAGCAGCGGGGTACCGCCACTCTGGGCGATGCGCTCCACTTCACGGGCCAGGGCAGTGGGCAGCTCCAGGCGTTGCAGGCCACAGAAGGCCAGCACCGCGTCGACGGCGCCCTTGCGGTAGCGGCGCTGCTGGAAGTCGATACCCGAAAGTCGCGTCTCGGCGCTGAAGGCGATGGCTTCGTACTGGTTGCTCGCAGGTTCCGCGAAATCGTGCAACTGGCGCAGGTACTCGACGATCGACTTGCCTTCGGCTGTGTCATCGGCCAGCGAGGCGAGCAAGGCGCCCTCCCCCAGCTCCTTGGCGGTCACCCCGGAGGCTGCGTGCAAGGCGCTGCAACGGCGGTTGCCAAAGGTGATGGTGCCGGTCTTGTCGAGCATCAGCGTGTGCACGTCGCCTGCCGCTTCCACGGCGCGACCAGAGCGAGCGATCACGTTCAGGCGCACCAGGCGGTCCATGCCGGCGATGCCGATGGCCGACAACAGGCCGCCGATGGTGGTGGGGATCAGCGTCACCAGCAGCGCGGCGAGGAAGATCAGCGGCAGCTCGCCGCCGGCGAAGCGGGCGAACGGCTGCAGGGTCACCACCACGATCAGGAAGATCAGGGTCAGGCCGATCAGCAGGATGTCGAGGGCGATCTCGTTGGGGGTCTTCTGCCGCTTGGCGCCTTCGACCAGGGCGATCATGCGGTCCAGGGTCGATTCGCCGGGGTTGCTGGTAATACGGATCAGCAGCCAGTCGGAGACCAGGCGGGTGTTGCCGGTAACGGCCGAACGGTCGCCGCCGGACTCGCGGATCACCGGCGCGGACTCGCCGGTGATGGCCGCCTCGTTGACCGCGGCGATGCCTTCGAGCACCTCGCCGTCGCCGGGGATCAGCTCACCGGCCACCACGCGCACTACGTCGTCCTTGCGCAACTGGGTGGCGGCGACGGTCTCGAACGTACCGTCGCTCTTGCGGCGCTTGGCGGCCAGGCCCTGGCTGCCGGCCTTGAGGCTGTCCGCGCGGGCCTTGCCGCGGCCTTCGGCCAGGGCTTCGGCGAAGTTGGCGAACAGCACGGTGAACCATAGCCACACGGTGATCTGTACGGCCACTGCAGTGCTCACGCCACTTTCAGGGGCGAAGCAAAGCACGGTGGTCAGCATGGCGGTGAGTGCCACCACCAGCATCACCGGGGCGCGCCTGAGCTGGCGCGGGTCGAGCTTGACGAAGGCCTGCACCAGCGCCGGGCGCCACAGGGCGGCGAAACGGGTCTGGTCCTTGGCGCTATGACGCGCCTTCACTTCGGGAATGGGCATGTTCATGGTGTGTTCCTCAGAAACCCAGGCTCAGGTGTTCGGCAATCGGCCCCAGGGCCAGGGTCGGCAGGAAGGTCAGGCCACCGACCAGCAGGATGGTCACCAGCAGCAGCGTGGTGAACAGCGGGCCGTGGGTGGGGAAGCTGTTCAGGCCTTGCGGCGCGCTCTTCTTGGCGGCCAGGCTGCCGGCCAGGGCCAGCACTGGCAGGATGTAGCCGAAGCGGCCGATCAGCATGGCCAGGCCGATCATCACGTTGTGGAACGGCGTGTTGGCGCCGAAGCCGGCGAAGGCCGAGCCATTGTTGGCGGTGCCGGAGGTGTAGGCGTACAGCAGCTGGCTGAAGCCGTGGGCGCCGGGGTTGGTGACCGCGCCAGCCGGCCCTGGCAGGCTCGCGGCGATGGCGCCGAGTACCAGCACGCCCACCGGCATCACCAGCAGGGTCGCCACCAACAGCTGCACTTCACGGGCCTGCAGCTTCTTGCCCAGGTATTCCGGGGTGCGGCCGATCATCAGGCCGGCGAGGAACACGGCGATCAGCACGAACAGCAGCATGCCGTAGAGGCCGGCGCCAACGCCGCCGAAGATCACCTCGCCGAGCATCATGTTGATCATCGCCACCATGCCGGTCAGCGGGTTGAGACTATCGTGCATGGCGTTGACCGAACCGTTGGAGGCCGAGGTGGTGGTCACCGTCCACAGCACCGAACCGGTGGTGCCGAAGCGGCTCTCCTTGCCTTCCAGCGGCGCGCTCTGCTGCACCTGGGCGCTTTCCAGAGCCGGATTGGGCTGATGCTCCGACCACAGCGCGGTGCTGCCGCCGATCAGGAACAGCGCCAGCATGCAAGCGATGATCGCGCGGCTCTGGCGCAGATCCTTGACGTAATGGCCGAAGGTGAACACCAGGGCCACCGGGATCAGGATGATCGAGGCCACTTCGAACAGGTTGCTCCAGGCCGTGGGGTTCTCGAACGGGTGCGCCGAGTTGACGCCGAAGAAGCCGCCGCCGTTGGTGCCCAACTGCTTGATGGCGATCTGGCTGGCGGCCGGGCCCAGCGGGATGGTCTGGTCGGTGCCCTGCAGGGTCAAGGCGTGGATGTAGTCGGCAAAGGTCTGCGGCACGCCCTGCCAGACCAGCAGCAGCGCCAGCACCAGGCACAGCGGCAACAGGCCGTAGAGAGTGGCGCGGGTCAGGTCGACCCAGAAGTTGCCCAGGGTGCTGGCCGAGCGCCGTGCAATGCCACGACACAGGGCGACCAGTACGGCAAGGCCGGTGGCCGCGCTGACGAAGTTCTGCACGGTCAGGCCGATCATCTGCGTCAGGTAGCTGACCGAGGCTTCACCACTGTAGGCCTGCCAGTTGGTGTTGGTCATGAAGCTGACCGCAGTGTTGAACGCCAGCGACCACTCCTGGCCCGGCAGGTGCTGCGGGTTCAGTGGCAGCGAGCCTTGCAGCAGCAGCACGGCGAACAACAGCAGGAAGCCCGCGAGGTTGAACGCCAGCAGCGCCAGGGTGTACTGCTTCCAGCCCTGCTCCTGTTCGGCGTTCACCCCGGCCAGGCGGTAGCAGCCCCGCTCCACCGGGCCAAGGAGGGGAGACAGCCAGGTACGCTGGCCTTCCATCACCTTGTAGTAGAAGCGCCCGAGCCAGGGCGCCGGCAACAGCACGATGGCGAAGAACGCCAGCAGCAGCAGGTAATCGTAACTGTGCATGGTCGCCCCTTAGCCGCGATCGGCGCGCAGCAGCGCCACCAGCAGGTAAACCGCCAACGCCACCGCCAGAAGCAGTGACAGCCCGTCGAGCATGTACATGTGGAATCTCCCCTAGTTGCGGCGTGAAGGCCGCTTTGGGGAAATTGTCCGAGGGAGGGGCGTAAAGGGGCGAGATCGGGGGTGGGGCCCGGGCATAAAGAAAGCGTAAAGATCGCTGACGCATCGCGGGGCAAGCCCGCTCCCACGCTAGTTTCGTGGGAGACCACCCAACCCTTCCGGGTGCGCTGTCGCGCAGGGAACAGGGTTCCAGCGTGGGAGCGGGTTTGCCCCGCGATGGCGATCAGTGTTGTGGCGTGTGCTGCGCGGTATTGCGGCTCCAGTCCAGCAGCAGGCTGTACCCCACCGCCAGCAAGGTCGGCCCGATGAACAGCCCGATGAAGCCAAACGCGATCAGGCCGCCGAACACGCCGAGCAGCACGATGACCAGCGGCAGGTTACCGCCGCGACTGATCAGGTACGGCTTGAGCACGTTGTCCACGCCGCTGATGATGAAGGTGCCCCAGACGCCCAGGAATACCGCCATGCCGTAGTCGCCCTTCCAGACCAACCAGGCGGTGGCCGGTATCCAGGCCAGCGGCGGGCCCATGGGGATCAGGCTGAGCATGAAGGTCACCAGGCCCAGCACGATGGCCCCCGGCACGCCGGCGATCAGGAAACCGATCAGCGCCAGCAGGGCCTGGGCGGCAGCGGTGCCGATCACGCCGTTGACCACCCGCTGCACGGTGCCAGCGACCAGGTCGACGTAGTACTCGGCGCGTTCGCCCACCAGCCGTTGCAGCAGGCGGTGCACGAAGGCCGCCAGGCGTGGCCCGTCGCGGTAGAAGAAAAACACGAACACCAGGCTCAGGGTCAGCTCCAGCACTCCCCCGCCGATCTGCGCGCTGCGGGCCAGCAGCCAGTTGCCGACCTGACCGAGGTAGGGCTTGGCCGAGGCCAGCAAGGCCGCGCCCTGCTGGTCGAAGGACTCCCACCAGCCAACCAGGCGCTCGCCCACGAATGGAATACCGGCCACCCAGGCGGGCGCGTCCGGCAAGCCATCGACCTGCACATCACGAATGAACGCGGTGGCATCACGCACATGGTCGGCCAGGTTGAACCCCAGCCACACCAGCGGCAAGGCCACCAGCAGGATCCACACCGTGGTCAGCAGGCTCGCGGCGAGGGTTTCGCGGCCGCCCAGCACCCGGGTCAACAGGCGCATCAAAGGCCAGCTGGCAAAGGCCAGGATGGCGCCCCACAGCAGCGCCGAGATGAACGGTGCCATCACCCACAGCGCGGCACCCAGCAGGGTCAGCAGCAGGATCTGGATCAACAGGCGGTCATTGTTGGCCATGGTGGCGCTCACTCAACGGATCAGTTCCAGGTGCAGGCCTTCGGTCGGGGCGTCGCCCACCTCGAGCCGGGCGCTGCGCACGCCGGCCTTGACCAGTTGCTCACGCCAGGCTTCGGCGCCCTTGCCACTGAGGCTGGCGCGCAGGGTGCTGTCGAGGTTCAGGCTGCGCGCCAGCAACGCTGCCCAGGTGGCCTGGGGCTCGGCCAGATCAGGGTAGTCGAGCTTGCCGGTGTCGCGCAGTTCGCGCAGCACCGTGGCAGCGGTGGGCAACAGCTCGCCCAATGGACTGCCGGCAACGAACTCCTCGACATGCAGGTAGGCGCGGCGGTTGCCGCGGGTCACGCTGTACAGCGCCACCAGGGTGTCGCCTTCTTCGGCGGAGCGGCGCAGCAGGATGAATGCCTGCTGCTCGTCGCCGCCATTGAGCCGGGCATTGGCGAACACGTCGTTGGACCACAGGCTGGCCTCGCCGCAGTCGCGCCCCTGGCACCAGAACAACGGGTAGCCGCCGTCCTGCTGCAATGCCTCGCGGGCGCTGGTGAAGGCTTCGCGGGCGCTGCGCTCGACCGGCAGTTCGTAGGTCACGGAACTGACCTGGCCACGGCTCTCGACCTTGTCTTCAACCCTTAGCCGGCCGCTGATCTTGCGCAGCGGGCCCATGGGGTAGACCCGCTCCTGCTCCACTGCCGGGCGTTGGTCGACCACCTTGGCGTCTGCGGGTACCGGTAGGCTGCCAGCCCAGAGCAGCGGGCTGGCGATGGCGAGGCAGGCGGCGATGGCGCCGCGAACGAAAACAGGTGCGCTCATCGACCACCCTCGCAGGTGGCGGGGCAAGGTGCGTGGATGTCTGGCATGTACATGGTTGTCTCCCTTTCAACCCGCCAAGCCTCGACACTTGTCCGGTGCAAGTCAAGGAATGCCAAAGAAGCGATTGAAACAGTCTGCGACAAGGGCCGCGCCCTCGGCGTCATTCAGATGCAGATGGTGCCCGCCCGGCAAGGTCACCTGCTCGAAGGGTAGCTGCTCCAGCAGTTCCGTGTGGCGCGCCAGCATGCCATCGGCGGCAACCACCAGGCAGGCCGGGCAGGCGATGCGCTTGACGAAGGCCATCGCCTGGTCCTGGTTCAGCCGGGTTGGCGAAGGCAAGGTGAGGCGGCTGTCGCTGCGCCAGCTGTAGCCGCCGGGCACCGGCATCAGGCCGCGCTGGGCCAGCAGCTCAGCGGCTTCGCGGCTGACCGCGACCATGCCCTTCATGCGCGCCTCGACGCCCTCATCCAGGGTCGGGTACACCGATTTGCGCTTGCCCTCCAGGCGCAGCTGCGCCTGCAAGGCCAGCCCCAGGCGCTCGGCAGCGTCCTGTTCGCTGAGCGTCGGCGGAATCACCCCGTCGATCAGCGCCAGGTGACTGACCCGCTCGGGCAAGGCCCCGGCCAGCTGCACCGAGATGATCGCGCCGAGCGAATGACCGAGCAGGCCGAAACGCTCCCAGCCCAGTTGCTCGGCAACCCGCAACACGTCGTGGGCGTAGTCGGCCAGGGCATAGCCGGCACCGACCGGGCGATGCTCGGAGTAGCCATGCCCGGCCAGGTCCAGGGCGACGATGCGCAGCCCCTTCAGTTGCGGGGCCAGGCGGGCGAAGCTGTTGGCGTTGTCCAGCCAGCCATGCAGGGCGATCACCGGCAGGCCGTCGGCCGGGCCGAACAGGTGCGCGGCCAGTTCGATATGGCCCAGCGTCAGGCGGATCTCCTTGACCTGGGCGCTCATGCCTGGCTCCAGCGGTCGAACAGACCCTTGATCAGGCTGGCGGTGTCGGTGGGCCGCTCCAGCGGGAACATGTGCCCGCCCGGCAGGCTGTGATACTCGCCCTTGGCCATGGCGCGCACGGCCAGGGCATGGTGCTTGCGAATCACCCGGCTCTGGGCGCCGCGCACCATCGCCAGCGGCACCTGCAACTGACGTGGCCTGGCTGGGCTGACATGGGGAATGCTGCGGTAGATGCTGATTTCGGTGGCCGGGTCGAAGCGCAGGCGCAGACCGTCCTCGTCCTGCGCCAGGCCATGCTCCAGGTAGGCCTCCAGGCACTCCGGGTCGAAGTGGCGGAACAGAGTCTTGCCGGCAAAGTAGTTTCGGGCACTGTCGCGGTCGGGGAATGCCTCGCGCCGACCCAGGGTACGCCCGGCCGGGGTGATGCGGTCGATGAAACCCAGGCGCTTGGCGGCCTGGATCAGCCATTCGTCGGCGCGGGTCAGCACCGGCGAATCGAGCATCACCACCCCGCGGTAGAACTCTGGCCGGCGCAGCGCGGCATGCAGGTGCAGCACGCCGCCGAGGGAGTGGCCGACGCCCCAGACCGGCGCATCCTGCTGCTCGAGGTGATGAAGCAGCTCGTCCACCAGGTTCTGCCAGTTGTCGTTGACCGGAAAGCGCGGATCGTGGGCGTGCTGTTCCAGGTGATGCACCTGGTAGTCCGGCGCCAGCGCGGCGAACAGCTTGCCGTAGGTGGCCGAAGGGAAGCCATTGGCGTGGGCGAAGAAGATCTGCTGCGACATGGCCGCCTGCTCTGCACGGGGATGGATGGCTCATTGTCGGCAAGCGACCGGCTGGCGGCAACGTCCTGAACGGTCATCGCCAGTGACGATCAGGTCATCGCGGGTCGAAACTGGCCATTGAACGGTGCAAGCAGGCACGCATGTAGGCCAGTTGCCACTCAAGGGCTTCGCGGGCCAGCTGGCGGTCCTGCTGAGTATCCGCCAGCCGGCGCAGCGCCAGGCAACTGGATTGCAGCAGGTGCGCCATGCGGATGCCGGACTGGCGCAGTTGCTCGAGCTCGTACTGGCCTTCGAAGCGGCGCAGCAGCTGGTCGAGCTTGGCGTCGGCACAGTCGCGCAACAGACAGTACTCGGCGAAGTCCAGCGCAGCGGGGCTGTCCAGCTTGTCGATCACGCTCTGGGGATTGACGGAGCGCACCAGCTCCATGCGTTGCCTGCTCATCCATGCTTCCTTGCGCTGCGTTGTGATCATGCACGCCGCCACGCTAAGGCCCAGACGACCCGAACGGCAACTGGCATAAATGCCAGTTGCCAGGGGTCAGCCAGGGTGGTTGAGGCTGCGCAGGGTCATCAGGCCTGCCAGCGGCCAGTCGCCCTCCAGCTCAGCCAGACTGGCCGTGCTCAACGGTGCTGGCTGCTGGGCATGGCCGTGCTCAAGCTGACCAACCAGGTTGCCCACCAGGGGTTGGTGGCTGACCAGCAGGACATGCTCGAGCCCCAGGCGCTCGATCTCGCCGATCACCTGCTGCACATCGCTCTCTGGCGTCAGCCAGGGCACGGTACGCACCGGCTCGGAAAAACCGAGGGCGCCGTGCACCAGCGCGGCGGTCTGCTGGGCACGCACGTAGGGGCTGGCGATGATTGCCTGCAACGGCTGGCCCAACAGGTGCGCGGCGCTACGCAGCACCTGCTCGCGACCGTGGGTGGTCAGGCGCCGCTCGGCGTCGCTGTTGGCCCGTGGCTCGGCCTCACCGTGGCGCAGCACCCAGAGCTTCACAGCTTGGGCTCCTCGTCACGCACCGGGTGTGGCGCCGGGGCGACGGCGTGGGGCGCTTCGCCTTCCGGGGTGCGCGGGGTCGGCCAGTCGGCGAACGGCCAGGGTTTCTGGTCGCTGTGGAAGGTGCCGAAACGGCCGATCTGTGCCAGGTACTGGCTCAGGCTGTCACCGAAGTTCATCAGGCTGGCGCTGGGCGCGCCGTAGATCAGACGGTAGATCAGCTGCACCAGCACCAGGCCGCCAAGCAGCAGCTCGGCCAGTTGCCAGGCCACCAGGAGCACCAGCATCCACAGCACGCGCAGGATGATCGACTCGCGCTGGGCGCGCTCGGGGGTATCGTTCATACGTTGCTCCTTCAGTTGAAACCGCTGGTGGAAATGAAATCGACATCGGTCTTCGCCTCGGCGCGCATCAGGTGCTCGATCACCTGGTTCAACGTGCGGCCTTCGAACAGGATGGCATGCAGACCCGCCACCAGCGGCATGTACACGCCCACTTCCTGGGCCTTGGCCTTGAGCACCTTGAGCGTGTTGACGCCTTCGGCCACCTCGCCCAGGCGGCTGACCGCCTGTTCCAGGCTCAGGCCCTGGCCCAGCGCATGGCCGACCTGGTAGTTGCGGCTCTTGGGCGAGGAGCAGGTGACGATCAGGTCGCCGACCCCGGCGAGCCCGAGGAAGGTCATGGGGTTGGCGCCCTGGCTCACGGCGAAGCGGGTCATCTCGGCCAGGGCCCGGGTGATCAGCATGCTCTTGGTGTTCTCGCCCATCCCCAGGGCCACGGCCATGCCGGCGATGATGGCGTAGACGTTCTTCAACGCGCCGCCCAGCTCGACGCCGAAGCGATCACTGCTGGCGTAGACACGGAACGTGCGGCCATGCAGCACGGCCTGCACCTGCTGGCACAGCGCTTCGTCCTCGCTGGCGACCACGGTGGCGGTCAACGCATGCTCGGCAATCTCGCGGGCCAGGTTGGGGCCTGACAGCACGCCGATGCGTGCCTGGGGCGCGATCTCTTCGAGGATCTGGCTCATCAGCTTGAAGGTGTGCGCCTCGATGCCCTTGGTCAGGCTGACCAGGCCCTTGCCACGCAGCAGCTCGGCGTGGGGCGCCAGCACGCTGCGCAAGGCGCTGGAGGGCAAGGCGACAAAGATCAACTCGCTGCCCTGCAGAGTGGCGAGCAGGTCGTTGACCGGCTCGACGCCGTCATGCAGGCGGATGCCCTTGAGGTAGCGCGGATTCTCGCGGTCGACGCGCATTGCCTCGGCCTGCACCGGGTCGCGCATCCACTGCCGTACCGAATGGCCATTCTGTGCCAAGAGGTTCGCCACGGCGGTGCCGAAGCTGCCGCCTCCAAGAACTGCAACAGGTTGCTGTTCAGTCATATCCAATCCGTTAACCAATAAAGTAAGTGGCGACCGAGGCATTATACGGTGCCGTTGCGACAGAACCAGTGCACATGCATGGCGGGGACAGCCCTCTGCACACACAAACCTTAAAGGTAGGGAAAGCCCGCACTGCGGCAATGGGCCATCCGCCGATCACTGGCAAAAGCCGTAGGGTCGGTTAACATGCCTGATTCATTTCTGAAACAAGGCCGTTTCGTGTTCCCTGGCACGCCCCCGTACCCCCGCCTGCTGTTGCTGACTGCCCTGCTCGGCGGCCCGGCCGTGGCCGATGACCTGTTCATCGACAACCAGGACCTGCCGCAGGTTCTGACCGCCACGCGCCTGAAACAATCCCCGGCGGCGGTGCCGGGCAGCATGACCGTGCTCGACGACGAGCTGATCCGTGCCAGCGGTGCCCGCGACATCCCCGAGCTGCTGCGCCTGGTGCCAGGCATGATGATCGGTTACGGCGCCGGCAACCAGCCGACAGTCAACTACCACGGCAGCAACGTCAGCGACGCCCGGCGCATGCAGGTGCTGATCGATGGTCGTTCGGTGTACCGCGCGGGCCTGGCCACGGTAGATTGGAGCGATATCCCGGTGGCCATCGAGGATATCGAGCGCATCGAGGTGTTCCGCGGCCCGAACACCGTCAGCTATGGCGCCAACGCGCTGATGGCGGTGGTCAATATCCTCACCCGCAACCCGGCCGACAGCCATGGCACGCGGGTCAAGCTGACCCGCGGCCAGGATGGCATCAACGATTACTATGCAAGCCAAGGCTTCGGCTGGGACAGCGGCGACCTGCGCCTGTCGCTCTCCGGCCAGCAGGACGACGGCTTCGACCAGGACCAGTTCGGCCGCGACTACCGCGACAGCCGCCGTCTCAACCGCGTCAACATCAGTGCCAGCCACACCCTGGCGCCCAACCAGACGCTGGAATGGCAACTGGCGGCCAAGGAAGGCAGCAACCAGCGGCCCTATACCTACCAGCCGGTGTTCGGCAACTACCGGGCCGGCGACAACGCCGACGTCAACGCCAAGGACTACGCCGGCTCCGTGCGCTGGAACCTCGACCTCAACCCCGAGCACAGCCTGTACGTGCAGGGTTCGGCGCAGCACTTCGACCGCCAGCAGGTATGGCGCGCCTGCGATGCGGCAATTGCCTTCAGCCCCGAGCTGACACGCCTGTGGCAGCTCGACCCGAACTTCGCCGAGAAGGTCGCGCGCAACCTGTACACCGGCAACCTGCCCAGCACCAGCGACCCGGTGCTCGGCTCGCTGATGGGCCAGGTGCAGAACCAGTGGGCCAGCGGTGGCAGCAACACGATCTGCGGCAACGTCGACCAGAGTACCCGCGAAACCCGCTATGACCTGGAAATCCAGGACACCCTGAGCCTCACCGACAGCCTGCGCCTGGTCAGCGGCATGAACTACCGCTACGACCGCGCCGATTCGCAGACCTACTTCAACGGCAGCATCGACGACCAGACCTGGCGCCTGTTCGGCCAGCTCGAATGGCGCGCCGACGAGCACTGGATCCTCCAGGGCGGTGCCATGTACGAACACTCGCAGCTGTCGGGCAACTCGCTGACCCCGCGCGTGGCGGTGAACTACCTGATCACCCCTCGCCATGGCCTGCGCGCGGTGTATTCCGAGGCCATTCGCTCGCCGGACATGTTCGAGAACAACGTCAACTGGAGCTACACGGTCAAGAACCTCTCGCCCAACCTGTACGGGCTGCAGAACGGCGAGTATTTCGTCAAGACCCGCGGCCCCGGCAACCTCGACCAGGAACGCATGCGTTCGCGAGAACTCGGCTACAACGGTGCCTTCAGCGACATCGACCTGAACGTCGACGTGAAACTGTTCTACGACGAGATCACCGGCATGATCAGCGAGCCGTTGAAGAACAACCAGTTCATCGCCAGCAACGCCAACAAGGCCCGTTTCAGCGGCAGCGAGGCGCAGTTCGACTGGCGCGCCACCCAGCGCGACCGCCTGCGCCTGACCTATGCCTATGTCGACGCCTGGGCCAGCAACCCGGCCGATCGCCGCCTGAGTGCCCGCAACAGCGGCTCGGCCGGCTGGCTGCGCGACTGGGGCCAGGGCTGGTCCAGCGCCCTCTTCTATTACGGCGACGATGCCCTCAACCAGTACCGCTACGAGCGGCTCGACCTGCGCGTGGCCAAACGCTTCAAGATCCACGGCAGCAACCTGGAACTGGCCGCGCTGTGGCAGCAGCGCCTGGATGACGAACCGGTCACCCTCGAGCAGAACCGCTATGACAGCCGCCACCGCCTCAGCGTCAGCGCGGAGCTGGAGTTCTGATGGTGCGCCTGCTGCGCCTGCTGCTGTTGTGCCTGTGGCCCTTGGGATCGCTGTCGGCCAGCGAGATCCTGCTGGTCGGCGGCGAAGACCAGCCCGGCATCCGCAGCTTCGTCGCGGCCCTGGAAAAGCGCAGGCCCCACGACCAGGTGCGGTTCCAGACCATCGAACAGCTGCCTGGCCCGGGCAAGCTCAAGGCCGACACCCGCCTGGTGCTGCTCGACATCCCGGCCCTGGAATGGCGCCTGACGGAGGCAGCCGGGCCAGCGGCACTGGCGCTGCGCATCAGCCGGGTCCAGGCCGAGCAACGCCTGGGCGTGTCGCGCCCCGCCTATCTCACCCTGCTGTGGAGCGACCCACCGCTGGCCCGGCAACTGCGCCTGACTCGTTACCTGTTGCCGCAGGCGCGGCGCATCGGCGTGCTCTACGGCGAGCACAGCCGTTTCCTGCTCGACGAGCTGCGCCAGGCCGCCAGTTCACTGGGCCTGGAGATCGTCGCCCAGGACTGGCCCGACCTGCGCGACAGCCGCCCCCTACAAGACCTGCTGGGCAACAGCGACGTGCTGCTTGGCCTGGACGATCCCGACCTGTACAACTCCAAGTCGGCCAAGAACGTGCTGCTCAGCAGCTATGGCCGGCAGATGGCGCTGATCGGCCCGAACGTCGGCTTCGTCCGCGCCGGCGCCCTGGCCAGCACTTACAGCGACCAGGACGACTGGCTGGCGGTGCTCGGCCAGTTGCTCGACCTGCCGCCGGCCCGCTGGCCACGCAGCCTCTACCCCCCGCACTTCGGGGTCAGCGGCAACCAGCAGGTGGCCCGCGCCCTGGGCCTGGAAGCGATCGACCCGGACGCCGCCGCCCTGGCCCTTGCCGAAGGAGCCCCCACCCCATGAGCAAGCGCCTGAGCTGGGATATCCACACCCGCACCCAGATCATCAGCCTGGGCCCCGCCCTGTTGTTGACCCTGCTGCTGATCAGTTTCTTCACCTTCGTGCGCATCCAGGACTTGCGCCAGGAACTCAACCACACAGGCCAACTGATCGCCAACCAGCTGGCGCCGGCCTCAGAGTACGGCGTGATCTCGGGCAACAATGAAGTGCTCGAAAGCCTGATGCGCGCCACCCTGAGCATCCCCCACGTGCGTTTCCTCGAGGTGCAGGACAGCCGCAACCATATCCTGGTGTACGTCGAGCAGCCCGATGAAAGCCTCAGTCGCGCCCAGCGCGTCGAAGTGTTCCAGGCGCCGATCCGCCTGCAGCAGATCCGCCTGGACAACGACTTCCTGCAAGGCAAGGCGCCCGCGCCGAACATCGGCGACGATTATCTGGGCCGGGTGATCGTCGGCATGTCCGACGACGCCTTCAGCCAGCGCCAGCAGGAGATCGTGATCAAGGCCGCGATCCTCGCGCTGTTCGCCCTGCTGTTCACCTTCCTGCTGGCCCGCCGCCTGGCCACCAGCCTGTCCAGGCCGATCAGCGAGATGGGGCACGCGGTCCGCGCCATCCAGCAGGGCGACTTCAACGCGCCCCTGCCAGTGGTCGACGACAGCGAACTGGGCCACCTGGCCCGGCACATCAACAACCTGGCCAGCGCCCTGGACCAGGCCGCCCATGAACAACAACAGGCCATGGGCCAACTGATCCAGGCCCGCGAAGAGGCCGAGCAGGCCAACCGCGCAAAATCCGACTTCCTGGCCATGATGAGCCACGAATTGCGCACGCCCATGAATGGCGTGCTGGGCATGCTGCAGTTGCTCGAAACCACCGAACTGACCGGCGAGCAGGCCGAATACACCGCGGTGGCCAGCGAATCCACCGGGCACCTGCTCAAGGTGATCAACGATATCCTCGATTTCTCGCGGATCGAGCGCACCGCCCTCGAGCTGGAGCACATCGATTTCAACCTCGGCGACCTGATCACCAGCAGCGTGCAGTCGTTCCAGCACACCGCTCAGCAACGCAACCTCGACCTGCTCCTGCAACTGCCCCCCGGCATGCACCAACTGCAGGTGGTAGGCGACCCGACGCGGATCCGCCAGGTCCTGCTCAACCTGGTGGGCAACGCGCTGAAATTCACCGAGCGCGGCGAAGTGGCAATCGAGGCGCGCTGGCAAGTGCTTGACCGCCAACTGATCTGGCTGACCTGCACCGTGCGCGACACCGGCATCGGCATCGACAGCAACCGTCTGGAAATGATGTTCGTGGCCTTCCAGCAGGCCGACAACACCATCTCGCGCCGCTACGGCGGCACCGGCCTGGGCCTGTCGATCGCCCGCACCCTGGCCGAGCGCATGGGCGGCCAGTTGCGCGGCGAGAGTCGTGAAGGGCTGGGTTCGACCTTCACCCTGGAAATGCCGCTGGCACTGGCCAGCACACCCAGCGCCCTGCCCGGTGTCGCAACCCAGGACCAGGCGGCGGCGACGGAAGGCGGCGGGCGGATCCTGTTGGTGGAGGACAACCCGGTCAACCAGAGCGTCATCGAGGCCATGTTGCGTAGCCTGGGCTTCGAGGTCAGCCTGGCCATGGATGGCGCCCAGGCGATCGAACTGGTCGGCCAGCAACGGTTCGCCGCGGTGCTGATGGATTGTCGTCTGCCCCAGGTAGACGGATACGAGGCGACCCGCCGCATCCGCCTGCTGCCGCAGACCGAAGGGTTGCCGATCATCGCCCTGACCGCCAGCGCGTTGCAGGGCGACCGCGAACGCTGCCTGGCCGCCGGGATGAACGATTACCTGAGCAAGCCGTTCAAACGTACCGACCTGCAGCGCATCCTGCGCCGCTGGTTGCCCGGTCAGGCAGTTGCGACTGGCGATAAATGCTAAAGTGCGGCAGTCTTAAGGACTGGACAGGACCGCCTCAGGGCCGGAAAATAACATTTCAGTGCACACCTGTACTTCTTTTGCCAGGTGCGCTGTGACTTTCACCACAACGCAATAGTCTACCTGTAGGCTGCCGCCTCGGATGCAAAGCGCTTCGGGCCGGCCGGGAAGATTCGTCCCCTGCCACAGGGGGTTATTGAGGAGCTCGCATGACCAAACAAAACGCCTTTACTCGGGAAGACCTGCTGCGCTGCAGTCGCGGTGAGCTGTTCGGCCCCGGTAATGCGCAACTGCCCGCCCCGAACATGCTGATGGTCGATCGCATCACCCACATCAGCGAGGAAGGCGGCAAGTTCGGCAAAGGTGAATTGGTCGCCGAGCTGGATATCAATCCAGACCTGTGGTTCTTCGCCTGCCACTTCGAAGGCGACCCGGTGATGCCGGGCTGCCTGGGCCTCGACGCCATGTGGCAGCTGGTCGGTTTCTTCCTCGGCTGGCAGGGCCTGCCGGGCCGTGGCCGTGCGCTGGGTTCGGGCGAAGTGAAATTCTTCGGCCAGGTACTACCCACCGCCAAGAAAGTCACCTACAACATTCACATCAAGCGCGTCCTCAAGGGCAAGCTGAACATGGCCATCGCCGATGGCTCGGTCAGCGTCGACGGACGCGAGATCTACACCGCCGAAGGCCTGCGGGTCGGCGTGTTCACCTCCACTGACAATTTCTAAGGGTTATTCGCATGCGCCGCGTCGTTATCACTGGTCTGGGCATCGTTTCGTGCCTGGGCAATGACAAAGAGACCGTCACCGAAAACCTGCGCAACAGCCGTCCGGGTATCCGTTACAACCCGGAATACAAGGAAATGGGGCTGCGTAGCCAGGTTTCCGGTTCCATCGACCTGAACCTCGAAGAGCTGATCGACCGCAAGGTCTACCGCTTCGTCGGCCATGCCGCGGCCTACGCCTACCTGGCGATGCAGGACGCGATCAAGGACTCCGGCCTGAGCGAAGAGCAGATCTCCAGCCCGCGCACCGGCCTGGTGGCCGGCTCCGGCGGCGCTTCCACCCTGAACCAGATGGAAGCCCTGGACACCCTTCGCGAGAAAGGCGTCAAGCGCGTCGGCCCGTACCGCGTCACCCGTACCATGGGCAGCACCGTGTCGGCGTGCCTGGCCACCCCGTTCAAGATCAAGGGCATCAACTACTCGATCTCGTCGGCCTGCGCCACCTCCGCACACTGCATCGGCACCGCCATGGAGCAGATCCAGTGGGGCAAGCAGGACATCGTCTTCGCCGGCGGCGGTGAAGAAGAGCACTGGAGCCAGTCGTTCCTGTTCGATGCCATGGGCGCCCTGTCGACCAAGCGCAACGAAACCCCCGAGCTGGCCTCGCGCGCCTACGATGCCGACCGTGACGGCTTCGTCATCGCCGGCGGCGGCGGCATGGTCGTGGTCGAGGAGCTTGAGCACGCCCTGGCCCGTGGCGCCAAGATCTACGCCGAGATCGTCGGCTACGGCGCGACCTCCGATGGCTACGACATGGTCGCCCCGAGCGGCGAAGGCGCGATCCGCTGCATGCAGCAGGCGCTGTCCACTGTCGACACCCCGATCGACTACCTGAACACCCACGGCACCTCCACCCCGGTCGGCGACGTCGCCGAGATGAAGGGCGTGCGTGAAGTGTTCGGCGACAAGGCACCGAAAATCAGCTCGACCAAGAGCCTGTCGGGTCACTCGCTGGGCGCCGCAGGCGTGCACGAGGCGATCTACTGCCTGCTGATGATGGAAAACAACTTCATCGCCGGCTCCGCCAACATCGACGAGCTGGACCCGGAAGTCGCGGACCTGCCGATCGTGCGCAAGACCGAAGACGCCAAGCTCACCACCGTGATGAGCAACAGCTTCGGCTTCGGCGGCACCAACGCCACCCTGGTGCTCAAGCGCTGGGAAGGCAAGTGATCGGCTGACACGCTGAACGAGAACGCCCGGACCTTGGTCCGGGCGTTTTTGTTTGTGCCCTGTCGGCCTTCATCGCGGGGCAAGCCCGCTCCCACGCATCCACGTGGCCTTGAGCCGGTGGCGTGGGAGCGGGCTTGCCCCGCGAGGGTCGTTACACCGAGAAGCGCTGCACCAGAGTGTTGAGGTCCACCGCCAGCCGCGACAGCGCCTGGCTCGCTGCAGACGTCTGCTCGGCCCCCGCCGACGACTGATGCGCCAGGTCGCGGATGGTGGTCAGGTTACGGTCCACCTCCCGCGCCACCTGAGCCTGCTGCTCCGAGGCACTGGCGATCACCAGGTTGCGCTCGTTGATCTGGCCGATGGCCGCGGCGATCGCCTCCAGCGCCTGACCCGCGGCATGGGCGCCGTCGAGGGTCGAGCGAGCCTGGGCGTCGCTATGCTGCATGCCCTGCACGGCCCGCTCGGCACCGCTGCGGATGGCGACGATCATCTGTTCGATCTCCTGGGTCGAGCTCTGCGTACGATGGGCCAACGCCCGCACCTCGTCGGCGACCACGGCGAACCCGCGCCCGGCCTCGCCGGCCCGCGCCGCCTCGATGGCCGCGTTGAGCGCCAGCAGGTTGGTCTGCTCGGCGATCGAGCCGATCACATCCAGCACCTTGCTGATGTCGTGCACCTGCTGGGCCAGTTGCCCGACCTCCTCGGCATTGCCTGCCACACCAGTGGCCAACGCCTCGATGGCGGTAACCGTCGCCCGCACCTGTTCGCGCCCACGCCGGGCGATCTGGTCGGACTCGCGGGAAGCCTCGGAGGTGGCCACCGCGTTGCTCGCCACCTCCTCCACCGCCGCCGTCATCTGATTGACCGCCGTGGCGGCCTGCTCGATTTCCATGCTCTGCTGCTGCAGCCCACGGGTGGCGTCCTCGGTGACCGCGCTCAGCTCCTCGGAGGCCGAAGCCAGCTGGCTGGCCGAGTCGGAAATTCGCCCGATGGTCTCGCGCAGGCTCAGCTGCATGCTCTTGAGGGCCGCCAGCAGGCGCGCCGGTTCGTCATCACCTTGCACGGTGATCTGCGGGGTCAGGTCGCCGGTGGCGACCGTCTCGGCAACCTTCAGCGACTGGCCGAGCGGCCGCACGATGCTACGGGTCAAGGCCAGGGCGAGCACCACGGTGAGGCTCAGGGCGATCACCAGCAGCACGCCGACCCATACCTTCGCGCCGTTGTATACGGCCTCGGCCAGGTCGGTGGCTGAGTTGGCCTGATGGTTGTTCAGCTCGATCAGCTCGTTGAGGGTCGCCGTCATCTGGTCGGCCAACTGGTTCATCTCGCCGTTTACCAGCGCCGCCGCTGCCTGGACATGCCCGTCGGTGGCCAGTTGCACCACTTGCCCCTGCAAGGTCATGTATTGACGCTCGAGGCCCTGGTAGCGGTCGAACAACGTCCGCTCCTCAGGAAGCACGATCAAGGCATCGTAGTGGCTCTGAGCCTTGCTCAGGCCACCCTTGACCTCGTCGATGCGGGCACGGTTCTGCTGCTGCGCGGTCGGGTCGGTGTTGACCAGCAGGCGCAGCGTCAGGGCGCGGATGCGCAGCATGTCCTGGGTCATGCGGCCGACCGAGATCACGCTCGGCAGCCAGTTGTTGTCGACCTGCTCGGACTGCTGGCGCATGTTGGTCATCTGCTGCAGCGCGAAGCCGCCCAGCGCCACCACCAGCAGCGCCATGATGCCAAAGCCAAGGCCGGCGCGCGGCGCGATGTTCAAGCGTCTCAGGCTCATTTCCAGGATCCCTCCCAAGCGTGATATTCCGTTGCTTAAAAAAGGTATCGGGCCATCTGGAAATTGCGTAAGACGAAAAGGCGATATCAAAACGCTATCCGTGCATGAAACTCGCTATTTCGCGCTTTTTGGCAGCAGTTCGACAAAATTCCTCCGGCTCACGCGCTCTGCCACCGCTTCGGGCAAGGCATCGAGGAATGGATTGAAAGCGTGCATCTGCTCGCCGAGGCTGCCGAAGCGCCCCACCACATCGGACCCGAGCATGAAGCGCTCGGGAAAGCGCACGACCAGCTCGACCCAGGCCTTGCGTGGCACGCCCTGCTCATCCAGCAGGTAGGGCTCGAGCACGCTCCAGGACAGGTCCACGTAAAGGTTCGGGTAGTCCTCAAGCAGGCGCGCAAGCACCGGCAGGAGAAAATCCATGCGTTCCTGGTGCCGGTGAATCTCCATGCTGCTGCCGGCATGGGCCCAGATGAAACGGGTATGCGGGTGGTTACGCAACGGCTCTTCGATTTCCGCCAGGTACAGCGGGTTACGCTCGCGCTTGGAGGTGATGTTCGAATGCAACAACACCGGCAGGTCGCGCTCGGCAGCCAGGTGGTAGATGCGGGTCATGGCTTCGTTGTTGGCCCGCGGCGTGTCGCCGCTGGTCAGCGCGGTGAGGTCGTCATGGCGGGTGAACACCYCGCCGATGCCCTGCCACAGCCCCGGATAGAGTTCGAGCATGCGCTCGATATGGCTGACGGCATTCTTGTCCACCGGGTTGAAGCCGGTGAGGAACGGGTGGAAGCGCCTGCGCTGTTCGACGGGCAGCTTTTCCAGCGCGGCGGCGACGTACAGGTCGGTGGCGCTGTACCAGTAGGCATCGGCATCGTCGCCGGCGTAGTAGCGCGGGCGCTTGGGTTCGTCCTCGTGCCATTTCTTCGCCACCGGGATACCGGAGATCATCGACTGCTCCACACCAGCCTCGTCCATGGCCTTGAGCAAGGCCGGCATGCCTTCGGTTTCCTGGAAGAAATCCACGTAGTGCAAGTGCGCATCGCTGTAGCGGTAGTCGCGGGCTTGCACGCTGTCGAACAAGCCCGCGCTCAACAGCAGGCAGGCCAATGTGCGGGCGATCATCTCAGGCTCCTTTGTCGATACCGCAAGAGTAGACATGGCACCCGCACAGACGGTTCAGCCGCGCGCCGCGAACCGCTATGCTTGCAGGCGTCCCCTGCCCGCCCGGAGTTTCGCCATGAGCAGCCCCCTGGTCATCCGCCCACGCGCCGAATCGGTCGAGGGCCAGCCGATCCTGCGCCCGCTGCCCTCGGCGCAGTGCCGCAGCGTAGGCCCTTTCGTGTTCTTCGACCATATGCTGGAAACCGACTACGCGCCGGGTCATGGCATGGACATTCGCCAGCACCCGCATATTGGCCTGTCCACCCTTACCTACCTGTTCGAGGGTGAAATCCAGCACAAGGACAGCCTCGGCTCGGACCAGCGCGTGCGGCCCGGAGATGTCAGCTGGATGACCGCTGGGGCTGGCGTGGCGCATGTCGAGCGCACGCCGGCCGAGGTGTTCGAGCGCGGCTCGCGGCTGCATGGGTTGCAGGTCTGGCTGGCCTCGCCGGAGTCCGACGAGCAGGGCCCGGCAAGCTACAGCCATCACCCGGCCGAGAGCCTGCCGGTCAGTGACAACCTCGGCGTGCGGATCCGCATGATCGCCGGCACAGGCTTCTGCCTGGCCTCGCCGGTACCGGTGCTCTCTCCCACGCTTTACGCCCAAGTGCACATGCAGGCGGCCACCACCCTGATCGTGCCAACGGAACACGCGCAGCGCGCGCTGTATCTGCTCGAAGGTGAGTTGATGCTGGATGACGAGGAAGTCGAGCCTTGCAGCCTGGTCGTGCTGCCCGAGGGCGAAGAGGTGGTGTTGTTTGCCGAGCAAACGTGCCAGCTGGTGCTGCTCGGCGGCGCGCCGCTGGACGGGCCGCGGCGGATGAACTGGAACTTCGTGGCCAGCGATCCGGCATTGATAGAACAAGCCCGGGCGCGCTGGGCGGCTGGGGATTGGCCGGTGGTGCCTGGGGAAAGCGGGCGGATCGAACTGCCGCGCTGATTGGGGCCGCTTAGCGGCCCCTGAGCCTTCAGCTTGCGAACACTTCCTTGAGCAAGTTATGCATCGAGCGGAATGCCCGCTCCGAGGTGCGCCGGTCATACTGCATCTTGCCCGGCACATTGGCGTTCGGATCGGTGAACGAGTGCACCGCCCCGCCATAGCTGAGCAACTGCCAATCAACCTTGGCAGCGTTCATCTCTTCCTCGAAGGCTGGCAACTGCTCCCTTGGCACCAGTGGATCCGAGGCGCCATGCAGCACTAGCACCGAGCCCTTGATGCGCCTGGCATCCTCGGGGTTCGGCGTATCCAGCGTGCCGTGGAAAGAAACGGCGGCCTTCAGATCGGCACCGGTGCGGGCCAGTTCCAGGGCACAGCAGCCGCCGAAACAGAAACCGAACGTCGCGACCTTGCCTGGCTCGAGCAGCGCCTTCGACTGCCCCAGCAATTGCGCCAGCGCTTCGTGCATGCGCTTGCGCAGTTCGGCGCGGTCGTTCTTCAGCGGCATCATCGCCGTACCGGCTTCATCAGCATTGGACGGCCGCACCGACTGGCCATACAAGTCGGCAATCAGCACCACATAGCCTTGCTCGGCCACTTCCTTGGCGATACGTTCGGCGCCCTCGCCGATACCCATCCAGTTCGGCGCCATCACCAGCCCCGGCTGCGGCAGCGCGCCCGGGGCGTAGACCAGGCGGCTTTCGTAAGCCTTGCCTGACAGGTGATAGACCAACGACTCGACGATGACCTTGCTCATTCAGCTCTCCTTGGGCGTTCACGGGTCAGGACAGGATAGATGTATTCGTGGGAACGGCAGACATGAAAAAGCCCGCCGAAGCGGGCTTTTCTTGCCTCAGGTCAAGCCGACAGCTCGACCAGCAGCTTGTTGAGACGGCGTACGTAGGCCGCCGGATCCTTCAAGCTGTCACCGGCCGCCAGGGCCGCCTGGTCGAACAGGATGTGCGAAAGCTCGGCGAAGCGGTCTTCGCTCTGCTCGCCATCGAGCTTCTCGATCAGCGGGTGGCTCGGGTTGAACTCGAAGATCGGCTTGGACTCTGGCACTTTCTGCCCGCTGGCCTCGAGGATCTGGCGCATCTGCAGGCCCAGGTCCTGTTCGCCGATGGCGAGGATCGCCGGCGAGTCGGTCAGGCGGTGCGAGACACGCACCTCGGCCACGCTGTCACCCAGCGCGCCCTTGAGGCGCTCGACCAGGCCTTCCTTGTCCTTGGCGACTTCTTCCTGGGCCTTCTTGTCCTCTTCGGAATCCAGCTTGCCCAGGTCCAGGTCGCCGCGGGCGACGTCGACGAAGGCCTTGCCATCGAACTCGTTGAGGTAGCTCATCAGCCACTCGTCGATACGGTCGGTCAGCAGCAGCACTTCGATGCCTTTCTTGCGGAAGACTTCCAGGTGCGGGCTGTTCTTGACCTGGGCGTAGGATTCGCCGGTCAGGAAGTAGATCTTGTCCTGGCCTTCCTTGGCGCGGGCCAGGTAGTCGGCCAGGGCAACGCTCTGCTCGCCGCTGTCATCATGGGTGGAGGCGAAGCGCAGCAGGCTGGCGATCTTCTCCTTGTTGGCGAAGTCTTCGGCCGGACCTTCCTTCAACACCTGGCCGAAGTTCTTCCAGAAGCCCTTGTACTGCTCGGGCTCGTTCTTCGCCAGCTTCTCCAGCATGTCCAGCACGCGCTTGGTCAGCGCGGTCTTCATCGAGTCGATGATCGGGTCTTTCTGCAGGATCTCGCGGGAAACGTTCAGCGACAGGTCGTTGGAATCGACCACGCCCTTGATGAAGCGCAGGTACAGCGGCAGGAATGACTCTGCCTGGTCCATGATGAACACGCGCTGTACGTACAGCTTCAGGCCGCGTGGCGCTTCGCGCTGATACAGGTCGAACGGCGCGCGGGCCGGCACGTACAGCAGCGAGTTGTACTCGAGCTTGCCTTCGACCTTGTTGTGGCTCCAGGCCAGCGGGTTCTCGAAGTCATGGCCGATGTGCTTGTAGAACTCCTGGTACTCCTCGTCCTTCACCTCGGTGCGCGAACGGGTCCACAGGGCACTGGCGCGGTTGACGGTTTCCCATTCCTGCGCCGGCTTTTCCTCGCCTTCGGCGGCTTCGGCCTGCTCCTTGGGCAGCTCGATCGGCAGGGCGATGTGGTCGGAATACTTCTTGACCACGTTGCGCAGACGCCAGCCATCGGCGAACTCATCCTCGCCCTTCTTCAGGTGCAGGACGATACGGGTGCCGCGCTGCGGCTTGTCGACGGTGGCGACTTCGAACTCGCCCTCGCCTTTCGACGACCAGTGCACGCCCTCGGCGGCCGGCAGGCCGGCGCGACGGCTGAACACGTCGACCTTGTCGGCGACGATGAACGCGGAGTAGAAGCCCACGCCGAACTGACCGATCAGGTGCGAGTCCTTCTTCTGATCGCCGGTGAGGTTCTTCATGAAGTCGGCAGTGCCGGACTTGGCGATGGTACCCAGGTGCGCGATCACGTCTTCGCGGCTCATGCCAATGCCGTTGTCCTCGAGGGTCACGGTATTGGCGGCCTTGTCGAAGCTGACGCGGATCTTCAGGTCGGCGTCGCCTTCGAGCAGCTCAGGCTTGGCCAGGGCCTCGAAGCGCAGCTTGTCGGCGGCGTCGGAGGCGTTGGAGATCAGCTCGCGCAGGAAGATCTCCTTGTTCGAATACAGGGAATGGATCATGAGGTGCAGCAGTTGCTTCACCTCGGTCTGAAAGCCCAGGGTTTCTTTTTGAGTCTCCACACTCATGGTCTTCAAAACTCCAATCTGTTGGTTGGTGGCGCCTGGCGGCCAGCGGGCCGGTTTTTGATGGCGGATGTCCAGCAGATGGGGGCAGCCCTGACTATTTCAAGGGCTTTTCGGGTTCAATCTTGAAATGCGCACGCGCTGTGGCGATCGGCGTGTCGCGATCGCCCTGCCAGGCGGTAATGGCAACGTTGGTCACCCGCCGCCCCTGGCGCCACAGCTGGCACTGGGCGTAGGTATCGCGGTAAAGGCCGGCACGCAGGTAATCGATGGAGAAATCGATGATCTTCGGGATGCTCGCGCTTTCGCTGTAGATCAGCAAGTAGAGTGCCGCCGACAGCTCCATGAACCCGGCGATCACGCCGCCATGGATCGCCGGCAGCAACGGGTTGCCGATGTTGCCCGGATTGGCCGGCAGACGGAACAGCAGGTCTTCGCCCTGGCGCTCGCATTCGATGCCGATCAGCCCGGCATACGGGATCAATGCCAGCAGCGGCTGGTAGTCGCCGCGAGCATGGGCCTGGTTCAACTGTTGACGGATATCGGCAGGGATCACGCGCGGCGCTCCTTGAGGCTGTTACCGAAGCGGATGCCGCCTTTGACGTCCTGCCCCAGGCGCATGAAGGTGCCGACGACCTGGCAGATCGGTTGCGTAGGGTCATCCTGGTAGGCCGCGCCCCGGGTGAAGATGACATCGCGGGTCACCCGGTAGCACTGGGCATGGCCGTAGATGTCCTTGCCCCCCTCGGCCGGGTGCATGTAGTCGATGCGCAGGTCCAGGGTCGGGCATACCTCGAAGCTGGGCAGCGCGCAGAGCGTGGCCATGCCGCAGGTGGTGTCCATCAGCGTGGTCAGCACACCACCATGCACCGCGCCATTCTGCGGATTGCCGACAATGGCCGGCGACCAGGGCAGCACCAGGGTCATGCCATCGGCGTCGGCATGCTGCACGCGCATCTGTAATACCTGGCAATGTTTCAATGCCGACAGAAAGCGCTCGGCCATCGCCATCAAGGGAGTCTCGTTCATTGTCCGCCGCCGCATAAAATGGGTAAAAAGTCTATATAGGCCGGGCAGTTATATATCTGTAACCTGGGTTGAACTTATTCGCCGGTGGCGTACTCGAAGGAACATACAAAGTTATTCCACCCAGGAGAAACACCCCATGCGTAAACCTTTTGCTTTTGCTCTGATGCTGGCCGCTGCCATGGGCCTGGCTGCTTGCGATAAAGCGAGCGAAGACAAAGCCCAGGACGCACAGCAACATGCCGAGCAAGCCCAAGAGAAGATGGGCGAAGCTCAGGATAAGATGAACGACGCCGCCAAGGAAAACGCCGAAGCCGCCAAAGATCAGGCCGAAGCGCAGCAGAAGGCCGCCGAGGAAGCCGCGCCTTCCACTCCAGCGCCGACCACTGCACCTGCCGAGCCTGCCAAGCAGTAATCTCGCGGTATAAAAAAACCCGACAATGTCGGGTTTTTTTATGTCTGCCATTTAAAGCTGAAAGGCTTCAGCCTGCACTGTCGGAAGTGTCCCTACCCGCCTCTACCGGTGCACTTTCGGTGGGCGTGAACACCATCACTTCCAGTACATGGGAGTGGAACTCACGGCGATACAGAATGAACACCACGCCCACACTCATGGCCATGAACAGCCAGGGGCTGATGAACCAGCTCAACATGGCCATGCCGAAGTAATACGAGCGCAAGCCCAGGTTGAACTGGTTGGCGGCCAACGACAACACCCGCGCCGCGCGGGAGGCGAAAGCCTTGCGCTCGAGTTCGTTGACCTGACGTTCGCCTATCATCGGCGCCGAGCCCACCAATACGGCGGCGAAGTTGTATTGACGCATGCACCAGCTGAAAGTGAAGAACGCATAGACGAACACCGTGGCCAGGCACAGCAGCTTGATTTCCGACATGCCTTGGGACGCCTGCTGCACCAGCGGCAGGTCGGCCAGCAGCGATAATGCACGGTCGGACGCGCCGAGCACGGTGAGAATACCGGCAAGAATGATAAGGGTGCTGGAGGCGAAGAACGATGCATTGCGCTCCAGGTTGCCGATCACGCTGGCATCGGCGATGCGGTTGTCGCGCAGCAGCATGCGGCGCATCCAATCCTCGCGGTAAAGGTGCAACACACTGGCCAGGCACGCAGTATCACGCCCCTTCCAGGTGGCATAGCGGGTGTAGCCGCCCCAGCAGATGGCGAACCAGCAGACGGCCAATAGGTTGCCCAGGTTGTTTTGGATGAAGGTCATGCAGGAATCCCGTGAAAGAGAAACAGACCGGTTTTCGACGCCCGGATTCGTTAAAAGACACGCGAAAGCGTCGGTACAGGCCACAAAAAACCCCGCACCTTTCGGCAGCGGGGTTTCGATATCCACCTTGACGGGGGCCCTTCGGCTTTTGGCCAGCGCCCCGTCCATCAGGTATCAATCCATCAGGCCAATGCCTCGCGGGGCTTGCCCAGCATGCGGTCGCAGACCACGGCGACAGCCAGGGTGACCACCGAAGGCACCAGCCAGGCCATGCCTTCGTTGCTGAACGGCAGGTGAGCCAGGGCGTCAGGCAGTACGTGGGCGAAGCTGCTGCCCTTGATGGCGTCGACAACACCGAACACCAGCGACACCAGCATGACTGGCGCCAGGATGCGGGTTGGCGAGTTCCACAGGTCCTTCACGAAGCTCAGGCCCACGACCACGATGCACGGCGGGTAGATCGCCGTCAGCACCGGAATCGAGAACATGATCAGCTTGGTCAGGCCCAGGTTGGAGATCACCAGCGAGAAACCAGCCAGGATCACCACCAGGGCACGGTACGACAGTGGCAGGATCTGGCTGAAGTATTCGGCGCAGGCGCAGGTCAGACCCACGGCGGTGACCAGGCAGGCCAGTGCGATCAGTACCGCCAGGAAACCGCTGCCCAGCGAACCGAAGGTGTGCTGCACATAGGCATGCAATACCATCGCACCGTTGGTGGCATCGGCTGCGATGTCATGGCTGCCCGCGCCGAGGCGGAACAGGCTGACATACACCAGGACCAGACCCAGGCCGGCAATCAGGCCCGCAATGATGGCATAGCGGGTGATCAGCTTCGGCGACTCGACGCCACGCGAACGGATGGCATTGACGATGACGATACCGAAGACCAGTGCCCCCAGCGTGTCCATGGTCAGGTAACCATCGGAGAAACCTTTGGAGAACGCAGCGGCGGCGTAGGCAGGCTGGGCCTCGCCAATCGTGCCGGCCGGCAATGCGAACGCCGCGATGCCCAGCACAGCCAGGGCGATGATCTTCAACGGCGCGAGGAAACGCCCCACGGTGTCGAGCAGCTTGCCCGGGTACATGGACACTGCCAGGACCACCGCGAAGTACACCACGCTGTAGATGAGCAGAGCCAGCGGGCTTTCACCGGTCAGCGGCGCCACGCCTACTTCGAACGACACGGTCGCGGTGCGCGGAGTGGCGAACAGCGGGCCGACCGAGAGGTAGCACACCGCCGCCAGCAGGCCGCCGAAGAACTTGCCGATCGGGCTGCTCAGGGCGTCCATGCCGCCACCGACCTTGGCCAGGGCGATCACGGTGATGACCGGCAGGCCCACGGCGGTGACCAGGAAGCCAAGCGCGGCCATCCATACGTGCGGGCCAGACTGCAGGCCGACGATGGGCGGGAAGATGATGTTGCCGGCGCCTACGAAAAGCGCAAACGTCATAAAGCCAAGCGCCAGGATATCCTGGCCTTTTAACACTTTCATTTAAGGAAATACCACACTGCTGAAATCGGGAGTCGGAGGGGATTTCCCATAGGATGAAGGGAAATGCTGCCCGGCTTGGTGAGCCAGACCCGTTTAGCGTGTCGTTCCCTTTTGGGGTACGGGCACAGAGTGAACGCGTAGCCTACCTGTTTTACCCGGCAAACGCACTGGCCCAGTGCTGCTTGTCCGATGTGCGTATGTGTTTGTCGTCTTGTTGAACGAGTTAGGCGACCATTTATTGCGTATTCAAACGAATGTCTGGTTGAAAATCCTGATAGCGATCATCGGAGTTTCCGCAGGTGTGCAGCCCCAGCCCCAAGCGATCCCCATTAACGACAAAGGCCACCCGAAGGTGGCCTTTGTGCGCGTGGGGGGTATTGCGTGTTACTTACTTCTTGACTTCCCAGCCAGTCAGCTCGGCCAGGGCCTTGCCGATGTCAGCCAGGGAACGCACGGTTTTCACACCGGCGTCCTGCAGGGCGGCGAACTTCTCGTCCGCAGTACCCTTGCCACCAGAAATGATGGCGCCAGCGTGGCCCATGCGCTTGCCCGCAGGTGCGGTAACACCGGCGATGTAGGAAACGACAGGCTTGGTCACGTTGGCCTTGATGTAGGCCGCGGCTTCTTCTTCAGCGGAACCGCCGATCTCACCGATCATGACGATCGCTTCGGTCTTCGGGTCTTCCTGGAACAGCTTCAGGATGTCGATGAAGTTGGAGCCCGGGATCGGGTCACCGCCGATGCCGACGCAGGTCGACTGGCCGAAGCCGGCGTCGGTGGTCTGCTTGACAGCTTCGTAGGTCAGGGTGCCGGAACGCGAAACGATACCGACCTTGCCTGGCAGGTGGATGTGGCCTGGCATGATGCCGATCTTGCACTCGCCCGGAGTGATCACGCCTGGGCAGTTAGGGCCGATCAGGGTCACGCCCAGCTCGTCGCACTTGACCTTGGCGTCCAGCATGTCGAGGGTAGGGATACCCTCGGTGATGCAGACGATCAGCTTGATGCCACCGAAGGCGGCTTCCAGGATCGAGTCCTTGCAGAAAGGAGCCGGTACGTAGATCACCGACGCGTCAGCGCCGGTGGCTTCTACAGCTTCTTTCACGGTGTTGAACACCGGCAGGCCCAGGTGGGTGGTGCCACCCTTGCCCGGGGTGACGCCGCCAACCATCTTGGTGCCGTAGGCGATGGCTTGTTCGGAGTGGAAAGTACCCTGCGAGCCGGTGAAGCCCTGGCAGATGACTTTGGTGTCTTTATTGATCAGGACGCTCATTACTTGCCCTCCGCAGCTTTGACAACTTGTTGAGCAGCGTCGGTCAGGCTGGTTGCCGCAATGATGTTCAAACCGCTTTCTGCCAGTACTTTAGCGCCCAGTTCGGCGTTGTTGCCTTCGAGGCGAACGACGACCGGAACCTTGACGCCGACTTCTTTCACCGCGCCGATGATGCCTTCGGCAATCATGTCGCAGCGAACGATGCCGCCGAAGATGTTGACCAGTACGGCCGCGACATTGCTGTCGGACAGGATGATCTTGAACGCTTCGGTAACGCGCTCTTTGGTAGCGCCGCCGCCAACGTCGAGGAAGTTGGCAGGCTTGCCGCCGTGCAGGTTGACGATGTCCATGGTACCCATGGCCAGGCCGGCACCATTGACCATGCAGCCGATGTTGCCTTCGAGGGCAACGTAGTTCAGTTCGAACTTGGCGGCGTGGGCTTCACGGGCGTCGTCCTGCGACGGGTCGTGGAAGGTCTTCAGCTTAGGCTGACGGTACATGGCGTTGGCGTCGATGTTGATCTTGGCATCGAGGCAGTGCAGATCGCCATCGGCCTTGATCACCAGCGGGTTCACTTCCAGCAGGGCCAGATCGTGATCCTTGAACAGCTTGGCCAGGCCTACGAAGATCTTGGCGAACTGCTGAACTTGCTTGCCTTCCAGGCCCAGCTGGAACGCCAGCTCGCGACCCTGGAACGGCTGAGCGCCGACCAGCGGATCGATGGTGGCCTTGAGGATCTTCTCAGGAGTGTCGTGAGCGACTTTCTCGATGTCCACGCCACCTTCGGTGGAGGCCATGAACACGATGCGGCGGCTCGAACGATCGACTACAGCGCCCAGGTACAGCTCTTTGGCGATGTCAGTGCAGGATTCGACCAGGATCTTGGAAACTGGCTGACCATTGGCGTCGGTCTGGTAGGTAACCAGGTTCTTGCCAAGCCACTGGGCAGCGAACGCCTTGGCGTCTTCCTTGCTGCGAACCAGCTTGACGCCGCCCGCTTTACCACGACCACCAGCGTGAACCTGGGCTTTTACAACCCACTCGGAACCGCCGATCTTGTCGCAGGCTTCTGCTGCAGCTTCAGGGGTGTCGACTGCGAAACCCTTGGAAACTGGCAGGCCGTATTCAGCGAACAGCTGCTTACCCTGATACTCGTGAAGATTCATGCTTTTTACCGTCTTCGTTAGGTACTGCGCTTCGGCGCTGCGCCATTACTGGCGCCGCACCACCTGTGACCGTTGACCCCGGGTTTTCCCATGTGATCCGGTCCGGCGGACGTTCCGCGGTGAGTCTTGCACGCAAGACCCACGACGGGCAGACCGCCGTGGTTTCTTATAATTAACGCTTCTTACGGTTGGCGACGTGAATGGCACCGCCATTCACCGCCAGCGCTGCTTCATGCAACGCTTCGGACAGGGTCGGATGGCTGAAGACCATCATGCCCAGATCCTCGGCACTGGTGCCGAATTCCATTGCGATTGCGCCCTGCTGCACCAGTTCGGCAGCCGATGGGCCAATCACGTGAACACCCAGGACGCGGTCGGTCTTGGCGTCGGCGATGACCTTGACGAAACCACCGGTATCGTTGGCTGCCATCGCACGGCCGCTGGCCGCGAACGGGAAGGTGCCTACGTTAACCTCAACACCCTCGGCCTTCAAGGCTTGTTCGGTCTTGCCGACCCACGCGATTTCCGGGTGGGTGTAGATGACCGACGGGATCAGGTCGTAGTTCATCTGGGCCTTGTGGCCCTTGATGCGCTCGACGACCATGATGCCCTCTTCCGAGGCCTTGTGCGCCAGCATCATGCCACGCACCACGTCACCGATGGCGAATACGCCCGGAACGCTGGTAGCGCAGTGGTCGTCGACGAAGATGTAGCCACGCTCGTCGATGGTCACACCGCTGTCGGCAGCCAGCAGGTCAGTGGTCACCGGACGACGGCCGACCGCGACGATCAGCTTGTCGAAGGTGATCTTCTGCTCGCCTTCGGCGTTGGTGTAGGTGACTTCGACTTCGTTGCCGTTGACTTTCGAGCCGGTGACGCGAGCGCCCAGCTTGATGTCCAGGCCTTGTTTGGTCAGGGTCTTCTGGGCTTCTTTCGACACGGCAGTGTCGGCAGCCATCAGGAAGGTGTCCAGGGCTTCCAGGACGGTGACTTCGGCACCCAGGCGAGCCCAGACCGAGCCCAGCTCCAGGCCAATCACGCCGGCACCGATGACGCCCAGGCGCTTCGGTACGGTCTGGAATTCCAGGGCGCCGGTGGAGTCGACGATGACGTTCTGGTCGACCGGAGCCGGAGGAATGTCGATCGGACGCGAGCCGGAAGCCAGAATCACGTTGTCGGCTTCGATGACTTCGGTGGTGCCGTCAGCCTTGGTGACTTCGACTTTCTTGCCGGCCAGCAGCTTGCCGTGGCCCTGGATCGAAGTGACGCCGTTGGCCTTGAACAGGGTGGCAACACCGCCGGTCAGGTTCTTGACGATGCCGGCCTTGCGGCCAACCATCGCGGCGACGTCCATCTTCACTTCACCAGTGGAGATACCGTGGACGTTGAAGCTCTCTTTGGCTTCCTTGTACTTCCAGGAGCTGTCCAGCAGCGCCTTGGAAGGAATGCAACCTACGTTCAGGCAGGTGCCGCCCAGGGCCAGCTTGCCCTCGGCGTCGGTGTACTTCTCGATACAGGCAGTCTTCAGACCGAGTTGGGCAGCCTTGATGGCGGCAACATAGCCGCCAGGACCTGCACCAATCACCACTACGTCGAATTTCTGGGTCATAAAAGATTCCTTATCAGCTACAAGCTACAAGCCGCGTACCGCACGGCCCCGTCTCTTGCGAAGAGCGGGGCCGGCGGCGCGCAGCTAGTTGATTAGATGTCCAGCAGCAGGCGAGACGGATCTTCCAGCAGGTTCTTGATGGTCACCAGGAAGGTTACCGCTTCCTTGCCGTCGATCAGGCGGTGATCGTACGACAGCGCCAGGTACATCATCGGACGGATCACGACCTGGCCATTGATGGCCATCGGGCGCTGGATGATGTTGTGCATGCCCAGGATGGCAGCCTGCGGCGGGTTGACGATCGGGGTCGACATCATCGAGCCGAAGGTACCACCGTTGGTGATGGTGAAGGTACCGCCGGTCATCTCTTCGATCGACAGCTTGCCGTCACGGGCCTTCTTGCCGAAGGTGGCGATGCCGTTCTCGATTTCGGCCAGCGACATCGACTCGGCGTTGCGCAGGACCGGAACCACCAGGCCGCGATCGCTGGAGACGGCAACGCCGACGTCAGCGAAACCGTGGTAGACGATGTCGTTGCCGTCGATCGAGGCGTTGACCGCAGGGAAGCGCTTCAGCGCCTCGGTGGCAGCCTTGACGAAGAACGACATGAAGCCCAGGCGCACGCCATTGTGGGTCTTCTCGAACAGGTCCTTGTACTTCGAACGCAGGGCCATGACTTCGGTCATGTCGACTTCGTTGAAGGTGGTCAGCATCGCCATGTTCGACTGGGCTTCGACCAGACGCTCGGCGATCTTGGCGCGCAGGCGGGTCATCGGCACGCGCTTCTCGGTGCGGTCGCCGGCGGCAACGACAACCGGGGCAGCGGCAGCAGCGGCAGGCTTGGCAGCTGGAGCTGCGGCAGGCGCGGACTTCTTGTTGGCAACAGCCGCAACCACGTCTTCCTTGGTGATGCGACCGCCCTTGCCGGTGCCGGCAACGGTAGCCAGGTCGATGCCGTTCTCTTCAGCCAGCTTGCGCGCGGCAGGCGCGGCAACCGGGTCGTCTTCGCCAGCGTCGGCGGCGGCAGCGGCGGCCGGAGCAGCAGCGGCAGGCGCGGCAGCCGGAGCTGCGGCGGCGCCGCCGCCTTCAACGATCGAGCCCAGCACTTCGTCGGACAGGACGGTGTCGCCCTCGCCCTTGACGATGGCGCCCAGCACGCCGTCGGCGGTGGCCAGGACTTCCAGCACGACTTTGTCGGTTTCGATGTCGACGATCAGCTCGTCACGCTTGACAGCGTCGCCCGGCTGCTTGTGCCAGGTGGCAACGGTGCCATCGGCAACCGATTCCGGGAAGGTTGGGGCTTTGATCTCGATAGCCATTATCTGTGTTTCCTTAAATTCGGTTTCAGGTGCGCGAAGGCGTTAGACAGTGAAGGCGTCTTGCAGCAGTTTTTCCTGCTGTTCGGCGTGCTTCGAAGCGTAACCACAGGCTGGCGCGGCGGAAGCGTCGCGGCCGGCGTATTCCAGGACCAGTGCCTTGTTGTGGCGGCCCAGGATACGGCGCATGTGGTGCTGGCTGCTGTACCAGGCGCCCTGGTTCATCGGCTCTTCCTGGCACCATACGGCGTGCTTGAGGTTGCTGTATTGCGCCAGGATTTCGACCAGGTCGTCTTCCGGGAACGGGTACAGCTGTTCGAGACGCAGGATGGCGATGTCTTCGCGGCCTTCGGCACGGCGTTTTTCCAGCAGGTCGTAGTAGACCTTGCCGCTGCACAGGACGATGCGTTCGACCTTGGCCGGATCGAGGGTATCGATTTCCGGGATCACGGTCTGGAACGAGCCTTCGGCCAGGTCTTCCAGGGTCGAGATGGCCAGCTTGTGGCGCAGCAGCGACTTTGGAGTGAGCACGACCAGCGGCTTGCGCAGCGGGCGAATGACCTGGCGACGCAGCAGGTGGTAGATCTGGGCCGGCGTGGTCGGCACGCACACCTGGATGTTGTGCTCGGCGCACAGCTGCAGGTAACGCTCCAGACGCGCGGAGGAGTGCTCCGGGCCCTGCCCTTCATAGCCGTGTGGCAGCAGCATGGTCAGACCGCACAGGCGGCCCCACTTGTGCTCGCCGCTGGTGATGAACTGGTCGATCACCACCTGCGCGCCGTTGGCGAAGTCGCCGAACTGGGCTTCCCAGATCACCAGCGCGTTCGGCGTGGTGGTCGAGTAGCCGTATTCGAAGGCCAGTACCGCTTCTTCCGAAAGGAAGGAGTCGTACAGGTCGAAACGCGGCTGGCCCGGGAACAGGTTCTGCAGCGGGATGTAGGTGCTGGCGTCCTTCTGGTTGTGCAGCACCGCGTGACGGTGCGAGAAGGTGCCACGGCCGATGTCCTGGCCGGTCATGCGGATCGGGTGACCTTCGAACTGCAGGGTGGCGTAGGCCATGGTCTCCGCGTAACCCCAGTTGATCGGCAAGCCACCGGCCTGCATCTTCTGGCGGTCTTCGTAGATCTTCGACACCTGGCGCTGGACGACGAAGCCTTCCGGCAGCTCGAGCAGCTTGGCCGACAGTTCCTGCAGGGTCTTGAGGTCGAAGCGGGTATCGTGGCGCGCGGTCCAGGCATGGCCCAGGTAAGGGCGCCAGTCGACGAACAGCTCGCGGTTCGGCTCCTTGACCAGGCTCTTGACCACGTGCAGGCCGTTGTCCAGCGCGTTGCGGTAGTCGTCGATCTTGGCCTGGGCGCGCTCGGCATCGATGCGGCCGGCCTGGATCAGGGCGTCGGCATACAGCTCACGGGTGGTGCGCTGCTTGCTGATCTGCTGGTACATCAGCGGCTGGGTACCGTTTGGCTCGTCAGCCTCGTTGTGGCCGCGGCGACGGTAGCAGACCAGGTCGATGACCACGTCACGCTTGAACTGCATGCGGTAGTCGATGGCCAGCTGGGTGACGAACAGCACCGCTTCCGGGTCATCGCCGTTCACGTGCAGGATCGGCGCCTGGATCATCTTGGCAACGTCGGTGGCGTACTCGGTGGAGCGCGCGTCCAGCGGGTTGCTGATGGTGAAACCAACCTGGTTGTTGATCACGATGTGCACGGTGCCGCCGGTCTTGAAACCGCGGGTCTGCGACATCTGGAAGGTTTCCATGACCACGCCCTGGCCGGCGAACGCTGCGTCGCCGTGGATCGAGATCGGCAGGACCTTGTCGCCAACGGTGTCGTTGCGGCGATCCTGGCGGGCGCGAACCGAACCTTCCACCACTGGCGAGACGATTTCCAGGTGGGAAGGGTTGAACGCCATGGCCAGGTGAACTTCGCCACCGGCGGTCATCACGTTGGAGGAGAAGCCCTGGTGATACTTCACGTCACCGGAGCCCAGCTCGTTCATCTTCTTGCCTTCGAACTCGTCGAACAGCTCGCGCGGGTTCTTGCCGAAGGTATTGACGAGCACGTTCAGGCGGCCGCGGTGGGCCATGCCGATCACGACTTCCTTGGTGCCGTACGAGCCGGAGCGCTGGATCATTTCGTCCAGCATCGGGATCAGGCTTTCGCCGCCCTCGAGGCCGAAGCGCTTGGTGCCCGGGTACTTGGTGCCCAGGTACTTCTCCAGGCCCTCACCGGCGGTGACGCGCTCGAGCAGGTGGGCCTGCACGTCAGCGGAGAATTCCGGACGGCCACGCACGCTTTCCAGACGCTGCTGGAACCAGCTGCGCTGCTCGGAATCGACGATGTGGGTGAACTCGGCGCCAATGGTGCGACAATATGTCTTCTGCAGCGCTTCGGAGATTTCGCGTAGGCTCGCTTCCTCTTTGCCGATGAACAGGTCGCCGGCACGGAAGGTCGTATCAAGATCGGCATTGGTCAAGCCGTAGTGATTGATCGACAGGTCTACGGGCGCAGGACGCTGCCACAACCCCAACGGGTCGAGCTTGGCAGCCTGATGGCCGCGCATACGATAGGCCTGGATCAGTCGCAGCACTTCAACCTGCTTCTTCTCGTGTTCACTGCTCACGCTCCCGGCGGAAACCGGTTGGGCGCGGCGCTGGTTCTTTGCCAGCAGTACGAAATGGTCGCGGATCGTCGAGTGCGATACATCGGTAGCGGTGCTGCCGTCGGCGGGCAACTTCTGGAAGTAGGTGCGCCACTCTTCTGGCACAGCGTTAGGGTCGTGCAGGTAGAGCTCATAAAGCTCTTCCACATATGCAGCGTTACCACCTGAAAGGTGGGCGCTTTCCCACATGCGCTGCATCACGCTTTCTTGCATGCTTGGTCACCCTCGGTTAGGGGACTGATCGGCGAGAGCCACAGCAAACCTGGAAAAGTCCGAACACAGCGACTGAACCACGCCACTTGGATCCTGCTGATTTTCCGGGTACCAGCCCGGAAAGCCCCTGCTGGTCTCATATCTTCATAGGTAATGAGCGCGGGCTTTGTGGGCCCTTGCTCGGGTTTTACCTCAGTGCGGGCTCACCGCCCGCACCTCGGCTTACTGCAGGTACAACGCTTTGGATCAGGTGCCGCTTTGCAGCAGCATGTTACGTACGTGGCCGATCGCCTTGGTCGGGTTCAGACCCTTCGGGCAAACGTTCACGCAGTTCATGATCCCGCGGCAGCGGAACACGCTGAACGGGTCATCCAGGGACGCCAGGCGCTCCTGGGTTTTGGTGTCGCGGCTGTCGGCCAGGAAACGGTAGGCCTGCAGCAGTGCGGCAGGGCCCAGGAACTTGTCAGGGTTCCACCAGAACGACGGGCAGGAAGTCGAGCAGCAAGCGCACAGGATGCACTCGTACAGGCCGTCCAGCTTGTCACGTTCTTCTGGCGACTGCAGACGCTCGATGGCCGGGGCCGGAGTATCGTTCTGCAGGAATGGCTTCACCTTCTCGTACTGCTTGTAGAAGATGCTCATATCGACGACCAGGTCACGAATGACCGGCAGGCCCGGCAGCGGGCGCAGCACCAGCTTGTTGCCCTTGACCACGCCCGACAGCGGGGTGATGCAGGCCAGGCCGTTCTTGCCGTTCATGTTCATGCCGTCGGAACCACACACGCCTTCACGGCAGGAGCGGCGGTACGAGAAGCCCTCGTCCTTTTCCTTGATCAGTGCCAGCACGTCCAGAACCATCAGGTCCTTGCCGCCGGTATCGACGTCGAACGACTCCATCTTGGGGGCCGAGTCGGTGTCGGGGTTGTAGCGGTAAACTTCGACTTTCAACATAGCAGCCACCCTTAGTAAGTCCGGATTTTCGGCTCGAAGGCCGGAACGGTCTTCGGCGCAAAGTTGACGCCGCGCTTGGCAACGCGCTTCTCACCCGGGTAGTACAGGGTGTGGCACAGCCAGTTCTCGTCGTCACGGTCTTCGAAGTCTTCACGGGCGTGCGCGCCGCGGGACTCTTTACGGGCTTCGGCCGCGATGGCGGTAGCTTCTGCGACTTCCAGCAGGTTCTGCAGCTCCAGCGCTTCGATACGCGCGGTGTTGAAGGCCTGGGACTTGTCGTTGATCTTGACGTTGGCGATGCGGTCACGCAGGCCAGCCAGCTGCTCGATACCCTTCTGCATGTATTCGCCGGTACGGAATACACCGAAGTAGTTCTGCATGCAGCTCTGCAGTTCGCGCTTCAGGCTTGCCACGTCTTCGCCGCTGCTACGCTCGTTGAGCTTGTTCAGGCGGTTCAGGGCAACATCGACGTCGGTGTCGCTGGCATCGCGGTACTCGACGCCTTCGGTCAGCGCCTTTTCCAGGTGCAGGCCGGCGGCACGGCCGAACACCACCAGGTCGAGCAGCGAGTTGCCGCCCAGGCGGTTGGCGCCATGGACCGATACGCAAGCCACTTCACCCACGGCGAACAGACCCGGGATGATGTGGTCCTTGCCTTCGGCGTCCATGGTGATGGCCTGGCCATGAATGTTGGTGGCAACGCCGCCCATCATGTAGTGGCAGGTCGGCACGACCGGAACCGGAGCGACCACTGGGTCGACGTGGGCGAAGGTCTTGGACAGCTCGCAGATACCTGGCAGGCGGCTGTGCAGCACTTCCTCGCCCAGGTGATCGAGCTTCAACAGTACGTGGTCCTTGTTCGGACCCACGCCGTTGCCGGCGATGATTTCCTTGACCATGGAACGGGCGACCACGTCGCGGCCGGCCAGGTCTTTCGCGTTCGGCGCGTAACGCTCCATGAAGCGCTCGCCGTGGGCGTTGATCAGGTAGCCACCTTCACCGCGGCAACCTTCGGTGACCAGTACACCGGCGCCGGCGATGCCGGTCGGGTGGAACTGCCACATCTCGATGTCCTGCACCGGCACGCCGGCACGCAGGGCCATGCCGATACCGTCGCCGGTATTGATCAGGGCATTGGTGGTGGAGGCGTAGATACGGCCAGCGCCGCCAGTCGCCAGTACGGTGGCCTTGGACTTGATGTACATGGTTTCGCCGGTTTCGATGCAGATCGCGATCACACCGACGAACGCGCCGTCCTGGTTCTTCACCAGGTCAACGGCGTAGTACTCGTTGAGGAAGGTGGTGCCTGCCTTCAGGTTGCCCTGGTACAGGGTGTGCAGCAGCGCGTGACCAGTACGGTCGGAGGCTGCGCAGGTACGGGCAGCCTGGCCGCCCTTGCCGAAGTCCTTGGACTGACCACCGAACGGACGCTGGTAGATACGACCGGTTTCGGTACGCGAGAACGGCAGGCCCATGTGGTCCAGCTCGAATACCGCGGCCGGGCCTTCCTGACACATGTATTCGATAGCGTCCTGGTCACCGATGTAGTCGGAACCCTTGACGGTATCGTACATGTGCCAGCGCCAGTCGTCGTTCGGGTCGGCCGAAGCGATGGCGCAGGTGATGCCGCCCTGGGCGGATACGGTATGCGAACGGGTCGGGAACACCTTGGTGACTACGGCGGTCTTGTGGCCGCCTTGAGCCAGTTGCAGTGCTGCGCGCATGCCCGCGCCGCCGCCACCGATGATGATGGCGTCGAAGGAAATGGTTGGAATGTTAGCCATGAATCAGATACCCCAGAGAATCTGCACACCCCAGACGAAGTAAGCGAACATCGCAACGCCGCATACCGCCTGGAACAGGAAACGAATCGCAGTCGCCGACTTGCCGAACGCCATCGGCGTCAGGTAGTCGGTGGCAATGGTCCACATGCCGACCCAGGCGTGGGCGCCCAGGGCAACGAGGGCCAGCAGACTGAAGATGCGCATCGCGTTGTTGGTGAACAGAGCGTGCCACTGGGCGTAGTCGATGCCCGGGTGGGCAGCGAGGTAGCCGATCAGGAAAATGAAGTAAGCCGCGAGAACGACCGCCGAGACGCGCTGCGCCATCCAGTCGTAGAGGCCCGAACGCGACAGGTTCGTGACGTTAGTTACCATACCCAAACTCCTGCCAGAACGATCAGCACCACGGAGATGACGATCACGATTTTCGAGCCCAGCTTGCCGCCTTCCAGCGTCTCACCGACACCCATGTCCATGATCAGGTGGCGCACACCTGCCACGAGGTGGTACAGCAGGCCGGACAGCAGGCCCCAGGTCACCAGTTTGGCCAGCGGACTGGTCAGACACGCCTTCACCTCGGCAAAGCCTTCCTCCGAACCCAGCGACTTGCCCAGTGCGTACAGCATGATGGCAAGGCCGAGGAAGAGGATGACGCCGGAAATACGGTGAAGAATGGACGTGTACGCGGTGATCGGGAGTTTGATGGTCCTTAGGTCTAGGTTTACAGGTCGTTGGCTTTTCACGGCTTTTTTCACACTGAAGAGCCCCTAGCTAACAGGGCAAAGTTGTTGGTAAGTGTACTGGTCAGGTACCCACCACCCAGGAGAGCGACGACACCCAGCAGGGCGGGCTTGAAAGCCCCTGGGAGTCGGCTGCCGAGTATAGACAGTTAGGCTGCTTATGACAACGTGAGGGGCTAGCCCAAATAGCGCATTGCCTTTAAGGGACAAAAGGCGTAAACGGGCGAGAATTTCGTGAAAAATCAGGCCTCAGAGGGCGTTTCAACCAGCCTTTAGGCAAATTGACATTCGAATTTATCCCTCTATAGTGGTGCGGGCCCTGCGTGGGGGGTCTGTCTGATGATTTCAAGCATTAATAGGAGGCCACATGGCTGACAAAAAAGCGCAGTTGATCATCGAGGGCGCTGCCCCCGTCGAGCTGCCCATTTTAACCGGCACCGTTGGTCCCGATGTTATCGACGTCCGCGGGTTGGGGGCATCAGGCCACTTCACCTTCGACCCTGGTTTCATGGCGACCGCCTCGTGCGAGTCGAAGATCACCTACATCGATGGCGACAAGGGCGTGCTGCTGCACCGCGGCTACCCGATCGAACAGCTCGCCGAACAGTCGGACTACCTCGAGACCTGCTACCTGCTGCTCAACGGCGAACTGCCGAATGCCGAGCAGAAGGCCCAGTTCGTCAGCACCGTGAAGAACCACACCATGGTTCACGAGCAGCTGAAGTCGTTCTTCAACGGCTTCCGCCGCGACGCCCACCCGATGGCGGTGATGTGCGGCGTGGTCGGCGCCCTGTCGGCGTTCTATCACGACTCGCTGGACATCAATAACCCGCAGCACCGCGAAATCTCCGCGGTACGCCTGGTCGCGAAAATGCCGACCCTGGCCGCGATGGTCTACAAGTACTCCATGGGCCAGCCCATGATGTACCCGCGCAACGACCTGTCGTACGCGGAAAACTTCCTGCACATGATGTTCAACACGCCGTGCGAGATCAAACCGATCAGCCCGACACTGGCCAAGGCGATGGACCGGATCTTCATCCTCCACGCCGACCACGAGCAGAACGCCTCCACCTCCACCGTGCGCCTGGCGGGCTCCTCGGGCGCCAACCCGTTCGCCTGTATCGCCGCCGGCATCGCCGCACTGTGGGGCCCGGCCCACGGCGGTGCGAACGAAGCCGTACTGACCATGCTCGATGAAATCGGCGATGTCTCGAACATCGACAAGTTCATCGCCAAGGCCAAGGACAAGAACGACCCGTTCAAGCTCATGGGTTTCGGTCACCGCGTGTACAAGAACCGCGACCCGCGTGCCACCGTGATGAAGCAGACCTGCGACGAAGTGCTCAGCGAACTGGGCATCAAGAACGATCCGCAGCTGGAACTGGCCATGCGCCTGGAAGAGATCGCCCTGACCGATCCGTACTTCGTCGAGCGCTCGCTGTACCCGAACGTCGACTTCTACTCGGGTATCATCCTCAAGGCCATCGGTATTCCGACCAGCATGTTCACCGTGATCTTCGCCCTGGCACGGACCGTCGGCTGGATCTCGCACTGGAAGGAAATGCTCTCCAGCCCGTACAAGATCGGCCGCCCGCGCCAGCTGTACACCGGCTACGAGCAGCGTGACATCGTCGAGCTGAAAGACCGCAAGTAAGCCTTTTCGGCCGAACGCAAAAAAGGCTGCCCTCGGGCAGCCTTTCTTGTTTCTGCGTTACCGGCGCCGATCACTGCTTCTCGGCACGCTCCTTCAACCCCTTCAGGGTATTGAACGGCGCATCCACCACGAACTTGTTGGCCAGCCAGGACGGCACGCTACCACCTGGCTCAGTGTGCACCTGGTAGGTCACCTCGGTGCTGTCACCCTTGGGCACCAGCTTCCAGTAGCCCTCTACCTGGGCGACGCGCACGAAGCCCTTCTCCTCCGGCAGATATTTCGGCTGCTCCTCAAGCTTGCGGGTCAGGCTGCCATCAGCCTCCTGGACCGTAGTCACATGCAGGACGGAATCGCGCGGCGTCACCGGCCATGGTGTATTGAACTGGGTGTAGGTCCAGCTCTGGTCGCCCTCGCTCTTGAGCAGTTTCTGCGACTTGCACTCGTGAATCCAGGCGCAGGCCCCGGCCACGTCCTCTTGCAGCGCCTTGACCTTGGCCAGCGGCGCCTTGATCACAGTCACGCCACGGTAGGCCTTGTACTTGGAACCAGCCACCTCGCTGAGGGACACCTTGATCCCCTCCTCGTCCTTGGCCACCTGCCAGTTCTCGGCCCAGGCCGTCGGTGCCAGCACGACACCCATGCCGCACAGCAGTGCAATACGTTTGATCGATCTCATCATCTTGTTCCTTGTTGTCGAGGATCCAACCTGTCACGCCGCCGTCATCTGCTCCAGCCACCCGATGATGCGGATGGCCTCGTCACGATCGTTGCCACAAATGTCCGCTTCCGCCTTGAAGCCGCCACACACCTGCGGTCGCTCGGGCTTGCCGAACAGCGCACAGAGGTTTTCGACATTAAGGTGCAGGCAGCGTTCGCCGGCAGGCTTACCCTGCGGCATGCCGGGGATAGGCGAACTGATGGACGGGGCGATGCAGCAGGCACCGCAGCCCTCGCGGCATTTCATGACAACAGGACTCCCAGGAGCAAAACGGGACGAACGTCCCTGGATACTAACCGCTCAAACATATGTTTGAAATTGCCGAGCGAATGAAAAAGACCGTGACCCGTCAGTCAGTTGCGGAATTCGAAATCGATCGCCGCGCCGTCGACATCGCGCCGGCTATCGTTACGCATCTGCAACTGCATTTCGTTGCTGATCAACCGCCCGTTGAGCTGGAACGGGCTGCTGTCGGCTTCCGGCTTGGTGGGGAACATCGACGGCAGCAGAGGCTTGCGCACCACCGGCCCGTCACCCAGGTCCGGCTCGAGATGCCTGACCATCTCACTTGGCAGGCTCAGGTCGATCTTCTGTTTGGGCAGCGGTTTGGCGACAGCCTTGCTGACGGGCTTGGCCTTCACCTTGGGCTTCACCTTTGGCTTGGCCTTTGGTTTGGCTACCGGCTTGGCTGCAGCCTTGGCCGCCGACTTGTGCACCACCTGCGCCTTGGCAGCAGGCTCGGCAGCCTGCACTGCTCCGGCCGGCAGCCAGGGCAACGCGCAACACAGGGCAATGACAAGGGGACGAAACAGGTTCATGGGTACCGGGAGCGTAATCTGCAAAACGCGTATGCTCCCTGTTCCCCGCTCATCTGACAAGCCTACAAAAGTGAACCTGTCGGCTCGCGGCACAATTGCTGGGCCAACAACCCCAGGGTCATCACCGCGCGCTCCGCTTCGCGGTTCCAGGGAATGCCGCAATTAAGCCGGATACAGTGGTTGAATTGCTCGGTATTACTGAAGATCAGCCCTGGCGCGATACTGATCCCCTGCTCCAATGCCCGCACGTGCAGCTCCTGGGTATTGACCCGCCCCGGCAGGCTGACCCAGAGGATGAAGCCACCGGTGGGCCGGGTCATCTGCGTGCCTTCCGGGAAATGCTGCTGCACCGCCAGCTGGTAGGCACTGAGGTTCTTGCGATATTCCTGGCGAATGTAGCGCAGGTGCCGATCGTAACCCCCGTTCTCCAGGTAGGCGGCCACTGCCATCTGCGTGACACTGCAGGCCGAGTGCGTGGTGAAGGTCTGCAGGCGCTGGATCTCGTCCTGGTAGCGCCCGGCGATCATCCAGCCGACCCGCACCCCTGGCGACAGGGTCTTGGAGAAGCTCGAGCAGTAGATCACCCGATCGAGGCGATCGAACGCCTTGAGCGCCTTGGTGCGTCCCTGCTCGAACATCAGTTCGCCGTAGATATCATCCTCGACGATCTGTATGTCGAAGTCCGAGGCCAGGCGCAGCAACTGCTTCTGCCGCTCCTCGGGGATGGTGCCGCCCAAGGGATTGCTCAAGCGCGCCGTCAGCACCAAGGCCTTGATCGACCACTGGTTGGCGGCCAGTTGCAGGGCCTCCAGGCTGATACCGGTAGACGGGTCGCTGGGAATCTCGATGACCTTGAGCCCCAGCAGATCGGCCAGCTGCAGCAGGCCATAGTAAGTGGGCGACTCGGCCGCGATCAGGTCGCCCGGCCGGGTCAGCACCCGCAGCGCCATCTGCAGGGCATCGACACAGCCGTGGGTGACCACCACCTCACGCGGATCGACCAGTACACCGGCATCGCGCATGCGGATGGCGATCTGCCGACGCAGCGGTTCGAAACCCGGGCTGAACATGTAGCTGAAGGCACGCGGGCTGTGGAAGCGCGTCACCTTGGCCAACTGCTGATGCAGGGCACGCACGGGCAGGTAGTCGACATGCGGCACCGCGGCGCCGAAGGGGAAAACCCCATCGCGTCGCGCCTCGACCAGCACTTGCTGGATGATGCTTGCCCGGGTGACCAGGCCCGGCCGCTCGACCCGCGCGATATCCGGGGTCTGCGCCGTCAATGCCGGGGTCTGGTGGACGTAGTAGCCGGACTGCGGCCGGGCACGTATCAGGCCCTGGTCCTCGAGATTGGCGTAAGCCTGCAGCACGGTGGCATGGCTGACATTGAGCTGCGCGCTCATCTTGCGCACCGACGGCACCCGCTCCCCCGGCTGGTAGACACCCCGGCGGATGTCATCGGCCAGTTGCTGGGCAATGCGCTGGTACAGCAGCAGGTTGGTCATGGCGTGTTCTCGAAGCGCTGACGGGTCATTGTTCTTGTGTGGCTCATTGCAGGGCCAGAATACCGTAACAGTTACGAAGTGTACTGGGACAGATCGGAGAATAGCCAACAATACACTTGCGTGACAGAGAAGTATCAGCCGACAGCGTCGGCGCCCCGACGAACGCTCGAACTGCCTTTGATTTTGACTTTGCCGTTGCCGTTGCCGTTGCCGTTGCCGTTGCCGTTGCCGTTGCCGTTGCCGTTGCCGTTGCCGTTGCCGTTGCCGTTGCCGATCAAGAGTCTAGCGCCATACCCAGCTAGCGACAGCTGCGTAGGCCCAGGCGCCGCCCGTAACTTCGCGACTTCAGGAGGCCGAACGCAGGTCTTGCGGAGGGAGGTGACGGGCATGGATGCCCGTCAAGCGCTGCGCCCCAGGATGGGGCGTTCAGCGCGGTCCTCCCGGG
>NZ_JBFNXP010000011.1:0-165144 GCF_047501685.1 Pseudomonas sp. CAM1A | reverse complement strand
AAGAAACCCTAAACTTGGCTCAGCAATCTCAAATGACTATGTGATTTCTCGCATGGCCACTTGTGATGCTGATAATCTTGGCGACTATCAGTCCATACTCACAAGCACCCACACGAATTGCTTGATTCAATTTGTTAAAGAGCGTTTGGTTAAGMGCTTTTCGTCTCAACCGAGGCGCGCATTCTACGCTTTCCTCATTTGCTGTCAAGCGTTTATTTCGAAGTATTTTKYGAGAAACCCGTTCAACTTCAAACACTTGACTCGCTGCRATCTCTCGTAGCGGGAGGCGAATCATACAGCGTTACAACCTGCTGTCAACTGCCTTTTTCACCGCTGCCGATCGTAAGACCGAAGCACCTCCGCAACCCTCTTCAACAATCAACTCTTTGATATTCAAGGAGTTTTTCGTTCCGATGTCGCTGGAAGTGGGGCGCATTATAAGGGGATCTGAAAGCCCGTCAACCTTTTATTGCAGAAAGATTTCAGGCCGCCCTCCCCCGCCCGACCAATCGTGGAACACGCCGCCATACCGGGGGAATGCGCAGCACCAGCAGGAACACCCCGATAGCAGCATACACCGCCCACTCCTTAAGGTCCGAGCGCACGATCCACAGGAAGTGCAACAGCCCAAGCCCGAGAATCACATAGACCAGCCGGTGCAGCTTCTTCCATCGCGCGCCAAGACGCCGCTGGCTATACCGATTGGAAGTGACCGCCAGCGCCAGCAAACCAAGAAAGCCCAGCGCGCCGACAATGATGTAGGGCCGCTTGCGCAGTTCGACACCGAACTGCCCCCAGTCCAGCCCCAGGATGAACACCATGTACGCCGTCATGTGCAGCACTATATAAGCAAAGCACCACAGCCCCAGCTGGCGCCGCACCACGATCCACCCCGACCATCCCGTCAGCCGCTGCAGCGGCGTCATGCTCAGGGTGATCAACAGGAAGACAAGAGCCCCCAGGCCGAGACGGTCCACCATGATCTTGCCCGGGTCCGGGCCGAGCGACCCCATGGCTGCCTCATACAACCACCACACGGGAAACAGGCACCCGCTCACGAAGATCGCCAGGCGCAGCCAGGGATAGCGCATCAATAGTTCTTCCGCAGGTCGAGGCCGCTATACAGCGACGCTACCTCATCGGCATAGCCGTTGAACATCAGCGTATCGCGCACATTGGGGCTGAACAGCCCACTGGGCAGGCGCCGCTCGCGGGCCTGGGTCCAGCGCGGGTGGTCGACCGTCGGGTTGACGTTGGCATAGAAGCCGTACTCGTCCGGCGCCAACCCCTGCCAGGTAGTCGCAGGCTGCTCCGCCACCAGGCTGATGCGCACGATCGACTTGATGCTCTTGAAGCCGTACTTCCATGGCACCACCAGGCGCAGCGGCGCGCCGTTCTGGTTGGGCAGTTCACGGCCATACATGCCCACCGCCAGAATCGCCAGGGGGTTCATCGCCTCGTCCAGGCGCAGGCCCTCCACATAGGGCCAGTCGATCAGGGCGAAGCCGGAGCGCTGGCCGGGCATGCTCTTGGGGTCTTGCAGGGTTTCGAAACGGATATAGCGCGCCTTCGAGGTCGGCTCGACCTGCTTGAGCACCTGCGCCAAGGGGAAGCCCAGCCAGGGGATCACCATCGACCAGGCTTCCACGCAGCGCAGGCGGTAGATCCGCTCCTCGAGCTGATAAGGCTTGATGAAGTCCTCCAGCGCATAGCGCCCGGGCTTGGCCACCTCGCCATCGACCACCAGGCTCCACGGCTCGGTCTTCAGGCTGCCGGCATTGGCCGCCGGGTCGCCCTTGTCGGGCCCGAACTCATAGAAATTGTTGTAGTGGGTGGCGTCCTTGAACGGCGTGATCGCCTCGCCGCTGACGGTAACCGCCTGCCAACGCGTGGCGCCGAGCTTGTCGCTGAACCAGCCTGGCGCGCTGCCCGCCTCGACATCGGCATAGCGGGAAACCTCCGCCGCGGCGCCCAACCGGGGCAAAGCGCCCAGGGCCGCGCCCGCAAGGCTGGCGCCCAGCAGCTTGCGACGGGAGAGGTAGAAATCTTCGGGGGTGATCTCGGACGACTTGCAGTCGCTGGATCGGGGAAGCTTGATGAGCATGGCGGCTCCACAGTACGGGTAACTGATGTACACGTAAGACTATGGAGCCGGCAGGTTATTCCGCGATTAAATCCTTGTCAGGATTTGCGACGGCGCGCCCGCAACAGGAACTGGATTGGCCCCGATGCAGCATAGGCGAGGAAGATCAGCAGCAGGATGCGCGGCGGGTCGCTGAACACCACGGCGAACACCAGCACCACGGCCAGGATCGCGACAAAGGGCACGCGGCCCTTGAGGTCGAGCTCCTTGAAGCTGTTGTACTTGATGTTGCTGACCATCAGCATGCCCGCGGCCGCCACCAGTAGCGCCACCAGGAACGACAGCTTGGAGCCCTGGATGCCGTAGTCGCTGAACGCCCAGACGGTACCGGCCACCACGCCGGCCGCAGCCGGGCTGGCCAGGCCGATGAAGTAGCGCTTGTCGGCGGTGCCGACCTGGGTGTTGAAGCGCGCCAGGCGCAGCGCGGCGCCGGCCACATAGATGAAGGCGACCATCCAGCCGACCTTGCCCATGTCGCCCAGGGCCCAACCGAACGCCAGCAACGCCGGGGCCACGCCGAAGGCGACCATGTCCGACAGCGAGTCGTACTCGGCACCGAAGGCGCTTTGTGTATTGGTCATGCGCGCCACGCGGCCGTCGAGGCCGTCGAGGACCATGGCGACGAAGATGGCGATGGCGGCGAAGGCGAAATACTTGCTCGCCTCGCGTGGATCACCCGCGCTCAGGGCGCTCTGCGCGCTCATCGAGCTGATGATGGAATAGAAGCCGGCGAACAGGTTCGCGGTGGTGAACAGGTTGGGCAGCAGATAGATACCGCGGTGACGCACCTTGCGCCCTTCGGCGTCGTGGCCTTCTTCAACGTGCTCATCGACAGGTAGCAGGCTTTCGGCGTCGGAGGGCTTGTTCGGCTCTTCGGGACGTTCGCTCATGAAAAGTACCTTGCAACAGGGTGGAATATGTTCGACATGGGCCCGGGAAAACGGTTCTAACAGCGAGCCACTGGTCGCTTTATACCAGAAGCTGACCGCGCAAACGAAAAAACGCGGCCGAAGCCGCGTTTTTCATTATCGACGCAAGACTCAGTTCTTGGTCTTGTCGACGATCTTGTTGGCCGAGATCCACGGCATCATCGAACGCAGTTGCTCGCCGATGATCTCGATGCCGTGGGCGGCGTTGTTGCGGCGCTTGGCGGTCATCGAAGGATAGTTGGTGGCGCCTTCGCTGATGAACATCTTCGCGTACTCGCCGTCCTGGATGCGCTTCAGAGCGTTGCGCATGGCCTTGCGGGATTCTTCGTTGATGACTTCAGGGCCGGTGACGTACTCACCGTACTCGGCGTTGTTGGAGATCGAGTAGTTCATGTTGGCGATACCGCCTTCGTACATGAGGTCGACGATCAGCTTCAGCTCGTGCAGGCACTCGAAGTAGGCCATTTCCGGGGCGTAGCCCGCTTCGACCAGGGTCTCGAAACCGGCTTTGACCAGCTCGACGGTACCGCCGCACAGAACAGCCTGCTCACCGAACAGGTCGGTTTCGGTCTCGTCCTTGAAGGTGGTTTCGATGATGCCGGTACGGCCGCCACCGACGCCAGCGGCGTAGGACAGGGCGACGTTCTTGGCATTGCCCGAGGCGTCCTGGTAGATGGCGATCAGGTCAGGGATGCCGCCGCCTTTGACGAACTCGGAACGCACGGTGTGGCCCGGGGCCTTCGGCGCGATCATGATCACGTCGAGGTCGGCACGCGGAACAACCTGGTTGTAGTGGATCGAGAAGCCGTGGGAGAAGGCCAGGGTGGCGCCTTTCTTGATGTTCGGCTCGATCTCGTTCTTGTACAGCTGGCCCTGGAATTCGTCCGGGGTCAGGATCATGACCAGGTCGGCGGCAGCGACGGCGCTGGCCACGTCGGCCACTTTCAGGCCGTGGGCTTCTGCCTTGGCAACGGTGGCCGAGCCTTTACGCAGACCGACGGTAACGTCTACACCGGAGTCCTTCAGGTTGCACGCCTGGGCGTGGCCTTGCGAACCGTAGCCGATGATGGCGACTTTCTTGCCCTGGATGATGGAGAGGTCGCAGTCTTTGTCGTAGAAAACTTTCATGAAAATACCCCTGGTTATATCTCGGCCCCTGCGGAGCCATCGCTATTTTTGAAGTTAGATGCTGAGCACTTTGTCGCCACGGGCAATGCCGGTGACGCCACTGCGCACGGTTTCGAGAATCGATGCGGTGCCGATGGCCTGGATGAAGCTGTCCAGCTTGTCGCTGGTGCCGCTCAGCTGCACGGTGTACACGCTGGCGGTCACATCGACGATCTGGCCACGGAAGATATCCGTGGTGCGCTTGATCTCGGCGCGCTGGGCACCGGTGGCCTTGACTTTGACCAGCATCAGTTCGCGCTCGATATGGGCGCTTTCCGACAGGTCGACAAGCTTGACCACTTCGACCAGCTTGTTCAGGTTTTTGGTGATCTGTTCGATCACTTCGTCATGGCCAACGGTGGTCAGCGTCAGACGCGACAGGGTCGGGTCTTCGGTCGGCGCCACGGTCAGGCTTTCAATGTTGTAGTTGCGCTGGGAGAACAGGCCGACCACGCGAGACAAGGCACCGGGTTCGTTTTCCAGCAGCAGGGAAATGATATGCCGCATATCAGGTACGCTCCGTCTTGCTCAGCCACATGTCACGCATCGAGCCATCCTTGATCTGCATCGGATAGACGTGCTCGGTACGGTCGATCGCGATGTCGATGAAGACCAGGCGGTCCTTCATGGCAAACGCTTCTTCCAGCTTCGGCTTGAGATCCTTCAGGCTGGTGATGCGGATACCCACATGGCCATAGGCCTCGGCCAGCTTGACGAAGTCAGGCAGCGACTCGACATAGGAATGCGAGTGGCGACCGTTGTAGGACATGTCCTGCCACTGGCGGACCATGCCCAACACACCGTTGTTCATGTTGACGATCTTCACCGGCAGGCCGTACTGCATGCAGGTGGACAGCTCCTGGATGTTCATCTGGATGCTGCCTTCACCGGTCACGCAGGCCACGTCCTGGTCGGGGAAGTTGAGCTTGATGCCCATGGCCGCCGGGAAACCGAAGCCCATGGTGCCCAGGCCACCGGAGTTGATCCAGCGGTTGGGTTTGTTGAAGCGGTAGTACTGCGCCGCGAACATCTGGTGCTGGCCCACGTCGGAGGTGACGAAGGCATCGCCCTTGGTCACTTCGCACAGGGTCTCGATGACCTGTTGCGGCTTGATGACGTTGCCGTCGCCCTTGTCGTAAGGGAACAGGTCACCGTCGCCCCGCCATTCGTCGATCTGCTTCCACCAGGCATCGAGCGCCGCCTTGTCGGGCTGCTCGCCGATTTCCTTGAGGATGCCGAGCATTTCGCTCAACACGCTCTCGACCGGGCCGACGATCGGCACGTCGGCCTTGATCATCTTCGAGATCGACGCCGGGTCGATGTCGATGTGGATGATCTTGGCGTTCGGGCAGAACTTGGCCGGGCCGTTGACCACGCGGTCGTCGAAACGCACGCCGACAGCGAAGATCACGTCGGCGTTGTGCATGGCCAGGTTGGCGGTGTAGCTGCCGTGCATGCCGAGCATGCCGAGGAACTGGCGGTCGGTGCCGGGGAAGCCACCAAGGCCCATGAGGGTATTGGTAACCGGCAGGTTCAACGACTTGGCGATTTCGGTCAGGGCTTCGGAGCCGCCGCCGAGAATCACGCCGCCGCCGGAGTAGACCACCGGGCGCTTGGCCGCGAGGAGCATTTCGGCTGCCTTGCGGATCTGCCCGGAGTGGCCGCGCAGGGCCGGGCTATAGGAACGCAGCTTGACCTTTTTCGGGTAGATGTACTCGAACTTCTCGGCCGGGTTGGTCATATCTTTTGGAATGTCGACCACGACCGGGCCGGGACGGCCGGACTGCGCCAGATAGAAGGCTTTTTTCAGGACTTCGGGGATTTCCGAGGCGTGCTTGACCATGAAGCTGTGCTTCACGATCGGCCGGGAAATACCGATCATGTCGGTTTCCTGGAACGCATCGGTGCCGACCATGGTGCTGGGCACCTGGCCAGACAGGATGACCATCGGGATGGAGTCCATGTAGGCGGTGGCAATGCCGGTGATGGCATTGGTCGCGCCTGGGCCGGAAGTCACCAGTACCACGCCGGCCTTGCCGGTGGCACGGGCATAACCGTCCGCCATATGGGTGGCAGCCTGCTCGTGACGAACCAGGATGTGCTGGACTTCCGGTTCCTTGAACAAGGCATCGTAAACATGCAGGAGAGCACCGCCAGGGTACCCGTAGATGTGCTTAACGCCTTCGTCGCGCAAGAAGCGGACGACCATTTCAGCGCCGGATAAGAGCTCCACGTTGTTCACCTCTAAAACGCCAGAATACCGCCCTCACTGAGCGGGTCTTATTAGGTTTACTGCCAAGCAGAGCATGAGCGAACGTCAGCACTGACTGAGCAAGTATTGGGAATACCCTGGTGTGTTGCGGGCTTTCCCACCCAGCGCGAGGTAACGCGTTGCGGGGTGTTACAAGTCGGCGCGGGTGTGCGCCTCATGATCTGCTTAGCGGGTCTGCTTCTGGCAGTCCCTCTACAGCGGAATCTGGATTCTTGTGATTCGGCGCTCACAAGTCAAGAGAAATTATTGCCAATTTTTCATCAAGATGAATTCTCACCACCACTAATGGCGCGAGCAGCAGCAGGAAAAATAAGATTTCCATAAAAAAGGGCCACAATCTGCGGCCCTTGAAGGAAAAACGGTAGAAATCAAGCGGAAGGCGCGATCAATTGGTCGAAAGTTGCGAGCAGACGCCGTAGCTCGCGGCTTTGTTCCGGGCGGTCGACGAACACCGTCTCGGCCATCACCAGGATGCCCGAGGCGTTGGGCAACGGGTGCCCGTGCTCGAGGATCAGCTTCATGCGCGGCAGGAAGATCCACTGCAGCCACTGTTCGAAGCTCATGCGGTCCACCGCGAACGGCTCCACGCTGGCCAACGCCTCGGCACTGGGCGTGGCGTCGCTCCACCAGCCCTGGACCTTGAGCTCCTGCTCGATCAGCAGCAGTTGATCGGCGATATCGAGAATGCGCTGTTCCATCACAGGTTGACCCGCGCCTTCTGCCGCGCCAGGGCAGCACCTGCGCTGTCACCCTGCTTTTCACGGGCCTGGGCGATGGTGTTCCACAGCTGGGCCTGCAGGTCTGGGCGACCGTTGGCGTAGGTCAGGGCACGGCGTGCCAGTTGTTCGGACTGCGCGGCATCGCCCTGGGACAGGCGCACCTGGGCCAGGCGGAACAGCACCTGCGGCTCACGCGGGGCGATGCGCTGGGCACGCTCCAGGCTCGACGCGGCACCGTTGAAGTCGCCGCTGCCCTGCTGCTGCTGGGCAGTGGTGAGCAAGGCCAGCACCGGGCCGTCGAGCTGCTCGTCGGCCGACAGGCCGCCACCGGAGGCGTTGCCACGCGGGATACCGGTCGGGGCACTGGTCACCGGCGCCGGGTTGCTCATCGAGGCGATGTCGAACGGTTCGTCGGCAATCGGGTTGGGGTTGGTCGTGATCGGCCCGCTGCTGACCGGGCCCGGGGTGATCGGGCCGGTGCTGATCGGCGCCGGCCCGGTGCCTGCCGGGAACGACTGGATCGGCGCGCCGCCTGTCCCCTGCGGGATCATCACGGTGACGCCGGAGTCTTCCGGCAATGACTGGGCCTGGCTGCTGCCGCCGCTGGTCGGATAGGCCGACGTGCGGTTGGCCGAGACGCGCTCGCTGTTGGAGACCCGAGTGCTCGAATCGACCACCGGAATGTTGCCACGCGGGACGCTGGCACAGCCGTGTAGCACGGTCACTGCCGCCACGGCAGGAATCCACCACTTGTTCACTTCACACCCTCTTCAGAAGCTCGCACTCAATTCATCCAGCCCTTGACCCAGTCCATCACTTCTTCGGCCGGGTTCTGCTCGCCGCCACAGGCGGCGCCTGCGGGCGGTTCACTGCCACGAATATACGGCATCTGCACCGCTCCCGGACAGCTGCCGTCGGAACCCTGGCCGCTGTATGGGTCGATCCAGGCCTGTACCACGTTGTCCGGTTGCGGCATGTCCAGCGGCAGCGGGTCGGCCTTCTTCATGAAGCTGGTCCACACCTGCAGCGCGCCGGTGGCACCGGTAAACGGCGTCTTGCCGTTGTCGTCGCGGCCCAGCCAGACCACCGCCAGCAGGTCCTGGCTGAAACCGGAGAACCAGCTGTCGCGCGAGTCGTTGCTGGTACCGGTCTTGCCGGCCAGGGTCAGCGAGCTTGGCAGCTGGCTGTACACCGAGCGGCCGGTGCCTTCGCGCATCACCCGCTGCATGGCGTTCTGCACCAGGAAGATGGAGCCCGGATCGAAGGTCTGCTGGATCTGGAACGGGTAGCGCTTGAGCGGCTCGCCTTCGGCGGTGAGCACGCTGCGGATACCACGCATCGGCGTGTTGAAGCCGCCGTTGGCGATGGTCTGGTACATGGTCGCCACCTGCATCGGCGACATGCCACCGGCGCCCAGCAGCATCGACGGGAACGCCGGCCAATCGACCTGCACGCCGAGCCGGCCGATGGTCTTGATCACGTTGGGCACACCGACTTCCAGGCCGAGCTTGGCGGTCGACAGGTTGTAGGAGTTGGCCAGCCCCTGGTACAGGTAGATGGTGCCGTGGGGGCGACGATCGTAGTTCTGTGGCCGCCATACCTGGCCGTCGGCGCCCTTGACCGAGAACGGCTCGTCCTGCATCCAGCTGGTCAGGGTGAACTTGCTCGGTTGCTCCAGCGCGGTCAGGTAGACCGCCGGCTTGACCAGCGAGCCGATCGGCCGCACCGCGTCGATGGCGCGGTTGAAGCCGGCGAAGCCCGACTGACGGCTGCCGATCAGTGCCTGCACCTCACCGGTTTCCGGGTTGGTGACGACCATCGCCGATTCGACCTCGTCGGCACCCTTGCGCCCGGCCAGGCGTTTGAAGGTCTCGCTCATGGAGGTTTCGGCCTTCATCTGCAGGATCGGGTCGAAGCTGGTGAAGATGCGCAGGCCTTCTTCGGTCAAGTCTTCGTCGCGGTAGTCCTGGCGCAGCTGGCGCTTGACCAGGTCGAGGAAGGCCGGGAACGAGCTGTCGGCCAGGCTGCCGCGCTTGGTCACGCCCAGGGGCATTTTCTTCGCCGCGTCGACCACTTCCTGAGTGGCGACGCCCTGCTCGGCGAGCAGGTCGAGCACCAGGTTGCGCCGTTGCAGGGCGCGTTCGGGGTGGCGGCGAGGGTTGTAGTAGGACGGCCCCTTGACCATGCCCACCAGCAAGGCGATCTGGTGCAGCTTGAGTTCCTGCAGCGGCTGGCTGAAGAAGAACTGGCTGGCCAGGCCGAAGCCGTGCACGGCGCGCTGGCCGTCCTGGCCGATGAACACTTCGTTCAGGTAGGCCTCGAGGATCTCGCGCTTGTCATAGTGCACTTCCAACAGCACCGACATCATCGCCTCGGTCAGCTTGCGGCTGAGGCTGCGCTCGTTGGTGAGGAAGAAGTTCTTCACCAACTGCTGGGTCAGGGTACTGCCGCCCTGGCGCATGGCGCCGGACGAGGTGTTGACCCACACCGCCCGGGCGATGGACTTGGGCGACACGCCGAAGTGGCTGTAGAAGTCGCGGTCTTCGGTGGCGATCAGGGTTTCCACCAGGTACGGCGGCACCTGGTCGATCTTGATCAGGATGCGGTCTTCGAGATTCTTCGGGTAGATGCCGCCGATCATCAGCGGCTCCAGGCGCACCACGTCGAGCTTGCCGCCATTGGCGCCGCTCAAGCCCGCTACATAGTCGCCGGAGAAGCGCACGCGGACGAACTGCGCCGGCTCCATGCCCTCATAGAACTGGAAGCCACGGGTATTGAGGTCGACGGTATTGCCGTTGACCGACGCCGCGCCCGGGCCGTTGGCCGCGCTTTCCCGACGGTAGCCGAGGGCATCGAGCTCGGTGAGGAAGTCGTTGCGGCTCAGTTTCTGGCCGACGAACAGCTCCAGCGGCCGGGCATACACCTTGGCCGGGATGGTCCAGCGCTTGCCGGAGAACTTCTCCTGGACAGTAGCGTCGAGGTAGACCGCGAAGCCGGCGATCAGTACCAGACCGACCAGGCTGAGCTTGAGCGCCCAGCCCAGCCAGGCACGGGCGCGGCCGGTCGGGCGTTTTTTTGGGGTGCGGGAATTTCGGGTACGAGTCATGGCGGCGGATTATACGCACTTTGGAAAAGGGAGGCAGACGCCCCTCGGCGGTTTGCAGGGACGGCACCATTGACCATAATGTTCGATTCGAATTCCCTGACCCCTTAAAGGATGATCCGTGAGCCAAGCCCTGATCAGCGCGCTGCAGAACCCCGCCCTCTATCCGCACCCTGTCGCGGGCTTCCAGCTCATCGAGACGCATATCTCCTGGGTCCTGCTGACCGGCGAGTTTGCCTACAAGATCAAGAAGCCGATGAACTTCGGCTTCCTCGACTTCACCGGCCTGGATCAGCGCGGACATTTTTGTAACGAAGAACTGCGCCTGAACCAGCGCCTGACCGAAGGCCTGTACCTGGAAGTGCTGCCGATCACCGGCAGCGTCGAAACCCCGCAGATCGGCGGTGAAGGCCCGGCGATCGAATATGCGCTGAAGATGCGCCAGTTCCCCCAGGACCAGATGCTCAGCACCCTGCAGGCCAATGGCGAGCTGAATGCCAGCCATATCGACCAGATGGCCCGGCAGATCGCCGAGTTCCACCTGCAGGCGCCCAAGGTGCCGGTCGAGCACCCGCTGGGCACCCCGGACGCGGTGATGGCGCCGGTGGAGCAGAACTTCGAGCAGATCCGCCCGTTCCTCAGCGACAAGGCCGACCTGCAGCAACTGGACGCGCTGCAAGCCTGGGCCCAGGACAGCTTCAAGCGCCTGCACGGCCTGCTCGAGGCGCGCAAGGCCGACGGTTTCATTCGTGAGTGCCACGGTGACATCCACCTGGGCAACGCCACCCTGATCGACGGCAAGGTGGTGATCTTCGACTGCATCGAGTTCAACGAGCCCTTCCGCCTGACCGATGTCTACGCTGACGTCGGCTTCCTGGCCATGGACCTCGAGGACCGTGGCCTGAAGTGCCTGGCGCGGCGTTTCGTCAGCCAGTACCTGGAGCTGACCGGCGACTACCAGGGCCTGGAGCTGCTGAACTTCTACAAGGCCTATCGCGCCCTGGTGCGGGCCAAGGTCGCGCTGTTCAGCATGCCGGCCGAGGCCGACGGCGTGCAGCGCGCCACCACCCTGCGCACCTACCGCAACTATGCCAACCTGGCCGAGAGCTACAGCGCCATCCCTTCGCGCCTGCTGGCCATCACCCAGGGCGTTTCGGCGGTGGGCAAGAGCCACGTGGCGATGCGCCTGGTCGAGGCTTTGGGCGCGGTACGCGTGCGTTCGGACGTGGAGCGCAAGCGCCTGTTCGGCAAGCAGTCAGCGGCCGATGCTGGTCATCTGGAGGCCGGCATCTACGACAAGCAGGCCAGCGCTGCCACCTACCAGCGCCTGCACGAACTGGCAGAGATCATCCTGCATGCCGGGTTCCCGGTGGTGCTCGATGCCACCTACCTCAAACACGACCAGCGCAAGGCCGCGGCCGAGGTCGCCAGCGAGACCGGCGTGCCGTTCCTGATCCTCGACTGCCAGGCCCCGGACGCGGTGATCGCCAGCTGGCTGGCCCAGCGCCAGGCCGAAGCCATCGACCCTTCGGACGCCACGCTGGAAGTGGTCAAGGCGCAACAGGCGACGCGCGATCCGCTCGATGCCGAGGAGCAAAAGCACAGCAAGCGGGTGAACACCCAGGAAAGCGCCAGCATGAACCAGTTGATCGAGCAGATCCGCCAGCATTTCCCAGGCTTTTGAGCCATCAGGCGTGAAGCAGTCGACAGTTCACGCCTGAAGTCCGGCGCCCCTCCAGTGATGTCATTACAATATCATCACACCCCACGGAGGAGGCGCCGCCATGAATCAACCCCGCCAGCTGGACAACGTGCTTTTCACCCTGGTTCGCGACGAGAAGATCGCCGAGTTCAACCGGGTCAAGGCCGCGCACCCCTCCATTGATTTTCGCGGTGGCGATTTCCGTGGCCTGGACCTGCGCGACCTGGATGTGCGTGGCATCGACTTCACCGATGCCTACTTCCGCGCCGCCGACCTGCGTGGGCTGGACCTGCGGGAAAACGGCCTGGAGGGGGCGAGCCTGGCCCATGCACAAATTTCCGGGACCTATTTCCCGGCCGAACTGAGCGCCGATGAAATCCTGATGTCGGTGAAGTTCGGGACGCGCATGCGTTATCGCAGCCCACGCCAAGGGTAAGCGTCTGGTCTGTACGAGGCTGTGGGAACGGACACACGTGGGAGCAGGCTTGCCCCGCGATAGCGTCAGCCCAGCGATCGTCATCGCGGGGCAAGCCCGCTCCCACGCCCCCGCTCCCTAGGGTTCCACCCAGCGAAAGTACTACATCCCGTCGGCGCCGATGGCAAAAGGCCGCGTAATCCACAACCCCCGCTACACTCCTCATTGACCTGCTCGCGATTTATCCCCACGACCCGTTCAGCCATCGCAAGGAGGCTCGATGAACGATGAATTGCAGCATCTGAAAAACCTTGGCAAGACCTCCGCGCAATGGCTGCATGCTGTCGGCATCCACAGTGCATCGGACCTGCGCCGGCTTGGCGCGGTGGGTGCCTATCAGGCCGTGAGAACGCGAGGATTCCGGGCTTCGAAGGTGTTGTTGTATGCCATCGAGGGCGCCCTGCTGGACATGCACTGGAATGACCTGCCGGTCGAACGCAAGCAAGCGCTGAATCAGCAGCTCGATGCCAAGTGCCCAGCCCAATCACAAAAGAACGAAAAATAATGCTGCGAAGGCATTGACTACGAAATGAGAATCGTTATGATTATCACAACTGGTCGCGAGACCGGTTGGGTAACCTGAATGCTCCCTGGTTCGGACGCTCAGATTATCTCCTCATCAGGCTAATCACGGTTATTGACCCGGCTTTTTGCCGGGTCTTTTTTTGCCTGCGATTCAGTGGCCCTTGCGCAGCTGGGCGCAGTAGTCCTGCTCCGGTATCGCCGGGGTGTACCAGACATAGTCGGCCATGCCCGGCTCGACCGTCTCCCCCACCTCAGTCAGCAACAGCACCTTGCCCTCGGCCTTGGCATCGAGATCGGCCAGGTGCAGGGGTACGCCCAGGTCCTTGCGCGCATGGTAGCTGCCGGTAAGCAGCAATGCCGGTTGCGGCGCGGCCAGCAGCTGCTCGGCGATGCGTCGGTCGCGCTGCTGCTGCACCGCCAGCATCGCCGGCAGCTGGCTTTCCGGCAGCAGGTTGCAGTGGCCGGCGCGCACCTGTGCCAGCAGCGCCTGCACCACTGCCGGCGCATTGGCGCGCTCGCCCGGTGGTGTCGCCGGCTGGCGATAGGCCTGGCGGACTTCAGCGGGCGACAGGTTCGCCGCCAGTAGCGGGTATGGCTGGCCCAGGGCCTCGCGGACGATCGGCCCGTACAGCGCCCAATCCCAGCCGGGTTGCCAGCCGAGGGCCTTCGGTAGGTCGGTTGCAGGCGTTACCTTGCCCTTCTGCGCATCGACCAGGGCCTGCTGCTGCGGCTCGAGCATTTCCAGCAGCAGGCTGCCCTGCGGCCGGCGGCTCTCCAGGGCGCGCAGCAACCAGAGCTGCAGGCGGTGGTGGTCGGGGTTGTCGTGCTTTTCACCCACCAGCACCCGTGGCGTATCGGCCAGGCGCTGGACCAACTGCCCAGGGCTCAATGCCTGGCCGCTGGACAACTCGATGATCTGCCCCAGCTGGACGTTGTCGCGGCCCTCGCTACCCTGCCAGGCCGGCACGGGCGACAGACTCGCCTGGCAACCGCCGAGCGCCAGCGCCAGGCAGATGGACAAGCCGGACAGCACGGGATGGCGCATGGTGAAAGGCTCCTAGCGAGTAATGATCAGCGGGTGGCCGCGCTCCGGGTGAGGTTGCACGAGGACGTCGATACCGAACACCGCCTGCAGCGCTGCCGGTGTCAGCACTTGGTGCGGTGTGCCCAATGCATGGCTGCGGCCCTGCTCCAGCAAGAGAATATGGTCACAGTAGCGCGCCGCCAGGTTCAGGTCATGCAGGATCACCAGCACCGACGCGCCCCGGTCGGCGAAACTGCGCACCGCCTGCAGCGTGGTGTGCTGATGCAGCGGGTCCAGCGCAGAAGTGGGCTCATCCAGCAACAGCGTGGTGCCGGGCTCGCCCGGCCACAGCTGGGCCAGCACCCGCGCCAGGTGCACGCGCTGGCGTTCGCCCCCGGACAGCGCCAGGTAGCTGCGCTCGACCAGGTGCTGAGCATCCGCCGCCGCCAGCGCCGCCTCGACGATTTCCCGGTCGCGCTGTCGGCCGCTGGCATGGGGCAGGCGGCCGAGACCGACCACTTCCGCGACACTGAAGGCAAAGCCAAGGCTGGACGCCTGCGGCAACACCGCCAAGCGTTGCGCACGTGCCTGGCCCGACCAGGCGTCCAGCCCGCGCCCATCGAGCTGCACGCGCCCGGCGCTAGGCTCCAATTCGCCACACAGAGCGCCGAGCAGGCTGCTCTTGCCGGCACCATTGGGCCCAAGCACACCCAGAACCTGCCCTGGCCGCAAGGTGAAGTTGATGTCGTGCAGCACCTGGCTGCCACCGCGCTTGAGAGAAAGCCCTTGGACGTCGAGCATCAGCTGCGCACCTTCACCAGCAGGAACAGGAAGAACGGCGCCCCGATAAAGGCGGTGACGATGCCGATCGGCAACTCCGCCGGGGCCAAAGCCAGCCGCGCGATCAGGTCGGCAAACAGCAGCAATGTACCGCCCGCCAGCAGCGAGGCCGGCAGCAGCACCCGATGATCCGGCCCCGCCACCAGCCGTACCAGGTGCGGCACCACCAGGCCGATGAAGCCGATCAATCCGGCGGCGGCAACCGCCGCCCCCACGCCGAGCGCGGTGCAGAACACCAGCTCGCGCTTGAGCTTTTCGACCTCGATGCCCAGGTGCCGGGCCTCCGACTCGCCCAGCAACAATGCGTTTAAAGCCTGCGCCCGGCGCGGCAGCCATAGGGCCACCGCAGCCGCCACCAACAGCAAGGGCCACAGCCGCTCGTAGCTGGCACCGTTGAGGCTGCCCAGGTTCCAGAAGGTCAGGGTGCGCAGTGTGGCGTCGTCGGCCAAGTAAGTGAACAGGCCCACCGCCGAGCCGCCCAGCGCGGTCATGGCGATACCGGCCAGAAGCATGGTCGCTACGTTGGTCTGACCGTCACGCCGCCCCAGGCGATAGACCATCGCCGTCACGCCCAGGCCACCGACGAAGGCACACAACGACAACAGATAAGGCGCGAACCAGTCAGGAATGCCCCCCAGCCAACTGCCGCCGACGATCGCCACCGCCGCACCCAAGGCGGCGCCGCTGGCGACACCCACCAGCCCCGGATCAGCCAGTGGGTTGCGGAACAGACCCTGCATCGCCACGCCGGACAACGCCAGCACCGCGCCGACCGCCAGCCCCAGCAGGGTACGCGGCAGACGGATCTGGCCGAGGATCATCTCGGCCTGTTCCAGGCCCTCGCCACTGACCGGCAACCCGACCAGGCGCAGGCCGGCGCGCAGGGTATCGAACAGCGGCAGGCTCACCGGCCCCAGCGCCAGCGACAACCACACCGCCAGCAGGCACAGCAAGGCCAGGATAATGAACAACGTACGTGGTCGAACCCGCGGCATCATGGATTGAGGCTGGCCTTGGCGGCGGGATAGAAGCTGGCGGCCAGCTCATGCAGGGTGGCCGGCAGGCGCGGGCCGAGGCCGCCGACCAGCAACGTCGGGTCGAGCGACAGCAGGCGTTTGTCGCGCACCGCGCGGGAAGACGCCAGGGCCGGGTTTTCCTTGATCAGTGCCTGCAAGGCCTGTTCGCCACTGAGGGCGCGGTCGGAGAACACCACCACATCCGGGTTCACCGCGGCGAGGGCCTCTACCGAGAAGTTCTTGTAGCCCTGGTGGTCGGCGAGATTGCGCCCTCCCGCCTGCCGCAGCACCCAGTCCCCGGCAGTGCCCTGCCCGGCGATCATCGGCTTGGCACCGGCATGGCCGACCAACAGCAATACACCAGGCGCTTTCTGCCCGGCCTGGGCCTGCTCGACCTGTTTGTGCAACGCCTCCAGTTGCTGGCGGTAATCGGCAGCCAACGCATTGGCCTTGTGCTCGTCGCCAAGCAAGGTACCCAGGTGCTTGAGGTTCTCGTCAACCGCGCCCACTTCGGCCTTGCTGGAGAACAGCTCGACCCGCACTCCGGCCTTGCGGATCTGCGCCAGCACCGGTGGCGGCCCCATTTCCTCGGTGCCCACCAGCACGTCAGGGCGCAGGCTGAGGATGCCTTCGGCCGACAGCTGGCGCTGGTAGCCGATGCTGGGCAGCGCCTTGAGCGACTCGGGGTGCTGGCTGGTGGTGTCGACGCCAACCAGGCGCTGCTCACCGCCCAGCGCGCTGATCCACTCGCTCAAGGCGCCACCGGCGCTCACCCAGCGCTGTGGCAGCTCGGCGGCCATGGTGTGGGTAGACAGGGCAAGACCGGCGCACAGGGCAATCAAGGCAGCGGGACGGCGCATCATCGGATTCCTTTGCAGAGGGCGGGCAGCACACCTTGTGGCGGGCGGCGCAAGTGCGCACCATAGACAGCCTGGCGCGGCGAATGCGGGCAATTTGATAATTATTCGCATTGAAGCGTCAAGCCATCCCTTTGTCACACGGCTTAACCGGAAGACTCCGCTGCGATGCATTTTCTCTGTACTTCCACCGACCTGGCCGAAGGCCACAGCCGCGCCTTCAGCGTAGCCGGCGTGGCGCTGTTCGGCGTGCGCCGCCAGGGCCAGGTCCACCTCTACCGCAACCGCTGCCCGCACCGGGGTATCCCGCTGAACTGGGCGGCGGACAGCTTTCTCGACGACAGCGCAAGCTTGATCCAGTGCGCCCATCACGGGGCCCAGTTCCTGATAGAAAGCGGCGAATGCATTACTGGCCCCTGCGCAGGCGAATGGCTGGAGGCCCTGGACTGCCGGGAAGACAGCCAGGGCATCTGGCTTACGGATTGAGCAGTACCGGCAGCGGACGGTCGATGACCAGTTGCTGGGCATCCAGGCGCGTGCCGTAGGCCAGCACTTCGACCCCCTGAGCCACCGCTGCCCGTAGTGCCTCGGCGTAGGCGGCATCGATTTCCTCGGCTGGCCGCACGGCTTCGATACCCGTGAGGTTCACGCAATACAACTGCACCGCACGGATGCCCTGACGTGCCAGGCCGGCCAGCTCGCGCAGGTGCTTGGCGCCACGCTGGGTAACGGCGTCAGGGAAGGCCGCCACCGGGGTATCGGGGTAACCGAGGGTCACGCTCTTGACCTCGACGTAGGCCTTGTCGCCATTGGCGAACTCCAGGTAGAAGTCGATACGGCTACGTTCCTCGCCATACGCCACTTCGCGCTTGAGCGTGGTGAACCCGGCCAGTTCGCTGATCACCCCGGCCCGCAGCGCTTCCTCCACCACCGCATTGGCGCGCCCGGTGTTGACGCAGGCCAGCCGCCCCTGGGGCGTTTCGCTGATCTCCCAGGTGCCGGGCAGCTTGCGCTTGGGGTCGTTGGAGCGGCTGAACCACACCTGCCCGCCCTCGCGCATGCAGTTGAGCATGGAGCCGGTGTTGGGGCAGTGAATGGTCAGCTGCTCGCCAGTGGCCAGCTCGATGTCGGCCAGGAAGCGTTTATAACGGCGCAGCAGGCGCGCCTGTTCCAGTTGCGGAAACAGCATCGGTCAGCCCTGCCAGCTTTTCAGGCCACGGGCGATGCGCTGTACCGCCTCTTCCAGGCGCGGCAGGCTCTGGGTATAGGCAAAACGCACATGGTGGCCGGCCTGGTGCCGGCCGAAGTCCAGCCCCGGGGTGAATGCCAGGTGCTCGGTTTCGAGGAAGTGCCGGCAGAACGCGAAGGCATCGCCGCCGAACGCGCTGATATCGGCGTACAGATAGAAGGCGCCTTGCGGCTCCACGGCGATGCCGAAGCCCAACTCACGCAATGCCGGCAACAGGTAGTCGCGGCGGCGGGCGAACTCGGCGCGGCGCTCCTCGAGGATGGCCAGGGTTTGCGGCTCGAAGCAGGCCAGCGCGGCATGCTGGGCCATGCTCGGGGCGCTGATGTAGAGGTTCTGCGCGAGCTTTTCCAGATCCGCCACCGCCGACGGCGGCGCCACCAGCCAGCCCAGGCGCCAGCCGGTCATGCCGAAATATTTGGAAAAACTGTTCAGGACGAATGCCTCATCATCCACTTCCAGCACGCTCGGCGCATCCATGCCGTAGGTGAGGCCGTGGTAGATCTCGTCCACCACCAGATGCCCGTGGCGCTCGCGGGTGGCCTTGGAAAGGCTGGCCAGCTCGTCGCGGTCGAGCACCGTGCCGGTCGGGTTGGCCGGCGACGCCACCAGGGCACCGACCGTATCCTTGTCCCAGTGACGCTCGACCAGATCGGCGGTCAGCTGGTAATTGACCTCCGGCCCCACCGGCACCAGCTGCGCGCCACCTTCGACCAGGCGCAGGAAGTGGCGGTTGCACGGGTAGCCCGGGTCGGCCAGCAGCCAGTGCTTGCCTGGGTCGACCAGCAGGCTGCTGGCCAGCAGCAGCGCGCCGGAGCCGCCCGGGGTGATGAGCACGCGCTCCGGGTCGAGGTCCACACCGTAGCGCTGGCCATAGAACCCGGCGATTGCCTCACGCAGTTGCGGCAAGCCACGGGCTGCGGTGTAACGGGTGTGACCATCGGCCAATGCCCGCTGGCCCGCGGCGACGATCGGCGCCGCGGTGGTGAAGTCCGGCTCGCCGATCTCGAGGTGGATCACGTCGTGGCCCGCAGCCTGCAGCTCGTTGGCACGGGCCAGCAGGGCCATCACGTGGAAGGGTTCGATGGCGCGACTGCGCGCACTGTGTGGCTGAGCCATGGGCCTTCTCTCAATTAGGTCTAAACTGGTGATTCTACCTGTGCACCGCAGCGAACGTGCCGCCCGCCCTGCTGTCAATAGCAGGCATAGGGCGGGGTAGCGCACCCCGGATCTATCTGGTAAGTTCGGCGGCTCGCAGTCGCAGGGCCGGCGGGTGCCGGCGATGGAAGCAAGCCTGCGCATTGGATCAGATGAGTGAGAGGCGGTCTATTCATGTCCACCGTAGAAAAGCAAAAAACCAGTCAGTCCATGTACGGTGTAGAGCCCTATAAAGAAACCAAGGGCGAGGAGTACATGGGGGAGCCCATGCGCAAGCACTTCACCAAGCTTCTGGGAGCGTGGAAGCTTGAGTTGATGACGAGCGTGGACCAGACCGTGACGCACATGAAGGACGAGGCAGCCAACTTCCCAGACCCGGCTGACCGTGCCAGCCAGGAAGAAGAGTTCGCCCTGGAACTGCGCAACCGTGATCGCGAGCGCAAGCTGATCAAAAAGATCGACAAGACCCTGCAGAAGATTCAGGACGAAGAGTACGGCTGGTGCGACTCCTGTGGCATCGAGATCGGCCTGCGCCGCCTCGAAGCCCGCCCGACCGCCGACCTGTGCTTCGACTGCAAGGAAATCGCCGAGAAGAAGGAAAAGACTGTCGGTAAAGGCTGATTCCAGAACCTCGCAGACGGGGCGTACTGGTTGTAGCGGCGGGCTTGCCCGCTCCTGCAATCGGTACGCCCCGTCTTCATTTATATAGCTGTGCAAACCATGAACGACTCCCGCTACATCGGCCGCTTCGCCCCCACCCCCAGCGGCTTCCTGCATTTCGGCTCACTGGTGGCCGCCCTCGCCTCCTGGCTCGACGCCCGCGCAGTCGATGGCCGCTGGTTGCTGCGCATGGAAGACACCGACCCGCCCCGGGAAATGCCCGGGGCACGCGATGCGATCCTGCAGACCCTGGAGCGCTACGGCCTGGAGTGGGACGGCGAAGTGGTGTTCCAGAGCCAGCGCCACGAGGCCTACGCCGCTGTTGTCGACCGCTTGTTCAGCATGGGCCTGGCCTATGCCTGCACCTGCTCGCGCAAGCAACTGGAGGGGTACGACGGTATCTACCCAGGCTTTTGCCGTAACGCCGGGCATCCCCGGCAAGGCGCGGCCATTCGCCTGCGCGTGCCGGAACTGATCTACCGCTTCACGGATCGCGTCCAGGGTACGTTCGAACAGCACATGGGGCGCGAGGTGGGCGATTTCGTCATCCAGCGCCGCGACGGGCTCTATGCCTACCAGCTGGCAGTGGTGCTGGACGATGCGTGGCAGGGCGTCACCGATATCGTGCGCGGCGCCGACCTGCTGGACAACACCCCGCGCCAGCTGTACCTGCAGGAGTTGCTGGGCTTCTCGCAGCCGCGTTACCTGCACATCCCATTGATCGTGCAGCCCGACGGGCACAAGCTGGGCAAGTCGTATCGCTCGCCGCCACTTGAGGCGGACCAGGCCACGCCCTTGCTGCTGCGAGCATTGCGGGCATTGGGGCAGCAGACTGATCCGGCACTGGCGGGGGCCAGCCCGGCCGAGGTGCTGGCGGTGGCGCGCCAGCAGTGGCGGCCGGAGCACATTGCGCCGCAGATGACGGTGCCCGAGGCTGATTTGCGCTGAGGCAGTAGCGGCCCTATCGCGGGGCCAGCCCGCTCCCACGCAATCCACTTCGTGGGAGCGGGCTTGCCCCGCGATAGGGCCAGAACAAGCAAAACCAGGCTCAAAAGCCCAACAAATTCAAACCCTTGGCTAACAGCCCCGATTCCCGCTAGCATCGCCCCAGCCATTTGCGCCAATAATAAGTCCAAACCGCAGCGCCCAACCCTTCGAGGCCAGCATGTACATCTATCGTTTGGTCCTGCTTCTGGTGGTGGGGATCTACCTGTTCTCCCCCGCCATCATGGACTGGTGGATCGAGCCGACCGGTGCCTGGTACCGCCCCTACCTGCTCTGGCTGATCCTCATCGTCGTCACCTTCATCCTGCAGAGCCAACGAGATGCCGATGAGCTTTAGCCTGACCCAGATGATCCTGATCAGCGCCGCCTACCTGCTGGTGCTGTTCGGCGTGGCCTGGATCAGCGAGCGCGGGCTGATCCCGCGGGCGATCATTCGCCACCCCCTGACCTACACCTTGTCGCTGGGCGTCTACGCCAGTGCCTGGGCCTTCTATGGCTCGGTCGGCCTGGCCTATCAATATGGCTACGGCTTCCTTGCCTGTTACCTGGGGGTGTCCGGGGCTTTCCTGCTGGCGCCGGTGCTGCTCTACCCGATCCTCAAGATCACCCGCACCTACCAGCTGTCATCACTGGCCGACCTGCTGGCGTTTCGCTTTCGCAGCACCTGGGCCGGCGCGCTGACCACCATCTTCATGCTGATCGGCGTGCTGCCCCTGCTGGCCCTGCAGATCCAGGCGGTGGCCGACTCGATCAGCATCCTCACCGGCGAGCCGGTCAAGGCACGGGTGGCATTCGCCTTCTGCGTGCTGATCATCCTGTTCACCATCTTCTTCGGCTCACGCCATATCGCCACCCGCGAAAAGCACGAAGGCCTGGTGTTCGCCATCGCCTTCGAATCGGTGATCAAGCTGTTGGCGCTGGGCGGTATCGGCCTTTATGCGCTGTACGGCGTGTTCGGTGGCCCGCATGGGCTGGAAGTCTGGCTGCTGCAGAACCAGACCGCCCTCGCCGCCTTGCACACCCCGCTACAGGAAGGGCCGTGGCGCACCCTGCTGCTGGTGTTCTTCGCCTCGGCGATCGTCATGCCGCACATGTACCACATGGCCTTTACCGAGAACCTCAGCCCGCGCTCGCTGGTCAGTGCCAGCTGGGGCCTGCCGTTGTTCCTGCTGCTGATGAGCCTGGCCGTGCCGCTGGTGCTGTGGGCTGGCCTGCGCCTGGGCGCCAGCACCAACCCCGAGTACTTCACCCTGGGCCTGGGCATCGCCGCCAACAACGAAGCGCTGGCGCTGCTGGCCTATGTCGGTGGGTTGTCGGCCGCCAGCGGGCTGATCATCGTCACCACCCTGGCGCTGTCGGGCATGGCCTTGAACCACCTGGTACTGCCGCTGTACCAGCCACCGGCCGAAGGCAATATCTACCGCTGGCTGAAGTGGACCCGTCGGGCGCTGATCGTCGCCATCATCACCGCCGGCTTCGTCTTCTACCTCACCCAGAACAACCACCAGAGCCTGGCCAACCTCGGCATCGTCGCCTTCGTCGCGACCTTGCAGTTCCTGCCAGGGGTGCTCTCGGTGCTGTACTGGCCGACCGCCAACCGCCGCGGCTTCATCGCCGGGCTGCTGGCCGGCATGCTGGTGTGGATGGTGACCATGCTGCTGCCGCTGCTGGGCAACCTGCAGGGCTTCTACATCCCGTTGCTGGACATGATCTACGTGCTGGACGACACCAGCTGGCACATGGCGGCGATCGCTTCGCTTGCGGCCAACGTCCTGCTGTTCACCCTGATCTCGCTGTTCACCAACGCCAGCAGCGAAGAGGTCAGCGCCGCCGAGGCCTGTGCGGTGGACAACGTGCGTCGCCCGCAACGCCGCGAACTGCACGCCGCCTCGCCCCAGGAGTTCGCCACACAGTTGGCCAAGCCGCTGGGCGCCAAGGCTGCGCAAAAAGAGGTGGAGCAGGCCCTGCGCGACCTCTACCTGCCGTTCGACGAACGCCGCCCCTATGCCCTGCGGCGCCTGCGCGACCGCATCGAGGCCAACCTGTCCGGCCTGATGGGGCCAAGCGTGGCGCAGGACATGGTCGAGACCTTCCTGCCGTACAAGTCCGGCAACGAGAACTACGTTACCGAGGACATCCACTTCATCGAGAGCCGCCTCGAAGACTATCACTCGCGCCTGACCGGCCTTGCCGCCGAGCTCGACGCCCTGCGCCGCTATCACCGCCAGACCCTGCAGGAACTGCCCATGGGCGTGTGCTCGCTGGCCAAGGACCAGGAGATCCTGATGTGGAACAAGGCGATGGAGGAGCTCACCGGCATCGCCGCCAAGCATGTGGTCGGCTCGCGCCTGGTGACCATCGCCGAACCCTGGCGCGGCCTGCTGCAAGGCTTCATCAACGTGCCCGACGAACACCTGCACAAGCAGCGCCTGGTTCTCGATGGCCAGCCGCGCTGGCTGAATCTGCACAAGGCAGCCATCGACGAGCCGCTGGCCCCGGGCAACAGCGGCCTGGTGCTGCTGGTCGAGGACCTCACCGAAACCCAGGCGCTGGAAGACAAGCTGGTGCACTCCGAGCGTCTGGCCAGCATCGGCCGTCTTGCCGCGGGCGTGGCCCACGAGATCGGCAACCCGATCACCGGCATCGCTTGCCTTGCGCAGAACCTGCGCGAGGAGCGCGAGGGCGACGGCGAGATCATCGAGCTGTCCAGCCAGATCCTCGAGCAGACCAAGCGCGTGTCGCGCATCGTCCAGTCGCTGATGAGTTTCGCCCACGCCGGCGGCAGCCAGCAGAACAGCGAAGAGCCGGTGTGCCTGGCCGAGGTGGCGCAGGATGCCATTGGTCTGCTGGCGTTGAACCGGCGCAATTTCGAAGTACAGTTCTTCAACCTCTGCGACCCGCAACACTGGGTCGAGGGCGACCCGCAACGCCTGGCCCAGGTGCTGATCAACCTGCTCTCCAACGCCCGCGACGCCTCACCGCCCGGCAGCGCCGTGCGCGTGCGCAGTGAAATCAACGAGCACACCGTCGACCTGGTGGTCGAGGACGAAGGCAGCGGTATCCCGAAAAGCATCATGGACCGCCTGTTCGAACCCTTCTTCACCACCAAGGACCCGGGCGAAGGAACCGGACTGGGGCTCGCTCTGGTCTATTCCATCGTGGAAGAGCATTATGGGCAAATCACCATCGACAGCCCGGCCGACATCGAGCGCCAACGTGGTACCCGGATCCGCGTGACCCTGCCCCGGCATGTCGTAGCGACGTCCCCTGAAATTCGAGACCGTCGAGAGAATTGAATCAATGCCGCACATTCTGATCGTCGAAGACGAAACCATCATCCGCTCGGCCCTGCGTCGCCTGCTCGAGCGGAACCAGTACCAGGTCAGCGAAGCCGGCTCGGTGCAGGAAGCCCAGGAACGCTTCAGCATTGCCACCTTCGACCTGATCGTCAGCGACCTGCGCCTGCCGGGTGCCCCGGGTACCGAGCTGATCAAGCTCGGCCAGGGCACGCCGGTACTGATCATGACCAGCTACGCCAGCCTGCGCTCGGCGGTGGACTCGATGAAAATGGGCGCGGTGGACTACATCGCCAAGCCCTTCGACCACGACGAGATGCTTCAGGCCGTGGCGCGTATCCTGCGCGACCGGGTGAACGCCCCGGCCTCGGCGCCGGCCGGCGAGCCACGGGCTGCCAATGGCAAGGCCAGCACGGACAAGGCCAGCCCCGCCGCCGCCAACGGCGAGATCGGCATCATTGGCTCCTGCCCGCCGATGCAGGACATGTTCGTGAAGATTCGCAAGGTCGCGCCAACCGACTCCAATGTGCTGATCCAGGGTGAATCCGGCACCGGTAAGGAGCTGGTCGCCCGCGCCCTGCACAACCTCTCGCGCCGGGCCAAGGCACCGATGATCTCGGTGAACTGCGCGGCGATCCCGGAAACCCTCATCGAATCGGAACTGTTCGGCCACGAGAAGGGCGCCTTCACCGGCGCCAGCGCGGGCCGGGCGGGGCTGGTCGAAGCCGCCGATGGTGGCACCCTGTTCCTCGACGAGATCGGCGAGCTTCCACTGGAAGCCCAGGCGCGCCTGCTGCGGGTGCTGCAGGAAGGCGAGATCCGCCGGGTGGGTTCGGTGCAATCGCAGAAGGTCGACGTGCGCCTGATCGCGGCCACCCACCGCGACCTGAAGAACCTGGCCAAGGCCGGGCAATTCCGTGAAGACCTTTACTACCGGCTGCATGTGATCGCCCTGAAATTGCCGGCCCTGCGCGAGCGCGGCAGCGACGTCAACGAGATCGCCAATGCCTTCCTTGCCCGCCAGAGCGCACGGATCGGCCGCGACGACCTGCATTTCTCCCACGATGCCGAACAAGCCATCCGCCACTACAGCTGGCCAGGTAACGTGCGCGAGCTGGAAAACGCAGTGGAGCGCGCAGTGATTCTCAGCGAAAGCGCAGAAATTTCCGCCGAGCTGCTGGGCATCGACATCGAGCTGAGCGACCTGGAAGACGACGACATGCTGGACAACCTGCCGGCGCTGGCCAGCAGCAACAGCGCCAGCCATGAGCCGACCGAGGACCTGTCGCTGGAGGATTACTTCCAGCACTTCGTACTCGAGCACCAGGACCACATGACCGAGACCGAGCTGGCCCGCAAGCTGGGCGTCAGCCGCAAATGCCTGTGGGAGCGTCGTCAGCGCCTGGGCATCCCGCGGCGCAAGAGCAACGCCACCAGCGACAACTGATCCAGCCTGGATGCATCGCGGGGCAAGCCCGCTTCCACAACGCGTGGGGGCGGGCTTGCCCCGCAGTCGTTTGGGCGGTAACACATCAGTTCCCGCAAAAATCTGTTACCCACCCTGTCAGCCGTAACATCCCCCGAGGCGTAAGGTAACGAAATTTCTACATTTGCCCCGCGGCAAAAGCTGTCTGAAACGCTGAAACCCCCGATTTCATTGGGTTTTCAAAAGTTGGCACGGCACCTGCTATATGTCTGGTACAAGAACAATAACAAGCACTGCAACTCAGAATAAGAACAAGACGAAACGGCTCACGCACAATAAAAACAAGACGGCGGAGGCGCAGCTAACTGATTCTTTTGGAGAGGCGTTGTGTTTGGGGCTTGCCCCACGATCAGGCAGAGAACAACAAAAACTGCACTTAAAAGCAGCACCTGAACTGATTGGATCGACAGATCAGCATCAACTCGGCGACCAAAGCAATCCGTTTGCTCTTCACCCCCGGTTTGGGGGTCGTCCACAAGCTTCGAGATTTGTGGACAGGGCATTCAACAAAAACAAGAAGCCCGGCAGAAGAACAATAAGAGCACGCAACGACTTGATGGGGAGCTTCGGCTCCCCATGTCGTTTCTCCCTTCTGCATCACGCTTGGCACACCGCCTACACCATTCCCCCAGTAAATGCTAGAATCCCCGCCCATCATGCGGCCATTCTCCTATCCTTGGCCGATCATTCCTTCAAACAGTGCATCCCATGCTGAAGAAGCTGTTCCAGTCGTTCCGCCCGCCCGTTCGTGGCCAGCACCACAGGCGCACCACGCCTGAAGTGATCAACAAGAGCCAGCACTCGCTGCAGCGCAGCCAGTTCAGCCGCCATGCCGTGGGCATTGTCGAGCGCCTGCAGGCGGCCGGCTACCAGGCCTACCTGGTCGGTGGCTGTGTGCGCGACCTGCTGCTGGGCATCACGCCCAAGGACTTCGACGTGGCCACCAGCGCCACCCCCGAGCAGATCCGCGCGGAGTTCCGCAACGCCCGTATCATCGGCCGGCGCTTCAAGCTGGTCCACGTGCATTTCGGCCGTGACATCATCGAGGTCGCCACCTTCCGTGCGCCCCACTCCGATGACGACCAGTCCGATAGCCACCGTTCGTCGCACAATGCCAGCGGTCGCATCCTGCGCGACAACGTGTACGGCACTTTGGAAGAAGACGCGCAACGCCGCGACTTCACCATCAACGCCCTGTACTACGACCCGGTCAGCGAGCGCATCCTCGATTACGCCAACGGTGTCCACGACATCCGTAACCGGCTGCTGCGCCTGATCGGTGATCCGACCCACCGTTACCAAGAAGATCCGGTACGCATGCTGCGCGCCGTGCGCTTCGCCGCCAAGCTGGACTTCGGCATCGAGAAGCACACCGTGCAGCCGATCCGCGAGCTGGCGCCGATGCTGCGCGACATCCCGCCGGCGCGCCTGTTCGAGGAAAGCCTCAAGCTGTTCCTCAACGGCCAGGGGGCGATCACCTTCGAGATGCTGGTCGACCTGCAACTGTTCGAGCCGTTGTTCCCAGCCAGCAGTCATGCCCTGGAAGAACGCCCGAGCTACACCCACACATTGATCAGCCAGGCATTGGCCAACACCGACCTGCGCGTCAAGCAGGGCAAGCCGGTGACGCCGGCCTTCCTGTTCGCCGCGCTGCTCTGGCCAGCCCTGCCAAGCCGCGTACTGTACCTGCAGAGCCAGGGCGTGCCGCCGATTCCGGCCATGAACGGCGCGGCCCACGACCTGATCGCCGAACAGTGCGCACGCATCGCCATCCCCAAGCGCTTCACCCTGCCGATCCGCGAGATCTGGGACATGCAGGAGCGCTTGCCACGGCGCAGCGGCAAGCGCGCCGACATGCTGCTGGACAACCCGCGTTTCCGTGCCGGCTACGACTTCCTGCTGCTGCGTGAAAGCGCCGGCGAGGAAACCGATGGGCTGGGCCAATGGTGGACCGACTACCAGGACGCCAACGACAGCCAGCGCCGCGACATGATCCGCGAGCTGGGCAACCGTGACGACGCCGCTGGCGCCGGTGCCGGCCCACGCAAGCGCAAGCGCAGTGGCGGCAAGCGCAAGCGTGACGACGAGCAGGCCTGGGACTGAGCATGACCACCCGTGCGTACATCGGCCTGGGCAGCAACCTGGACGAGCCCGCCGAGCAGCTGCGCAGCGCCCTGCAGGCGCTTGACCTGATCGCCGAGACCCGCCTGGCGGCGGCCTCTGCGCTCTACACCAGCGATTCGCTGCTGCCGGGCCAGCCACGCTACACCAACGCCGTGGCGGCCATCGACACGGCACTGGCACCGCTGGACCTGCTGGACGCCCTGCAGGCCATCGAGAACGATCAGGGCCGTGTACGCCAGGAACGCTGGGGCCCACGCACCCTCGACCTGGACATGCTGCTGTTCGGCGACCAGGTTATCGACGTGCCACGCCTGAAAGTGCCGCATTACCATATGCAGGCCCGTCCCTTCGTGCTCTACCCGCTCGCCGAGCTGGTTCCCGAAAGCTTCCGCCTTGCCGACGGCCGCCCCCTCGCGCAACTGCTCGAGGGCTGCCCGTTCGTCGGCCTGGAACGCCTGTAAATCAGGCGTTTCAGACGGCGGTAACGCCAGTAACACCCACGTCGTAACAATGCGGTAACACGGCTGGTTGACTTCCCCCACCTCGCTCACGACTATAGGCGTCCCGCGGCGCCACTATGCCGCAATCACCCATTTAGGCCCGGACGGACCTGTGCCCGAACATCACAGACGATGATGTGCCGCTCCGGAAGATGAATACACGCGTTGTACGCAGTTGTTGTTCACAGCGCCTGAACGAGGATTCCCCTACATGCCTGAAGTAACCCTGACCACCCTGCATGGCCTGAAGGCCAAGGGTGAAAAAATCACCATGCTGACCTGCTATGACGCGACCTTCGCCAAGGCAGCCAGCCAGGCCGGCGTGGAAGTGCTGCTGGTGGGCGACTCCCTGGGCATGGTCCTGCAGGGCCATGACAGCACCCTGCCCGTCACCAACCGCGACATGGCCTATCACACCGCCTGCGTCAAACGCGGCAACGATGGCGCGTTGATCCTCGCCGACCTGCCGTTCATGGCCCACGCCACCCCCGAGCTGGCTTTCGCCAATGCCGCCGAACTGATGCGCGCCGGCGCCCACATGCTCAAGATCGAAGGCGCCGCCTGGCTCGGCGAGACCATCCGCCTGCTGGCCGAACGCGGCGTGCCGGTGTGCGCGCACATGGGCCTGACCCCGCAGACGGTCAACGTGCTGGGCGGCTACAAGGTCCAGGGGCGCCAGGAAGCCCAGGCGCGGCAGATGCGCGCCGATGCCATCGCCCTGGAGCAGGCCGGCGCGGCCATGCTGCTGCTCGAGTGCGTGCCCAGCGAGCTGGCCGCGGAAATCTCCCAGGCCGTGAGCATTCCGGTGATCGGCATCGGTGCCGGCAGTGCCACCGATGGCCAGGTGCTGGTGCTGCACGACATGCTCGGGCTGTCGCTGAGCGGCCGCGTGCCGAAGTTCGTGAAGAACTTCATGGCCGGCCAGCCGGACATCCAGAGCGCCCTGGCCGCCTATGTCCGCGCGGTCAAGGAAGTCAGCTTCCCCGGCAGCGAACATGGGTTCAGCGCATGAATACCGTCAAGACCGTCCGTGAGCTGCGCGCCGCCGTGGCCCGCGCCCGCGGCGAGGGCAAGCGCATCGCCTTCGTGCCGACCATGGGCAACCTGCACAGCGGCCACGCCGCCCTGGTGACCAAGGCCGCCCAGCGCGCCGACTTCGTGGTCGCCAGCATCTTCGTCAACCCGCTGCAGTTCGGCGCCGGCGAAGACCTGGACAAGTACCCGCGCACCCTCGCCGCCGACCAGGAGAAACTGCTTCAGGCCGGCTGCCACCTGCTGTTTGCCCCTACCGTCGAGGAGATGTACCCCGACGGCATGACCGTGCAGACCCGCGTCAGCGTGCCGCAACTGTCCGAAGGGCTGTGCGGCGCCAGCCGTCCTGGCCACTTCGAGGGCGTTGCGACCGTGGTCAGCAAGCTGTTCAACATGGTCCAGCCGGACCTGGCCGTGTTCGGCGAGAAGGATTTCCAGCAACTGGCGGTGATCCGCGCCATGGTCCGCGACTTGAACATGCCGATCCAGATCATCGGCGAGCCGACTGTGCGCGCCGAGGATGGCTTGGCGCTGTCCTCGCGCAATGGCTACCTGACGCCAGAGCAGCGTGCCGTCGCGCCGGCGCTGTACCGTGTGCTGGGTGGCATGGCCGAGGCCCTGCGCCGAGGCCAGCGCGACTACGCGGCGCTGATCGCCGAGGGCCAGGCGCAACTCGAAGCCGCAGGGTTCCGCAAGGACTACCTGGAGGTGCGCCACGCCGTCAGCCTGCGCCCGGCACAAGTCGATGACCGTGACCTGGTAGTGATCGCCGCGGCTTATCTGGGTAACACCCGGCTGATCGACAATCTCTATCTGCACCTCGAAGAGCAGAGCGCCTGAGCTCGACGCGTGGGAGCGGCTCAACGCCGCCCCACGCGTGCCTTGGGTATCAGGCCGGTGACAATTTTAATCCGCGCCGCCCGCCTCCCCCCATTCCCGCCTTGGCGCCAATGCCTATAATGTCCAGCTTGCAACCGGCAATGACTGCCGCTGTCCAAGCCTGACCATGCAACAAGGAAACCACCCGCAATGGCGTATTACCGTACCCCCCACGATGTGACGGCGCTGCCCGCCTGGCAGGCGCTCCAGCAACACCGCGACGCCATGCAGGGCTTCAGCATGCGCGAAGCCTTCGCCGCCGACGGCAAGCGCTTCGATCAATTCTCCTTGAGCAGCTGCGGCCTGTTTCTCGACTACTCGAAGAACCTGATCACCGAGCAGACCCGAGACCTGCTGGTGAACCTGGCCAAGGAAGTCGACCTGGAAGCGGCCATCAAGTCGATGTTCAGCGGCGAGATCATCAACGCCTCCGAAGGCCGCCCGGTGCTGCACACCGCCCTGCGCCGCCCGGTCGGCGACAAGCTCAGTGTGAACGGCGTCAACGTGATGCCCGAAGTGCACAAGGTGCTCAACCAGATCACCGAACTGGTCGGGCGCATCCACGACGGCCTGTGGCGCGGCTACAGCGAAAAGCCGATCACCGACGTGGTCAACATCGGCATCGGCGGCTCGTTCCTGGGCCCGGAGCTGGTCTCCGAGGCACTGCTGCCCTACGCCCAGCGCGGCGTGCGCTGCCACTACCTGGCGAACATCGACGGCAGCGAGTTCCATGAACTGTCGGCCAACCTGCGCGCCGAGACCACCCTGTTCATCGTGTCGTCGAAGTCGTTCAACACCCTCGAAACCCTGAAGAACGCCATGGCCGCGCGTACCTGGTACCTGGCCCAGGGCGGTTCCGAGGCCGAGCTGTACCGCCACTTCATCGCCGTGTCGAGCAACAGGGCCGCAGCCGTGGCCTTCGGCATCCGCGAAGAGAACATCTTCCCGATGTGGGACTGGGTCGGCGGGCGTTACTCGCTGTGGTCGGCCATCGGCCTGCCGATCGCCCTGGCCATCGGCACCGCCAACTTCAAGGAGCTGCTGTCCGGTGCCTACACCATGGACCAGCACTTCCAGACCGCGCCGTTCGAGAAGAACATGCCGGTGCTGCTGGCCCTGCTCGGCGTGTGGTACGGCAACTTCTGGGGCGCCCGCAGCCACGCGATCCTGCCGTACGACCACTACCTGCGCAACATCACCAAGCACCTGCAGCAGCTGGACATGGAGTCCAACGGCAAGAGCGTGCTGACCGATGGCACGCCGGTGCAGACCGAAACCGGCCCGGTGATCTGGGGCGGCGTCGGCTGCAACGGCCAGCACGCCTACCACCAGTTGCTGCACCAGGGCACCCAGCTGATCCCGGCCGATTTCATCGTCCCGGTGGTGAGCTTCAACCCGGTGGCCGACCATCACCAGTGGCTGTACGCCAACTGCCTGTCGCAGAGCCAGGCACTGATGCTCGGCAAGACCCGCGAGGAAGCCGAGGCCGAACTGCGCGCCAAGGGCCTGAACCAGGACGACATCGCCAAGCTGGCGCCGCACAAGGTGATCCCGGGCAACCGCCCGAGCAACACCCTGGTGGTCGAGCGCATCAGCCCGCGTCGCCTTGGCGCGCTGGTGGCGATGTACGAGCACAAGGTGTTCGTGCAGAGCGTGGTCTGGGGCATCAACGCCTTCGACCAGTGGGGCGTGGAGCTGGGCAAGGAACTCGGCAAGGGCGTGTACCAGCGCCTGGTCGGCGCCCAGGAAGACAGCGCCGAAGATGGCTCGACCCAAGGCCTGATCAACTACTTCCGCGGCCGTCACCGCGGCTGATCGACCTGTAGCCGTCAATCGCGGGGCAACTCGCATCGGTGCGCCGATGCGGCTTGCCCCGCGATGCTTTGCGCACGGGAACACCCCCACCTTCTACACTGTCCATCGAATAGCCGTTGCAGTCCCTCGCCCCTAACAAGAGCAGGACCACCCGCCATGTTCGATATCCGCGACTATCCCGAGGCGCTGGCCGTCAGCCAGGCCGCCACCCTCACCGACGACGACTACCGACGCCTGTACCGCCAGTCGGTGGACGACCCCGACACCTTCTGGGCCGAGCAGGCCAAACGCCTGGACTGGATCAAGCCCTGGTCGAGCGTGCAGCAATGCGACCTGAAGACCGGCACGGCGCGCTGGTTCGACGGCGCCCAGCTGAACGTCAGCCATAACTGCATCGATCGCCACCTGGCCACGCGTGGCGAACAGACCGCCCTGCTGTGGGAGGGCGACGATCCCAAGGACAGCAAGGCCATCAGCTACCGCGAGCTGCACCGCCAGGTGTGCCGGCTGGCCAATGCCCTGAAAGCCCGGGGCGTGAAGAAAGGCGACCGGGTGTGCATCTACATGCCGATGATCCCCGAGGCCGCCTACGCGATGCTCGCCTGCACACGCATCGGCGCCATCCACTCGGTGGTGTTTGGCGGCTTCTCCCCCGATGCCCTGCGCGACCGCATCCTCGACGCCGACTGCCGCACCGTGATCACTGCCGACGAAGGGGTGCGCGGCGGCAAGCGTATACCGCTCAAGCAGAACGTCGACCAGGCGCTGGCAAGCTGCCCAGCCGTCAGCAGCGTGCTCGTGGTCAGGCGCACCGGCGGCGATGTGAGCTGGAGCGAAGGCCGTGACCTCTGGTACCACGAAGCGACGGCAAAGGCCGCTGACGACTGCCCACCCGAACCGATGGGCGCCGAGGACCCGCTGTTCATCCTCTACACCTCCGGCAGCACCGGCAAACCCAAGGGCGTGCTGCACAGCACCGCCGGGTACCTGCTGCAGGCCTCGATGACCTTCAAGGTGGTGTTCGACTACCGCGACGGCGAGGTGTTCTGGTGCACCGCCGACGTCGGCTGGGTCACCGGTCACAGCTATATCGTCTACGGCCCGCTGGCCAACGGCGCGATCTCGCTGATGTTCGAGGGCGTGCCCAACTACCCCGACACCTCGCGCTTCTGGCAGGTGGTGGACAAGCACCAGGTGAACATCTTCTACACCGCGCCCACCGCGCTGCGGGCCCTGATGCGCGAGGGCTCAGCCCCTCTGCAGAGTACCTCGCGCAAGAGCCTGCGGCTGCTCGGCAGCGTCGGCGAGCCGATCAACCCGGAGGCCTGGGAATGGTACTTCGAGGCGGTCGGGCAGAAACGCTGCCCCATCGTCGACACCTGGTGGCAGACCGAGACCGGCGGCGTCATGCTCACGCCCCTTCCCGGCACGCAAAGGCTCAAGCCCGGTTGCGCCACCCAACCAATGTTCGGCGTGCAGCCGGTGTTGCTGGATGAAAAGGGCAAGCTCATCGAGGGGCCAGGCGCCGGCCTGCTGGCGATCAAGGCCAGTTGGCCCGGGCAGATCCGCAGCGTCTACGGCGATCACCAGCGCATGGTCGACACCTACTTCAAGCCCATGCCCGGCTATTACTTCACCGGCGACGGTGCCCGCCGCGATGCCGATGGCGACTACTGGATCACCGGGCGCGTCGACGATGTGATCAATGTGTCCGGCCACCGCATCGGCACCGCCGAGGTGGAGAGCGCGCTGGTACTGCACGACAGCATCGCCGAAGCCGCGGTGGTCGGTTATCCCCATGACCTCAAAGGCCAGGGCGTCTATGCCTTTGTCACCCCCATGAACGGCATAGAACCGGACGACGCGCTCAAGGCCGAACTGCTGGCCCTGGTCAGCAAGGAAATCGGCAGCTTCGCCAAGCCCGAGCTGATCCAGTGGGCGCCCGCCTTGCCCAAGACCCGCTCGGGCAAGATCATGCGGCGTATCCTGCGCAAGATCGCCTGCAACGAGCTGGACAACCTGGGGGATACGTCCACCCTCGCCGACCCGAGCGTGGTCCAGGGCCTGATCGACAAGCGCCTCAACCAGTAGAACCCTCGGGGCGGCCAGCGCCGCCCCGATCATCGTTTACCGCATTGACATATCGGTAAATCCCGATATTATCGCGCCATGGAACTGCTCGACATATTCAAGGCACTCTCGAACCGTACCCGTCTCGAGATCCTCAAAGGCCTGAAAGACCCGGTGAAACACTTTCCTCCCCAGGACGAAGGTGACGTTCATACCGTGGGCGTGTGTGTGAGCAGCATCCAGGAAGGCGTGGGGCTGTCGCAGTCGACGGTGTCCGACTACCTGGCCACCCTGCAGCGTGCAGGCCTGGTCGAGGTCCGCCGTATTGGCCAATGGACCTATTACAAGCGCAATGAAGCAGCCATCAGCGCGCTCGCCGAGCTGATCGGGAGTGAGTTGTAGGTTTTGCTTTTATCCCGATACATCGACTTTTCCCGATATCCCGTTTTACCGAATCCAAGGAGAAATCAACTACGGCATCTGACAGGTGCCAATGAACAGAACAGCAATTTCATTCCACCTAATACATCGATATTTCCCGATATCCCTTTTTATCGAAGCGAGGAAACACCATGAAAGCGTTGATACTGGATTCCTTTGGCGGCCCGGACGCATTCGCCTATCGCGATGTCGCCAAACCGGTGCCGCAGGCCGGACAGGTGCTGGTCCGGGTGCACGCCACCTCCATCAACCCCCTGGATTACCAGGTTCGGCGTGGCGACTACCCAGACCTGGTGCCCCTCCCGGCCATTACCGGGCACGACGTTTCCGGCGTCGTCGAAGCCGTCGGGCCGGGCGTGACTGCGTTCAGGCCGGGCGACGAGGTGTGGTACACACCGCAGATCTTCGACGGGGCGGGCAGCTATGCCGAGTACCACGTCGCCGCCGAAGGCATCATCGGCCTGAAGCCGCCGTCACTGAGCCATCTGGAGGCCGCCAGCCTGAGCCTGGTCGGCGGCACGGCCTGGGAGGCCCTCGTGGTGCGTGCGGCGCTCAGGGTGGGCGAGCGCATTCTGATTCACGGCGGCGCCGGCGGTGTCGGCCACGTGGCGATCCAGCTGGCCAAGGCCATGGGCGCCAAGGTGTTCACCACCGTGCGCGAGGCCAATGCCGAATTCGTGCGGCAAATGGGCGCGGACGTGGTCATCGACTATGAGCAACAGGATTATGTCGATGTCGTCCTGCGGGAAACAGCGGGCCAAGGCGTCGACGTGGTGTTCGATACCATCGGTGGCGATACCCTGGCACGCAGCCCGGACGTCCTGGCGCAACTGGGGCGCGTGGTGTCGATCGTGGACATCGCGCAACCGCAGAACCTCATTCAGGCCTGGGGCAAGAACGCGAGTTACCACTTCGTCTTCACCCGACAGCACCGCGGCAAGCTCGACGAGCTGAGCGCGCTGGTCGAGCGCGGGCAACTGAAGCCACACGTGGGCGCCGTCTACACCCTCGCTGAGGTTCCCCTCGCCCATGCCCGGCTGCAAAGCGCCAACAATGGCCTGCAAGGGAAGATCGCCATTGCGGTCGCGCCCACGGCCGATCCCGCCAGCGCTTGAAGCACCTGCCACCCTTCTCGACTTCAAGGACCGCCATGATCTACGAAATTGCCCTGCTCCCCATTCGCCCGGCCCACATCGACACCTTCACGCACGCATTCGCCGAGGTCGCCCCGTTGCTCAGCCGCGCCAAGGGTCACGTCAGCCATATGCTCGCGCAAGGGATCGAGAGCCCCCATCAATTCAACCTGATCGTGCAATGGCGAACACTCGAGGACCACGCGCCGGGTTTCGAGGCCAGTGAAGACCACCAGGTCTTCATGGCCCACCTGACACCATATTTTTCCGAGGAGCCCACGGTTTATCATGTGCAGGGCGGCGCGTTCGAAACGCACGCGCCCACCAGCCCGGGCAGTGCCCGACTGGACGACAATCGCCCAACCCCATAGACGGCCGCCATGGCGGCCAGCACAGGTCGCCATGGAAGCCTTGCGTCGCCGCATCGAAACCCAAGTCATGAGCCTCACCGGGCTGGCCCTCGGCCAGCTCGACCTGGAGTCGCCCAAAGGCGATCCCGGCCTGTTCGGCCCACAGAGCATCAGTTGGCAGGTGCATGGTGATTTTCCCAGCATGCTCGTGGGTGGGATCAGCGCGCTGATGCTGCAACTGCTGCATCCTCTGGCTCTGGCCGGGGTGTGGGACCATTCGAACTTTCGCCAGGACCTGCTCGGCCGCCTGCGCCGCACCAGCCAGTTCATCTCCGGGACCACCTTCGGTTCGACCCGTGACGCCGAGTGGCTGATCGACAAGGTCCGCACCATCCACCTCAAGGTGATCGGCACCGCGGCCGATGGCCGCCCCTACGCCGCCAGCGACCCCGACCTGCTGACCTGGGTGCATGTGGCCGAAGTCAGCAGCTTCCTCGCCGCCCACCTGCGCTACCGCAATCCTGATCTGCCACGTAGCGCGCAGGACGCCTACTACAACGAGATCGCCCTGATCGCCGAGCGCCTGGGCGCGCGCGACGTGCCCCGCTCCTGTGCCGAGGTGGATGCCTACCTGCAGCGCATGCGCCCGCAATTGCAGTGCGATGCGCGTAGCCTCGAGGTGATCGATATCCTGCTCAAGGCCCCGGCCCCCAGCCGCCTGGCCGAACCGGTAGGCAAGCTGATGCTCAAGGCCGGCATCGACCTGCTGCCAGACTGGGCCAGCACAATGCTCGGCCTGCACCAGGGCGCGGTCGAGCGACGCATGATCCGCCTGGGCCTGAGCAATACCGCGCCGGTGCTGCGTTGGGCCATGCGCAATGGCTCGGCGCAGCGCGCCAGGCGGCGCATGGGCGTCGAATGAGGTATTTTGGTCGCCTCATCGGAACCGATTTAACGTGCCATACTCCAAGCACTCCAGCCTGATACAGACGAAGCGACACATGCCCAAAGGATTGACCCGCGCCCTCGGCGCACTCGTGGCCCTCGTGGCCCTGTACAGCCTGCTCGGCTTTTTCATTCTCCCCGGCATCGCCCTGCGCATCGCCAACCAGCAACTGGCGCAGTACGCCACGGTGCCGGCGCACCTGCAGCGCATCGAGCTCAACCCGTTCAGCCTTGAGCTGACCCTGTGGGGCCTGCAGATCGGCGAGCCCGGCAAGGAGCAGGTCGGCTTCGAGCGCCTCTACGCCAACCTGTCCCTCGACAGCCTGTGGACCAAGGCCCTGCGCCTCGACGCGGTGGAGCTGGACAAGCCGCGTACCGAGCTGCTGTTCGCCAAGGACGGCAGCCTCAACCTGGCCCAGCTGTTCAAGCTCCCGCCCAGCGAGCCCAAGGCCGAGGAACCGCCAAGCGACCCGTTCCCGCTGCGCATCGCCAGCATCAAGCTCAGCGAGGGCTACCTGCACTTCCAGGACCTGCGCCCGAGCGAACCGATCGAGTTTCTCTACGACTCGATGAACCTGGAGCTGAAGAACCTCAGCACCCTCCCCGACGACAACGCCGACATGACTCTGGTGGCCAACGGCCCGGCGGGTGGGCGTATCGACTGGAGCGGCACCCTGAGCCTGGCGCCGATCGCCTCCGAGGGCACCCTCAAAGTCACCGACGGCAAGATGAAGCTGTTCTGGCCTTATGTGCGCGACGCCGTGCCGCTGGTGCTGGAAGACGGCATGGTCAGCCTCGACACCCACTACAAGCTCAACCTTTCCAAGGAAACCGAGCTGCTGCTCGACAACACCTCGGTGCGGATCGCGCCCTTCGCCATCAAGGCCCCGGACGGTCGCCCACTGGCGCGCCTGGCCAGCCTTGAGGTGAGCGAGACCTCCATCGACCTGGCCAAGCAGCTGGTCACCGTCGGCAAGATCCGCAGCGACAAGCTGGAAACCTGGGCGGCACTGGAGAAGGACGGCCAGCTCGACTGGCAGAAGCTGTTCGCCAGCCAGCCGGCCAAGGCCACGCCAAAGGAAAAGGCCGAGCCCGCCGCCGCCGAACCGACCCCGGAACAACAGGCCGCCAAAGAGCCGAGCAAACCCTGGCAGGTCCTGCTCAAGGACGTGCAGGCGCGCAACTACATGGTCCACCTGGCCGATCGTAGCCAGAAAGAGCCCGTGGCCCTGGATGTCGGCCCGCTCAACCTCGACCTGCAGAACTTCGACAGCCTCAACCAGTCGCCCTTCACCCTCAAGCTCGACACCGGCGTGGGCAAGCAGGGCAAGCTGCAGGCCGCGGGCCAGGTCAACCTGGCGCCGGTCACGGCGAAACTCGACGTTGCCACCCGAGATATCGACCTGCGGGTGGCCCAGGCTTACATCAGCCCGTTCATCCGCCTGGAACTGCGCAGCGGCATGCTCTCCAGCGACCTCAAGGTCGACCTCAAGAGCACCGAGCCCTTGGCCTTCAGCATCAGCGGCAAGGCCCAGGCCAACCAGTTGCACACCCTGGACACCATCAAGAACCGCGACTTCGTCAAATGGCAGCAGGTCAACGTCGATGGCCTGTCGTACGTGCACGGCGATGCCCTGTCGATCGACAAGGTCACCCTGCTGCAACCCTACGCACGCTTCATCATCAACGAAGACCGCACCACCAACGTCGACGACCTGCTGATCCCGCAACCCGCCGACAAGCCTGCCACGGCCCCGAGCAAGCCCGCCGCTGCCGGCAGCGGCAAGGAGCTGGGTATCCACATCGGCCAGATCAGCATCAACGACGGCTCGGCCAACTTCGCCGACCTGACCCTGACGCCTAACTTCGCCACCGCCGTACAGCAGCTCAACGGCCAGATCGGCACCATCGACAACCGCAAGCCGCTACCGGCCAAGGTCGATATCAAAGGCAAGGTGGACCGTTACGCGCCTGTGACCATCAAGGGCGCGCTCAACCCGTTCAACCCGTTGGCCAGCCTCGACATCGCCACCAGCTTCAAGCGTGTCGAGCTGACCACCCTGACGCCCTACTCCGGCAAGTTCGCCGGTATGCGCATCCGCAAGGGCCGGTTGAACCTCGACCTGCATTACCTGATCACCAACGGCCAGCTCAAGGCCGAGAACAAGGTGGTGATCGAGCAACTGCAGCTGGGCGAGAAGGTCGACAGCCCGGACGCCGTCGACCTGCCGATCCGCCTGGCGGTGGCCCTGCTCAAGGACACCGAGGGCAAGATCTCCATCGAGCTGCCGGTGTCGGGCGACCTCAACAACCCCCAGTTCAGCGTGATGCCGATCGTCTGGCAGACCTTGCGCAACCTGGTGCTGCGCGCAGCGCAGGCGCCGTTCAAGCTGCTCGGCGGGCTGGTCTCGGGGGGTGGCGCGGAAGATCTCGGCAACGTGTCTTTCGCCGCTGGCTCGAGCGACCTGACGCCCGAGGTGCAGTCGTCTCTCGACAAGCTCGCCTCGGCCCTCAAGGCACGCCCCGAGCTGCGCCTGGAAATCGAAGGCACGGCGGCCCAGAGCAGTGACGGCCCGCTGATCGCCCAGCAGCGCCTGGAGCGTGAGTACCAGGCCACCTGGTACAAGATCCTCCAGCGTCGGGGCGACAAGGTACCGGCCAATGCTTCGTTGCTGGTAGTGGACGACAGCGACAAGCCGGCGATGCTCGAGGGCATCTACCGCACCCGCCTGAAACAGCAGCCTCCGGCTGACTGGAAGGACCTGGGCCGTGACGAGCGCAGTGCCAAGCTGCGCGAGGCGGTCATCAAGTCTTGGGCGGAAAGCGCCGTGTTGCTGCGCAACCTGGGCCAGGAGCGGGCCAGCAGCATCAAGGACTACCTGGTGGACAAGGGCCAGCTGGAAGATGACCGGGTGTACTTCATCGACACCAACCTCGGCCAGGCTGAAAGCGATGGCCGCGTGGTGACGCCGATGCACCTGGATGCCGAGTAAACCCTCTCGACCGAGTCGCCCTCATCGCCGGCAAGCCGGCGATGAGGGCGGCAATCAATACCATCAGACCAGCCGTTGCCCCGATACCGCCGGGTGATACAGCGGCTGCACCTTGTTCCCCGCCGGATCCAGCAAATGGAAGCTGCGCGCGCCATCGCCGTGATTGAACGGGCGATCCAGCAGCGTCACGCCATGGGCCATGAAGTACTGGTACCAGGCTTCCAGTTCCTCCACGCTGTCGACGATGAAGCCATAGTGATCCAGGGTCTGCAGGCCGTTGGCCGCGCCTGCGCCGCGCCCGAGCGACAGGTTGTCGTTGCCGCAGGTGAGGTAGACCAGGTCTTCGTTGGCACGGTTGAGCACCTGCATGCCCAGCACATCCACGTAGAAGCGCTCGCACTCCTCCAGGTTGGGGACCAGCAGGGCGATGTGCCGCAGGCCATTGAGACGGCCTGGGCGGGCAGGTAGATCGGACATGAGCGCGGCTCCTTTTTTGTATACAATTCACAATAGAATTTAAAACAAAAGGAACGTCATGTGTACTGCCTATTTATCAAGACCCGCGTGAAACCCGGTACCGCCGATGCCTTCCTGGCAGCCATCAACGCCAACGCCGCGGCATCGGTCGCCACCGAGCCGGGTTGCCTGGTATTCGATGTCTCGCAGGACCGGGAGAATGCCGATGTCATCTACCTGTACGAGATCTACCGGGACGATGAGGCGTACGAGGCGCATACCCGGACCGCGCATTTTCGCGACAGCCGCCCCCTGGTGGAGCCGCTGATTGAAGAGCAGGTGTGCTTCGAGAGCGATGTGATTACCCGAAACCCGGTGAGCTGAAGCCACCTTCCTGTAGCCAATAGAAAAGCCCCGGCGATGGCCGGGGCTTTTGCTTGAAGGGGTGGCCAAATCCTTTTGGCCGACGGGACAATCCTTATTCGGCTTTCAGGCCATCAGCCGAGACGGCCTGTACGCCTTTGATCTTCTTGGCGATGGCAACCGCCATGTCTTTCTGTGCATCGGTAATGGCCACGTCCGAAGACAGGGACACTACGCCTTTGTTGGTTTCGACCTTGATGTCACTGCCTGGCACGCCTTTCTCGGTCATCAGGTCAGCCTTCACCTTGGTGGTGATCCAGGTGTCGGAAGTGGCTTCCTTGGCTTTGGTCACCTCACCGGCCGCAAGCGTCATCGGGGCCTGGGTGGGCTGGGCAGCGAAAGCCGCGTTAGCCATGGTCAGGGTCAGAGCGGTAGCAGTAGCGGCAGCAATGGCGAACTTCTTCATGTGGGTCACTCCTGTTTTTTCGAAAGGTCTGCGCCTTGGTTCCTGGCGTAAGGTAGTAAGGTAGTTGCAGGGGCTGTGCCAGGTTTTGCACGCCAAATAAAACCTTTGAAATCAATAAGTTAAGAAAAGCAATCAGAAGCCCGTACCGTGCATTTTGCAATCCCGGGGAAAAAGCCACGTGCAAGATGCATGCTCTCCACTATTTTGCGGCAGGCATAAAAAAAGGACCCCGAAGGGTCCTCCTTTCAGCCTCGAAAGGCTTAGACGCCCGATGCCTTGGCAGCGGCAACGTCCTTGATCGACAGCTTGATACGGCCGCGGTTGTCCACGTCCAGTACCAGTACTTCGACTTCCTGGCCTTCCTTCAGCACGTCGGTGACCTTCTCGACGCGAGCATCGCTCAGCATGGAGATGTGCACCAGGCCGTCCTTGCCCGGCAGGATGTTGACGAAGGCACCGAAGTCGACGATACGCTCGACCTTGCCGACGTAGATCTTGCCGATCTCGGCTTCGGCGGTGATGCCCAGGATGCGCTGCTTGGCAGCGTCCGCGGCTTCCTTGGTTTCGCCGAAGATCTTGATCGAGCCGTCGTCTTCGATGTCGATCGAAGCCTTGGTCTCTTCGCAGATGGCGCGGATGGTAGCGCCGCCTTTGCCGATGACGTCACGGATCTTGTCGGTGTCGATCTTCATCGCGATCATGGTCGGTGCGTTGGCCGACAGCTCGGTGCGCGACTCGCCGATGATCTGGTTCATCTGGCCGAGGATGTTCAGGCGCGCTTCCAGGGCCTGGCCCAGGGCGATTTCCATGATCTCTTCGGTGATGCCGTTGATCTTGATGTCCATCTGCAGCGCGGTGACGCCTTTGGCGGTACCGGCTACCTTGAAGTCCATGTCGCCGAGGTGGTCTTCGTCACCCAGGATGTCGGTCAGTACGGCGAACTTCTCGCCTTCCTTGACCAGGCCCATGGCGATACCGGCAACCGGCGCCTTCATCGGCACGCCGGCGTCCATCAGCGCCAGGGAGGCACCGCAGACCGAAGCCATGGAGCTGGAGCCGTTGGACTCGGTGATTTCCGATACCACGCGGATGGTGTACGGGAACACGTCGGCGGCCGGCAGCATGGCCTGTACCGAACGACGGGCCAGACGGCCGTGGCCGATTTCACGACGGCCAGCACCGCCCATGCGACCACACTCACCTACCGAGAACGGCGGGAAGTTGTAGTGCAGCATGAAGGGGTCTTTCTTCTCGCCTTCGAGGGTGTCCAGCAGCTGGGCGTCACGGGCGGTACCCAGGGTCGCGACGACCAGGGCCTGGGTTTCGCCACGGGTGAACAGGGCCGAACCGTGGGTCTTCGGCAGAACGCCGACTTCGATGTTCAGCGGGCGCACGGTCTTGGTGTCGCGACCGTCGATACGTGGCTTGCCGTTGACGATGTTTTCGCGAACGGTGCGGTATTCGATCTCGCCGAAGATTTCTTTCACTTCGCCAGCCGATGGCTGGCCTTCTTCACCGGAGAACTTGGCGATCGCCTGATCGCGCAGCTCGCCCAGGCGCGCATAGCGGTCGGCCTTGACGGTGATGGTGTAGCCCTGCGACACCGCTTCGCCGAACTCGGCGCGGATGGCGTTGAACAGCTCGGTGTTGGCAACGGCAGGTTTCCAGTCCCAGGTAGGCTTGGCGGCTTCGGCAGCCAGCTCTTTGACAGCCTTGATCACGGCCTGGAATTCGTCGTGGGCGAACAGCACTGCGCCCAGCATCTGGTCTTCGGTCAGCTCTTTGGCTTCCGATTCAACCATCAGGACGGCCGACTCGGTACCGGCAACGACCATGTCCAGGCTCGAAGCGGCCTGCTGCTCGTAGGTCGGGTTCAGCAGGTAGCCGGTGCTTTCGTGGAAGGCAACGCGGGCGGCGCCGATCGGGCCTTCGAACGGAATGCCCGAGATGGCCAGGGCAGCCGAGGTACCGATCATCGCGGCGATGTCCGGATCGGTCTTCTTGCTGGTGGAAACCACGGTGCAGACAACCTGCACTTCGTTCATGAAACCTTCAGGGAACAGCGGGCGGATCGGGCGGTCGATCAGGCGCGAAGTCAGGGTTTCTTTTTCGGATGGGCGGCCTTCACGCTTGAAGAAACCACCTGGGATCTTGCCAGCGGCGTAGGTCTTTTCCTGGTAATGCACGGAGAGCGGGAAGAAGCCCTTGCTCGGGTCGGCATGCTTGGCACCGACCACGGTCACCAGCACGGTGACATCGTTGTCGACGGTGACCAGCACGGCGCCGGTGGCCTGACGGGCAATGCGGCCCGTTTCGAGGGTAACGGTCGATTGACCGAACTGGAATTGCTTGATTACCGGGTTCACGGTTTCCTACCTTTTTCAGTGGCTCTTGGGGGAACTGGTTCTTGCGAATTCTTGGGCAGAACGGGGAATCGGCCCCATTGACCGTCCAGATACAACACGAGGCTGGGAGCCTGGCGCCGGGCGGATAAACCGCTCGGCACACCAGGCTGCCAACCTCGCAGATCGCGCGGCGTGTCCAACGGCGACGCTGACAGGCAGCGTAGCCGAAGAATGCGACACACCATGCAACACCACTGGCCAGGCCGCTATTAGCGACGCAGGCCCAGGCGACCGATCAGGGCGCTGTAACGAGTGGTGTCTTTGCCCTTCAGGTAATCCAGCAGCTTACGACGCTGGTTGACCATACGGATCAGACCACGACGGGAGTGGTGGTCTTTTTCGTTGGCCTTGAAGTGGCCTTGCAGCTTGTTGATGTTGAAGGTCAGCAGGGCAACCTGTACTTCCGGGCTACCGGTGTCGCCGGCGGCTTGCTGATAGTCTGCAACGATCTGAGCTTTTTCTTCGACGCTGAGGGCCATTTGGCTTCTCCTGATAAACGGATCCCGCAAGCGGGGTCCAATAGGCCAGGGACTGGATCCCTGTATTAATAAAAAGAGTAATGACCGTGCCTACTGACAGCCATCCTCGAATCCGCAGGGCAAAGCGTTGACCTCACCCTGTGGTATCGGTCATTCCGACCGAATCAGTCGACGCGGCGCAATGCGCCCGTCTTCGCTCACCTCACCGATACCGATGAAGCGGGCATTGTGATCCTGTACGCGGACCATGCCGAATTGTGGCGCGTCCGGCGCACGTACTGCCTGGCCATGTAGCCAATAGAACGCGCTGTGCTCGGACAATACCACCAATGGCCAGTCCTGCAAGCCGCTGTCCGAGGGCATCAGGAAGCGATCGAGCGCTTCGTTGCCACCTTCGGCGTGAGCCTGTTCCAGCTCTTCGAGCGTGACGGTCTGGGCCAGCTCGAAGGGGCCGGCCTGGGTGCGGCGCAGCTCGGCGACGTAGGCACCACAGCCCAACGCCTCGCCCATATCCTCCACCAGGGTGCGGATATAGGTGCCCTTGCTGCAGCCAACCGACAGGCGTGCCCGGGTGCCTTCGCACTCCAGCAGGTCCAACCGGCCAATAGTAACAGAACGCGCCTCGCGCTCCACTACCTCTCCTGCGCGCGCCAGTTTGTACAGCGGCTGGCCGTCGCGCTTGAGGGCCGAGTACATCGGCGGCACCTGCTGGATTTCACCGCGAAAACGCGGGATGACCGCCTCGATGTCGGCGCGACCAACGGTCACGTCGCGGGTCTTCAGCACTTCGCCTTCGGCGTCCCCGGTGGTGGTGGTCTGGCCCATCTGCATCACCGTCTCGTAGCCCTTGTCGGAGTCGAGCAGGTACTGCGAGAACTTGGTGGCCTCGCCGAAGCACAGCGGCAGCACGCCGGTGGCCAGCGGATCGAGGCTGCCGGTGTGGCCGGCCTTCTCGGCGTTGAGCAGCCAGCGGACCTTCTGCAGGGCAGCGTTGGAGGTGAACCCCAGCGGCTTGTCGAGCAGGATGATGCCGCTGACGTTGCGGCGGATACGTTTGACCTGGGCCACCACTTACTCCTTGGTGTCCGGCGCGTCGGCATCCTGGTGCTGGCGGTCTTCGGCCACCGCACGTTCGATCAGCGCCGACAGATGCACACCGCGGCTGACGCTTTCATCGAAGTGGAAGTGCAGCTGCGGCACGCTGCGCAGCTGCATCGAGCGGCCCAGGTGCAGACGCAGGAAGCTGGCGGCGCTGTTCAAGGCCTTGAGCGACTGCTTGACCGCGTCCGGGGTTTCTTCGCCCATGACGGTGATGAACACCTTGGCATGGCCCAGGTCACGGCTGACGTCGACGGCGGTGATGGTCACCAGGCCGACACGCGGGTCTTTGACTTCACGGCGGATCAGCTCGGCAAGCTCACGCTGCATCTGATCACCGATACGTTGGGTACGGCTGTATTCTTTTGCCATTCTTGCTACCTGTATCTTAAAGCGGCAAACGCCCGGTCAAGCTCGAAGCCTGACCGGGCGCTACCTTCAGAGGTTCAGGCAACCGCCCTGGGGCGGGGCCTGCACCACGCTCGGCCCTTACAGGGTACGAGCCACCTGGACTTTCTCGAACACTTCGATCTTGTCGCCGACCTTGACGTCGTTGTAGCTCTTGACGCCAATACCGCACTCCATGCCGTTGCGTACTTCGGACGCATCGTCCTTGAAGCGACGCAGCGATTCCAGCTCGCCTTCGAAGATCACCACGTCGTCGCGCAGAACGCGGATCGGACGGTTGCGGTACACGGTACCCTCGATGACCATACAGCCAGCGACGGCGCCGAACTTCGGCGAACGGAACACGTCACGGACTTCGGCGACACCCAGGATGTTCTCGCGAACATCGCTGCCGAGCATGCCGGTCAGGGCTTTCTTGACGTCTTCGATGATGTCGTAGATCACGTTGTAGTAACGCATATCCAGACCTTCCTGCTCGACGATCTTGCGCGCGCCGGCATCGGCACGCACGTTGAAGCCGAACAGTACAGCGTTGGACGCCAGCGCCAGGTTGGCGTCGCTTTCGGTGATACCACCGACGCCGCCACCGATGACGCGAACCTGAACTTCGTCGTTGCCCAGGCCGCCGAGGGAACCTTGCAGCGCCTCGAGGGAGCCGCGCACGTCGGTCTTGAGGACGATGTTGAGGGTCTTCTTCTCTTCCTGACCCATGGTCTCGAAGATGTTTTCCAGCTTGCCGGCGTGAGCACGGGCCAGCTTGACCTCACGGAACTTGCCTTGACGGAACAGCGCAACTTCACGCGCTTTCTTCTCGTCGGCAACCACCGACATCTCTTCGCCGGCGTCGGGCGTACCGTCCAGGCCGAGGATCTCGACCGGGATCGACGGGCCGGCTTCCTTCACAGGCTTGCCGTTCTCGTCGAGCATGGCACGCACGCGGCCATAGTTGGAGCCGACCAGGACCATGTCGCCCTGACGCAGGGTACCGTCCTGAACCAGGATGGTCGCCACCGGGCCACGGCCCTTGTCCAGACGCGACTCGACCACCACGCCACGACCTGGAGCGGTCGGAGTGGCCTTGAGTTCGAGAATCTCGGCCTGCAGCAGGACAGCTTCGAGCAACTCGTCGACGCCGGTACCCATCTTCGCCGAAACCTTGACGAACGGGGTATCACCACCCCACTCCTCGGAGGTCACGCCTTCGACGGACAGCTCGTTGCGAATGCGATCGAGGTCTGCGCCTGGCTTGTCGATCTTGTTCACTGCAACGACCAGCGGTACGCCAGCTGCCTTGGCATGCTGCACGGCTTCGCGGGTCTGTGGCATCACGCCGTCGTCCGCCGCCACTACCAGGATGACGATGTCGGTCGCCTTGGCACCACGGGCGCGCATTTGCGTGAACGCAGCGTGGCCAGGGGTGTCGAGGAAGGTAACCATGCCACGGTCGGTTTCGACGTGGTAGGCACCGATGTGCTGGGTGATACCACCGGCCTCGCCAGCAGCAACCTTGGCACGACGGATGTAGTCGAGCAGCGAGGTCTTGCCGTGGTCGACGTGGCCCATGACGGTCACGACCGGCGCACGCGAAGTGGTCTCGCCTTCGAACTTCAGCGATTCGGCCAGGGAGTCTTCCAGGGCGGTGTCGCTGATCAGGGTGACCTTGTGGCCCAGCTCTTCTGCTACCAGCTGAGCGGTTTCCTGGTCGAGCACCTGGTTGATGGTGACCGGAGTACCCATCTTGAACATGAACTTGACCACTTCAGCGCCCTTGACGGACATCTGGTTGGCCAGATCGGAGACAGTGATGGTCTCGCCGATCGCCACGTCACGGATAACCGGGCCAGTCGGGCTCTGGAAGCCATGCGCATTGCGCTTCTTGCCTTTACCCTTGCCACCGCGGCGACGGAAACCATCGCTTTCTTCATCGGTGGTACGCGGTGCGGCGCGCGGAGTCGGAGCCTTTTCCTTCTCCTTGACCTTGACCTTGACCGACATGCGCGGCGCTTCGCCACGGCCGGCGGTAGCTTGGCCACCACCGCGACGATCGTCATCACGGGTGCGGCTTTCGTTACGACGGGTCTCGTCCTTCTTGCGCTCGGCAGCACGCGCAGCGGCGTCTTCGGACACCGGTGCGTTGGCCACTACCGGGGCAACGGCAGGTGCCGGCTCGGCCTTGGGCGCTGGCGCGGCGGCCGGAGCCTCGGCGGCCTGACGGCGTGCCTGCTCCTCGTTGCGCTGGCGAACTTCGGCGTCAACCTTCTCGCGCGCGGCGTTTTCCGCGGCGCGACGCTCTTCCTGCTCGCGTTTCTGCTCAGCCTGGATCTCTTCCGGGCTGCGCTGCACGAAAACTTTCTTCTTGCGTACTTCTACGCTGATGCTCTTGCTACCGGCGACACGCAGAGTGCTGGTGGTCTTGCGCTGCAAGGTAATCTTGCGCGGCTCTTCCGCCTTGCTCTTGTGGCTGCTCTTCAAATGAGTCAGCAGGGTCTGCTTCTCATTGTCGGTCACTACCTGACCGGCGTCGGTGTGCGGCAGACCTGCCTCACGCATCTGCTGCAGCAGGCGCTCTACCGGTGCCTCGACCTCTTGGGCCAGTTCTTTCACCGTGACTTGCGTCATGCACTTCTCTCCTCAGGCCGCGCCTAATTACTCGAACCAGTGGGCTCGGGCGGCCATGATCAACTTGCCGGCACGCTCTTCGTCGATGCCGTCGATGTCGAGCAGGTCGTCGATCGACTGCTCGGCCAGGTCTTCGCGGTTAACCACGCCGCGCACCGCCAGTTCCGCCGCCAGGTCCTTGTCCATGCCCTCGAGGGAGAGCAGGTCTTCGGCCGGATGGGCGTCTGCCAGTTTTTCTTCGGTAGCGATGGCCTTGGTCAACAAACGGTCCTTGGCTCGAGCGCGGAGCTCATTGACGATTTCCTCGTCAAAGCCATCGATGTTGAGCATTTCTTCCAACGGTACGTAGGCAATTTCTTCGAGGCTGGTAAAGCCTTCGTCGACCAGCACTTGTGCCAGCTCCTCGTCGACTTCCAGTTCCTCGACAAAATTACGCAGGATGTCGCCGGTTTCAGCTTGCTGCTTGGCCTGGATGTCCTTCTCAGTCATCACGTTCAGGGTCCAGGCGGTCAGCTGGCTGGCCAGGCGGACGTTCTGGCCACCACGGCCAATCGCCTGGGCCAGGTTGTCCTCGGCAACGGCGATATCCATCGCATGGGCGTCCTCGTCAACGATGATCGCGGCAACCTCTGCCGGCGACATGGCGTTGATGACGAACTGCGCCGGGTTCTCGTCCCAGAGGACGATATCCACACGCTCGCCACCCAGCTCGCCGGATACGGCCTGGACGCGCGAACCACGCATGCCGATACAGGCACCCTGCGGGTCGATGCGCTTGTCCTTGGAGCGGACGGCGATCTTGGCACGCGAACCCGGATCACGGGAGGCGGCCATGACTTCGATGAGGCCTTCGGCGATTTCCGGCACTTCGATGCGGAACAGCTCGATCAGCATCTGCGGCGCAGTGCGCGACAGGATCAGCTGTGGGCCGCGGTTCTCGGTGCGGATTTCCTTGAGCAGCGCACGCAGACGCACGCCGACACGGAAGGTCTCACGGGGAATGATGTCTTCGCGCGCCAACAGCGCCTCGGCATTGTTGCCCAGGTCGACGATGACGTTGTCGCGGGTGACCTTCTTGACGGTACCGGAGATGATCTCGCCAACGCGTTCGCGGTAGGCGTCCACCACCTGGGCGCGCTCGGCCTCGCGGACCTTCTGCACGATGACCTGCTTGGCGGTCTGGGCGGCGATGCGACCGAACTCGATCGACTCGATCTTCTCTTCGATCACGTCACCGATCTTGGCATCCGGGTGCGTGTCCTGGATCTTTTCCAGCCAGGTCTCGATCGCCGGATCGTCCAGGTCGTTTTCGTCGACCACGGTCCAGCGGCGGAAGGTCTCGTAGCTACCGGTGTGGCGGTTGATTTCCACACGCAGGTCGACTTCGTCCTCAAAACGTTTTTTGGTTGCAGTGGCCAGAGCCACTTCCAGCGCTTCGAAAATGACGCCTGGCGGTACACCTTTCTCGTTGGATACCGATTCAACAACCAGCAGTACTTCTTTGCTCATCGTACGCCTCGCCTTGCGCAAGCCATTGGCCCCGGAACATCCGCCGGGCCCGGCACGTCTCAGTCAAAACTGGGAATAATATTGGCCTTGTCGATCGAGTCGATCGGCAACAGGAACTCGTGCTGGTCCACCTGCACCACCACATCCTGTTCCTCCACACCGCGGAGAAGGCCCTGGAAGTTACGACGGCCCTCGAAGGGCGTACGCAGCTTGATCTTCACCTGCTCGCCGGCATGCGCTGCAAACTGTTCTAAGGTGAACAGCGGGCGGTCCATGCCTGGAGAGGACACCTCAAGGGTATATTCAGAGCTGATCGGATCTTCCACATCGAGGATGGCGCTGGCCTGACGGCTGACGGCTTCGCAGTCTTCCACCAGGATGCCGCCTTCCTTGTCGATATAGATACGCAGTACCGAATGCTTGCCTTGGGAGACGTATTCGATCCCCCAGCATTGGTAGCCCAGGCCCTCGACAACCGGGGCCAACAAGGCCTGCAACTGTTCTAGCTTGCTCGACACCTGAACCCCCTCGTGCATGCTGTGCAAATAAAAAATGGGCGAAGCGCCCATCCCTGAAAGCGCCGTTGGACAACGACGCCTAAAACTGTTCGGCTAGCAAAAAGCCCCTGAAAAGGGGCTCTGCTGAAGCTGGTTGCGGGGGCTGGATTTGAACCAACGACCTTCGGGTTATGAGCCCGACGAGCTACCAAGCTGCTCCACCCCGCGACAAAGCTGGGGCGAAAGTATAAGACTGAACCCTTTGCTGGGTCAATCCGACCTCCACCTACAAGAAAGCCCGCTAAAGCGGGCTCTCATGCTTCAATTGGTACCGAGAAGGGGACTCGAACCCCTACACCCTATGGGCACAACCACCTCAAGGTTGCGTGTCTACCAATTCCACCACCTCGGCAATACTACATTTGAAACCCGTTACTGCTGCTCTTTGGCTGGAGGAGGTACATCACCAGAGTTGGTGGTTTCGCTCTTCTGCTGCTGGAGCACCGGTACATCATCATTGACTGCCGGCTTTTGCTCTTTGACTTCCAGCACTGCTGGATCTGGCAGACCAGCTTGAGTCAGCTGGTGTGCTTGCTGCTTGGCGAAGTATCCTAACCCAAGTGCAGTCAAAAAGAAAGTGGCGGCAAGTATAGCAGTAACTTTACTCAAAAAGGTAGCGGAACCTTGGCTTCCGAACACAGTATTTGAAGCACCTGCGCCGAAAGATGCACCTGCTTCCGCACCTTTACCCTGCTGCAACAACACCATGACTACCAGTGACAGTGCTGCCAACAGATGAAAAACAACTACGACTGTTTCCAGCATTTTTCAGTTTCCTGCGGCGCGACAAATTGCACCGAATTCGTCTGCATTCAGGGACGCTCCACCAATGAGCCCCCCATCGATATCCGGCATGCCGAACAGTTCGGCCGCATTAGCCGCCTTCACGCTGCCGCCGTAGAGAAGCTGCACCTTGCGGGCAACTTCGGCGTCCTTTTCCGCCAACTGCTTGCGGATGGCTGCATGCACATCCTGGGCTTGCTGGGGCGAGGCCGTCAAACCTGTACCAATGGCCCACACAGGCTCATAGGCAATTACTGCATTGGCAAAAGCGGCGATACCGAACGCGTCGATCACACTGCTTAGTTGACGCCCTACAACTTCGAGCGTCTTGCCTGCTTCACGCTCGGCGAGAGTTTCCCCTACACAGAGCACTGGCGTCAAACCACTTTTCTGTGCGGCTGCAAACTTTTGATTCAGCACTTCGTCACTTTCACCGATAATCTGGCGACGTTCCGAATGGCCGATCAACACCAACTTGCAACCGACTTCTGACAACTGACTCGGTGCAACTTCACCGGTCAGCGCACCCTGTTCGGGCTGTACCGCAGAATTCTGTGCTCCAACGATGATCCCCTTGCCTTTCAGCCCATCAACAACTTCATTGATGAACAGGGCCGGTGGAAACACCGCGACTTCGATACCGTCGGGAATGAGCATTTTGCCCAACCCCTGAGTCAGCTCAGCGACGCTGGCGCGGGTACCGTGCATCTTCCAGTTACCAGCTACCATGGGGCGACGCATGCTTTACCTCGTCGGTCAAAGTGGGCGCAGATCTTACCCAACCCGATCTGCGCTGGCAAGCCTCTTTCAGGCACAAACTTCTTCAACGAGCTTGGCGAGGGCTTCGGCATGGCCGCGCACCTGGGTTTCGTCGTCACCCTCGACCATCACCCGCACCAATGGCTCGGTACCCGACTTGCGCAACAGCACACGGCCGCGTCCCGCCATGGCCTCGGTCGCCTTGGCGCTGGCCTCTTGGACCAACGGGTTTTCCAGGGGATCGCTCTTGCCCGCGGCGAAACGCACGTTGATCAGCACCTGCGGGCATTTGCGCACCGCCTGGCGGGCCTGGGCGAGGTTCTCGCCACGGCGTTTGAGCGCCATCAGCACCTGCAATGCGGCGATGATCGCATCGCCCGTGGTGGTGTGGCTGGCGCAGACGACATGCCCGGAATTCTCGCCACCCAGCAGCCATTCGCGCTCGAGCAGCTCGGCCATCACGTAGCGGTCACCCACCTTGGCGCGCACGAACGGAATATCAAGCTCCTTGAACGCCAGCTCCAGGCCAAGGTTGCTCATCAACGTACCGACCACGCCGCCTTGCAGCTTGCCGCGCTCCTGCAGATCGCGGCCGATGATGAACAGCAGCTCGTCGCCGTCGACGATGGTGCCGGTATGGTCGACCATCAGTACACGGTCACCGTCGCCGTCGAAGGCGATGCCGATGTCCGCATGCCCGACCAGCACCGCGGCCTGCAGCGACTCGATATGGGTCGAACCACAGCCCTCGTTGATGTTCAGGCCGTCTGGCGCCGCATGCAGCACCGTGACTTCGGCACCGAGCTCACGGAACACGCTCGGCGCCACCTTGTAGGTGGCACCATGCGCGCAGTCCACGACGATCTTGAGGCCATCGAAACTGGTGCTGCTGGGCACGCTGCTCTTGCAGAACTCGATATAGCGCCCCGCCGCGTCGTTGATACGCGAAACCTTGCCCAGCTTGCTGGACTCGACGACGGTCATCGGCTGGTCGAGCAGTTCCTCGATCATCAGCTCGACTTCGTCCGGCAGCTTGGTACCGGCGCCGGAGAAGAACTTGATGCCGTTGTCATCATGCGGATTATGCGAGGCGCTGATGACGATACCGGCTTCGGCATGGAAGGTACGGGTCAGGTAGGCGATGGCAGGCGTCGGCATCGGCCCGAGCAGCATCACGTCGGCGCCGGCCGCGGACAGGCCGGCCTCCAGCGCGGACTCGAACATGTAGCCCGAGATACGCGTGTCCTTACCGACCAGCACACGGCAGTTGCCCTGCTTGCGGAAGGCCATGCCCGCCGCCCAGCCGAGTTTCAGCATGAAGTCCGGGGTGATGGGGAACTGGCCAACGCGACCACGGATACCATCGGTACCAAAGTATTTTCTGCTCATAGTGACTCCAATGTTCTTATTCGGCGCTCTGCACGGCTGCGATCATGCGCACCACGTCGACGGTTTCCGCCACGTCATGCACCCGCAGGATGCTCGCCCCCTTGGTCATGGCCAATGCCGCCAGCGCCAGGCTACCGTACAGGCGCTCACCGACGGGGCGGCCTAGCGCGAGGCCGATCATGCTCTTGCGCGAGACGCCTACCAGGAGCGGCCTGCCGAGGCGATAGAGCGCTTCCATGTGTTTGAAAAGACTGAGGTTGTGCTCGAGGGTCTTGGCGAAGCCGAATCCCGGGTCGAGGATGATGCGCTCAGCCCCGATGCCAGCCGCCGCGCAGGCAGCCATACGCTGTTCAAGATAGCGCGTAACATCGGCTGTCACATCTTCATATTGCGGATTGTCCTGCATGTTGCCCGGCTCGCCGCGCATGTGCATGAGACACACCGGCAAACCGGTATCCGCCGCCGCATCTAGCGCACCGTCGCGTTCAAGGGCGCGCACGTCGTTGATCAAGCCAGCGCCGAGGCGCGCGGATTCGCGCATGACCGCAGGTGTCGAGGTATCGACCGAGATGACTACGTCGAGCCGGCTGCTGATCGCCTCGACAATCGGCGCCACGCGCTCCAGCTCCTCGGTAGGCGATACGGCGCGGGCACCGGGACGGGTGGACTCGCCCCCCACGTCGATCAGGGTCGCTCCGGCCGCCACCATCTCCTCGGCATGGCGCAGGGCCGCATCGCGCTGGCTGAAGCGCCCACCATCGGAGAACGAATCTGGAGTGACATTGAGGATACCCATGACATGGGTACGGGACAAATCAAGAACCCGGTTGCCGCAAGGCAACCGGGTGGGGTACAGCTGTGAGGTCATAGAAACCCTTAGTGTTGAGCCGCTGGACCGCCGATCGGCGACTCCGGACGATCATCCTGGGAAGCCTGCTTGCCAGAGGTCCCGGCATCGTTGTCCCAGTCGCGTGGCTCACGCGGAGTGCGACCAGCCATGATGTCGTCGATCTGGTCGGCATCGATGGTTTCGTACTTCATCAAGGCCTCGGCCATGGCGTCGAGCTTGTCGCGATTGTCGGTGAGGATCTGCTTGGCCGTGGCATAGCACTGGTCGATGATGCTGCGCACTTCGGAGTCGATCATCTTCGCCGTCTCACCGGAAACGCTGGCATGTTGGCTACCCGCGCTGCGACCGAGGAACACCTCGCCCTCTTCTTCGGCGTACATCAACGGCCCGAGTTTTTCGGACAGGCCCCACTTGGTGACCATGTTCCGGGCAATCTGGCTCGCACGCATGATGTCGTTGGAGGCACCAGTGGTCACACCGTCGAAGCCCAGGGTCATTTCTTCAGCGATACGACCACCGTAAAGCGAGCAGATCTGGCTGATCAGCGCACGCTTGGACAGGCTGTAACGGTCTTCTTCCGGCAGGAACATGGTCACACCCAGGGCACGACCGCGTGGAATGATCGACACCTTGTACACCGGATCATGCTCGGGCACGACACGGCCGACGATGGCGTGGCCAGCTTCGTGGTAAGCGGTGTTCTGCTTCTCTTTCTCGGACATGACCATGGTCTTGCGCTCGGCGCCCATCATGATCTTGTCCTTGGCCAGCTCGAACTCCTTCATCTCGACCACGCGCTTGCTGGAACGGGCAGCGAACAGCGACGCCTCGTTGACCAGGTTGGCCAGGTCGGCACCGGAGAAGCCCGGAGTACCGCGGGCGATGACCGCCGCGTTGACGTTCTCGCCGATTGGCACCTTGCGCATGTGCACTTTGAGGATCTGCTCGCGACCACGGATATCCGGCAGGCCGACCACCACCTGGCGGTCGAAGCGGCCCGGGCGCAGCAGCGCCGGATCGAGCACGTCGGGACGGTTGGTGGCGGCGATGACGATGATGCCATCGTTCATCTCGAAGCCGTCCATCTCGACCAGCAACTGGTTCAGGGTCTGCTCACGCTCGTCGTGACCGCCGCCCATGCCGGCGCCACGGTGGCGACCGACGGCGTCGATCTCGTCGATGAAGATGATGCAAGGTGCGTGTTTCTTGGCCTGCTCGAACATGTCGCGCACGCGGCTGGCACCCACGCCGACGAACATCTCGACGAAGTCGGAACCGGAAATGGTGAAGAACGGCACCTTGGCTTCGCCGGCGATGGCCTTGGCCAGCAGGGTCTTACCGGTACCGGGCGGGCCGACCATCAGCACGCCGCGAGGGATGCGGCCGCCCAGGCGCTGGAACTTGCCCGGATCGCGCAGGAACTCGACCAGCTCGCCAACCTCTTCCTTGGCCTCGTCACAACCGGCAACGTCAGCCAGGGTAGTCTTGACCTGGTCTTCGGACAGCAGGCGCGCCTTGCTCTTGCCGAAGCTCATCGGGCCGCCTTTACCACCGGCACCGCCCTGCATCTGGCGCATGAAGAACATGAACACGGCGATGATCACCAGGATCGGGAAGCTCGCCACCAGCAGTTGCGTCCAGATGCTCTGCTGCTCAGGCTGCTTGCCTTCGACGGTGACGTGGTTATCCACCAGGTCGCCGATCAGGCCGTTATCGGTGATGGCCGGGCGGACGGTCTTGAAGTTGTCGCCGTCGGTGCGCTTGCCGGTAATGATGTAGCCGTCGACGGTCACGCGCTCGACCTTGCCATCCTTGACCTGCTGGATGAAGTCGGAATAGTTGAGGGTCTGCGGCTCGTTAGGGCTCGAGAAGTTGTTCATCACCGTCACCAGGACGGCGGCGATGATCAACCAGAGGATCAGATTCTTTGCCATGTCGTTCAATTCGCTACCCTCTGAGGCCGGCGCACGACGCAGCCGTGCCTCGCATGATATTCATCGCCCTAACTTACTACATTACCCACGCATCCGCAGGCACCGTCTGTAACCCTTTGTGAAAGCTAGACTACACGAAGTTCGGACGATCCAGACGGAGCCGCCGATTGGAAATAACTATCGGCAACCCCGCAGCACGCCTTTCACGCTCCCTTGAAACCCTTGCCCAACAGGTACTGTTCGCGGGAGCGATCCCGCGAGGACGACGGCTTGCGCATCTGCACCTTGTCGAACTTGCTGCGCACGTCCTTCAGGTACATGTCGAAACCCTCGCCCTGGAAGATCTTGATCAGGAAATCCCCGCCGGGCTTGAGCACGCGGGTCGCCAGATCCAGGGCCAGTTCGCAGAGGAACATGGCGCGCGGCATGTCCACCGCGGGCGTACCACTCATATTGGGGGCCATATCGGAAATCACAAGGTCTACGTGCGAATCACCGACCGCCTGCAGGATCTGCTGCAGCACTTCGTCCTGGGTAAAGTCGCCCTGGATGAAGGTAACGTCCGGGATCGAGTCCATTTCCAGGATGTCCGAGGCGATCAACCGTCCTTGGCCACCAATCAGACGACTGGTCACCTGCGACCAGCCACCTGGCGCTGCGCCGAGGTCGATCACGCTCATGCCAGGACGGATCAGGCGGTCTTTCTCCTGGATCTCCAGCAGTTTGTAGCTCGCACGCGAGCGGTAGCCATCCTTCTGCGCCTGTTTCACAAAAGGATCGTTGAAATGCTCTCGCAGCCAGTTTGCGCTGCTTTTGGAACGTTGTACCACGGGGCACCTCGATGATATGCGTCGTGTTTGACTGGGCGGAGCCGGGGGCCCTCGGGTAAAATGCCCGTCAATTTTACAGAATCAGACGAAAAGGGTCAGATTATGCCGCTCAATAACGAGCAGAAGAAGCAATACAAGTCCATTGGTCATGACCTGAAGCCGGTCCTGATCGTTGCTGGCAACGGTGTCAACGAAGGCGTCGCCGCCGAACTGGAGCGCGCCCTGGCCGATCACGAGCTGATCAAGGTCGAAATCCGCTCGGAAGACCGTGAAGAGCGCGCCGCCGCGATTGCCGAACTGTGCAAGGTCGGCCGCGCCGAGCTGGTGCAGACCATCGGCAAGAAGGCGCTGATCTACCGCAAGAACCCACAGCCGAACAAGCAGCTGTCGAATATCCACCGTTACAAGTGATCGAATCCGCGGGACGTGGGAGCGGGCTTGCCCCGCGAACACCGGCGAAGCCGGTGCCATACACCGCATCGCGGGGCAAGCCCGCTCCCACGATCCCGGTCAGCGGCGCGCCCTGACCGGGACCGGCTGGGCCACCAGAACGATGCCTGAGAAGCCCAGCACCAGGAAGCAGAACATCTGCCAGCGTTCGCCCACGGAGATCCCGTAGCGCAGCGTGTAGTAGCTGACGCAGGCAGCAAAGCCGAGCAACAGCATCTGGCCGCGAAATTGCCGCCACCAGGCCGCCAGGCCATCCACCCTCGCCAATACCGCCAGCTGGGTCAACAGCCCGAGCATTGCCACGCCGATCAACCAGCGGTCGATCTGTGCAGCAATGTCGTGCACCAGCAACGGCGCCAGGCCACTGACTTTCAGCGCTGGCACCAGCCCCACGTGGAACACCCACAGGCCGCCAACCCAGAAAACCTGGGCCAGCTGCCAGAGGATCCCCTCGAGGGATGGCGCCCGCAGGCGCCGGTCAGATGTGCTTGACTTCGACAATCTCGTACTCGACCGTACCGTTCGGCGTCTTCACGACCACCGTGTCACCTTCTTCCTTGCCAATGATGGCACGGGCGATAGGTGCACCGCTGGAAAGCTTGCCTTTCTTCACGTCGGCTTCATCTTCGCCAACGATCTGGTAGGTCACCTGATCGCCGGTTTCAGTGTTCTCCAGATCGACAGTGGTGCCGAAGATGACCTTGCCGGTGTGGGCAATGGTGGTCACGTCGATCACCACCGAGTTCTGCAGACGGCCTTCGATATCGCGAATACGCGCCTCGACCATACCCTGCTCCTCACGGGCGGCATGGTATTCGGCGTTTTCCTTGAGGTCGCCCAGCTCGCGGGCCTCACCGATCGCCTGGCTCAGGCGCGGGCGTTCGGTCTTGCTCAGGAACAGATGCTCTTCTTCCAGGGCGCGAGCGCCCTGGACGGTCATCGGGTACTTGGTAATGCTCATGCTTTGAGTCCTGCATGCAGATCCTGCAGGCGACGAACGGTCTTTTCCGGACCGAATTTCAGCGCCTCGCAGATGGCTTCACCGGCCGCAATGGTGGTGGTGCAGTAAATCTTGTGCTGCAGCGCATTGCGACGAATCGAGTAGGAGTCGGCGATCGACTGGCGGCCTTCGGTGGTGTTGATGATCAGCGACACTTCGTCGTTCTTGATCATGTCGACCACGTGCGGGCGGCCTTCGGTCACCTTGTTCACACGGCGCACTTTCAGGCCGGCCGCTTCGATAACCTTGGCGGTGCCTGCAGTTGCAACCACTTCGAAGCCCAGGGCGATCAGGTCGCGGGCAACGCCAGCCACTTGTGGCTTGTCGTCGTCGCGCACGCTGATGAACGCGGTACCGCCGGTCGGCAGCACTTCGCTGGCACCCATCTGGGCCTTGGCGAAGGCTTCACCGAAGCTGTCGCCGACACCCATGACTTCACCGGTGGATTTCATCTCAGGGCCGAGGATCGGGTCAACCCCCGGGAACTTGGCGAACGGGAAGACGGCTTCCTTGACGCTGTAGAAGTTCGGGATGATTTCCTGGGTGAAGCCCAGTTCTTTCAGGGTTTTACCAGCCATGACGCGTGCGGCGATCATCGCCAGCGAGGTGCCGATGCACTTGGACACGAACGGTACGGTACGCGAGGCACGCGGGTTGACTTCGATCACGTAGATCTTGTCGCCCTGCAGGGCCAGCTGCACGTTCATCAGGCCGACAACACCCAGTTCCAGGGCCATCTTCTTGACCTGTACACGGACCTCGTCCTGCACTTCCTTGCTCAGCGAGTAAGGTGGCAGCGAGCACGCCGAGTCACCGGAGTGAACGCCGGCCTGCTCGATGTGCTGCATGATCGCGCCGATCACCACGTCGGTGCCGTCGCAGACCGCATCCACGTCCATCTCGATGGCGCAGTTGAGGAAGTGGTCGAGCAGCACCGGGCTGTCGTTGGACACTTGCACCGCTTCACGCAGGTAGCGCTTGAGTTCGTCCAGCTCGTAGACGATCTCCATCGCACGGCCGCCCAGTACGTAGGACGGGCGCACCACCAGCGGGTAGCCGATAGTGCCAGCCGCCTTGATGGCTTCGTCTTCGCTGCGCACGGTGGCGTTTGGCGGCTGCAGCAGGTTCAGGCGCTGAACCATCTGCTGGAAACGCTCGCGGTCTTCGGCGCGGTCGATGGCGTCCGGGCTGGTGCCGATAATCGGCACGCCGGCTTCTTCCAGGGCACGGGCCAGCTTCAGCGGAGTCTGGCCGCCGTAGTGGACGATGACGCCCTTCGGCTTCTCGACGCGGCAGACTTCCAGCACGTCTTCCAGGGTCAGCGGCTCGAAGTACAGGCGATCGGAGGTGTCGTAGTCAGTGGAGACGGTTTCCGGGTTGCAGTTGACCATGATGGTCTCGTAACCGTCTTCACGCAGTGCCAGCGCTGCGTGCACGCAGCAGTAGTCGAACTCGATGCCTTGGCCGATACGGTTCGGGCCGCCACCCAGGATCATGATCTTGTCGCGGGTCGACGGGTTGGCCTCGCACTCTTCCTCGTAGGTCGAGTACAGGTAGGCGGTGTCGGTGGCGAACTCGGCGGCGCAGGTGTCGACGCGCTTGTACACCGGGAATACTTCCAGCTTGTGGCGGTGACGGCGCAGGTTCTTGTCGGTGATGCCGAGCAGCTTGGCCAGGCGCTGGTCCGAGAAGCCCTTGCGCTTGAGGCGCAGCATGTAGTCCTTGTCGATCGCCGACAGGGCCAGGGTCTTGACCTTCTCTTCTTCCTTGATCAGGTCTTCCATCTGCACCAGGAACCACAGGTCGATGCCGGTCAGCTGGAAGATTTCCTCGATGGTCATGCCCGAACGCATGGCGTCGGCCACGTACCAGATACGCTCGGCACCCGGCACGGTCAGTTCGCGCTTGAGGATGCTGGCGGCTTCCGGGCTGGCCAGGTCGACTTTCGGGTCGAGGCCGCAGGCGCCGACTTCCAGGCCACGCAGGGCTTTCTGCAGGGATTCCTGGAAGGTACGGCCGATGGCCATGACTTCACCGACGGATTTCATCTGGGTGGTCAGGCGGGCGTCGGCCTTGGGGAATTTCTCGAAGGCGAAGCGTGGCAGCTTGGTGACGACGTAGTCGATCGACGGCTCGAAGGAGGCCGGGGTACGGCCGCCGGTGATGTCGTTCTGCAATTCGTCGAGGGTGTAGCCGATGGCCAGCTTGGCGGCGATCTTGGCGATCGGGAAGCCGGTGGCCTTGGACGCCAGGGCGGACGAACGCGAAACACGCGGGTTCATCTCGATCACGACCATGCGGCCGGTGTCCGGGCAGATACCGAATTGCACGTTGGAACCGCCGGTTTCGACACCGATTTCACGCAGCACCGCCAGCGAGGCGTTGCGCATGATCTGGTATTCCTTGTCGGTCAGGGTCTGTGCCGGCGCCACGGTGATCGAGTCACCGGTGTGCACGCCCATCGGGTCGAAGTTCTCGATCGAGCAGACGATGATGCAGTTGTCCTTCTTGTCGCGGACCACCTCCATCTCGTATTCCTTCCAGCCGATCAGCGATTCGTCGATCAGCAGTTCCTTGGTTGGCGACAGGTCCAGACCACGGGTGCAGATTTCTTCGAACTCTTCACGGTTGTAGGCAATGCCGCCACCGGTGCCGCCCATGGTGAAGGACGGGCGGATGATGCATGGGAAGCCGAGCTTCTCGAGGACCGCATTGGCCTCTTCCATGCTGTGGGCGATACCCGAGCGCGGGCACTCAAGGCCGATGTCCTTCATGGCCTTGTCGAAGCGCGAGCGGTCTTCGGCCTTGTCGATGGTATCGGCGTTGGCACCGATCATCTCCACGCCGAATTTTTCCAGAACGCCGTGGCGCTCCAGGTCCAGGGCGCAGTTCAGCGCGGTCTGGCCGCCCATGGTCGGCAGGACGGCGTCCGGGCGCTCCTTCTCGATGATCTTGGCCACCGATTGCCATTTGATCGGCTCGATGTAGGTGGCGTCGGCCATGGCCGGGTCGGTCATGATGGTGGCTGGGTTGGAGTTCACCAGGATGACGCGGAAACCTTCCTCGCGCAGGGCCTTGCAGGCCTGGGCGCCGGAGTAGTCGAACTCACAGGCCTGGCCGATCACGATCGGGCCGGCGCCGAGAATCAGGATGCTTTTGATGTCTGTACGTTTTGGCATGGTGGTCACTCAAATCCGGGGTCAGTCGGCAAGCCGCTTTGAACAATCTGGGTCAGGCGCTTCCGGACGCGGCACAAGCCGGCCCGGGGCCTTGAAGCAGGATGCTCAGCGGCGCTTGGCCATGGCATCGGTGAAACGATCGAACAGTGGCGCGACGTCGGTCGGGCCCGGGCTCGCTTCAGGGTGGCCCTGGAAGCTGAACGCGCTCTTGTCGGTGCGCTCGATACCCTGCAGGGTGCCGTCGAACAGCGACTTGTGGATGGCGCGTACGTTAGCCGGCAAGGTGGCTTCGTCAACGGCAAAGCCGTGGTTCTGGCTGGTGATCATGACCACGCCGGTGTCCAGGTCCTGGACCGGGTGGTTGGCACCGTGGTGGCCATGGCCCATCTTCACGGTCTTGGCGCCGGAGGCCAGGGCCAGCAGCTGGTGGCCGAGGCAGATGCCGAATACCGGGATCTCGGTCTCGAGGATTTCCTTGATCGCCTGGATGGCGTAGTCGCATGGCTCCGGATCACCAGGGCCATTGGACAGGAACACGCCATCGGGGTTGAGCGCGAGCACTTCGCTGGCCGGGGTCTGGGCAGGCACCACGGTCACGCGGCAACCACGCGCGACCAGCATGCGCAGGATGTTCAGCTTGACGCCGTAGTCGAAGGCAACCACGTGGTACGGCAGGTCGGCAGCGTCGATGGTCGGGTGGCTGTCGGTCTTCAGCTCCCACACGCTGGAACGCCACTCGTAGCGCTCCTTGGTGGAGACGACCTTGGCCAGGTCCATGCCCTTCAGGCCCGGGAAGGCACGGGCAGCGGCGATGGCCTGCTCTTCGGTGATGTTGTCACCGGCGAGAATGCAACCGTTCTGGGCGCCCTTTTCACGCAGGATACGGGTCAGGCGACGGGTGTCGATGCCGGCGATGGCGACGACATTGTTGGCCTTGAGGTACTCAGGCAGCGACTGGGTGTTGCGCCAGTTGCTGGCCAGCAGCGGCAGGTCGCGGATGACCAGGCCGGCGGACCAGACGCGGTTGGATTCGGCGTCTTCCGGAGTGGTGCCGGTATTGCCGATGTGCGGGTAGGTCAGAGTGACGATTTGCTGCGAGTAGGAAGGGTCTGTAAGGATTTCCTGGTAGCCGGTCATAGCGGTGTTGAATACCACCTCACCAACGGTCTGACCGTCGGCACCAATGGCTTCACCGCGAAAAATACTGCCGTCGGCAAGGGCGAGTATGGCTGGCTTTGTCAAGAAGACCTCCCGTAAATCAAGCATGAAAGGGCGATCGCAGGTTGCAAAAAAGCGGAGTGACGTATGGACACGTCACCCCGCTTTTATGTGCTGAATTCAATTCGCTGCGCGCTTTTAGTGGACACACTAAAGCTGTAGCTTACAGAAAAGTGCGTTTTAGGTCTACCGTAGATGTGTCTCTAAAACACACGAATGCGACAAGGGGCCGCCAGGCAGCCCCGCGGCATCAACGCAGCTCGAGCACGTCCTGCATGTCGTACAGGCCAGGCTCACGCCCTTCCAGCCACAACGCAGCGCGTACGGCGCCCTTGGCGAACGTCATGCGACTGGAGGCTTTGTGGGTGATTTCCAGGCGCTCGCCTTCGGCGGCGAACAGCACGGTGTGGTCACCGACCACATCACCGGCACGCACGGTGGCGAAACCGATGGTCTTGCGATCACGGGCGCCGGTCTGGCCTTCACGACCATAAACCGCCACTTCCTGCAGGTCGCGCCCCAACGCATTGGCAACCACTTCACCCATGCGCAGCGCAGTCCCCGACGGTGCGTCGACCTTGTGCCGGTGATGGGCCTCGATGATCTCGATATCCACATCGTCGCCCAGCACCCGGGCCGCCATGTCCAGCAACTTGAGGCTGAGGTTCACGCCCACGCTGAAGTTCGCGGCGAAGACGATCGGGATCTCCTTGCCCGCCTCTGCCAGCAGCTCTTTCTCTTCCGGCGTGAAACCGGTGGTGCCGATAACCATGGCCTTGCCCGCCTTGCGACAGAACGCAAGGTTCTTCAGGGTCACCGAAGGATGCGTGAAATCGATCAGCACATCGAATTCGTCGGCGACCTTGGCCAGGTCATCGCAGATCGGCACGCCGATTCGCCCCAGGGCCGCCAGCTCACCGGCATCGGCCCCGACCAGCGAGCTGTCCGGGCGATCGATCGCCGCGGTCAGCCCGGTCTGGGGCGCTTGCTGCTGCACAGCCTCGACGAGGGTCTTGCCCATCCGCCCCGCCGCGCCCATTACCGCAATACGTCGCATAGCCTGTTCCTTCTCAGAGATCGCCGAAGAAGCGCTTCATACCCTCGAACCAGCCGCTGGCCTTGGGCGAATGGGAGCTGTCGCCCTCCAGCGAATCGCGCAGCTCTTCGAGCAGCTCGCGCTGGCGACGACTGAGGTTGACCGGCGTTTCCACCGCCACACGGCACAGCAGGTCGCCTGCCGCACCGCCGCGCACCGGCGCCACGCCCTTGCCACGCAAGCGGAACTGCTTGCCGGTCTGGGTGCCTTCGGGGATCTTCAGCTTCACGCGACCATCAAGGGTCGGCACTTCCAGCTCGCCACCCAGGGCGGCATCGGTATAGCTGATCGGCACTTCGCAGTAGAGGTGCTTGCCGTCGCGCTGGAAGATCGGGTGCTCGCGCACATTGACGACCACATACAGGTCACCGGTCGGGCCACCATGGGCACCTGCCTCGCCTTCGCCGGACAGGCGGATGCGATCGCCAGTATCGACACCGGCCGGCACCTTGACCGACAGGGTCTTGTATTCCTCGATACGGCCTTCGCCGTGGCACGAGCCGCAAGGGTCGGTGATGATCTTGCCCTGGCCATGGCAGCGCGGGCAGGTCTGCTGCACCGCGAAGAAGCCCTGCTGCATGCGCACCTGGCCGATACCGCCGCAGGTCGGGCAGGTCGACGGGGTCGAGCCCTTCTTGGCGCCGGAGCCGTCGCACGGCTTGCAGTTGACCAGCGTGGGTACGCGGATGTTGACCGTGGTACCGCGCACCGCCTCTTCGAGATTGAGCTCGAGGGTGTAGCGCAGGTCGCTGCCACGCTGGGCGCCGCCACGACCACCACCACGGCCGCCGCCGAAGAAATCGCTGAAGACATCGCCGAAGATATCGGAGAAGTTGGCACCACCGAAGCCGGCACCGCCACCACCCATGCTCGGGTCGACGCCGGCATGGCCGTACTGGTCGTACGCCGCACGCTTGCTGGCATCCGACAGCACTTCGTAGGCCTCGTTGGCTTCCTTGAAGAGGTCTTCCGACTCTTTATCACCCGGGTTACGGTCAGGGTGGTACTTCATCGCCAGACGGCGGTAGGCCTTCTTCAGATCACCTTCACTGGCGCCACGCTCGACACCCAGGACTTCATAAAAATCACGCTTTGCCATAGGTCATTTGCACTCTTGGGGGCGTTCGGCATACCTCTGCGCATCGGTGCGCCATGCCGTCAGCACCTGCCGCCATACGCGAATGCGCCCAGACAGATGCTGTAAATAATTCTCGTGTTCCAGACACGCCAACGCGGGAGCAAGCCCCCGCGCGGCGACATCCTACCAGCTCACCGGCAAACGACGGTGAACTGGGCGACAACATGCAGGATTTACTGCTTGTTGTTGTCTTTTACTTCTTCGAACTCGGCGTCAACCACGTCGTCGTGCTTGGCTTCCGGCTCGGCCTGCTGGGCGCCGCCCTGCGGTTGCTCGGCCTGCTGCTCGGCGTACATCTTCTGGGCAACAGGGGCCGAAACCTTGGACAGCTCCTCGACCTTGGCGTCAATGGCAGCCTTGTCGTCGCCCTTGAGGGCGGCTTCCAGGGCAACCACGGCGGCCTCGATGGCAGTCTTCTCTTCGGCGGTGACCTTGTCACCCGCCTCAGTGACCATCTTGCGGGTCGAGTGGACCAGCGCGTCACCCTGGTTACGGGCGGCGGCCAGCTCTTCGAACTTGCGGTCTTCCTCGGCGTTGGCCTCGGCGTCACGCACCATTTTCTCGATTTCTTCGTCGGACAGGCCGGAGTTGGCCTTGATCACGATCGACTGAGCCTTGCCGGTGGCCTTGTCCTTCGCGCCGACGTGCAGGATGCCGTTGGCGTCGATGTCGAAGGTCACTTCGATCTGCGGTACGCCGCGTGGAGCCGGCGGAATATCGGCCAGGTCGAACTTGCCCAGCGACTTGTTCTGCGAAGCTTGCTTGCGCTCGCCCTGCAGCACGTGGATGGTCACGGCACCCTGGTTGTCGTCGGCAGTCGAGAACACCTGCGACTTCTTGGTCGGGATGGTGGTGTTCTTCTCGATCAGCGCGGTCATCACGCCACCCATGGTTTCGATACCCAGGGTCAGCGGGCTGACGTCCAGCAGCAGCACGTCCTTCACGTCACCGGCCAGAACGGCGCCCTGGATGGCAGCACCCATGGCGACGGCTTCGTCCGGGTTGACGTCCTTGCGCGCTTCCTTGCCGAAGAAGTCGGCAACGGCTTTCTGCACCATCGGCATACGGGTCTGGCCACCGACCAGGATCACGTCGTCGATCTTGCTGGCATCGATGCCGGCGTCCTTCAGGGCGATGCGGCATGGCTCGATGGTACGGCTGACCAGGTCTTCGACCAGCGACTCCAGCTTGGCGCGGGAGATCTTCACGTTCAGGTGCTTCGGACCGGTTGCGTCTGCAGTGATGTACGGCAGGTTGACGTCGGTCGACTGGGCCGAGGACAGCTCGATCTTGGCCTTTTCAGCGGCTTCTTTCAGGCGCTGCAGGGCCAGGGGATCGTTCTTCAGGTCCATGCCGGACTCTTTCTTGAACTCGTCGACGAGGTAGTCGATCAGGCGCATGTCGAAGTCTTCGCCACCCAGGAAGGTGTCGCCGTTGGTCGCCAGTACTTCGAACTGGTGCTCACCGTCGACTTCGGCGATCTCGATGACCGATACGTCGAAGGTACCGCCACCCAGGTCATAGACGATGACGGTGTGGTCGCCCTTGCCCTTGTCCATGCCGTAGGCCAGCGCGGCGGCGGTCGGTTCGTTGATGATGCGCTTCACTTCCAGGCCAGCGATGCGGCCGGCGTCCTTGGTCGCCTGGCGCTGGCTGTCGTTGAAGTAGGCCGGCACGGTGATGACCGCTTCGGTGACAGGCTCGCCGAGGTAGTCTTCGGCGGTTTTCTTCATTTTCTTCAGGACTTCGGCGCTGATCTGCGGCGGCGCCATTTCCTTGCCGGAAGCCTCGACCCAGGCATCACCGTTGTTGGCCTTGACGATCTTGTAAGGCACCAGCTTGATGTCTTTCTGGACGACGTCTTCTTCGAAGCGGCGGCCGATCAGGCGTTTCACCGCGAACAGGGTGTTGTGCGGGTTGGTGACCGCCTGGCGCTTGGCCGACTGGCCAACCAGGATCTCGCCGTCGTTGGCGTAGGCGATGATCGAAGGCGTGGTACGCGCGCCTTCGGCGTTCTCGATAACCTTGGCAGTGCCGTTTTCCAGCACGGAGACGCAGGAGTTGGTGGTCCCCAGGTCGATACCGATGATTTTACCCATGATGATTCTCCCGAAACTTGAATTTGGTAGCAGTGACTGCTTTGGCCAACTGCACTAATACTTGAAGGCTTGACACCTAGATGGGGGCGCCCGGAAAGATTTCAAGCCTTTTCATTGATCGAAGGCTGCGCAGCGCTCGGCGCCTTGCTGACCACCACCATGGCGGGGCGCAGCAGGCGGCCGTTGAGCAGGTAGCCCTTCTGGAACACATTGATCACGCTGTTTGGCTCGACATCAGCGCTTTCCTGCATGGCCATCGCCTGATGGTGTTCGGCGTTGAACGGCTGACCGTGCGGATCGACGGCCTCAAGGTTGTAGCGCTTGAGGGTGTCCTGGAACATCTTCAGGGTCAGCTCGACACCTTCACGGATCTTCTTGACGTTTTCGTCTTCGGCGCTGGAGTGCGCCAGGGCCAGCTCCAGGCTGTCGATCACCGGCAGCAGGTCGGAGGAGAATTTCTCCAGGGCGAACTTGTGCGCCTTCTCGACGTCCTGCTCGGCACGGCGACGGATGTTCTGCAGGTCGGCGGCGGCGCGCAGGGATTGGTCCTTGGCGGCGGCCAGCTGCTCTTCGAGCTCCAGAACGCGCGCGTCGGCGGTTGCTGCACCGGCTTCTTCGGAATTCAGGTTCTTCTCATCCAGCTGTTCGTCAGCCATTGGGTTTCTCCTCCACGATTTCTGTCGTGCGAGCCAGGCTCGCCATGTCTTGCCGGCTATATGGGGTCGGAAAAACCAGGTTCAAGGGGGCAGGCGCTTTTCCACATTCGTCGACCGGCTATTGGCAGACCCGCGAAAAGCACTGTATAAATATCCAGACACGACCCCTCGGGAGCCGCCCCCTATGCTGGTGCACCTGTCCATCCACAACTACGCCATCGTCGAACACCTCGACCTCGAGATCGCCCGCGGCATGTCCGTCATCACCGGCGAGACCGGGGCTGGCAAGTCGATCATGCTCGACGCCCTCGGCCTGGCCCTTGGCGATCGCGCCGACAGCGGCGTGGTGCGCCCGGGCACCGACAAGGCCGATATCCTCGCCACGTTCGACCTGGTCGACATCCCCGAAGCGCACGCCTGGCTCGCCCAGCGCGACCTGGAAAGCGACGGCCCCTGCATCCTGCGCCGAGTGATCACCGCCGAGGGCCGCAGCCGCGGCTACATCAATGGCACCCCCTGCCCGCTGGGCGACCTCAAGGCCCTGGGCGAGCTGCTGATCGACATCCACAGCCAGCATGAACACCAGTCGCTACTGAAAACCGACACCCACCGCCGCCTGGTGGACGAGTATGCCGGCGCCACCGATCTGTCCCGCCAGGTCCAGCTGGCCGCCAAGCGCTGGAACCAGACCAGCCAAGAACTGGAGCGCCTGAGGAATTCGGGGGACGAGCAGCGGGCGCGCCATCAACTGCTCAGCTACCAGCTGGAAGAACTCGACAACCTGGGCCTTGGTGAAAACGAGCTGGAGCAGCTGGAGCAGGAACACAAGAACCTGACCAACGCCGAGGCACTGTTCGGCATCTGCCGCCAGGTCATCGACCAGTGCAGCGAAAGCGACTCTGGTAACGTGCTGAGCGCCCTGACCGTCAGCCTCAACCGGCTCACCGCGGTCGGCAACGGCCCCAAGGCACTGGGCGAGGCGGTCAACCTGATCGCCAGCGCGCAGATCCAGGTGGAAGAAGCCGTCGGCGAGCTCAACCGCTTCCTCGACAACTTCGACGCCGACCCGATGCGCCTGCAGGCCCTCGAAGAGCGCCTGGACACTATCTATACCCTTGCCCGCAAGCACCGCGTGCATCCCACCGAACTGCCGCACCTGCAACAGCGCCTGATGGAGGAGCTGGAAGGCCTGAACGCCAGCGACGAATCGATCGAGCGATTGGGCGAGGAGCTCGCAGCCTTCGCCCAGCACTATAAAGAGAAGGCCATCGAGCTCAGCGCGCTGCGCCAGCAAGCCGCCAAACAGCTGGCCACCGCCGTCGAGCAGGAAATCCAGCGCCTGGGCATGCCTGGCGGGCGGTTCTGCATCGAGCTCACGCCCTTCGACAACGGTGACCTCTCGCCCCACGGCCTGGAGCAGATCGAACTGCTGGTCAGCGCCAACCCTGGCCAGCCGCTCAAGGGCCTGGCCAAGGTCGCCTCGGGCGGCGAGCTTTCGCGTATCAGCCTGGCGATCCAGGTGATCACCGCACAGACCTCACGCATTCCGACCCTGGTATTCGACGAAGTCGACGTGGGTATCGGCGGTCCGACTGCCGAGATCGTCGGCCAATTGCTTCGCCGCCTCGGCGAACGCGGCCAGGTACTGACCGTGACCCACCTGCCACAAGTAGCCGCCCAGGGGCATCACCACCTGTTCGTGCACAAGGTGCGCAACAGCGACACCACACACACCGCCGTGGCAAGCCTGGGCAAGCGCGAGCGGGTCGAGGAAGTGGCGCGGATGCTGGGCGGCATCGATCTCACCAAGGAGTCGCTGGCCCATGCGCGCAAGATGGTGGTGACCAGCAAGACCTGAACGACCGAAGCGAGCCCAACCCAGAAAGCACAAAGGCGACCCGAGGGTCGCCTTTGTCATCAGTAATGACTAAATCGTTACTTCTTTTTACGCACATACAGAACCAGATTGTGATCCACCAGTTCGAAGCCATGCTCGGCAACGATCTCCTTCTGGCGCTTCTCGATTTCGGCATCGAAGAATTCAATGACTTCACCGCTATCCACGTTGACCATGTGATCGTGGTGCTTGCCATCCGCCAGCTCGAACACTGCGTGGCCGCCATCAAAGTTGTGGCGCTCCACCAGGCCCGCCGCTTCGAATTGGGTCAGTACGCGGTACACGGTCGCCAGACCGACATCCTCGCCAGCCTCCATCAGCGCCTTGTAGACGTCCTCGGCACTCATGTGACGCTGCTCGGCCGAGTCGAGCATCTGAAGAATCTTTACTCGAGGCAGGGTTACCTTGAGGCCCGCTTTGCGCAATTCGCTATTTTCAACCATGGTCAGCTTTCTCGCCGATGCTGCTTCGCAGCTTCTCTTAATACGGGTATGATCGGGGTTTACGTTGTCCAGCCAAGATAGTGGAAGTCGCCCACCGATGCAAAACACCAAGCTCTTGCTAACCAGCCTCACCCTAGTGGGACTGCTCGCACTCGCCGGTTGCTCGTTTCCCGGGGTTTACAAAATCGACATCCAGCAGGGCAATGTCGTCACGCAGGACATGATAGACCAATTGCGGCCGGGAATGACCCGCCGACAAGTAAGGTTTATCATGGGCAACCCGCTGCTGCAGGACACTTTCCACACCAATCGCTGGGATTACCTCTACAGCCTGCAGCCTGGCGGCGGCCAGCGCCAGCAAGAGCGCATGAGCATCTTCTTCAACGAGAACGACCAGTTGGTCAACCTCTCCGGCGACTTCATGCCAGGCGTCAGCCGCGACCAGGAAATCCTCGGTGGCAGCGGCGATACCACGGTCAACCCGGACAAGCAGCCGAGCCAAACCGAGAAGCCGGCCAAGCCAGGCTCGCTGGAAGACTCGCTGCAAAAGGAAATCGACAACGTCGAGACCACCCCGGTGCCGACACCCGCACCGCTGGAAACTTCGCCGCAGTAAATGCGCCGACACTAAAAAGCCCGGTTCTTGTCCGGGCTTTTTATTGCCTGCATGAATGGCGGGGCTTGCTCAGCTGCCGCGCGCACGCTCAACCATTGAGCTGCTTGGCCCGCTGGCAGAAGGCATCGACCATCGTGTTGGCCGCCTGATTGAACAGTGGCCCCAAGGTGGCCCGCACCAAGGCACCGGCGTAGTCGAACGACAGGTCGAGGCTGATCTTGCAGGCCTTTTCCCCCAGCGGCTTGAACACCCACAGCCCATGCAACTGGGTGAACGGCCCCTCTTCCAGGTTCATCTCGATCGACTGCCCCGGTACCAGCACATTGCGCGTGATGAACTGCTGGCTCATGCCACCCTTGGCCACCTCCAGCCTGGCCCGCATGTGCGTGTCAGTGGTCTCGAGCACCGTGGACGCCGAGCACCAGGGCAGGAACTCCGGATAGCTCGCCACATCGTTGACCAGGTCGTAGAGCGCCTGGGCAGGGTACGGCAGCAGAGCGGAGCGTTGAATATGGGTAGTCATCCAGGCGTCACTTCCAAACTGGGCGGCAGCGCTTGTCAGCGCCTTGAAAACGGCTCTGCGCGGCAGAGCGTGGGTTGCATTGTCCGGGATTCACACAACAGGCTCAAGCGCAGCTAAACCCCGTAGCCGAGGACGCGGCGACTGCCTATAATGCCGCCCCTATGGCTAAACAAAAGAAGCATCCGACCGGGACCATCGCGCAGAACAAGAAAGCGCGACACGATTACTTCATCGAACACAAGTTCGAGGCCGGGCTGGTCCTGTCCGGCTGGGAAGTAAAAAGCCTGCGGGCCGGCAAGGCGCACCTGACCGACAGCTACGTGCTGCTCAAGGATGGCGAAGCCTGGCTGTTCGGCAGCCACATCACTCCACTGAACACCGCCAGCACCCACGTCATTGCCGACCCCATCCGCACCCGCAAGCTGCTGCTGAACAAGCGTGAGCTCGAGCGCCTGGAAGCGGCCGTGGCGCAGAAGGGTTATACCTGCGTGGCGATGTCGCTGTACTGGAGCAAGCACCTGATCAAGTGCGAGATCGCACTTGGCAAGGGCAAGAAGGAGTTCGACAAGCGCGATACCGTGCGCGAGCGCGACTCCAACCGCGAGCTGCAGCGCACGATGCGCAACAAGGGCAAGGAAGAGTAAGGCTCGGCCTGACCTTTTCCGTGGGAGCGGGCCTGCCCGCTCCCACGGTGCCTGAATCAGCGCCCGCTGCGCCGCTCCGCCCGCGCCACACGCTGGGCCTCTTGCTGCGCCTCCTGCAGCACCTCCTGCACGTACAGGATGTGTCGGCTCGACACCTCCCGCGCTTCGTCCGCACGCCCCTCGACAATCGCCAGGTACAACTCGCGATGCTGGCTGATCAGCATGTCGCGCGTCTCCGTGCGCTGCTGGTACATGCCGCCGATGTTGGTCACCACGTTGCGCTTGAGCAGGTCGAACAACCCGCGAATGGTGTGCAACAGCACGGCATTGTGGCTGGCCTCGGCAATGGCCAGATGGAAACGCGCATCCGCCGCGCCCTCCTCCGCCCGGTCCACCTCACCGACACGGTTGTAGCAATCCTGCAAGGCGTCGAACGCAGTCTTCAGCCGCTCACGATCCGGCTCGGTGGCGCGCTGCGCCGCATAGTAGGCGCAGGACGCCTCCAGCGTATGTCGAAACTCCAGCAGATCCCGCTGCGCCTCGGGGCTGGATTCGAGCAGCTTCAGCAAAGGGTCGCTGAAGGTCGAGCCCAATGATTCGGCCACATAGTTGCCGCCGCCCTGGCGGCTGACCAACAAGCCCTTGGCCACCAGCTTCTGGATCGCCTCGCGCAGCGACGGGCGCGACACACCGAACTGCTCGGCCAGGGCACGCTCGGCCGGCAGGCGCTGACCCGAGGTGAGGGTGCCTTCAAGAATCATCCCTTCCAACCGATCGACGATGTCGTCGGACAGGCGCCGCTGGCGGACCTGATCAAAAACCATCACATGCTCTCCACGAACCCCGGGGATGCGAATCCGGGGGCGCCTATTCTGCGCCTATCCGGCTTGCGCCGACACCCGTCAGGCGGCGTTTTTCCCAGCCAATCAGATGCCCGCTCATCGGCATCCGGGCAAAGTTTCCCCCAGGACAAATTGACACACCCGCCACCACGCTTTTAACCTAGCGACCAGCCATTGTAAATTGGTCTTACCAATTATCCAATGCCAGTGCCTTGACCAACAACAATTAGGGGCCACCCCATATGCAAACCTGGCAACAACTCTATACCCCGCTTGGTAGCCTTGGCCTGTCCGCGCTGGCGGCGGTCATCCCAATCGTGTTCTTCTTCCTCGCCCTCGCCGTGTTCCGCCTCAAGGGCCACGTCGCCGGCAGCATCACCCTGGCACTGTCGATCCTGGTGGCGATATTCGCCTTCCAGATGCCCGTAGACATGGCGCTGGCCGCTGCGGGTTATGGCTTCCTCTACGGCCTGTGGCCGATTGCCTGGATCATCGTCGCCGCGGTGTTCCTCTACAAACTCACGGTCAAGAGCGGCCAATTCGAAGTCATCCGCAGCTCGGTACTGTCGATCACCGACGACCAGCGCCTGCAGGTGCTGCTGATCGGCTTCTGCTTCGGTGCCTTCCTCGAAGGCGCGGCCGGCTTCGGCGCCCCGGTGGCGATCACCGCTGCGCTGCTGGTCGGCCTGGGCTTCAACCCGCTGTACGCCGCCGGCCTGTGCCTGATCGCCAACACCGCCCCGGTGGCCTTTGGCGCCCTGGGCATCCCGATCATCGTCGCCGGGCAAGTGACTGGCATCGACGCCTTCCACATCGGCGCCATGACCGGTCGCCAGCTGCCGCTGCTGTCGCTGTTCGTGCCGTTCTGGCTGGTGTTCATGATGGACGGCGTGCGCGGCGTGAAAGAGACCTGGCCTGCCGCCCTGGTGGCCGGCCTGAGCTTCGCCGTCACCCAGTACTTCACCTCCAACTTCATCGGCCCGGAGCTGCCAGACATCACCTCAGCCCTGGCCAGCCTGATCGCCCTGACCCTGTTCCTCAAGGTCTGGCAGCCCAAGCGCGCGTTCGCCGAGGCCAAGGGCAGCGTCGGCGCCGCCGTCGTGCACTCGAGCGGCAGCCAACCGAGCCCGTACAGCTTCGGCGAGATCTTCAAGGCCTGGTCGCCATTCCTGATCCTCACCGTGCTGGTGACCATCTGGACCCTGAAACCGTTCAAGGCGGCCTTCGCCCCGGGCGGCGCGATGTACAACTTCGTGTTCAACTTCGCCATCCCGCACCTCGACCAGCTGGTGATCAAGACCGCACCCATCGTCACAGCGCCCACCGCCATGCCGGCGGTGTTCAAGCTCGACCCGATCTCCGCCACCGGCACGGCGATTTTCCTCTCGGCACTGATCTCGATGTGGGTGCTGAAGATCAACTTCAAAACTGGTCTTACCACTTTTAAAGAGACCTTCTGGGAACTGCGCTGGCCGATCCTGTCGATCGGCATGGTGCTGGCCTTCGCCTTCGTCACCAACTACTCGGGCATGTCCTCGACCATGGCCCTGGTGCTGGCCGGCACCGGCGCGGCGTTCCCGTTCTTCTCGCCGTTCCTCGGCTGGCTGGGCGTGTTCCTGACCGGCTCGGACACCTCGTCCAACGCCCTGTTCAGCTCGCTGCAGGCCACCACCGCGCACCAGATCGGCGTCAGCGACACTCTGCTGGTGGCAGCCAATACCAGCGGCGGCGTGACCGGCAAGATGATCTCGCCGCAGTCGATCGCCGTGGCCTGCGCGGCCACCGGTCTGGTCGGCAAGGAATCCGACCTGTTCCGCTTCACCGTCAAGCACAGCCTGTTCTTCGCCACCATCGTCGGCCTGATCACCCTGGTCCAGGCCTACTGGCTCACTGGCATGCTGGTTCATCACTAAAGTGAAAGGGGCCGGGCGCGCCACAGCGCCCGGCATCACCTTCAACCCACGCTGCGAGAATCCATGATCATTTCCGCCTCCACCGACTATCGCGCCGCGGCCCAACGCAAGCTGCCCCCCTTCCTCTTCCACTATGCCGACGGCGGCGCCTACGCCGAGCACACCCTGCGCCACAACGTCTCGGATCTGGCCGGCATCGCCTTGCGCCAGCGCGTACTGAAGAACATGTCCGAGCTGAGCCTGCAGACGCAGCTGTTCGACGAAACCCTGAGCATGCCCGTGGCCCTGGCCCCGGTCGGCCTCACCGGCATGTACGCCCGCCGTGGCGAAGTGCAGGCGGCACGCGCAGCGGCGGCCCATGGCATTCCGTTCACGATGTCGACAGTATCGGTGTGCCCGATCGAAGAAGTGGCCCCGGCCATCGACCGGCCGATGTGGTTCCAGCTGTATGTGCTCAAGGACCGCGGCTTCATGCGCAACGCCCTGGAGCGCGCCAAGGCCGCCGGCGTGAAGACCCTGGTGTTCACCGTCGACATGCCCGTGCCCGGCGCCCGCTACCGCGACGCCCACTCCGGCATGAGCGGCGCCAACGGCCCGCTGCGCCGCGTGCTGCAAGCCATGACCCACCCGCAATGGGCCTGGGACGTCGGCGTGATGGGCCGCCCCCACGATCTGGGCAACATCTCGAAGTACCGCGGCAACCCCACGGGCCTGGCCGACTACATCGGCTGGCTGGGCAACAACTTCGACCCGTCCATCTCCTGGAAGGACCTGGAGTGGATCCGCGAGTTCTGGGACGGCCCGATGATCATCAAGGGCATCCTCGACGCCGATGACGCCCGCGACGCGGTCAAGTTCGGCGCCGACGGCATCGTCGTCTCCAACCACGGCGGCCGCCAGCTCGACGGCGTGCTGTCCAGCGCCCGCGCCCTGCCGGCGATTGCCGACGCGGTGAAGGGCGATATCAAGATCCTCGCCGACTCCGGCATCCGCAGCGGCCTCGATGTAGTGCGCATGATCGCCCTGGGCGCCGACAGCGTGCTGATCGGCCGCGCCTTCCTCTATGCCCTGGCCACCCACGGCGAGGCCGGGGTGAAGAACCTGCTGGAACTGTTCGAGAAGGAGATGCGCGTGGCCATGGTACTGACCGGCGCCAAGTCCATCAGCGAGATCAGCAAAGACTCGCTGGTCCGCGAACTGGGCGCCTGAGCGCGCCCGCCAACGCCTGAATATCCGGGGCACGCCGCGCACCAGACGCCGCGGCCCCACGAGGAGACTGCATGAGCCTGCCCGCCGCGTTCCTGCGTGATGCCGAGCGCCTGATCCCCGCCGAACGCCGCTTCGACGACCCGACCTCGACCCTGGCCTTCGGCACCGACGCCAGCTTCTATCGGCTGATCCCCAAGCTGGTGCTGCGCGTGGAGTCCGAGGACGAAGTGGTCGCACTCATCCAGTTGGCCCAGCGCGACCGGGTGCCGGTGACCTTTCGCGCCGCCGGCACCAGCCTGTCCGGCCAGGCCATCAGCGACTCGGTGCTGATCGTGCTCGGCGACAACTGGAATGGCCGGGAGATTCGCGACCAGGGCACGCAAATCCGTCTGCAGCCCGGCGTGATCGGCGCCCAAGCCAACGCCTGGCTGGCCCCCTATGGGCGCAAGATCGGCCCGGACCCGGCCTCGATCAACGCCTGCAAGATCGGCGGCATCGTCGCCAACAATGCCAGCGGCATGTGCTGCGGCACCGCGCAAAACACCTACCACACCCTCGCCGGCCTGCGCCTGGTGCTGGCCGACGGCACCCGCCTGGACAGCGAAGACCCAACCAGCGTCGCCGCCTTCGAGCACAGCCACGCCGGCCTGCTGGACGAGCTGGCCCGCCTTGGCCGCGAGACTCGCGCCAACACCGCGCTGGCTGAGCGCATCCGCCACAAGTACCGGCTGAAGAACACCACGGGGCTATCACTCAACGCACTGGTGGACTACGACCAGCCACTCGATATCCTCCAGCACCTGCTGGTCGGTTCCGAAGGCACCCTCGGGTTCATCAGCGCCGTCACCTACAACACTGTGCCCGACCACCCGCACAAGGCCAGCGCGCTGCTGGTGTTCCCCAGCGTCGAGAGCTGCTGCCGCGCCGTGACCGTGCTCAAGCGCCAGCCAGTCTCCGCCGTGGAGCTGCTCGACCGCCGCAGCCTGCGCTCGGTGCAAGCGATGCCGGGTATGCCGGCGTGGGTCAAGGACTTGTCGGCCTACGCCTGCGCCCTGCTGATCGAGTGCCGTGCCGCCAGCCAGAGCCTGTTGCACGAGCAACTCGAGCAGGTGATGGCGTCCATCGACGACTACCCGCTGGAGCAGAAGGTCGCGTTCAGCGAAGACCCGGCGGTGTACAACCAGCTGTGGAAGATCCGCAAGGACACCTTCCCCGCCGTCGGCGCCGTGCGCCAGACCGGCACCACGGTGATCATCGAGGACGTGACCTTCCCCATCGAGCAACTGGCTGAAGGCGTCAACCGCCTGATCCAGCTGTTCGACAAGCACCGCTACGACGAGGCGATCATTTTCGGTCACGCCCTGGAAGGCAACCTGCACTTCGTCTTCACCCAGGGTTTCAACAGTGCTGAAGAGGTGGCGCGCTATCAGGCCTTCATGGACGACGTGGCGCAGCTGGTGGCAGTGGAGTTCGGCGGCTCGCTCAAGGCCGAGCACGGCACCGGGCGCAACATGGCGCCCTTCGTCGAGCTGGAATGGGGGCATGACGCCTACCAGCTGATGTGGAAGCTCAAGCGCCTGCTCGACCCCAACGGCATCCTCAACCCCGATGTGGTGCTGAGCGAGGATCCGGATATCCACCTGAAGAACCTCAAGCCGCTGCCGGCTGCCGACGAGATCGTCGACAAGTGCATCGAGTGCGGTTTCTGCGAGCCGGTTTGTCCGTCGAAAGGGCTTACCTTGAGCCCGCGCCAGCGCATCGTCATGTGGCGCGACATCCAGGCGAAGAAACGCGCCGGCGTTGATACCCGCGAACTGCTGCGCACCTATCAGTACCAGGGTATCGACACCTGCGCCGCCACCGGCCTGTGCGCCCAGCGCTGCCCGGTGGGCATCAACACCGGCGAGCTGGTGAAGAAGCTGCGCGGTCAGGCAGCCGAGCATGGCAAGGCCGCCGACTGGCTGGCCGAACATTTCCACGCCACCCTGCGCGGCGCCCGCTTCACGCTGGCCGCCGCCAATGGCGCGCGCAAGCTGCTCGGCGCCCCGCGCATGAGCCGGCTCAGCGCCCGCCTGAGCAAGGCCAGCAAAGGCCGCCTACCGCAGTGGACCCCTGCCATGCCGCAGCCGCTGCGGGCCGTCGAGCTCAGCACCGCGAGCCACGACGCCCGCCCTCGCGTGGTCTATCTCGCCGCCTGCGTATCCCGGGTGATGGGCCCAGCCTATGCCGACCGCGAGCAGAGTTCACTGCTGGACAAGACCCGCGGCCTGCTGGAGAAGGCCGGCTACCAGGTGGTGTTCCCGGACAACGCCGACAGCCTGTGCTGCGGCCAGCCGTTCGCCTCCAAGGGCTACCCCGAGCAGGCTGAGCACAAGCGCCAGGAGCTGATCAACGCGCTGCTGCACGCCAGCCGTGGCGGCATCGACCCGATCTACTGCGACACCAGCCCCTGCACCCTGCGCCTGGTCCAGGACCTGGGCGAATCGCGGCTGGACCTGTACGACCCGGTGCGCTTCATCCGCACCCACCTGGTCGACAAGCTGGAGTTCACCCCCCAGGACGAGCCCGTGGCGGTGCACGTGACCTGCAGCACCCAGCACCTGGGTGAAAGCCAGGCACTGATCGACCTGGCGCGGCGCTGCAGCAAGCAGGTGGTGATCCCCGAAGGCATTCATTGCTGCGGCTTCGCCGGCGACAAGGGCTTCACCACACCGGAGCTCAACGCCCATTCGCTGCGCACGCTCAAGGACGCGGTGCAGTATTGCAGCGAGGGGATCTCGACCAGCCGCACGTGTGAAATCGGCCTGTCGAGCCATAGCGGCATCGACTATCACGGCCTGGTTTACCTGGTCGACCGAGTCACCCGCGCGCGCAGCCTCTGAACCCTGTGGCCAGCCCGCCCCCTCTCCAGGGGCAGCGGGCTGGCCCTGCGAGGGGATCGACAAGCGCTGCAGCACAACTGCGTCCTGCACAAACCCTGCGCACTCAAGTAAACTGGCGGCCTTTTCGCGCAGCCTCGGGCTGCCCCTGTCGATTTACCAAAGGTGCCCGCCATGCCCTGGCTGCAAGTACGCCTGGCCATCAGCCCGGAACAAGCCGAAACCTACGAAGACGCCCTGCTTGAAGTGGGTGCCGTCTCGGTGACCTTCATGGACGCCGAAGACCAGCCGATCTTCGAACCGGACCTCAACACCACCCCGCTGTGGTCGCACACGCACCTGCTGGCGCTGTTCGAGGCCGATGCCGAGCCCGAACAGGTGTTCGCCCACCTGCGCCTGCTGACCGGCGCCGAGCTGCCCGAGTACCACGCCGAGGTGATCGAGGACCAGGACTGGGAGCGCAGCTGGATGGACAACTTCCAGCCGATGCGTTTCGGCCAGCGCCTGTGGATCGTGCCGAGCTGGCACGAAGCCCCGGAAAAGGACGCGGTGAACCTGCTGCTCGACCCGGGCCTGGCCTTTGGCACCGGCACCCACCCGACCACCGCGCTGTGCCTGGAATGGCTCGACGGCCAGCAGCTGCAAGGCACACAAGTGCTCGACTTCGGCTGCGGCTCGGGCATCCTGGCCATCGCCGCGCTGCTGCTCGGTGCCCGCCACGCGGTCGGCACCGACATCGACGTGCAGGCTATCGAGGCCTCCCGTGACAACGCCCAGCGCAACGGCATTGCCGACGACACATTCGACCTGTACCTGCCCGAGCAGATGCCGGCGATGCAGGCCGACGTGCTGGTCGCCAACATCCTGGCCGGCCCTCTGGTTTCGCTGGCACCGCAGCTGTCCGGCCTGGTACGCCCAGGTGGCCTGCTGGCGCTGTCGGGCATCCTCGCCGAACAGGGCGAGGAAGTGGCCGCCGCCTATGCCGCCGACTTCGACCTGGACCCGATCGTCGTGCGCGACGGCTGGGTACGTATCAGTGGTCGCCGCCGCTAAGCGCGCCTAGACTCATCTCCTGCACAGCTTCCCGGACAGCCGCATGACCGACAGTTTCGTCACCCAGTGCCCGCATTGCCAGACCAGCTTTCGCGTCACCCATCACCAGTTGAGCGTGGCCCGCGGCGCGGTGCGCTGCGGCCAGTGCTTGCAGGTGTTCAACGCGGCGAAACAACTGCTGGAGCAGAACCGCGCCGCGGGCGGCGAAGCCGAAACCCCTGCGCCGGCAGCGCAGGTGCAACCGGTGGAGCCTGCGCCTGCGCCAGTGCAACCGCAGGTCGAGCCCCCTGTACCGGAGGACAACTGGACGGTCACCGCCGAGGAACTGGATGCCCTCGACCTCGACCAGGAACTGGCGCGCCTTGAACGGCGCAGCCCGGGTGATCGGCGCGCAGCCCCGGCCAAGGGCATGCTCCAGGCCCGCCGCGACGATCAGCTCGGCGATGGGCCTGGCGATGAACCGTTCGGCACCGCCACTGACGGCGACCGTGAGCCGGCGCAGGAGCGCGAGGACGCACCGATGCTGGTCGAGCAGGAGCCGCTGGACCTGGCGCCGCCCGACGACGAGCGCACCGAGCCTACCCTCGGCGCGACCAGCCTCGAGCTGGACGATGAGCCTCCAGTACGCGATCAGCCACTCGACGACGACCTCGACGAACCCTCGCGGCAGCTGCCCAGCCATGACGAACCGGTACCGGAAAAGGGCCTTTCGGCGCTGGACGACGAGGTGCACAGAGCGCCGTTCTCGGCCCGCGACGATGACCCCGAAGAACACCCCGGGCAGCGCCTGGAACCGAGCCTGGCCGCCAAGCCGGAGCGTTCGCGCAAGGAGCCGCTGGTCGACGTGGTCGACGACCCGTTGCAGTTGGGCTGGGAAAAGCCCGCCCCGAACTGGGGCAAGCGCCTGCTGTGGGGTTGCCTGACCCTGCTGGCCGCAGGCTTGCTGGCATTCCAGTACGTCTGGTTCCACTTTGACGAAATGGCCCGCCAGGACCAGTATCGCCCCTGGTTCCAACAGCTATGCCCGATGTTCGGCTGCCAGGTGCCGACCCGTGTCGACATCTCGCGGATCAAGAGCAGCAACCTGGTGGTCCGCAGCCACCCGGACTTCAAAGGGGCGCTGATCGTCGACGCGATCATCTACAACCGTGCGCCCTTCGCCCAGCCCTTCCCGCTGCTCGAATTGCGTTTCGCCGACCTCAACGGTCAGCTGATCGCCAGCCGCCGCTTCAAGCCCAGCGAGTACCTGTCGGGCGAGCTGGCCGGGCGCGGCGAGATGCCCAGCCAGACGCCGATCCATATCGCCCTGGACATACTCGACCCTGGGCCGAAGGCAGTGAACTACAGCCTGAGCTTCCGTTCGCCGGAGTAAGCGACAAGCGGCAAGCTTCAAGCCGCAGGTAAAAGCCTGTCTGCAGGCCTCTTGCAGCTTGAAGCTTGCCGCTTGCCGCTGGGTGTCATAACGCCGCAACTGTTCAGATTTTATCCAGATTCATCTTTATCCGGTCATCGAGAGCGGGTATCATGCCATCCCTTTTTCGAACTCCAATGATTCGGCCCCACAACAGGGAACACCTATGTCGGCGGTACGCATCGGCCCTTACACACTGCAGAACAACCTGATCCTGGCCCCCATGGCCGGCGTCACGGACCAGCCTTTCCGAACGCTGTGCAAACGCCTGGGGGCGGGCATGGTGGTATCGGAGATGGTCTCCAGCGACATGCGCCTGTGGAACAGCCGCAAGTCGAGCCTGCGCCGCATCCACGAAGGTGATCCCGAGCCACGCTCGGTGCAGATCGCCGGTGGCGACGCGCAGATGATGGCCGAGGCGGCCCGGGCCAACGTCGAAGCCGGCGCGCAGATCATCGATATCAACATGGGCTGCCCGGCGAAAAAAGTCTGCAACAAGGCCGCAGGCTCTGCTTTATTGAGAGATGAAGCCTTGGTCACCGAGATCCTCCATGCCGTCGTCGGCGCCGTGGACGTACCGGTGACGCTGAAAATCCGCACCGGCTGGGACCGGGCGAGCAAGAACGGCCTGAACGTGGCGAAGATCGCCGAACAGGCCGGCATCCAGGCGCTGGCGGTGCATGGCCGCACACGCGCCGACCTGTACACCGGTGACGCCGAGTACGACACCATCGCCGCGATCAAGCAGGCGGTGTCGATCCCGGTATTCGCCAACGGCGACATCACCTCGCCGGAAAAGGCCCGGGCGGTGCTGCACGCCACCGGTGCCGACGGCCTGCTGATCGGCCGTGCCGCCCAGGGGCGGCCGTGGATTTTCCGCGAGATCGAGCATTACCTGCGCACGGGCGAGCACCTGCCCGCACCGGCGCTGGACGAAGTGGAACGCATTCTGCTGGAGCACCTGGCCGCGCTGCATGCCTTCTATGGCGATGTGATGGGCGTGCGGATCGCCCGCAAGCACGTTGGCTGGTACCTGGCAACCCGACCTGGCGGCAAGGAGTTCCGCAGCCAGTTCAACGCTTTGCAAGACACACAAGCGCAGTGCGCCAACGTTCAGGCGTTTTTCGCCGAACGTCGACAGAGCCTTGGGACAGAGGACGAACAAGGGGTGGCCGCATGACGATGATGACCGAGACATTAGTGAGTGGAACAACGCCCGTGAGCGACAACGCCAACCTCAAGCAGCACCTGAACACGCCGAGCGAAGAGGGCCAGACCCTGCGCGACAGCGTCGAGAAGGCACTGCACAACTACTTCGCCCACCTGGAAGGCGCTACCGTCACGGACGTGTACAACCTGGTGCTCTCGGAAGTCGAGGCGCCCCTGCTCGAATGCGTGATGAACTACGTCAAGGGCAACCAGACCAAGGCCAGCGAGATGCTCGGGCTCAACCGAGGCACGCTGCGCAAGAAGCTCAAGCAGTACGATCTGTTGTAAGGCCAGAACCCCAACCAAAAAGGCGCTCATGCAAAGAGGCGCCTTTTTTGCTGACTCCACCGCGTTATGGAATCTGAAATGACCGACCAGACTACCCGCCTGCCGATCCGCCGCGCCCTGATCAGCGTCTCCGACAAGACCGGTATCCTCGAATTCGCCCGTGAGCTGCAACAGCTCGGTGTCGAGATCCTGTCCACCGGCGGCACCTACAAGCTGCTCAAGGACAATGGCGTGAACGCGGTGGAAGTGGCCGACTACACCGGCTTCGCCGAAATGATGGACGGCCGGGTCAAGACCCTGCATCCGAAGATCCACGGCGGCATCCTCGGCCGTCGCGGCACCGACGACGCCATCATGAACGAGCACGGCATCAAGCCGATCGACCTGGTCGCGGTCAACCTGTACCCGTTCGAAGCCACCATCAACAAGCCGGGCTGCGACCTGCCGACCGCCATCGAGAACATCGACATCGGCGGCCCGACCATGGTCCGTTCCGCGGCGAAGAACCACAAGGACGTGGCCATCGTGGTCAACGCCAGCGATTACGCCGGCATTGTCGAAGGCCTGAAAGCCGGCGGCCTGACCTACGCCCAGCGCTTCGACCTGATGCTCAAGGCCTTCGAGCACACCGCCGCCTACGACGGCATGATCGCCAACTACATGGGCACCATCGACCAGGCCAAGGACACCCTGTCCACCGAAGACCGCAGCGAGTTCCCGCGCACCTTCAACAGCCAGTTCGTCAAGGCCCAGGAAATGCGCTACGGCGAGAACCCGCACCAGAGCGCGGCGTTCTACGTCGAGGCCAAGAAGGGCGAGGCCAGCATCTCCACCGCCATCCAGCTGCAAGGCAAGGAGCTGTCGTTCAACAACGTGGCCGACACCGACGCCGCGCTGGAGTGTGTGAAGAGCTTCGTCAAGCCAGCCTGCGTGATCGTCAAGCACGCCAACCCGTGCGGCGTGGCCGTGGTGCCTGAAGACGAAGGCGGTATCCGCAAGGCCTACGACCTGGCCTACGCCACCGACACCGAATCGGCGTTCGGCGGCATCATCGCCTTCAACCGCGAGCTGGACGGCGAAACCGCCCAGGCCATCGTCGACCGCCAGTTCGTCGAAGTGATCATCGCCCCGAAAATCTCCCAGGCCGCCCGTGACGTGGTTGCTGCCAAGCAGAACGTGCGTCTGCTGGAGTGCGGCGAGTGGCCAGCCGAGCGCGCCGCCGGTTGGGACTTCAAGCGCGTCAACGGTGGCCTGCTGGTGCAGAGCCGCGATATCGGCATGATCACTGCCGACGACCTGAAGATCGTCACCAAGCGCGCCCCGACCGAGCAGGAAATCCACGACCTGGTGTTCGCCTGGAAAGTCGCCAAGTTCGTCAAGTCCAACGCCATCGTCTACGCCAAGCAGCGCCAGACCATCGGTGTCGGTGCCGGCCAGATGAGCCGCGTCAACTCCGCACGTATCGCCGCCATCAAGGCCGAGCACGCCGGCCTGCAGGTGCAGGGTGCGGTGATGGCATCGGATGCGTTCTTCCCGTTCCGTGATGGCATCGACAACGCGGCTAAAGTGGGTATCAGCGCCGTGATCCAGCCGGGTGGTTCGATGCGCGATGCCGAAGTCATCGCCGCTGCCGACGAAGCCGGTATCGCCATGGTCTTCACCGGCATGCGCCACTTCCGCCACTGATTATGGCAATCGGCCGCACTGAAGCAGGCATCTGCTGCGTTGGGGCCGGTTCCGCTGATGCTCATTGCCATAAGGCAACTGCGCTCATCGGAACCGTCCCCGCCTTGCATCTACCTGCTCCATTGCGACCTCGTACAGTGTGAGGCTTTGCCTCCCGTCCGAAAGAATTCGAGGTTTTGACATGAAAGTTTTGATCATCGGCAGCGGCGGCCGTGAACACGCCCTGGCCTGGAAAGTCGCCCAGGACCCACGCGTCGAGAAAATCTTCGTCGCCCCCGGCAATGCCGGCACCGCCACCGAAGCCAAATGCGAGAACGTCGCCATCGACGTCACCGCCCTGGAGCAACTGGCCGACTTCGCCGAGAAGAACGTCGACCTGACCATCGTCGGCCCGGAAGCGCCGCTGGTCATCGGCGTCGTCGACCTGTTCCGCAGCCGTGGCCTGGACTGCTTCGGCCCGACCAAGGGCGCCGCCCAGCTGGAAGGTTCCAAGGCTTTCACCAAGGACTTCCTGGCTCGTCACAAGATCCCGACCGCCGACTACCAGAACTTCACCGAGATCGAGCCGGCCCTGGCCTACCTGCGTGAGAAAGGCGCACCGATCGTGATCAAGGCCGATGGCCTGGCCGCCGGCAAGGGCGTGATCGTCGCCATGACCCTGCAGGAAGCCGAAGACGCCGTGCGCGACATGCTCGCCGGCAATGCCTTCGGTGAAGCCGGCTCGCGCGTGGTGATCGAAGAATTCCTCGACGGCGAGGAAGCCAGCTTCATCGTCATGGTCGACGGCCACAACGTGCTGCCCATGGCCACCAGCCAGGACCACAAGCGTGTCGGCAACCAGGACACCGGCCCGAACACCGGCGGCATGGGCGCCTACTCCCCTGCCCCGGTGGTCACCGCCGACGTGCACCAGCGCGTGATGGACCAGGTGATCTGGCCGACCGTGCGCGGCATGGCCGAGGAAGGCAACGTCTACACCGGCTTCCTGTATGCCGGCCTGATGATCGACAAGGCGGGCAACCCCAAGGTCATCGAGTTCAACTGCCGCTTTGGCGACCCGGAAACCCAGCCAGTCATGCTGCGTCTGGAGTCGAGCCTGGTGCTGCTGATCGAGGCCGCTTTCGCCAAGGCCCTGGACAAGGTCGAAGCACAGTGGGACCCGCGTCCGAGCCTGGGCGTGGTGCTGGCTGCCGGTGGCTACCCGGGCGACTACGCCAAGGGCGCCGCGATCAGCGGCCTGGACGCCGCCGCCAAGCTGGAAGGCAAGGTGTTCCACGCCGGTACCGCACTGAAGGACGGCCAGGTGGTCACCGCCGGTGGCCGCGTGCTCTGCGCCACCGCCATGGGCGACACCGTCGAAGCCGCCCAGCAGCAGGCCTACCGCCTGGCCGAGCAGGTCAAGTGGGACGCCAGCTTCTACCGCAACGACATCGGCTACCGGGCCATCGCCCGCGAGCGCGGTGAGCAGCAGTAAAAGTGCAGCCAACGGTCGTGGCGCTCCCGGCCCACGGCCTTCGGCTCGTCGTCAAGGCCCCGCCGGGGCCTTGCCTTCGCCTTGGCGCGCCGCGCATAGTGGTTATCCGGCACATTAGCTAAGAAGGGATTTCGTCGTGCGTCGGCTTCGGATTGCCATAGCCCTGATCGTCAGCCTGCTGACCCTGCTCTGCCTGCTCCCGGCACACGCCGAACAGGCCGCGGGCTGGTCGGCGCTGCTCGATGAGCAGGCCAACCTGCAGTTGTCCGACGTGCGCTCCGAACGCTACCGCAACCAGTTCAGCCCATTGGCCCTCGAAGAACTGGATGCCGCCCTCCCCGACCAGGCCCTGTGGTTGCACTACCGCCTGGAACCGAGCGACCAGGAACAACTGGTACGCATTTTCGCCCCCGACCTGTCACGCCTGGACCTCTACGCCCTGGAAGGCGGCAAATTGCTGCGCCAGTTGCACCACGGCCGGCAGGGCGACGGCCTCAGCCCCACCCTGCGCGGCAGGGACCACGTGCTGCCATTGCCGCACAGCAACCAACCGCTGGATATCTATCTGCGGCTGGTTTCCGAACACCAGTTGCGTCCGGCCATCACTGTCGAGACCACCGCCCACGCCGCCGCCGACCAGCGCCAGTCGCTGCTGTTCGGCCTGTTGTTCGGTGGCCTGGTGATGCTGATCCTGCACAACCTGATCCGCTTCGGCTACACACGCTCCAGCACCACGCTGGTACTGGCGCTGTACCACGGCCTGATGCTGCTCAGCGCGCTGATCCTGCTCAACCTCAGCGGGCCCTGGTGGCACCTGTGGCACAGCGCGCAGACCCCAGCGGCCTACCTGACGCTGGTGCTGGCAGGCCTGGCCGGATTGTATTTCACCCTGCACTTCTTCTCCCCCTGCAGTTCGGCGCGGCTCAACCGCCTGCTGCAGATGGAAATGGTGGTAGCTGCGGTCAGCGGCCTGGTGCTGCTGTTCATCGACACCCTGCCGCTGAACCTGATGACCTACGCCCTGCTCGCCCTGGGCAGCGTAAGCATGCTGCTGGTCAGCGGCTATCACTGGTACAAGGGCTACGGCCCGGCGCGCCTGTTCGCCTTGGCGATGCTGGTGTTCAACCTCGGCGGCCTGGTACTGCTGCCGGCCCTGCTGGGCCTGACCCGCACATCCACGCCCTGGTTGCTGTGTATCCTCATGGCGCTGACCGTGGTCAGCGGCCTGCTGCTCAACCTCGCGGTCAGCGAGCGCCTGCGGCGGATCAGCGAGGAGCGCTTCCGCGCCAGCCGCGCCCTGGCCGCCAGCGACGCCGAGATCAACGCCAAGGCCGAGTTCCTGGCCAAGATCAGCCATGAGATCCGCACCCCCATGAATGGCGTGCTGGGCATGACCGAGCTGCTGCTGGGCACGCCGCTGTCGGTCAAGCAGCGCGACTATGTGCAGACCATCCACAGCGCCGGCAACGAACTGCTCACCCTGATCAACGAAATCCTCGACATCTCCAAGCTCGAGTCGCGGCAGATCGAGCTGGACGACGTGCAGTTCGACCTCAATGCCCTGATCGAGGACTGTCTGAACATCTTCAGGGCCAAGGCCGAGCAGCAGAACATCGAGCTGATCAGCTTCACCCAGCCCCAGGTGCCGCGGGTGGTCAGCGGCGACCCGACACGCCTGCGCCAGGCCTTGTCGAGCCTGCTGGACAACGCCCTGAAGAACACCACCCAGGGCGAGATCCTGCTGGTGGTGGCCCTTGACCAACGCGGCGACAGCCCGCGCCTGCGCATCGCCGTGCAGGACAGCGGCGAACCCATGCCACCGGCCGAGCGCGACGCCTTGCTGCAGGCCGAGCTGCACAGCCGCCACTTCCTCTCCAGCAACAAGCTCGGTGGCCACCTGGGCCTGGTGATCGCCAAGCAACTGATCGGCCTGATGCAGGGCGAGTTCGGCATCAAGACCAGCACCAGCATGGGCAACACCCTGTGGCTGACCCTGCCGCTCGACCCGCTGCGCCTGGAGCAGCCGCCCACCGACCTCGACGGCCCGCTGCGCGATGCGCGGGTGCTGGTGGTGGACGACAACGACACCTGTCGCAAGGTGCTGGTGCAGCAATGCAGCGCCTGGGGCATGAACGTCAGCGCGGTGCCGTCGGGCAAGGAAGCGCTGGCCTTGCTGCGCACCAAGGCGCACCTGCGCGACTACTTCGACGCGGTGCTGCTCGACCAGAACATGCCCGGCATGACCGGCATGCAACTGGCGGCCAAGATCAAGGAAGACCCGAGCCTGAACCACGACATCCTGGTGGTCATGCTCACCGGCATCAGCAACGCGCCGAGCAAGATCATCGCCCGCAACGCCGGGGTCAAGCGCATCCTCGCCAAGCCGGTGGCCGGCTACACGCTCAAGACCACCCTGGCCGAGGAGCTGGCACTGCGTGGCCGCGAGCAGGCCACGCCGCCCATGCCGATCGGCACCCCGGTGCCGCTGGACCTGCCCGGCGACTTCCGCATACTGGTGGCCGAGGACAACAGCATCTCGACCAAGGTCATCCGCGGCATGCTCGGCAAGCTCAACCTCGAGCCGGATACCGCCAGCAACGGCGAAGAGGCTCTGCAGGCGATGAAGGCCAAGCACTACGACCTGGTGCTGATGGACTGCGAGATGCCGGTGCTCGACGGTTTCTCCGCCACCCAGCAGCTGCGCGCCTGGGAGACCGCCAACCAGCGCCCGCGCACCCCGGTGGTGGCGTTGACCGCGCATATCCTCAACGAGCACAAGGAACGCGCGCGCCTGGCCGGCATGGACGGCCACATGGCCAAGCCGGTGGAGCTGTCGCAGCTGCGCGAGTTGGTGCAGTTCTGGGCGGGGCAGCGGCAGGTGGTGTCCGACGACACCACGCACATCCTGTAGGAGCGGCTTCAGCCGCGAGGCAGCCACCACAGAATCTGGCACCCGCTTCGCGGGTGATCGCGGCTGAAGCCGCTCCTACAGGTTCCGTGCTATACAGGTGCCACCCATTCCCGCCGCGGACTCAGCGCCATGCTCCATGAGTTGTTCAGCGTCTACCTGAAAATGCTCGTGCTCTACAGCCCGTTCTTCGTGCTGTCATGCTTCATCGGCCTGACCCGCGGCCACTCCAGCAAGGAACGCAAGCAACTGGCCTGGCGGGTAGCCATTGCCACGCTGGTCGCCAGCGTGCTGCTGTACTTGTTCGGACGGGTGATCTTCGGGGTATTCGGCATCACCGCCGACGCCTTCCGCATTGGCGCAGGCTCGGTGCTGTTCATCTCGGCGCTGGGCATGGCCCAGGGCAAGTCGGCAGTGCAGACCGACAACGTGCAGCAGGACGTGACCATCGTGCCGCTGACCATCCCACTCACCGTCGGCCCCGGCACCATCGGTGCGTTGCTGGTGATGGGCGTGGGCCAACCGCACTGGGACGACAAGCTGCTGGCCATCGTCAGCATCGCCCTGGCCAGCTTCACCGTGGGCCTGGTGCTGTACCTCTCGCACCGTATCGAACGGATCCTCGGCGACCAGGGCCTGCAGATCGTCAGCCGCCTGATGGGGCTGTTCGTCTGCGCCCTGGCGGCGCAGATCATCTTCACCGGGATCAAGGGCTACCTGCTGCCCTGACCCCGGCTGCGCTCAGGGCTTGGCGGGGTACCAGCGCGGGGTATAGACCCACTGGCCGCCATCGGCACGGGGGAAGGTGCAGGTGGTCGAGGAGCCGAGCAGCACCATGGTGCGCATGTCGACCATCTCCGGCACCAGCTCGCCCAAGGTCACCACCCGCAGGGTCTGCCCCGGCCGGCCGATATCACGGCCCAGCACCACGGGGGTGCCTGCGTCGCGATGGCGGCGTACCACCTCCAGCGCCACACCCAGCTGATGCGGCCGGGCCTTGGAGATCGGGTTGTAGAACGCCAGCACCAGGTCCGCCTGGGCCGCCAGGTCGAGGCGTTTCTCGATGATCGACCAGGGCTTGAGGTTGTCCGACAGCGACATCACGCAGAAGTCGTGGCCCAGTGGCGCCCCCGCCTGAGCGGCGGTAGCCAGCGAGGCCGAGACGCCGGGCAGGATCTCCAGCTCGACGCGCTGCCAGGCCGGGTCAGTGGATTCATGGAGCGCTTCGAGCACCGCGGCGGCCATGGCGAACACGCCCGGATCGCCCGACGACACCACCACCACCGAACGCCCTTGCACCGCCAGCTCGAAGGCATGGCGAGCGCGCTGCATCTCTTCGCGGTTGTCGGTGCAGTGCAGCACCTGGTCGTCGCGGAACGGGCCGGCCATGCGCACGTAGGTTTCGTAACCCAGCACATCCTGCGCACGCGCAAGCTCCGCCTTGACCGCCGGCACCATCAGTTCAGCGGCACCAGGCCCCAGGCCGATCACGGCCAGGCGGCCACGGCGCCGGCCAACGCGGTCGATGTCGACCGGTGCCGGGCAAACGGCGTGGGCGAGCCCGACGGACGAACCAACCCGCGCTTGCGGCAATGCATCAGCCAGCATTTGCTCCAGGCTCTCGGCGGCCGGTGCGAAGCGCAGGGCGACATTCAGCGCCTGGGCAGCCTCGTGCAGGGCCGGCTCCGCCATCTCGGTTTCGCTCGCCAGCAGGCAGGCCAGCGCGGGCTCGGCGATGTTCGCCCGCAGCAGTTCCTCGCGTACCTGTTGCACCAGGTCAGTGCTACCGGCCGTGACCGCCACCACCACGCAACGTGCATGGATCAGCAGTTCGTCACGGCTGGCCGGACGCAGTGCGCTGCCCACGTGGATAGTGCGTTGCGCATCGTCACTGGCGGGCAACTGCGCGTGCTCAAGCCACGGCGCTTCGCCTTCGACACGCACCGCCTCGCCCGCCAGCAGGTCGGAGACGAAGCGCTTGCCCTGCTCCAGGTCCGCCAGCGCGTAACCCTCGGGCGGGTTGAGCAGGCAGGTGCCGAAGCGCAGCTCGCCACTGGTGGTTATGGCTGCGCTCACACCCAACGCCTCACCGATCTCTCGGGCCATGGCGTTGACCCCACCCAGGCCACCGAGCAGTGGCACCACGGCGCTGCCGTCCTCGGCCACGGCCAGAACCGGTGGCTCGACGCCCTTTTCGCTCAACAACGGCGCCAGGGTGCGAATGACGATACCCGCCGCGCATAGGGCGATGATCGGCGTGTCTTGCTGATACAGCTCGCGCAGGGTGTCGCCGAAGACTGCGTAGTATCGGTTGGCACCCACAACACGCCCTTGCAGGCCATGGATCACGGCCTGTGGATAACGTTGCTGGATACGCTGCGCGGTGGCCAGGCTGCCCGGGCCGAGAATGACGATTGCCGGTGCCTTGATCATCCCTGCCATTTCTCACCTGGCACGATGATCAGCGAGAAGTAAGGCGAGGACTGCGGATCGACGGCATCCAGCGCGACGATCTTCTGGTTGGCCATGGTCGCCCGCTCTACGTACAGCGCACGATCATCCATGCCCAGCTCGGTGAGCACCTGGCGCACCTTGGGGAAATTACGCCCCAGTTTCATGATCACTGCGGCATCGGCATCGGCCAGACGGCGCTTGAGCTCGTCATGGGGCAGCACGCCGGAGAGCACGGTGAGGGTCTGGTTGCGATACACCAATGGCGCACCCAGTACCGAGGCGCCGCCGAGCATCGAGCACACGCCCGGGATCACCTGTGCCTCGTAGCGCGAGGCCAGGCGATCGTGCAGGTACATGTAGGAGCCGTAGAAGAACGGGTCGCCCTCGCAGATCACCGCCACGTCACGGCCGGCATCCAGGTGTTCGGCCACCTGCACGCTGGCTTCGTCGTAGAAGTCGCTGATCACCTGTTCATAGGACAGCGGCGCGGGCAGCGCCTCGGTGGTCACCGGGTACACCAGCGGCAGCAGGGTCTGTTCGGCTTGCAGGTGCGCTTCGATGATGCCGAAGGCGTTGCCGCGCTTGCCCTTGGCGACGAAGTACGCCACCACCGGCGCCTCGCGCAGCAGGCGCAAGGCCTTGACCGTGATCAGCTCTGGGTCGCCCGGGCCCACGCCCAGGCCCAGCAGTCGTCCGCGTGCCTGCATCATTCCACCTCCGTGGCCAGGGCGTTGACCGCGGCGGCAGCCATCGCGCTGCCGCCCAGGCGGCCCTGCATGATCACGAACGGCACGCCGCGGCTGTCGGCGGCGAGCATCGCCTTGGACTCGGCAGCGCCGACGAAACCGACCGGGAAGCCGAGGATCAACGCTGGTTTCGGTGCGCCGGCATCGAGCATTTCCAGCAGGTAGAACAGCGCGGTCGGCGCGTTGCCGATCACCACCACGCTGCCCTCCAGGTGCGGGCGCCACAGCTCCAGGGCCACCGCCGAGCGGGTGTTGCCCTCGGCCTTGGCCAGGTCCGGCACGCTCGGGTCGCGCAGGGTGCAGATCACCGGGTTGTTGGCCGGCAGGCGGGCGCGGGTGATGCCTTCGGCGACCATGTGCGCGTCACAGAGGATCGGCGCGCCCTTGGCCAGGGCATCGCGGCCGGCGCTGCCGGCACCTTCGGAGAACTGCAGGCCATCGATGGCCTCGACCATGCCGCAGGCATGGATCACACGCACGGCGAGCTTTTCAAGATCGGCGGGAATCCGCTCGAGCCGGGCTTCCTCGCGGATGATGCGGAAGGAATTGCGATAGATCTCCTGACCATCGCGGATGTAGTCAATCATCAAGGTGCTCCGTCGGCAGGTCGAGCATGGCGCCTGCTTCTTCTGGGGTGAGGTCGGCTGCGCGCAGCCTGCCGAAGCCCGGCAGGCGCGCGTCGCGCAAGTAAAGGTCATAGCGGCCCGGGGCGCGGGCCAGCAGGGTGGCCGGGGCGGTGTGGGCCATGGCGCAGGAACGTGGGCAGGCGGACAGGTGCACGCTGCCGGGGGCACCGTGGCGCAACAGGGCGGCCAGGGTAACGGCGTCGGCCTTGGTGTCGGCCTGGGCCTTGGCGCAACCGCTGGAGCCGGTACAGGCGACGACTCGCGCCAACGGGTGCTCGCTGTGGCACACCAGACCCAGGGCCGCAAGGTGTTCGCGAGCAGCCTCTACATGGGCCGGGTTCACGTTGGTCAGTACCAGGCTCTGCCAAGGCGTCAGGCGCAAGCTGCCATCCCCCCATTGGCGGACGACATGGGCGGCGCCGCGCAGCATGGCCGGGGTCAGGCGACCAAGGGGTGGCGCGACGCCCAGGGCCACGCCCTGACGCTGGGGCAACAGGCCCAGCCAGGGGCTTGTCGACGCTGGGCATTGTTCGGTCGGCGGGGGGGCGTCGATGCAGATCGCCAGCCCTTCCAGGAAGTGCTCCACCGGGCACACCTGCAGCAATTGACGCATGCGCGACTGCTCGGGCGTTGCCAGGTCGAGGAAGCGCTCCAGTACCGCGCGCACCAGCGCCAGCCCTTGCTCTACCGGTACCGCACCCAGCGCCTGGCCATTCGACAGGCTGCTCGCGAGCCCGAAGCGCAACCAGATACGCCCTTCGCGTGGCATCGCGGACAGCCACAGATCATGGGCGTGTTCGCGCATCGCCAACGCTTCGCCGCCATCGAGCTGCACGGCGAACTTGGCCGACAGCTTGTGGAACCTGGGGGTGCTTTCCAGCAGATCGAGGATCTGCCCGGCCAATGGCCGGGTGTCGAACAGCATCGTCGGGTCGAGCCCGGCCAATGGGCTGAGCATGAGATTGCGCACATCGTCACCGGCCGCATCACGCGGGCCGAGCCCTGCGGCCAGCAGATGTTCAACCAGCCTGCCATGATCCTGGCCAATGCCGCGAATCTGCAGGTTGGCTCGGTTGGTCGCCTCGATCACTCCTCCGGCAAAACGCTCGGCAGCGTCGGCCACGGCATCGGCCTGGTCGGCCAGCAGCAGGCCACCGGGCAGCTTGATCCGGCAGATGCCGCCATCGCGCGCGGCGACGATGCGCCACAACCCCGGGCAGGCCGAGGGACGGGGCGAAACTTCAGGGGACAGGGGCGGCTTCAAGGAGGCATCCGGCAATCGTGAAAGTGCGCTTCAGTGTAGAAGGCGCGGTATTATGCCTGCTTTGTCCGGCGGCATGAAAAACCGGTGGTCGAACGCTAAGGCGAATCGCGGGGCAAGCCCGCTCCCACGTCACTTCGTGGGAGCGGGATTGCCCCGCGATCAATGATTGGTATGAGGAACAGATGGCCCCCTGGCTGACAGTAATAGGCATCGGCGAAGACGGTTTCAGCGGCCTGGGCAAACAGGCCCGGCGCGCCCTGCTAGCAGCCACGCGCATCATCGGAGCCCCGCGCCAGCTGGCCCTGTTGCCCCGCTGCGTCACCGCCGAGCAACTGCACTGGCCCAGCCCCTTCTCCCTGGCCCCGGTCCTGGCCCTGCGCGGCGAGCCGGTCTGCGTGCTGGCCAGCGGCGATCCGATGTTCTACGGCGTCGGTGCCAGCCTGGCGCGCCAGCTGCCCGCCGAGGAGCTGCAAGTGCTGTCGATGCCCTCCTCCTGCGCCCTGGCCGCCGCCCGCCTGGGCTGGCCGTTGCAGGACGTGCAGGTGGTCTCGGTGGTCGCCCGCCCGCTGGCGGCGCTCAATGCCCACTTGTACAGCGGCGTGCGCCTGCTGGTGCTGAGCAACGACGAAAGCAGCCCGGCGGCCATTGCCGCGCAGTTGCGTGAGCGCGGCTTCGGCCCCAGCCGCCTCCAGGTGTTCGAACACCTCGGCGGTCCGCAGGAAAGAACACAGAGCGGCACCGCCGACGACTGGCCACACACCGACGTCGCCACGCTCAACCTGGTCGCCATCGAATGCCAGGCCTCCCCTGATACCCCGCGCCTGCCGCGCGTGGCCGGCCTGCCTGACAGCGCCTTCCGTCACGACGGTCAGCTGACCAAGCGCGATGTCCGCGCCATCACCCTGGCGCGCCTGGCCCCGCAACCCGGTGAGCTGCTGTGGGACGTAGGCGCCGGTTGTGGCTCCATCGGCATCGAATGGATGCGCGCCCACCCCAGCTGCCGCACCCTTGCGATCGAGGCAGACGAAGGCCGCCAGGGCTATATCGAACACAACCGCGACACCCTCGGCGTGCCCGGCCTGCAACTGATCCGCGGCAAGGCACCCGAAGCCTTGGCCGGGCTGCAGCGCCCGGACGCGATCTTCATCGGCGGCGGCGTCACCCGCGAAGGCGTACTCGACCTGTGCTGGGAACGCCTGCTGCCGGGCGGGCGCCTGGTTGCCAACGCCGTCACGCTGCAAAGCGAGGTCGCCCTGGCGCAGTTTCGCGACCAGCATGGCGGCGAGCTGACCCGTATCCATATTGCCCACACCCAGCCGCTGGGCAGTTTCGACACCTGGCGCCAGGCCCTGCCGATCACCTTGCTCGACGTGATGAAACCCGTCGATGCGTGAAGAAACCCGCGAACAGCCCGCGCCCCTGCGCAGCGGCCTGACCACCGGCAGCTGCGCCACCGCCACCAGCCTGGCGGCGGCGCGCCTGCTGCTGACCGGGCAGCACAATGACGCGGTACACATCACGCTGCCCAAGGGCAAGGTGGTGCAGATGCGCCTGGAGTTCTGCCATCTCAAAGGCGAAGCCGCCGAAGCCGGCACCCTGAAAGATGCCGGCGACGACCCCGATGTCACCCATGGCGCCCTGCTCTACAGCCAGGTGCGCCTGCTGGCCGAGCCCGGCATTCGCTTTGTCGCCGGCGCAGGCGTTGGCACCGTGACCCGCCCCGGGCTGGTACTGGCGGTGGGTGAACCGGCCATCAACCCGGTACCCCGCAAGATGATCAACGACCATCTCCTGCAACTGGCCAGCGAATGCGGCTATGACGGCGGCTTCGAAGTCACGGTCAATGTCCAGGGCGGCGAGTCGCTGGCCCTGAAGACCATGAACCCGCGCCTGGGCATCCTCGGCGGGCTGTCGATCCTGGGCACCAGCGGCATCGTCCGGCCATTCTCCTGCTCGGCCTACATCGCCTCGATCCACCAGGGCATCGACGTCGCCCACACCAACGGCTACACGCACATCGCCGCCTGCACCGGCAACGCCAGCGAAGACACCATGCGCCGGGTCTACGACCTGCCGGAGATCGCCCTGATCGAAATGGGCGACTTCGTCGGCGCGGTGCTCAAGCACCTGCGCAAGGTGCCAGTGCCGCGCCTCACGCTGTGCGGTGGCTTCGGCAAGATCAGCAAACTGGCGGCCGGGCACATGGACCTGCACAGCCGCCATTCGAGCATCGACCTGCCGCAACTGGCTGGCTGGGCAGCGGCCATTGGCGCCGATACCACGCTGCAACAGGCCATCATCGGCGCCAACACCAGCCAGCAGGCGCTGGCCCTGGCCCATGCCGCCGGCATCGCGCTGGGCGACGAGGTCTGCCGTCACGCCCTGCTGTTCGCCCGCAGCGTGGTGCCGGCCCAGGTGCAGGTCGAAGTGTTCGCCATCGACCGCCAGGGCGGCATTGTCGGCAAGGCGGGCGTGGCATGAGCGGGCGCATCCTGCTGCTTGGCGGTGTCACCGAAGCCCTGGCCATCGCTCGCCAGCTGGGGCCGCAGCATGTCTACAGCCTTGCCGGCATCGGGCGCATTCCCCAGGATCTGGCCTGTCAGGTGCGGGTAGGCGGCTATGGCGGCGCCGAAGGTCTGGCCGACTACCTGCGCGCCGAAGGCATCGACCTGTTGATCGACGCCACCCATCCCTACGCCGCGCAGATCAGCCGCAACGCAGCCCTCGCCGCCCGCAGCGCTGGTGTTCCCTGCTGGGCCTTGCGCCGCCCGGCGTGGCAGGCACAAATCGGCGATGACTGGCGTGAAGTCGAGGACTGGGCCGGGCTGATCGAGGCGCTGACCCCGTTCGAGCGCCCCTTGTTCACCCTTGGTCGCGAACCCCTGCAACATCTGGACGAAATCCCCGCACATCAGTTCTGGACCCTGCGCGCCCTCGAAGCCTGCCCCGGCAACGAACGCTGCGAGGTGATCGGTGCGCGCGGGCCATTCCTCATCGACGATGAGCGTGCCCTGTTCGAACGTCGGCGTGTCGACGTACTGGTGAGCAAGAACAGTGGCAGCACGGCCACCGAACCGAAGCTCGAGGTGGCGCGGGAGCGAGGTATCCCGGTGCTGGTGCTCAAGCGGCCGGTGCTGCCGGAAGTGGATCGGGCGTTTCAGGATACAGGGGCGCTACTGGAAGCTCTCGGCCTGTTCAAGGCCTGACGCGCACACTGTATATCCCATTGACATATCCATTCCCGGAATTAAACTCCGGACATACATTTGCGCTTTCAAGGAGGCCCATGATGGAGCAAGGTGCAGTCTTCAAAAGCAACCGCAGCCAGGCTATCCGCATGCCAAAAGCCCTCGCCCTTCCAGAAGACGTCACCCGCGTGGACATCGTCGCGGTGGGCCGTTCCCGTATCATCTCGCCTGCCGGCGAAAGCTGGGACAGCTGGTTCGAGGGTGACGATGTGAGTGCGGACTTCATGGCAAGCAGGGAACAGCCAGCCGACCAGGAGCGCGAAGGATTCTGATGCTCAGGTACATGCTTGATACCAACATCTGCATTTTCACCATCAAGAACAAGCCACAGGTAGTGCGCGAGGCATTCAATCGCTACCACGGCCAACTGGCCATCAGCACGGTAACCCTGATGGAGTTGATCTACGGCGCGGAGAAATCCGCCGCGCCGGAGCGTAACCTGGCCATTGTCGAGGGGTTCGCCGCTCGGCTCGATGTGCTTGACTACGACATTCAGGGCGCAGCTCACACCGCGCAGCTACGTGCGGAGCTGGCCAAGGCCGGCACGCCCATCGGCCCCTACGACAGAATGATTGCCGGCCACGCCCGTGCTCGTGGCCTCACGCTGGTGACCAACAACCTGCGCGAGTTCCAGCGTGTTCCAGGGTTGCGTGTGGAAGACTGGGTGACACACCCACGTTGACGGCCACGAGATGGCCCTGTGCCTTGATCCTGCCGTAGAATCACCTCTCCCCTTCTGGAAGGCTCCACCCATATGGAAATGCAATGGTGGATCTGGCTCGTCTTCGGCGTGGCCCTGATCCTGCTGGAACTGGTGCTCCCCACCTTCTTCATCCTCTGGTTCGGCATCGGTGCCGTGCTGGTGTCGTTCATTTCACTGCTCGCTCCCAGCCTGCAACTCGATATGCAGGGCCTGCTGTGGGTGGTGTTCTCGTCGATCACCACCGTGCTCTGGTTCAAGGTGTTCCGGCGCAAGAAGCCGGACGTGCGCTGGACCGCCGACAGCGTGATCGGCGAGGTCGGCCTGCTGACCAGCGCCGTGTCGCAGTTCCAGAAGGGCCGCGTGCGCTTCCAGAAACCGATCCTCGGCAATGAGGAATGGACCTGCGTAGCCGACAGCGACATCCCCGCCGGCGAGCGTGTGCGCCTGGCCACCATCGAAGGCAACACCGCCCGCGTTACCCGGGCCTGAATCCGCACTAAAAGGAAGTTCGCAAGCATGACCAGCCTCATCGTCGTCGCCACCCTCGCTGTATTTGTACTGATCACCGTGTTCAAGGGCGTGCGCATCGTGCCCCAGGGCGAGGAATGGATCGTCGAGCGCCTGGGCCGTTACCACAGCACCCTCAAGCCGGGCCTGAACATCGTCATTCCGTACATGGACATGGTCGCCTACCGCCTGCCGACCAAGGACATCATCCTCGACGTGCAGCAGCAGGAAATCATCACCAAGGACAACGCGGTGATCGTCGCCAACGCCCTGTGCTTCGCCAAGGTGGTCGACCCGCAGAAGGCCTCGTACGGCGTGCAGAACTTCTCGTTCGCCGTGACCAGCCTGACCATGACCTCGCTGCGCGCCATCGTCGGCGCCATGGACCTGGACGAGGCGCTGTCCAGCCGCGAGCAGATCAAGGCGCGCCTGCGCGAGGCGATGTCCGAGCAGACCGAAGACTGGGGCGTGACCGTGCGCTCGGTGGAGATCCAGGACATCAAGCCGTCGCCGAGCATGCAGACCGCCATGGAGCGCCAGGCAGCCGCCGAGCGTGAACGTAAAGCCGATGTAACCCGCGCCGAAGGCAACAAGCAGGCCGCCATTCTCGAAGCCGAGGCGCGGTTGCAGGCAGCCAAGCTGGATGCCGAAGCCCAGGTCAATCTGGCAGAAGCCTCGGCCCGGGCGATCACCCTGGTCAAGGAGGCGGTGGGCAGCGAGACCGTGCCGGCCATGTACCTGCTGGGTGAGCGTTACATTGGTGCGATGGAGAACCTGGCGGCCAGCGACAATTCGAAAGTCGTGGTGCTGCCGGCAGACCTGCAGGAAACCGTGCGCGGGTTGATGGGCCGCGGTAAAGCCTGATATCGCGGGGGTGCCTTGCGCCCCAGGTGCGGCACTTCACCGCACCCCGGCTTTTTTACCTATACTCCGCCGTACAATAGCCATCACGATTCCTGACCGGATCTCTCCATGCCCCCACGTCGGCACATTGCCTGGATAGCCTGCCTTGCAGTGCTGTTCAACCTGCTGGCCATGCCGCTGTCTTCTGCCGCGCCCAAGGGCCCGGCCGAGCAGCTGCTGTGGGGAGCTTTCTGCTCCAGCATGGCCAGCAAGGCCAAGGTCGATGTCCAGGCCCTGGCCAAGATCGACCTGGGGCAGCAGAGCGACGACAGCGCCAGCATGATGAACTGCTGGTGCTGCCTGGGCGCGGCGCCTTTGCTGGCTTTACCCGTCTACCCGCCGCAACTGCACAACCCGCCGTTGCTGATCGCCGGGCACCTGCCGCACCTCGCCGACTACCAGCCCACGCCGCGCCAGCTCTGGCCCGCGCTCAATCCCCGTGCCTCTCCGTTGGTCTGAGTTCACTACGCTGTCCTTCAGAACCTGAACAGACCGGAGACTCACCCATGCTCAAGCAAGCCCTCGTCCTGGCCGCCCTGCTGCTGCCCGGCGCCTACGCCAACGCCCACGAGTACAGCGTCGGCGACCTGCACATCGCCCATCCCTGGTCGCTGGAGCTGCCGCCGAACGCGCCTAACGTCGCGGCCTACTTTGTCGTGCACAACAATGGCAAGGCCGATGACCGCCTGCTTTCGGTGAAAAGCCCCATCACCGACGACGCCCAGCTGCATGAGCATGTGATGAGCGCCGCCGGCGCCATGAAGATGCAACATGTGCCAAGCGTGTTGGTCCCGGCCGGCAAGGATGTGGTGTTCGCTCCCAGCGCCTACCACGTGATGATCATGCAACCCAAGGATCGCAGCCTGCTCACCGACGGCAAGCGCTTCCCGCTGACCCTGCACTTCGAGAAAGCCGGTGACGTCACGGTCGACGTCGCGGTGCAGAAGCAGCCGCCGGCCGAGCAAGCCGCAGCGCACGAGCACGCGCACTGACCGACTGACAGGCGCTCGCCATGAGCCTGCCGCGCTACAGCTCCGCCCGCAGCACCCGCCCTGATCGCAGGCGCGTCGGTGGCGGCTGGCTGAGCCTGTTCGCCATGTGGATGATCTTCATCGGCCCGCTGGTTTCCCAGTCGATGCCGATGGAGCACCACGCCGGCATGGCCATGCCCATGGACATGTCGATGAGCATGCCCATGGCGCAGGGTCACGACGAGCACCATGGCCACGGCAACGATGGCCAGCTGCATGTCATGTGGGAGAAGTGCGGCTACTGCAGCCTGCTGTTCAACTGCCCCGCCCTGCCCCAAAGCCTCAGCCCGCTCAGCGCAGGCAGCGTCACCCCACCCAGCCACCTCACCGTTGCCACGCGCCAGGGCCATGCCCGGCAGGCTGTATTCCCCGGCGCCCGCAGCCGCGCGCCGCCCCTTTCGATCCTCGTCTGAACACAACGCTATCAATGCCCGAAGCCAGGAGGCTTCGCGCTGACTCATGACTGATCGACTGGAATCATTATGTCCGGCTGCACCCCTGTTTTTGCCCTTTCCCTGCGCGGGACCATCGCCGTGCTGTGCGGCTCGCTGCTCGCGCCACTGGCCCTGGCCGCCGAAACCGGCCATGAAGGCCATGTGCACGACACCGCCGAACTGAGCCCGACGGTGATCACCGCCATCGCCCCAAGCTCGCCGCTGACCGTGGTCACCAACCCCAAGGACCCACGCCAGCCGGTGCCGGCCAGCGACGGCGGCGACTACCTCAAGACCATCCCCGGGTTCTCGGTGATCCGTGCCGGTGGCACCAACGGCGACCCGGTGCTGCGCGGCATGTTCGGCTCGCGCCTGAACATCCTCACCAACGGCGGCATGATGCTCGGCGCCTGCCCGGGCCGCATGGACGCGCCAACCTCGTATATCTCGCCGGAAACCTACGACCGCCTCACGGTGATCAAGGGCCCGCAGAGCGTGATCTGGGGCCCTGGCGGCTCCGCCGGCACCATCCTGTTCGAACGTGACCCGGAGAAGTTCGGCGAGCTGGGTAGCCGGGTCAACGGCAGCGTGCTGGCCGGCTCCAACGGCCGCTTCGACAAGGTGCTCGACGCCGCCGCCGGCAACCAGCTCGGCTATGTGCGCTTCGTCGGCAACCAGTCGCACTCGGACGACTTCGAGGACGGTAACGGCGACACCGTGCCGTCGCGCTGGGACAAGTGGAACGGCGACGTCAGCCTCGGCTGGACCCCGGACGCCGACACCCTGCTCGAACTGACCGCCGGCAAGGGCGACGGCGAGGCCCGCTCCGCCGGGCGTGGCATGGACGGCTCGCAGTTCAAGCGCGAAAGCCTGGGGCTGCGTTTCGAAAAATCCAATATCGGCGAGGTGCTCGACAAGGTCGAGGCGCAGGTCTACTACAACTACGCCGACCACGTGATGGACAACTACACCCTGCGCACCCCGTCGGGCAGCGGCATGATGGGCATGCCTATGGTCAGCAACGTTGACCGCCGGACCATGGGCGCGCGCATCAAGGCCACCTGGCGCTGGACTGACGTGCAACTGATCAGCGGCATCGACGCACAGACCAACGAACACCGCCAGCGGGGTGGCATGGGCGTTAACGCACACAAGGGCCAACCCTGGACCAAGGATGCCGACTTCCACAACTACGGCGCCTTCGGCGAGCTCACCTGGTATGCGACCGGCGAGGATCGCCTGATCACCGGCGCCCGCCTGGACCGCGCCTCGGCCCGCGACTTCCGCAAAGGCAGCGCCACCGAGGGCGACACCCGCGCCGACACCCTGCCCAGCGGCTTCGTGCGCTACGAGCACGACCTGGCGGCGATCCCCGCCACCACCTACATCGGCCTCGGCCACACCCAGCGCTTCCCTGACTACTGGGAGCTGTTCTCGCCCAAGCGCGCCCCGGCCGGCTCGGTGAACGCCTTCGACGGCATCAAGCCGGAGAAAACCACCCAGCTCGACTTCGGCATCCAGTACCGCGACGAGCGCCTGGAAGCCTGGGCATCGGGCTATGTTGGCCAGATCCGCGACTACATCCTGTTCGACTACCAACGCAACATGATGGGCAACCTCACCTCCCAGGCGCAGAACATCGATGCCCGGATCATGGGCGGTGAGCTGGGCGCGGCCTACAAGCTGACAGAGAACTGGAAGGCCGACGCCACGCTCGCCTACGCTTGGGGCAAGAACAGCAGTGATGGCAAGGCGCTACCGCAAATGCCGCCTTTGGAAAGCCGCCTGGGCCTGACCTACAGCCGCGACACCTGGAGCGTCGGCGCCCTGTGGCGCCTGGTGGCCGAGCAGAACCGCATCGCCCAGAACCAGGGCAATGTGGTGGGCAAGGACTACGACAAGAGCGCCGGCTTCGGCGTGTTTTCCCTCAACGGTGCCTACAAGGTGAACAACAACCTCAAGCTCAGCGCGGGCGTCGACAACCTGTTCGACAAGGCCTACGCCGAGCACTTGAACCTGGCCGGGAACGCCGGGTTCGGCTACCCGGCGAACAGCGTGCAGCCGGTCAACGAGCCAGGCAGGACCTTCTGGACCAAGGTCGACTTCAGCTTCTGACAACAACAAACGGGCGCGGGACCTGACCGCGCCCACACAAGGTCTACGGGAGGCTCTCATGAGCAAACCAAACGTTTCCTTCTACAACCTGGCGTGGCGCTGGCATTTCTATGCCGGGCTGTTCGTGGCGCCGTTCATGATCCTGCTGGCGATCACCGGGATCATCTATCTGTTCAAGCCGCAGCTCGATCCGCTGCTGTATCGCGAACTGATGGTGGTCGAGGCCGGCCATCACCGGCAAAGCGCCGACACCCTGCTGGCCAATGTGCGCCAGGCTTATCCACAGGGCCATGTCGGCCAGTACCTGCCACCACTGAATGCCGAGCGCAGCGCACAGTTCGTGGTGCATGACGGCGGGCGCGAGCTGAATGTCTTCGTCGACCCGTACAGCGCCAAGGTGCTGGGCGAGCAGGATGGCAAGCAGAACCTGCAAGCCATCGCACGTGCCCTGCATGGCGAATTGATGGTCGGCACGGTCGGTGACCGGCTGGTGGAACTGGCGGCGGGCTGGGGCATTGTCCTGGTGGTGTCCGGCCTCTATCTCTGGTGGCCACGCGGGCGCAACAGCGCGGGCGTGCTGTGGCCACGCTTGAGCGCACGCGGCCGAGTGCTGTGGCGCGACCTGCATGCCGTCACCGGCTTCTGGGGCTCGGCCCTGCTGCTGTTGATGCTGCTCAGCGGCATGACCTGGACCGGGCTGTGGGGCAAGCAGTATGCCGACCTGTGGAACCGCTTCCCGGCGGCCATGTGGAATGACGTGCCCAAGTCCGATAAAGAAGCACGCGACCTCAACAGTGCCCATCGCCAGACCGTGCCGTGGGCGATGGAGAACACGCCGATGCCAGTGTCCGGCGCCCATGCCGAGCATGCCGGGCACCACATGATGGACCAGGCCCCGGCGGCGCCGCAGGTAAGCCTGCAGCAGATCGAGAACATCGCCAACCTGCGCGAGGTCGAGCCGGGCTACAGCATCACCCTGCCGACCAGTGCCGAGGGCGTGTTCACTATCGCGGTGTTTGCCGACGATCCGCGCAACGACGCCACCCTGCACGTCGACCAGTACACCGGAAAGGTGCTGGCTGATGTGCGCTGGCAGGACTACAGCCCGGTGGCCCGTGCCACCGAGCTGGGGGTGATGCTGCACGAGGGCAAGATGTTCGGGGCGTTGAACCAGATCGTCATCCTGCTGGTGTGCCTGATGATCCTGCTGGGCTCGGTGAGCGGGCTGGTGATGTGGTGGAAGCGCAAGCCCACTGGTGGATTGGGCGTGCCGCCACTGCGCCATGACCTGCCGCGCTGGAAGATGGCGGTGGGGGTGATGCTGTTGCTGGGCGTCGCCTTCCCGCTGGTGGGGTTGTCCATGATCGTGATGTGGGTGGTCGATAACCTGGTGGTCAGGCGCCGGGTCATGGCCCGGGCCTGAGGCATTGCTTGGCTGTTCCGGCCTCATCGCCGGCAAGCCGGCTCCCACAAGGGTGGGTGCGATCCCTGTGGAAGCCGGCTTGCCGGCGATGAGGCCAGCCCATGCAACCATTGACTCCCGTCATGTCGAGCATCGCGCTGTACCGCCAAGATCGTGCCGATCTGCCGCACCCGCGATCGGAACGCGACGTGATAGCCTACGCGGCTTTCGCTCACAAAAAGACTGACCCTCAATGGAATGCAGCCTATGACCCGGACCTCCCAGACACCCTCCGAAGAGCAGCACCTGCAACGCAACCTGACCAACCGCCACATCCAGCTCATCGCCATCGGCGGCGCCATCGGCACCGGCCTGTTCATGGGCTCGGGCAAGACCATCAGCCTGGCCGGCCCGTCGATCATCTTCGTCTACATGATCATCGGCTTCATGCTGTTCTTCGTCATGCGCGCCATGGGCGAGCTGCTGCTGTCGAACCTCAACTACAAGTCGTTCATCGATTTCTCCGCCGACCTGCTCGGCCCCTGGGCCGGCTACTTCACCGGCTGGACCTACTGGTTCTGCTGGGTGGTCACCGGCATCGCCGACGTGGTGGCGATCGCCGCCTACACACAGTTCTGGTTCCCCGACCTGCCGCAGTGGATACCGGCGCTGAGCTGCGTGGCCCTGCTGCTGTCGCTGAACCTGGTGACGGTGAAGATGTTCGGCGAAATGGAGTTCTGGTTCGCCCTGATCAAGATCATCGCCATCATGGGCCTGGTCGCCACCGGCCTGTACATGGTCATTACCGGTTTCCAGTCGCCGAGCGGGCACACCGCGACCCTGGCCAACCTGTGGAATGACGGCGGCATGTTCCCCAACGGCCTGCTGGGCTTCTTCGCCGGCTTCCAGATCGCCGTGTTCGCCTTTGTCGGTATCGAGCTGGTGGGCACCACCGCGGCTGAAGCGAAGAACCCCGAACGCACCCTGCCGCGGGCGATCAACTCGATCCCGATCCGCATCATCGTGTTCTACGTGCTGGCGCTGATCGCCATCATGGCCGTGACCCCATGGCGCGACGTGGTGCCGGGCAAGAGCCCGTTCGTCGAGCTGTTCGTGCTGGCCGGCCTGCCAGCGGCGGCGAGCATCATCAACTTCGTGGTGCTGACCTCGGCGGCCTCGTCGGCCAACAGTGGTGTGTTCTCCACCAGCCGCATGCTGTTCGGCCTGGCCCAGGAGGGCGATGCGCCCAAGGCGTTCGAGAAACTCTCGCGCCGCGCGGTGCCGGCCAACGGCCTGTACTTCTCCTGCACCTGCCTGCTGCTGGGCGCGGTGCTGATCTACCTGGTACCCAATGTGATCGAAGCCTTCACCCTGGTGACGACGGTGTCGGCGGTGCTGTTCATGTTCGTCTGGACGCTGATCCTGCTGTCGTACCTGAGCTACCGCAAGAACCGCGCGGCGCTGCATGAAGCGTCGAGCTACAAGATGCCCGGCGGGCGCTTCATGTGCTACGTGTGCCTGGTGTTCTTCGCCGGCATTCTGGTGCTGTTGAGCCTGGAGGCGGATACGCGCTCGGCGCTGGTGGTGACGCCGATCTGGTTCTTGTTGCTGGCAGTGACCTACCAGTTTGTTCGCAGCAAGCGCCAGCCGCGGGCAGAGGTGCGTGACGCCTAAACCCACCGCGGGGCAAGCCCGCTCCCACGCCAATCCCAGTGCAGTGCAAGCCCAGCCCCACGCAAATACCAGCGTGGGAGCGGGCTTGCCCCGCGATTGGCCCTCTAGCCGTGCTCCAATCCTTCAAGCACCGCCTCGGCCAACGCCAACCCCTTCTCCAGCGAGTTCTCCGTAGCCGTCAGCAAACTGCGCAACGGCTCCCCGGCCTTCTCCAATGCCGCCGCATTGGTCTCATACGCCGCCTTCAACGCCGCCACGGCGCACACCAGCGCATCCTCGCTATCGACCCCGGCCTGCACCGAGAGCATCGGCGCATGGGCGTGATTGCAGGTGCCGAAGTGGGAACTGGCGGTGACCGGACGTGATTTGCGCGGGGTGAGGTTGACCAGCGATTCCTGGTTCATGGCTGCACCTCTCGATGAAAGGCGGCGATCCCGATAAATGCGAACGGTGGGTCTGGAACGATCTTCTTGAGCATGATGCATCTCCTTGCAACTCTCTCTAAAGAAGCTCCGTGCCCATACGCCAAGATGGGTGGACGAAGCCGTGCGGGTTGGCGTGCCGGCAGAGAGAACCGGTGAGCCCGAAGGCTCCCACACACGGCTTCGCCCATAACGGGTGCAGCCATGCAGAACACCGCCGCAAGCTGCGTCAGTGCTCGATCTCTCTGAATACGGGACGCCAATCCCGAACCGCAGAAACTACTGCGGTGCGGCACGGTACTCAAGTACCGCTTATGTGTCAAAAGTGTTCATCGCCCCCGGCCCCATTCCTGTGCAGACCCAACCTGCAAGCACCATCCTGGCCCGGCCCCGCGCCCCGATTAGTCGCACAACCGCTCTATCACGCACCTTCCGTCGCTCGGCACAGCCTTTGCAATCTCCGACCTGGCCAACCCCCACCATCACATCGGAGTGAGCACATGAAGCGACGCAGTCTGATCAAGGCCTTCACCCTCAGCGCATCGATCGCCGCGATGGGCCTGAGCTGGAGCATCCAGGCCGCCGAGACCATCAAGGTCGGCATCCTGCATTCGCTGTCCGGGACCATGGCGATTTCCGAGACCTCGCTCAAGGACATGGCGCTGATGACCATCGACGAGATCAACGCCAAGGGCGGGGTCAATGGCAAGCAGCTCGAGGCGGTGGTGGTCGACCCGGCGTCCAACTGGCCGCTGTTCGCCGAGAAGAGCCGCCAGCTGCTGACCCAGGACAAGGTCGCGGTGGTGTTCGGCTGCTGGACCTCGGTGTCGCGCAAGTCGGTGCTGCCGGTGTTCGAGGAGCTCAACGGCCTGCTGTTCTACCCGGTGCAGTACGAAGGTGAAGAGATGTCGCCGAACGTGTTCTACACCGGTGCCGCGCCGAATCAGCAGGCCATCCCGGCGGTGGAATACCTGATGAGCGAAGACGGCGGCGGCGCCAAGCGCTTCTTCCTGCTGGGCACCGACTACGTCTACCCGCGCACCACCAACAAGATCCTGCGCGCTTTCCTGCACAGCAAGGGTGTGGCCGACAAGGACATCGAGGAGGTGTACACGCCGTTCGGCCACAGCGATTACCAGACCATCGTCGCCAACATCAAGAAGTTCTCCGCTGGCGGCAAGACAGCGGTCATCTCCACGGTCAACGGCGACTCCAACGTGCCGTTCTACAAGGAACTGGCCAACCAGGGGCTGAAGGCCACCGATGTGCCGGTGGTGGCGTTCTCGGTGGGTGAAGAAGAGCTGCGCGGCATCGACACCAAGCCGCTGGTGGGGCACCTGGCGGCGTGGAACTACTTCGAGTCGGTGGATAACCCGGTGAACCAGCAGTTTGTCGCCGACTGGAAGGCCTACGCCAAGGCCAAGGGCCTGCCGGGCGCCGACAAGGCGGTTACCAACGACCCGATGGAGGCCACCTACGTCGGTATCCATATGTGGGCGCAGGCGGCGCAGAAGGCCGGCAGCACCGATGTGGACAAGGTGCGCGAGGCGCTGGCCGGGCAGAGCTTCAAGGCGCCGTCGGGCTTCACCCTGACCATGGACAAGAGCAACCACCACCTGCACAAACCGGTGATGATCGGCGAGATCCAGGATGACGGGCAGTTCAGTGTGGTGTGGCAGACCGAGGAGCCGCTGCGAGCGCAGCCTTGGAGCCCGTTCATTCCGGGGAATGACAAGCGGCCGGACTATGCAGTGAAGGGCAACTGACGCCATCGCGGGGCAAGCCCGCTCCCACGCCGATCTCGTCAGCTGATGGGGGCGGCGTGGGAGCGGGCTTGCCCCGCGATGAATCCACCGCCGATTTCCAGGACTGCCCGCATGCTCAGACTCCTGCTCACGCTACTGCTGCTATTGCCCCTGGCCACCCAAGCCAGCGAGGGCGAATTCTTCCTCAGCGCCAAACCCGCCGAACAGGCCAACCTGCTCGAAACCTGGGCCGCGCAACCGGACCCGGCCCGCCTGCCGCTGCTGGAAAACCTGCGCCAAGGCCGCATCGCCGAAGGCGACACCCGCAAACTGCGCCTGAACAACCGCCTGCGCGGCCTGATCGTCAATGCCCTGGCCAGCCACCAGCTGCTCAGCGACAACAGCACAACCCGCCTGGCCGCCGCTCAGCAATTGCAGAAAACCGCGCAACCGGCGCAGATGGCCTTCCTCGACCGCCGCTTCGCCAGCGAACCGGACGCCGCCGTGCACGCCGCCCTGGGCCTGGCCCTGGCCAACCTGCAACTGGGCGCCAGCGAACCTGCGGTACGGCTGGCCGCCGTGCGCCTGCTCGGTGAAACCGGTGACCCGCTGGCCCGCACCCGCCTCGAAGCGCTGTTGCAACCCGACACCGAAACCGACGCCGCCGTGCGCACCGCCGCCGAAACCAGCCTGGCCCAGGTACAGCGCAAGCTGTTGGTCGGCGAACTGCTCGGCCAGGCCTTCAGCGGCCTGTCGCTGGGCTCGATCCTGCTGCTGGCGGCGCTGGGCCTGGCGATCACCTTCGGCCTGCTGGGGGTGATCAACATGGCTCACGGCGAGATGCTGATGCTCGGCGCCTACAGCACTTACATGGTCCAGGTGCTGCTGCAACGCCATGCCCCCGGTGCCATCGAGTTCTACCCGCTGATCGCCCTGCCGGTGGCCTTCGCCGTCAGCGCGGGTGTCGGCATGGCGCTGGAGCGCACGGTGATCCGCCACCTGTATGGCCGCCCATTGGAGACCCTGCTGGCCACCTGGGGTATCAGCCTGATCCTGATCCAGGCCGTGCGGCTGATCTTCGGCGCGCAGAACGTCGAGGTGAGCAACCCGGCGTGGCTGTCGGGCGGCATCCAGGTACTGCCGAACCTGGTGTTGCCGTACAACCGCCTGGTGATCATCGGCTTCGCCCTGGCGGTGGTGCTGCTCACCTGGCTGCTGCTCAACCGCACGCGGCTGGGCCTCAACGTGCGCGCGGTCACCCAGAACCGCAACATGGCAGCCTGCTGCGGGGTGTCCACCGGGCGCATCGACATGCTCGCCTTCGGCCTTGGCTCGGGCATCGCCGGGCTCGGTGGCGTGGCCCTGAGCCAGGTCGGCAACGTGGGGCCGGACCTGGGCCAGAGCTACATCATCGACTCGTTCCTGGTGGTGGTGCTCGGTGGCGTCGGGCAGCTGGCCGGCAGCCTGTGGGCGGCCTTCGGGCTGGGCATCGCCAACAAACTGCTGGAGCCGCAGATCGGTGCGGTGCTGGGCAAGATCCTCATCCTTGCGCTGATCATTCTGTTCATCCAGAAGCGCCCGCAAGGCCTGTTCGCCCTCAAGGGACGGGTAATCGACTGATGAACCAGCCATTGATTGTCATTGCCACGCGCAAGGTCGGCACACGGGTTTCAATGGCCGTCGGCGCCGTTGTCGTCCTGGCGCTGCTGGCCCTGCCGCTGCTTTCACTGCTGCCCGAGGGGCACGCCTTGCAGGTCTCGGCCTATACCCTGACCTTGGTCGGCAAGATCCTCTGCTATGCCATCGTCGCCCTGGCCCTGGACCTGGTCTGGGGCTATGCCGGGTTGCTGTCGCTGGGCCACGGCCTGTTCTTCGCCCTGGGCGGCTACGCCATGGGCATGTACCTGATGCGCCAGGCGGCGGGCGACGGCCTGCCAGGGTTCATGACCTTCCTGTCGTGGAGCGAGCTGCCCTGGTACTGGGCCGGCACCCAGCATTTCGCCTGGGCGCTGTGCCTGGTGGTGCTGGCGCCGGGGTTGCTGGCGCTGGTGTTCGGCTTCTTCGCCTTCCGCTCGCGGATCAAGGGCGTGTACTTCTCGATCATGACCCAGGCCCTGACCTTCGCCGGCATGCTGCTGTTCTTCCGCAACGAGACCGGCTTTGGTGGCAACAACGGCTTCACCAATTTCCGCACCATCCTCGGTTTCGACATCACCGCCCAAGGCACTCGCGCCGTGCTGTTCCTGCTGACGGTCGGCCTGCTGCTGGGCAGCCTGTTCCTGTGCTGGCGTTTGACCCAGAGCAAGTTCGGCCGCCTGCTCACCGCCGTGCGCGATGCCGAGAACAGGCTGATGTTCTGCGGCTATGACCCACGCGGTTTCAAGCTGCTGGTGTGGGTGCTCAGCGCCGTGCTGTGTGGCCTTGCCGGGGCGCTGTATGTGCCGCAAGTGGGCATCATCAACCCCAGCGAGATGTCACCGACCAACTCCATCGAGGCCGCCGTATGGGTGGCCCTGGGCGGGCGCGGCACGCTGATCGGGCCGCTGCTCGGCGCCGGCCTGGTCAATGGCATGAAGAGCTGGTTCACCGTGGCGTTTCCCGAGTACTGGCTGTTCTTCCTCGGCGCGCTGTTCATCCTCGTCACCCTGTACCTGCCCAAGGGCGTGGTCGGCCTTGTGAAGAATAGGAGCCAGCCATGAGAAGCGTGCCGCCGGTGCATCCGGAATTCATGCTCGAACCTGTGTTCGACCAGATCGGCAGCGGGCGCGAGGCCATCGGCCTGGGCCGCCGTCGCGAGGCCGGGCTCGACACCCGCCACGGCACGGTGCTGAGCCTGGAAGGCATCAGTGTCAGCTTCGATGGCTTCAAGGCACTCAACGACCTGAACCTGTACATCGGCGTCGGCGAGCTGCGCTGCATTATCGGCCCCAACGGCGCCGGCAAGACCACGATGATGGACGTGATCACCGGCAAGACCCGCCCCGACACGGGTACCGCGTTTTTCGGCGACACCCTCGACCTGACCCGCATGAGCGAATGCCGGATCGCCCAGGCCGGCATCGGTCGCAAGTTCCAGAAGCCCACGGTGTTCGAGGCGTTGACGGTATTCGAGAACCTGGAGCTGGCGCTCAAGGCCGACAAGTCGGTATGGGCCAGCCTGCTGGCGCGGTTGAACGGCGATCAGCGCCAGCGCATCGACGAGGTGCTGGCCACCCTGCGCCTGCTGCCCCTGGCCCAGCGCCAGGCGGGGTTGTTGTCCCATGGCCAGAAGCAGTTCCTGGAGATCGGCATGCTGCTGGTGCAGGAGCCGCAGTTGTTGCTGCTGGACGAACCGGTAGCCGGGATGACCGATGCCGAGACCGAGTTCACCGCCGAGCTGTTCCGTTCGCTGGCGGGCCAGCATTCGCTGATGGTGGTGGAGCATGACATGGGCTTCGTCGGCAGCATTGCCGACCATGTGACGGTGTTGCACCAAGGCAGCGTGTTGGCGGAAGGGTCGCTGGCGCAGGTGCAGGAGGATGAGCGGGTGGTCGAGGTGTACCTCGGTAGGTAGGCCTCTGAAGCCCGCTCCCACGCACAAATCACACAAGGGCAAGACATGCTGAAAATCGACACCCTGCACCAATACTACGGCGGCAGCCACATCCTGCGCGGCCTGTCTTTCGAGGCCAAGGTCGGTGAGGTCACCTGCCTGCTGGGCCGCAACGGCGTGGGCAAGACCACCTTGCTGCGCTGCCTGATGGGCCTGCTGCCGGCCCGCGAGGGCCGCGTGGAATGGGAAGGCAAGCCGATCACCCCCCTCAAGCCCCAGCAACGGGTCCAGGCCGGCATCGCCTACGTGCCCCAGGGCCGCGAGATCTTCCCGCGCCTGACCGTCGAGGAAAACCTGCTGATGGGCCTGTCGCGCTTCCCCGCCCGCGAGGCACGCGAGGTACCCGCGTTCATCTACGAATTGTTCCCGGTGCTGGAGCAGATGAAACAGCGCCGAGGGGGCGACCTCTCGGGCGGCCAGCAGCAACAGCTGGCCATCGGCCGCGCCCTGGCCAGCCGACCGCGCCTGCTGATCCTCGACGAACCCACCGAAGGCATCCAGCCGTCAGTCATCAAGGAGATCGGCGCGGTGATCCGCAAGCTCGCCGACCGGGGCGATATGGCCATCCTGCTGGTGGAGCAGTTCTACGACTTCGCCGAAGAGCTGGCCGACCACTACCTGGTCATGGCCCGCGGCGAGATCGTCCAGCGCGGCCGGGGCGAAAACATGCAGGCCGAAGGTGTGCGCGGCCTGGTTACCATTTAATCTGCAATCACTTCCCTTGCGAGACGCTGTCATGAGTTACCAGATCCGCGACGCCCTGATCGACGACGTGCCGGGCATCCTCGACATCTACAACGACGCCGTACGCAACACCACGGCAATCTGGAACGAAACCCCGGTGGACCTGGCCAATCGCCTGGCCTGGTTCGAGGCCCGTGCGCAGCAGGGTTATCCGATCCTGGTCGCGGTGGATGACAGCGGCGTGCTCGGTTACGCCTCGTTCGGCGACTGGCGCGTCTTCGAGGGCTTCCGCCATACGGTCGAACATTCGGTGTACATCCGTGGCGACCAACGCGGCAAAGGTCTGGGCCCGGTGCTGATGGCAGCACTGGTCGAACGGGCCAGGGGCTGTGGCAAGCATGTGATGGTCGCCGCCATCGAAAGCGGCAATGCCGCGTCGGTGCGCCTGCATGAGCGGCTGGGGTTCGTGGTGACCGGGCAGATGCCGCAGGTGGGCGTGAAGTTCGGCCGGTGGCTGGACCTGACGTTCATGCAATTGATGCTCAATCCAGGGGCACAGCCGTGAAACCCGAGGGGCCGCCGTGCGGCCCCACAACGTTCACAGCTGGGTAAACCGGCCCAACCGTTGGCGTAGCATATGGTTCTCGCTGCGCAACTGCTGCACTTCTTCCAGCAACTCCAGCGCCAGCGCCACCCCTTCCCACTCGAGCTCCAGCTGATCATGCAGCTTCACCGCGCGCTTGAGGGTGACCGGTGCGCGGTCGTCGAACACCCATTCCTCCGGCGTTCGCCCCGAAGGTTCAACAATGCCGTGCTCGACGATCTCGATCACGCAATCGGCCGTGAGGTCGGCTTCCTGGCAAAGGGTACGCATGTCCAGTTGAACGATCAGGGTGCTGCTCATGATCACTTACTCCATTGAGTCCTCGGATTGAACGCGGCTTTCTCGGAGAGCTGAGTCCACAGTGCGCGAGTTGCGTCATCGGATTGGGCGGGCATCACGACTTTGAGCTGGGCGTACAGGTCGCCGCGCTCGCCCTGCTTGTTCAGCAGGCCCATGCCCTTGACCCGCAGGCGCTGGCCGCTCTGGCTGTCGGGGCGGATGGTCAGGTTGATCTTGCCGGTCAGGGTCGGCACGGCCACCTTGGCGCCGAGCGCAGCCTCCCACGGTGCCAGCGGCACGGTGATGATCAGGTCGTGACCTTCGACATCGAACAGCGGGTGCGGTGCCATGCGGATGGTCAGGAACAGGTCGCCATTGGCGCCACCGCCGACACCTGGCGCGCCCTGGCCCTTGAGGCGGATGCGCTCGCCGTCGGTCACCCCGGCGGGGATCTTCACGTTCAGCGTTTTCGTGGTGAACCCGGTGCGCTGCCCGGCGGCATTGGTTTGCGGCACCTGGAAGCTGATCTGCTTGGATTCCTTGTTCAAGGTCTCTTCGAGGAACACCGCCAGTTCCAGTTCCACGTCCTGCCCTCGCCTGCCGGCACTGCGTTGTTGCCGGCCACCGCCGCCACCGAAGGGGTTGCCACCCCGGGCGCCGAAGATCGAGCTGAAGAAATCGGAAAAATCGCCGCCCTCGAAGCCACCGCCGCCGCCATTGCCGCCACGGGACTGCCAGCCAGGCGGTGCCTGGAACGGCCGGCCATGCTGGCCGCCATACTTGCGGATCTCGTCGTACTCGGCGCGCTTGTCCTTGTCGCCAAGCACTTCGTAGGCCTCGTTGGCCTCCTTGAACTTGTCCTCGGCGTCACGCTCCTTGCTGACGTCGGGGTGATACTTGCGCGCGAGCTTGCGGTAGGCGGCCTTGATCGCCTTGTCGTCCGCACTCGCCTCGACGCCGAGTATCTTGTAATAGTCTTTGAAGTCCATCTATGGATCACCGATGTGAATGTACGTATTGCTACAGAAGATTGGGGTCAAGCATAGCCTTTCAAGGTTCATCCGGGGTTGCGCTATCGCAGACGACCGGTCTTGATTTAGCCGCAGAACGGCATAAACTGCGCGGCCGTTTTGCCTCCGGAAGCTTTCTCCATGTCTGACGTATCCCCGGCCCGTGCCCTCGGCATCGACTTCGGCACCTCCAACTCCACGGTCGGCTGGCACCGCCCTGGCGCCGAATCGCTGATCGCCCTGGAAGACGGCAAGATCACCCTGCCGTCGGTGGTCTTCTTCAATATCGAGGAACGTCGCCCGGTGTACGGCCGCCTGGCCCTGCACGAGTACCTGGAGGGCTACGAAGGCCGCCTGATGCGCTCGCTCAAGAGCCTGCTGGGCTCCAAGCTGATCAAGCACGACACCAGCGTGCTGGGCAGCGCCCTGCCGTTCAAGGACCTGCTGGGCATGTTCATCGGCGAACTGAAAAAGCGCGCCGAGGCCGATGCCGGCCGCGAATTCGACCAGGTGGTGCTGGGCCGCCCGGTATTCTTCGTCGACGAGGACCCGGCCGCCGACCAGGAGGCCGAGGATACCCTGGCGGACGTTGCGCGCAAGATCGGCTTCAAGGACGTGTCGTTCCAGTACGAGCCGATCGCCGCGGCCTTCGACTACGAGTCGGGCATCAGCCAAGAAGAGCTGGTGCTGATTGTCGATATCGGCGGTGGTACCTCGGACTTTACCCTGATCCGCCTGTCGCCCGAGCGCCACCTGGTGGCCGAGCGCCAGGACGACATCCTCGCCACTGGCGGCGTGCACATCGGCGGCACCGACTTCGACAAGCAGCTGAGCCTGCAAGGTGTGATGCCGCTGTTCGGCTATGGCAGCCGGATGAAAAGCGGCGCGCTGATGCCCACCAGCTACCACCTCAACCTGGCCACCTGGCACACCATCAACGCCCTGTACTCGCAGAAATCGCAGCTGGCCCTGGGCAGCATGCGCTACGACATCGAGGACACCCTCGGCGTCGACCGCCTGTTCAAGCTGATCGAGCAGCGTGCCGGCCACTGGCTGGCGATGGAAGTGGAAGCCAGCAAGATCGAGCTGACCGAGCGCGACAGCCGGAGCATCGATTTTGGCCGGATCGAACCGCAGCTGTCGGCCGAGCTGACCCGGGCACTGTTCGAAGATGCAATTGACGGTTTGCTTGAGCGCGTGCGCGGCAGCGTGAGCGAACTGCTGGCCAAGGCCGGCGTGAGCGAGAGCCAGGTGGACACGGTGTTCTTCACCGGCGGCTCCAGCGGCATTCCGGCGCTGCGCAACAGCGTGGCGGCGATGCTGCCCAATGCGCGGCATGTGGAAGGCAATATCTTCGGCAGCATTGGCAGCGGCCTGGCGATCGAGGCGCGCAAGCGCTACGGCGTGCTCTGACATTTGCGCCGGCCCCATCGCGGCTGAAGCCGCTCCTACAGGAAACGCGTGGTCCTTGTAGGAGCGGCTTCAGCCGCGATGAGGCCGGCACAGGTAATACATCTCAAACCAGCTCAGCCCGCTTCAACTCACTCTTCAGGTAGGCGTAATAAATCGGCCCGGCCACCACCCCCGGCAGGCCGAACGCCGCCTCGAACACCAGCATCGCCAGCAACAGCTCCCAGGCCTTGGCACTGATCTGCCCGCCAACGATCCGCGCGTTGAGGAAATACTCGACCTTGTGGATAACGATCAAGTACCCCAGCGCCGCCATCGCCACCCAGATCGACAGCGACAGCCCGACAATGGTGATCAGGGTATTGGACATCAGGTTGCCGATTACCGGCAGCAGCCCGAGCAGGAAGGTCAGTACGATCAGGGTCTTGGTCAGCGGCAGGTGCACGCCGAACAGCGGCAACACCACGGCGAGGAAGATGCCGGTAAAGAAGGTGTTGAGCAGCGAGATCTTGATCTGCGCGAAGACGATGTTGCGAAACGCCTGCACCAGCAGGCTCAGGCGCTCGAACAAGGCTGCGGCCAGGGGCTTGCGCCGGGAAATGTCGGGGATGCGCTGCAGGGCGACGATGGCGCCGAGGATCATGCCGATCAACAGGGTCACGAACATGTGCGCCATGCCTTTGCCGACCAGTTGCAGGTCGCTCAGGTGGCTCTTGATCCATTCACCGATGGCCACCTTGAACTCGGCGGCGCTGGCCGGCAGGTAGGCTTCGATGAACGGCGGCAACTGGCCACGGGCACGCTCGACCAGGCCCATGAACTTGTCCAGCGAGGCGCCGGGGTTCTCGGCCTCATGCAGCAGGAAACTGAAGGCGCCGGCAATCAGCAGGGTGAGCGTGCTCACCACCAATGTGCCGAGCAGCGCCACCGCCAGCCAGCGCGCGCGCTGCCCGGCGATCAACGGCTGCAACCTGGGCGTGAGCATGTTGACCAGCTCGAACACCAGCAAGCCCGCGAGCAGGCTCGGCAGCAGCTTCAGGGGCAGCGCCAGCAACAGGCCGGCCATGACGATGATCCAGCTGGCCAGGGTGACCTGGCGGGGGGTGAAGGTCATACAGCCTCGACGGCAGACAGCGGAAAGTCCCGCAGTCTGCCAGCCTTCACGGCAGAGGCATAGGCGCAGGTCATTTCTTCTTCAGGCAGTCGCTCATGAAGGTCTTGCGCTCGTCGCCCTTGAGCGCCTTGGTGGTGGCGTCGGCGTTGCAGGTTTTCATCTTCTCCTGCTGGGTGGCGGCAGGCTTGGCCTTGAGGCAGGTGCTCATGAACGCCTTGCGTTCGTCGCCCTTGAGCGCCTTGGCGGTGGCGTCGGCGTTGCAGGTCTTCATCTTTTCCTGTTGCGCGGTGGCGGCAAATCCTTGCCCCGCGATCATCATGCCCAACACCAGCAGGGGTACGTGCAGCAGCTTCATGGAGTGGTCTCCTTGCCTGCGCGCCGAATGCGCGCTCGTCGCTGCTGAGTGTAGACAAGAATTTTTACATCTCTGTCCGCGCCCGCCGTCGGTACTGTTCCGGCGTGCACCGGGCCTGGCGCTGGAACATGGCGATAAAGGCCGAGGCGCTGCTGTAGCCGAGGTCGAAGGCGATAGCCTGAATCGCGGTGCCCGCTTCGAGCGCCTCGATGGCGCGTAGAAAGCGCAGGCGCAGGCGCCATTCGCCGAAGCTCATCCCCAGTTCACGCAGGAACTGCCGCGCCAGGGTGCGCTCGCTGACATGCACCTGCGCGGCCCAGTGGGCCAGCGGGCGGTTGTCGCCGGGCTCGCCATGCAATCCTTCAAGCACCTGGCGCAGGCTGTCGCTGCGGGCGAATGGCAGGTAGCAGGTCTGGGCCTGCGCCAGGTGCAACTGGTCGAGCAGCACCTGCGCCAGGCGCTGGTCACGCTCGTCCTGGGCGATGCGCAAGTCACGGCGGGCGAAGTCGCCGAGGATCGCCTTGAGAATGTCGCTGATCACCAGGCTGCAGGGTTGTGCAGGCAGCCCGGCACACAGGCTGCGGTCAAGGTAGACCGAGCGGTAGACGATGGCCTGGGGGTTGTAGCAGCCATGTTCGGTGTCCGGCGGAACCCACACGGCGTAGTGCGGCGGCGAGATGAAGCGCTGGCCTTCGACGTCCAGGTGCATCAGGCCATGGGACGCGTAGTTGAGCTGGCCCCAGGGGTGACGGTGCGGGGCGCTGTGGGTGTCGGCACCGAATTCGTCGTAGCGAAAGTACACCGGGGCCGGGAGCTGGTCGAAGCGCGGAATGTCGAGGTACTTGCGGGCCATGCTGTCTGCTTCGCGGGGTAGGTTGTCTGGATGGAAGTATAGGCGCACGAACAGACAAGCGATAATGGCCGTCATAGAACGTGGGAGCGGGCTTGCCCCGCGATGGCACCAGCCTGGCCAAGATCATTTCCTGACCTGGCGCAATCGCGGGGCAAGCCCGCTCCCACGGGTCAACCGCAACTCGAGAATCATCATGAACTACCTCTTCCCCCTCATCGCCATCCTCATCTGGGCCGGCAACACCGTGGTCACCAAGATGTCCGCCGGCGCCATCTTCCCGGCCGAGATCGGCTTCTACCGCTGGCTGCTGGCCGGCCTGCTGTTCACGCCCTTCCTGCTGCCCCAGGTCTGGCGCAACCGCGCGGCGATCCGCCCGCACCTGGGCAAGGTGTTCGTGCTGGGCGTGCTGGGCATGGCCATCTACCAGAGCCTGGCGTACTTCGCCGCCAGCATCACCAGCGCCACCAACATGGGCATCATCCTCTCGCTGATGCCGTTGATGTCACTGGCCCTGTCCATCGCCTGGCTGGGCCAGCGCCTGAGCTACGGTGCGCTGTTCGGTGCGATCGTGTCGTTCTTCGGCGTGCTGGAAGTCGTCTCGGCCGGGCAGCCTGGCACGCTGCTGCATCAGGGCCTGAACAGTGGCGACCTGATGATGCTGGTGGCCACCCTCGCCTATGCGCTGTACAGCTTCCTGCTGAAGAAATGGCAGCTACGCCTGCCGCCGCTGCAATTGCTCTACCTGCAGGTGCTGGTGGCGATCCTGGTGCTGCTGCCGCTGTTCGTGCTGTCACCGAAGACCGGGCTGAACGGCCATAACCTCGGCCTGGTGCTGTATGCCGGCCTGCTGGCCTCGATGGTGGCGCCGCGGGTGTGGATGCAGGCCGTGCATCGCCTGGGCCCGAGCCGCACCACGCTGTTCTTCAACCTGCTGCCGGTGGTCACGGCGGTGATCGCGGCGGTGGTGCTGGACGAGCAATTGGCCAGTTATCACCTGGTCGGCGGCTTGCTGACACTGATCGGCGTGCTGCTGGCCGAGCGCTGGACAACCCCAGTACGTCGTACGGTCACAACCCCACGGCCTTGAGCCGCGCGGCATGTTCGGTGAACAGCCGCACCGGCTCGGCGCCCTTGCCCACGGCGCCGAGGGACTGGTTGACGATGTCCAGATGGTCGAGCGGATAGTCGTCGCCGATCACCTGGCCCAAGTGCGAGCTGAAGCGACCGACCATGCCGTCGCAGTGGCCCTTCTCGCGCACGAAGCTACGGGCGAACAGACGGCAGAAGCGATTGCTGCCGTCGAAGCGGTTCAGCCCCTGGTCGGTGCGACCCGGCTGCAAGGTGCCTGACCAGGAGTAGTAACGCACGCCGTTCACCTCGGCCGGCCCCTCGCCACCCCAGACCTCGGGCAGCCCCTGTGGATAAGCCTGGTTGAACAGCGCCACCCCTGCGCTGGTCAGCGACTGGTGCGAGGCATGCACGTCGATCGGCAGCGGATCCCGGCGCCAGCCGGTCTCCAGCCAGCCCAGCAGCACGGCGAACCCATGCAGCACGGCCTTGAGGATGCGCCCCTTGGCGGAGTCGCCCGGCGCCGTGCGTTCAAGGTGGTCGGCCAGCTCCGAGCCATGGTTAGGGCCGGCCACCGAGGTCACCGAGACCACCCGGCCTGGCCGCTTCGCCGCCGCATAGCGGGCACTGAGCGCGCCCTGGCTGTGGCCGATCAGGTTGACCTTCTCGGCCCCCGTTCGCCGGCAGATGTCCTCGATGATGATCAATAGCTGCTCACCGCGCACCTCACTGGAATGCAGCGGCGACACCTGCACCGGATACACCTGCGCGCCGCCCCGGCGCAACGCCGGAACAATGCCGAACCAGTAGGGATACAGCAGCGCGCGCACGAAACCGAGCATGCCCGGCACCAGCACCAGTGGATAACGCGTGGCCAGCTCCTGACTCATCACCCTGCCCTCTTCCGTGGACGACCGGCCCACACTACAGCGCGCCCTGTGTCATTCGCAATCGAACTCCCGGCGCGCCGCGCGGTTCCAAGCAGAACAGACCCTGAGCAAGGAGCGGGACCATGTACAAGCAGACCCTGGCCATCCTTCTGGCAAGCGCCACCCTCGCCGCCTGCGGCAGCCGCCCGGAAAACCCGGTGGACTACGTCACCTACCGCGACGAGCCACTGGTCAAGCAGGTGGAACACGGCATGACCATGCAGAAGGTCATCGCCATCGGCGGCAGCCCGTCGAATGTCATCGACCTGCCCCACGGCGGCACCTGCAACGACTACATCCTCAACCGTGACGGCCAGCAACAGCCCTATTACGTGCGCTTCGACGCCACCGGCCATGTCGACGCCAAGGGCTTCAAGACCTGCAAGCAACGCCAGGAAGACAGCGACGCCGTCCACGGCGCATGACACCCCATGACCACCCTGATCCTTTCGGAGATGAACATGAGCGCTGAACTGACCGATGTGAAAACCCTGCGCGAACGTGCCCGCCAGCATGTCGAGCAAGGCGCGGTGACCGAGGGTTACCACGCCGATCGCGAGAAGATCCTGCGCCTGCTCAACGAGTCGCTGGCCACCGAGCTGGTCTGCGTGCTGCGCTACAAGCGTCACTACTTCATGGCCAGCGGTATCAAGGCCAGCGTCGCTGCCGCGGAATTCCTCGAGCACGCCACCCAGGAAGCCGAGCATGCCGACAAGCTGGCCGAGCGCATCGTGCAGCTGGGCGGCGAGCCGGACTTCAACCCCGACAACCTGACCAAGAACTCCCATGCCCAGTATGTGGCGGGCAGTTCATTGAAGGAGATGGTGCTGGAGGACCTGGTGGCCGAGCGCATCGCCATCGACAGCTACCGCGAGATCATCCAGTACATCGGCGACAAGGACCCGACCACGCGGCGCATCTTCGAGGATATCCTGGCCCAGGAAGAAGAGCACGCGGACGATATGTCGGATCTGTTGAAAGGCCTCTGATCCTAAGGTCTACGTGGGAGCGGGCTTGCCCCGCGATGGCGTCGGTGCCATCGCGGGGCAAGCCCGCTCCCACGAATCTCAATGACCTTTGCCGGCCGCCGCCGGCGCCTTGCCAGCACGCATCTGCTGCAACAACGGCGTGCACTGGTTAGCCTCATCCCCACTGCTCGGCGCGATCAGCGCCAGCAGCCCCGCCGCCGGCCCGGCCACCACCCCCAACGCCACCATCCCCGCGCCACGCAGCGCCAGCGGCACCGCCTGCACGCCGGCACTCGGCTTGGCGAACGGCCCGCGCACATACAATGGCGAACGCAGCGAGAACAGACGCAGCCCTTTCGATTCCGGGGTGATCTTCAGGTCCAACTGCTCGCTGGCGAAGTTGGCCGTGCCGTTGATGTAGATGATCGCGTTCTCGGTGTCGAAGACGAACAAGCGGGTAGTGGCCAGGCCATCCTTGATGCCCACGTCGGCTGCGGCGCAATTGATCTTCACATCTTCATCGCCGAACAGCTTGCCGATCACGTAGTTGCCGACATTGAGCCCGGCGATCTCCATCAGGCTGCGGCTGATCGCGCCATCGTTGATCAGCAGGCGCAGATCCCCGTTGGAGGTCCCCAGCAGTGCCGCCACCGAGTTGCCCCGACCACTGATATCGGCATCGCCATTGAGTTCGCCGAAACTGGTCTGCATCGGCGCAAAGCTGGGGAACAGTTGCTTGAGCTTGAAGCCACGCGCGGTCAACCGGGCACGTCCCTGCAATGGCGTGCTGCGTCCGTCCAGGCGGATGTTGGAGTCGAGATTGCCCCCGGCCACGCCGAAGCGCAGCGGCTCAAGACGCAGCAGGCCGTCCTCGAGGATCACATGGGCGGACAGGTCGTTGAACGGCAGCTTCTCGCTGTGCACGATGCGCTTGCCAGCAAAGGTCACGTCGGCATCCATGGCCCGCCAGCGCTCGGTGCGGAACTCCTCGACCGGCAGCACCTTGCCGGCCGGCTGCTTGCTGGCACCGCCGCGGGCTTTCTGCTCGCTGTTGGAGTCGGCGCCGATCAGCGGCGCCAGGTCCTTGAACAGCAATTGATTGGAAACCAGGTTGCCGGACAGTTTCGGCCGGGGCTGGCTGGCGACGAAGGCCAAGTCGCCGTGGATATCACTGTCGCCGATCTTGCCGTTGAAGCCTTCATAGCGGAAATGCGCGCCCTCGGCGTCATGCAGGTTGGCGCTCAGGTGGCCGTCGGTGGCGTAGGGCGGAGTGTCGGGCAGGGTCACGCCGGTCAGCGGGTAGAGGTTGCCCAAGCTGCTGCCGGAGAGTTTCAGGCGCAGGTCGAGGGCACCCAGGTTGCGGGGGTCGGTCAGGGTACCGGCAAGGGCGACATGGGTATCGCCGATGCGCACGTCGGCCTGCAGCGGGAACGGCTGGCTGGCATCCTGCAGCGCCAGCAGGCCGCCGATCTTGCCGGTGCCGGCCACCGCCTGGCCCTTGTAGCGCCCCTGGGCCTTGAAGCCAAAGGCATAGTCCTGAGCATTGCCGGCCTTCTCGGCGCGCGCCTTGCCGACGATATCGCTGAACGGGATCGGCTTGCCCAGCGGGTCGACCTGCACTTTCATGCTGGTTTTCAGGGTCTGGTCGTCGAAGCTGACATTGCCCTGGTCGAAGCCGATCGCGCCGATGTCCAGCACCCACTTCGACGGCTCCTCGTGCTCATCCTTGGGCCCGAAGTCGAACACCCAGTTGGCCCGGCCATCGGCCAGGCGGGTGAGGCTGGCACTGGGCTTGACCAGGTCGATGCGCGGGATGCTGATGCGCTGGACGATCAGCGGCAACGGCGCCAGGCGGAAGTCCACTCGCTCCAGGCCGACCATGCGCGGCTCCTTGAGCCATTCGGGGTTGCCCAGGGTCAGGTCTTCGGCGGTGAAGTGCGGCCAGGGCACGAAGGCACGCCAGCCGCCCTCCTCGAGTTCGGTGCGCCAGTGCACGGCGAGGTTGCCGTTGATCGCGAAAGGCCGGTGCAGGGCTTCGGAGACTTTCTCGTTGAGCAGCGGCTTGACGCGGTTCCAGTCGAAGGTGGCGATCACCACCACCAGTATTGCCAACAGGGTGGCCAGGGTGGCGAAGGTCCAGACGATGATTCTGGCGGGGCGCGTCATTGCGTGATTCTCCTGACTGCATGGAAGGCGGCGCGACGATGGCACTCATTATGTCGGACTGATGAAAACCCGCCGGGTTTAATCCGCGCAGCATGATAACCAAGATTTTCCTGACGATTTCCTCAGCTTTTGGTCTACGGAGTGCGGCAGTGTTACCGGGGAGCCGACGTGCCTCAACGCTTGGTGCATCGCCGAAAACATTGAGCCAGAGCGCTCCACGCACAGTATCAATGCCGTCGATTGTTACCATTATCCTGATGAACTTTTCTCTGGAGTTACCGGGCGTAGCATTGGCTCCGTACCCACTTTCCAGCCCCCCAGAGGAGCACCGAATCATGAAACGCCATCTGCTGCTGAGCCTGACCCTGTCCGTACTTGCTGCCAACGCCTTCGCCCTGCCAGCCGAAGACCAGCACCTGAGCGCCGAGTCGCGCTCCAGCGCCATCACCGTCAGCCAACCGCTGAACACCCTGGCAGAAGGTGGCGCCGAGCGCCTGCAGGAACGTGCAGGCCGCGTGGCCGAAGGCGGTGCCGAACGCCTGCTCGAACGTAACAACCGTGTTGCCGAAGGTGGTTCTGATCGCTTGATCGAACGCAATGACCGTGTCGCCGAAGGTGGCTCCGATCGCTTGATCGAACGCAACGACCGTGTCGCCGAAGGTGGCTCCGATCGCCTGATCGAACGCAACGACCGCGTCGCCGAAGGTGGCTCGGATCGCCTCAACGAACGCAACAACCGTGTAGCCGAGGGTGGCTCGGATCGCCTGGTCGAACTCAGCCGTGTGAGCTGATCGCCATGGCCGAAAACAACAACCCTCCGTGCGGTAACAGCTCCCCTCCAAGCCCGGTCCATTGACCGGGCTTCGTTTTTCTATCCAGAATGCCCAGCCGTACCGTCATAGAAGCCTGCCCCATGCTGCCGCGCGCCGAACAGAAGCTACAAACCCGCCAGGCCCTGTTGGATGCCGCCTGCCTGCTCATGGAGAGCGGCCGTGGTTTCGGCAGCATCAGCCTGCGCGAGGTGGCCAAGGCCGCCGGCATCGTGCCCACCGGCTTCTACCGCCACTTCCCCGACATGGACGCCCTGGGCCTGGCCCTGGTCGCCGAGGTGGACACCACCTTCCGCCAGACCATCCGCCTGGTGCGCCATAACGAATTCGAACTGGGTGGCATCACCGATGCCTCGGTGCGCATCTTCCTCGATGTGGTCATCGCCCATCGGGCGCAATTCCTGTTCCTCGCCCGCGAGCAATACGGTGGCTCGCAGCCAGTGCGCCAAGCCATCGCCCGCCTGCGCCAGGACATCAGCAGCGACCTGTCCACCGACCTTGCGCGCATGCCGCGCTGGCAGCACCTGGACGGCGCCGCCCTGGCGGTGATGGCCGACCTGGTGGTCAAGACCGTGTTCGCCACCCTGCCCGAACTGATCGACAGCCCCGAGCCGGGTCACCCACAGGCGCTGACGGCGCAGGAAAAAATCACCCAGCAGCTGCGCTTCATCTTCGTCGGTGCGCGGCACTGGCAGGGACTGGGCAATCCCGGCTAGCTGCTAGCTGCAAGTTAAGAGCAACAGAGGACATACCCTCGTTTTTTCTTGCAGCTTGCAGCTTGCAGCTTGCCGCTAGCTGCTACCATGGCGCCCTGCCCGACCGTCCACGAGCGCCACCATGTCCGACCCCCGTCCCGCACTGACCCGTTTCCAACAGCACTTCGTCGAGCGCATCGTGCCGCTGTGGCAAGGCCCGGGCTGGAACGCCGACATGGCCCTGCCATACGAGGCCCTCGATACCCAGCACCGGCCACTGCCGGTGCAACGCTACCGGGCCATGGCCTGCGCCCGCCAGCTGTACCTGTTCAGCAGCCGCATCGAACTACCCGGCGCGGCCGAACGCGCCGCGGCATTGTTCCGTTCGTTGCAAAAGCACTTCCACGACGCCGAGCACGGCGGCTGGTTCTACAGCATCGATGCCCAGGGCAAGCCACTGGACCGGCGCAAGGACCTCTACACCCATGCCTTCATCGTCTTCGCCTGTGCCCATTACCTGGGCAAGGTCGGCGAGGGGCTGGTGGAAGCCACGCTCAATGGCGCCCTCGAGGTGATCCACGAGCAGTTCGCCCGCGACGACGGCCTGTACGAGGCCAGCCTGGGTGAGGATTGGTCGGACCTGGGCAGCGGCCCATTGCAGAACCCGCAGATGCACCTGGCCGAGGCCTTCCTGCAGGTGCTGGCCGTCCGTGAGGACGAGGACGTTCGCGATTCGCTAATGCAGCTGTGCGAAGCGCTGCAGGCGCAGTTCATCGAACCGATCCATGGCTTGATGCTGGAGAAGCCGCGCGGGGCTGTGGATAACTGGTTCGAGCCGGGCCACCAGTTCGAATGGTTCTACCTGCTCGACACTTCCGAGTTGCTGCGCGGTACTGCGCTGCATGCCTCCATCGAGCGGGCCTTCGACTTCGCCGGACAGTGTGGCGTGAAGGATGCTGCGGTGCTGGCGATGCTGGACGTGGACGGCAAGGTGATCGACGCGACCCAGCGTATCTGGGCCCAGGCGGAGTACCTGCGGGCGTTGGCCCTGCGGCCGGGAAGCGAAGCGCGGCTGCTGGAGCAGCTACAGGCGCTAGAGTCGCGATTCCTGCATGACGGTGGCTGGCATGAGTGCCGTGATGGTAATGGCGCGGTCAGCCGCCACGACATGCCATCGACTACGCCGTATCACCTGGCAACCTGCCTGGAAGGCTTGCAGCGCCTGATCTGACGCAATCGCGGGGCAAGCCCGCTCCCACGCCATCGTGGGAGCGGGCTTGCCCCGCAATCATCGGCGAATCAACCTTTCGCCGACCGGTCGATCGAGAACCCCGCCCAGTCCTGGCTCACCGGCATCAGCTCAAGGCTGTTGATATTGATATGTGCCGGCTGGTTGAGAATCCAGAAGATGGTTTCAGCGATATCCTGTGGCTGGATCGGCTCGGCCCCGGCGTAGGTAGCGTCGTACTTGGCCTGGTCGCCACCGAAACGCACCAGCGAGAACTCGCTCTCGCACAATCCCGGCTCGATGTTGCTCACCCGCACGCCCGTGCCGCGCAGGTCGCAGCGCAGGCTCAGCGAGAACTGGCCGACGAAGGCCTTGGTGCCGCCATACACATTCGCGCCCGGGTACGGGTAGTTGCCCGCCACCGACCCGACGTTGAGGATCGACGCGCCGCGGCCATGAGCGATCAGGCGCGGCAGCAGCAAGCGGGTGGTGTACATCAGGCCCTTGATATTGGTGTCGACCATGGTTTCCCAGTCGTCCAGGCTGCAGTTCTGCGCCGCATCCACCCCCAGTGCCAGGCCGGCGTTGTTGACCAGGCCCTGAAGCTTGTCGAAGCTCGGCGGCAGGCTGGCGATGGCGGCCTCCATGGCCTGGCGATCACGCACATCGACCACCAGGGCATGCACCTCGGTCTTGGCCGAGAGTTCGGCGCACAGCGCGTCCAGGCGTTCCTTGCGACGGCCAGTCAGCACCAGCTTCCAGCCGGCATCGGCGAAACGGCGGGCGGTGGCCTCACCGAAGCCGGAAGTTGCGCCAGTGATGAATACGGTGGACGTCATGCTCTTCTCCTTGGGTGTGCTCGGCAGGCCTTGCAGCATGCCCGGCGCAAGCGTTGTCGACAACCGTTTCAGCGGCTGGTCAAAAAACGTACAGACGCTGGAAAGCCCCGTGATTGCGGGCTTTCGTCAGGCTATGCGCATCTTATCCACAAGGCTTTCCCCACAGATTGGGGGCAACTCGTCGGTTCCAGGGAACCTTTGCCTGCTGTGGACATCTGCCCGTGATGGCGCAACGCTTTCAACCTGCCGTCTGTGGCGGTCTGTCCAAGGTTTCTTCACAGACTTATCCACAGAATTCGTAAAGCTGTGGATGAACCGCGCTACTGCTAAAAACCCTCAGGAAATCATGCACAAGCAAGACCTGATCAAAAAACGAACAAATCCTTGGAGGCGTTGGTACACAAGGGCTTGAGCAAGGTGCCACCATGTTTTCCACAGGCGGTTCCACATAATCCGTGGAAAGTTTTCCACCTGTGGAAACAAGGGTTTGCAGTGCGGTTGTAGAGTGCTTCAAGAAAGATATGCGACAAGTTGTCCACATCTGCCGCCTGGCATAAAACGCATCGCGGGGCAAGCCCGCTCCCACAGACCTTGCCCCGCGATCTTTGCTGAGTTAGATCAGTGCCCGCCTAGATAAGCGTTGCGCACCTCCTCGTTGACCAACAGCTCCTGCCCCGTCCCGGTCATGCGGATCTGCCCATTGACCATCACATAGGCCCGGTCCGACAGCTTCAACGCATGGTTGGCATTCTGCTCGACCAGGAAGATGGTCATGCCGGTCTGCGCCAGCTCGCGCAGGGTCGAGAAGATCTGCTTGACCACGATCGGCGCCAGGCCCAGCGACGGCTCATCGAGCAGCAACAGCTTGGGCCGGCTCATCAGCGCCCGGGCGATGGCGAGCATCTGCTGTTCACCGCCAGACATGGTCATGGCGCGCTGGTTGCGCCGCTCCTTGAGACGCGGGAACAGCTCGAACATGCGCTGCATGTCCTCCCCGGCATGCTTGTCGCCAATCGGAATGGTACCCATCATCAGGTTCTCCTCGACGGTCATGTCGGGGAATACCCGGCGCCCTTCCGGGGACTGGGCGATGCCGTTGGAGGCAATGTAGTGCGACGACTTGCGGGTGATGTCGGTGCCGCGATAGACGATCTGCCCGGAGGCCGCCCGTGGCTGGCCGAAGATCGACATCAGCAGCGTCGACTTGCCCGCGCCGTTGGCGCCGATCAGGCTCACCGTTTCGCCTTCGTTGATGTGCATCGAGACTTTCTTCAGGGCCTGGATCGGCCCGTAGAACACATCCAGGTCCTTCAACTCGAGAATGGGCGCACTCATATCAGCTCCTCTTCGTCTGCACCCAGGTAGGCGGCGATCACCGTCGGGTTGTGGCGGATGTCCTGCGGCGTGCCCTCGGCGATCACGTTGCCGTGGTCGAGCACGACGATGTGGTCGGAGATGCTCATGACCATGCCCATGTCGTGTTCGATCAGCACCACGGTGATGTCATGCTCGTCGCGCAGCACGCGGATCATGCGGCTCAACGCTTCGGTTTCCTGAGGGTTGAGGCCCGCGGCCGGCTCGTCCAGGCAGATGATCTTCGGCCGCGTGCACATGGCCCGGGCGATCTCCAGGCGGCGCTGCTGGCCGTACGACAGTTCACCGGCCAGGCGGTTGGCGCAGTCGACCAGGTCGACCACCTCCAGCCAGTAAAACGCATGGTCCAGCGCGTCGCTCTCGGCCTTGCGGTAGCCCGGGGTGTTGAGCACGCCGGCCAGCAGGTTGCGGTTGACCCACATGTGCTGGGCTACCAGCAGGTTCTCCACCACCGACATTTCCTTGAACAGCCGGATGTTCTGGAAAGTCCGTGCAAGACCTGCGCGGTTGACCAGGTGGGTACCGCCGAACATCTTGTAGTACAGGCGGTTGGCGAAGCGCGCCGGCGAGACGAAGTCCGCCGCCTGGAAGCGCTCGCCGAGCAGCTGGATGACGTTGGTGTGGCTGCCGCGCACGTTCAGCTCGATGCGCCCGCCGCTGGCCTTGTAGAAGCCGGTCAGGCAGTTGAACACGGTGGTCTTGCCGGCGCCGTTGGGACCGATCAGGGCGAAGATCTGGTTGCGCTTGACCTGCAGGCTGACATCGCTGAGCGCCTTGATCCCACCGAACTGCATCATCAGGTTGTCGACCGACAGAATGATTTCGTCGCTCATGGCGCCACTCCTTTACGCGGAACTACACCGGTACGGCTGATGCGGATCAGCCCACGCGGTCGCCAGATCATCATCAGCACCATCAGCACGCCAAACAGCAGTACCCGGTATTCCGAGAAGCTGCGCAGCAGCTCCGGGGCCACGGTCAGCACGAAGGCGGCGATCACCACGCCCACGGTCGAACCCATGCCGCCGAGCACGACGATGGCGAGGATCAGCGCCGACTCGAAGAAGGTGAACGACGACGGGTTGACGAAACCCTGGTAGGTGGCGAAGAACACCCCGGCCAAACCGGCGGTGGAAGCACCGAGGGTGAACGCCGAGAGCTTGACCAGCACATGGTTCAGGCCCATCGAACGGCAGGCGATCTCGTCTTCGCGCAGGGCTTCCCAGGCGCGACCCACCGGCATGCGGGTCAGCCGGTGCTTGATGTACAGCACCGCCAGCACCACCAGGAACAGCACCGCGTAGATGAACACGAACTTGAGGTTGGCGTTGTATTCGAAGCCGAAGAACTCGTGGATCGGCACCCCGCCGTCCTTGGCCCGGCGGCCGAACTCCAGGCCCAGGAAGGTCGGCGAAGGCGCCGGCATGCCGTTGGGGCCACCGGTGAACGACAGCCAGTTGTTCAGCACCAGGCGGATGATCTCACCGAAGCCGAGGGTGACGATGGCCAGGTAGTCGCCGTGCATGCGCAATACCGGGAAGCCGAGTATGCACCCGGCCAGGGCGGCGGCGATGGCCGCCAGCGGCAGCACGCTCCAGAAGCCCAGGCCCAGGTACTGGTAACCCAGCGCCAGGCCGTAGGCGCCGATGGCGTAGAACGCCACATACCCCAGGTCGAGCAGGCCGGCCAGGCCGACCACGATGTTCAGGCCCAGGCCCAGCAGCACGTAGATCAGGCCGAGGATGACCACGGTCAGCAGGTACTTGTTGGCGAAGATCGGGAACACGATGGCGATGACGATCAGCGCCGGGATGATGTAGCGCAGGCGCGACTTGTAGTTCGGCGCCAGCACATGCACGCCGGAACCGCCGCTGTCGAAGCCCTGGAGCATGCGCTGGCCGGTCGAGGTCTGCAGGAACAGGCTGAGGATGAAACGCCCGATCATCACGCCGCCGACCAGCCAGGCCACGCGGGCGGGTTCGGCGTTGAAGGTGTAGCCATCGAGCACCACGCCGACGACGGGGCCGAAGACGATAAGGGCCAGCAGGCCGGCGACGATGGTCTCCAGCAGGCTGCGTTTAAGGTCGAAACCCTTGGTTTGCGAAGCAGAGGCAGTATTGGCAGCAGACATGTTTCACACCTTAGCCACGAGCGGGCGACCCAGCAGGCCTTGGGGGCGGAAGATGAGGATCATCACCAGCAGCGAGAAGCTGAATACGTCCTTGTAGTCGGAGTTGATCAGGCCGGAGAACAACGATTCGGAAATCCCCAGGATGATCCCGCCGAGCATGGCCCCCGGCAGCGAGCCGATGCCGCCGAGCACCGCGGCGGTGAACGCCTTGATGCCGATGATGAAGCCGGCGTAGAAGTCGAAGGTGCCGTAGTTCATGGTGATCAGCACGCCGGCCAGCGCGGCCATCACCGCACCGATGACGAACACGTAGGAAATCACCCGGTCGGTGTTGATGCCCAGGATCGAGGCCATCTTGCGGTCTTGCTGCGTGGCCCGGCACATGCGCCCGAGCTTGGTGTACTTGATCACGTAGGTCAGCAGGCCCATGCCGACGAAGGCGGCCACGAGGATGAAGATCTTGGTGTAGGTCAGTTGTACGAAGCCGGTGCCCACTTCGACGCGCATGGCGCCTTCGAGCAGGGTCGGCACGCCTTGCTGGCGAGCGCCCTGGCTGATCTGCGCGTAGTTCTGCAGGATCAGCGAAATGCCGATGGCGCTGATCAAGGGCGCCAGGCGGGTGGAGTTGCGCAGGGGTTTGTAGGCGATGCGTTCGATGGTGAAGCCATAGACGCCGGTGACGACGATGGTGAACAACAGGGTGCCCAGCATCAGCAGCGGAAACGACTCGATGCCGAAATAGGCCAGCAATGCCAGGCTGATCGCCGCGAGGTACGCGGAGATCATGTACACCTCGCCGTGCGCGAAGTTGATCATGCCGATGATGCCATAGACCATTGTGTAGCCGATGGCGATCAGGCCATAGACCGACCCGAGGGTCAGGCCGTTGACCAGTTGCTGCAGGAAAATACCATCCATAACGCAATCTCACCTGATTGAGATTGCACGAGCGCCGACCACGCAGGGCCCGGATGCAGCGGCCCTCGCAGCGCAGAACTGTGCACATCTACGGACAAAGACAGGTACCGCGGGGGCAAGGCCCGGTGCAAAACGCACGCGGGCCGTTGGCCGTTTTTATTTTTGTTTTTCCAGCTGGTGGTACTTGCCGTTGGCATCCCACTGATAGACCACGTAGTCGGAGACGGTCAGGTCGCCCTTCTGGTCCCACTTCTTCTCGCCCATGACGGTCTTGACCGGGTTGGCCTTGAGCCACTTGGCGGCGTCCTCGCCCTTGTTCGACTTGGCGCCGTTGAAGGCGGCGGCCAGCGCCTGGACCGAAGCGTAGGCGTACAGGGTGTAGCCTTCAGGCTCGGTGCCGTTCTTGCGGAACTCCTCGACCACCGCCTTGCTGTCGGGCAGCAGGCGCGGGTCGGCGCCGAAGGTCATGTACACGCCATTGGTGTACTGGGCGCCGCCGGCGGTGGCCACCAGTTCGTCGGTGACGATGCCGTCGTCGGACATGAACGCCACATCCTTCAGGCCCTGCTCGCGCAGCTGGCGTACCAGCGGGCCGGCCTCCGGGTGCAGGCCGCCGAAGTAGACGACATCGGCACCGGCGGCGCGGATCTTGGTGACCACGGCACTGAAGTCCTTCTCGCCACGGGTCAGGCCTTCGTACAGCACGGGCGTGACACCGCGTTTGGTCAGCTGCGCCTTGGTCGCGTCGGCCAGACCCTGGCCATAGGTGTCCTTGTCGTGCAGCACCACGACCTTCTTGCCCTTGAGCACATCGACGATGTAGTTGCCGGCGACGATGCCCTGCTGGTCGTCACGGCCGCACATGCGGAACATCGCGGACAGGCCGCGCTCGGTCACCTGCGGGTTGGTGGAGCCGGGAGTGATGGCGATCACGCCGGCCTCGTCGTAGACCTCGGACGCGGGGATGGTATTGGAGGAGCAGAAGTGACCGACCACGCCCGCCACCTTGTCCTGATCGACCAGGCGGTTGGCCACCGACACGGCCTGTTTCGGCTCGCAAGCGTCATCGCCCTTGACCAGGACGATCTTCTCGCCGTTGACGCCACCGGCTTTGTTGATCACATCGGCCGCTGCCTGCGCACCTTTCATGTACTGCTCGCCAAACGCTGCGTTGGCCCCGGTCATGGGACCCGCGACGCCGATCTTGATGTCGGCCTGAACATACGAAGAAACACCTAGTGCGGTGGCCACGGCCAGTGCCAGGAAACCTTTCTTGTAAAACGTCTGCGACATGAGGTGGTGCTCCTAGAGTATTTTTTTTGGTTGGCACTACAACTTCTCAGCCCTGTGCTCCGAGCAAGGGCCGTGCCATTGGTTTTGTCTTCCGGGAAAACACACGAGAGGGGGAGAACAGAGGCGACCGACGGCCTTTTCTTTATTGAGCGTGCAACCGTCTAGTGCGCAGCGAGCGCTACCGACACGCCTAGACAAGGAGCAACCTGCGAGCGCCATCATTGCAACCCTTGCAAGTGTTAACGTGCAACCGACCTGTAACAGCGGACGTCACCGAACTGCACACCACTGGTGCGCGACTGCTACAGGGAGCACTGTTTGAAGGCTAGCTGGCGCACGGGAAATTACCTGCAAAGGCCAAGATCGCGGGCGGCGTGCGAGCGGGCTTGCCCCGCGATCTGGCACAATGGCCGCCATTGCCCGCCTTGGAGCTTCCCCCTGATGAGCGAGAGCGCATTCGCCGAGCGCATCGTGCACAACCTGCTCGACACCGACTTCTACAAGCTCACGATGATGCAGGGCGTCCTGCACAACTACCCGGACGCCGATGTCGAATGGGAGTTCCGCTGCCGCAACGGCGAGGACCTGCGCCCCTACCTGGGCGAGATCCGCAACCAGCTCGAGCTGCTCAGCGAGCTGACCCTGGATGACGGCCAACTGGCCTTCCTCGAACGCATCAGTTTCCTCAAGCCAGACTTCCTGCGCTTCCTGCGCCTGTTCCGCTTCAACCTGCGCTATGTGCGTATCGGCATCGAGAACGACCAGCTGTGCCTGCGCCTGAAAGGCCCCTGGCTGCACGTGATCCTGTTCGAAGTGCCGCTGCTGGCCATCATCAGCGAAGTGCGCAACCGCCACCTGCACCCGCGCATGCGCCTGGCCGAAGCCCGCGACCAGCTGCACCGCAAGTTCGACTGGCTGCGCGCCCACGCCAGCGACGACGAGCTGGCCGAACTGCAGGTGGCCGACTTCGGTACCCGCCGACGCTTCTCCAGCCGAGTACAGGCCGAGGTGGTGCAGGTGTTGCGCGACGACTTCCCGGGGCGCTTCGTCGGCACCAGCAACGTCGACCTGGCATGGAAACTGGATATCAAGCCCCTGGGCACCATGGCCCACGAATGGATCATGGCCCACCAGCAGCTCGGTCCACGGCTGATCGACAGCCAGATCGCCGCCCTGGACTGCTGGGTGCGCGAGTACCGGGGGCTGCTTGGCATCGCCCTGACCGACTGCATCACCATGGATGCCTTCCTGAAGGATTTCGACCTGTACTTCGCCAAGCTGTTCGATGGCCTGCGCCACGACTCGGGCGAGCCGGTGGCCTGGGCGGAAAAGGCCATCGCCCATTATCAGAAGCTCGGTATCGACCCGATGACCAAGACCCTGGTGTTCTCCGATGGCCTGAACCTGACCCGCTCGCTGGAGATCTTCCGGGCCCTGCGTGGGCGCATCAACGTGAGCTTTGGCATCGGCACCAACCTGACCTGCGACATCCCCGGCGTGGCGCCGATGAACATCGTGCTTAAAATGACCGACTGCAACGGCTCGCCGGTGGCGAAGATCTCCGACGAAGCCGCCAAGACGCAATGCCGTGACGAAAACTTCGTCGCCTATATGCGCCATGTATTCAAAGTCCCCAGCAAGGAGTAACCCATGCAAGCCGTTCAGCAAGAGATTGCCCAGGCGCTCAAGGTGCAGCCGCCGTTCGCCGATGCCGCCGCCCTCGAGCAGGAAGTGGCCCGGCGCGTGGCGTTCATCAAGGACTGCCTGGCCAATGCCCGGCTCAAGACCCTGGTGCTGGGCATCAGCGGCGGTGTCGACTCGCTGACCGCCGCCCTGCTCGCCCAGCGCGCCATCAACGAACTGCGCGCCGAAACCGGCGACAAGGCCTATACCTTCATCGCCGTACGCCTGCCGTACCACGTGCAGCACGACGAGCACGACGCCCAGGCCTGCCTGGAGGTGATCAAGGCCGACGAGGTGCACACCATCGACATCGCCCCGGCCGTAAAGGCCCTGGCGGCGGAAGTCGAGGAATTGAAAAACGGCTCGCCGACCCTGGTCGACTTCGTCGTCGGCAACGTCAAGGCACGCACGCGCATGGTCGCCCAGTACACGGTCGCTGGCGCCCGCGCGGGCCTGGTGATCGGCACCGACCACGCCGCCGAGGCGGTGATGGGTTTCTTCACCAAGTTCGGTGACGGCGCTTGCGACCTGGCACCGCTGAGCGGGCTGGTGAAAAACCAGGTACGGGCCATTGCGCGCAGCTTTGGCGCGCCGGAATCGCTGGTGGAGAAAGTACCGACCGCAGACCTGGAAGACCTCGAACCGGGCAAGCCGGACGAAGCGTCCCACGGCGTGACCTACCAGCAGATCGACGCCTTCCTGCACGGTGAGCCGGTAAGCCAGGAGGCGTTCGACATCATCGTCGCCACCTACCGCAAGACCCAGCACAAGCGCGAGTTGCCGTTCGCGCCTTGATCAGGCCTAGAAACAACTGTGGGAGCGGCCTTGCCCTACGATGACGTGGTGGATTCACCATCGCCATCGCGGGCAAGCCCGCTCCCACGCTGCTACTTCAGGCTTGGCTTACTTGACGACAACCTTGCCCTTCATCATCGAGATGTGGCCCGGGAAGGTGCAGAAGAAGCTGTAGTCGCCGCCGGCTTCCAGCTTGGAAGTGTCGAGCTTGATGGTGTCTTTTTCGCCGGCACCGATCATCTTGGTGTGGCCGATGATATTGGCGTTGTCAGCCTTGATGTAATCCTTGTCCAGGCCTTGCGCCATGCCTTCGGTGGCGATGGCCTGCATGTCGGCGGTCTTGCTGATGACCAGGTTGTGGCCCATGACGTTCTTCGGCAGGCTGCCACCGTGGGTCAGTTCGATCTCGACGGTCTTGCAGCTCTTGTCGACGGTGAATTCCTTGGTGTTGAACGACATCTGGTCGGTCGAGTCGACGGTGACCTTGCAGTCGGCTGCAAAGACAGAGGCGCTGGCGAGGGTCAGCAGGGATACCGCTACAGCTTTCGCAAACATCATGAATCTCCTTGGCAGGGTTTTATCAATTGCGAGACTGCCTGAAAACAGGACGCCCGTACCTGATGTGGGTCAAGGGGTGTCAAGTCGTCAGGCAGTAGATTTGTTCAATGGATTGTATACAACCAATCAAAGAGCACATCATGCCCTCTTGATAGACGATGGGACAACCTCTCATTTAGGAGTTGAATGAAATGTCCCTTTCCAGTTTCATGAACAGCCTGCTCGCCGCCTATGCCCACGGCGCCAGTGGCGCCCTCTGCGAGTTCTCCCGCCCCGAATGATCCCCCTTGGAAGCGACAGGCATGCGCCTTACCCTGTGCACGCATGTAAAGGGAGATAAGCAATGCCTGTACGTTCCGTTTGTGTCTTCTGTGGCGCCAGCATTGGTGCCAACCCCGCCTATCGCGAAGCCGCCGTGGCCTTGGGCCAGGCCATCGCTCGCCGTGGCCTGACCCTGGTCTACGGCGGTGGCGCGGTCGGCCTGATGGGCACCGTCGCCGATGCCACGCTGGCCGCCGGTGGCGAAGTCATCGGTATCATTCCGCAAAGCCTGATGAACGCCGAGATCGGCCACAAGGGCCTGACCCGCCTGGAGGTGGTCGACGGCATGCATGCACGCAAGGCGCGCATGGCCGAGCTCAGCGACGCCTTCATCGCCCTGCCGGGTGGCCTGGGCACGCTGGAGGAGCTGTTCGAGGTGTGGACCTGGGGGCAACTGGGGTATCACGCCAAGCCGCTGGGGCTGCTGGATGTGAATGGGTTCTATGCCAAGCTCGGCGGGTTCCTCGACCATACCGTCGAGGAAGGCTTCGTACGGCCGCAACATCGGGCGATGCTGTTGCTCGGGGAGCAGCCGGATGAGCTGCTGGACGGGATGGACAGCTTCGTTGCGCCAGTGGTGCCGAAGTGGGTCGACAAGCAGCCTGATTGATCCCGGCAAACATCGGCCTTGTGGGAGCGGGCTTGTCCCGCGATTGCGATGGTGAGTCCAACATTGCAATCGCGGGGCAAGCCCGCTCCCACCAAGGACTATCCTGCCACTGGCGTTAGCGCGGAATCACCGGCTGGCGCGGCTTCTTGCCCTTGCCTCCACCACCCTTGGCCGCTTCCTTGCGCTCCTTGGCCGCCTGCTGATTGCGGGCGAATGCCTCGGCCTTGGCCTTCTCGCGTTTGTCCCACGGCTTGCTGCCATCGCTGGCGCGCGGCGGCAGGCCGGTGTGCTGGGTGAGGATCTTCTGGTCCTTGCCCACCTTGTGGCTGCCGGCCGGGGTCGAGTTCTTGCGCCGCGCACTCTGATAAGTATCGGTCGCCGGCTGGTGCAGCGGGATCAGCTGGTGCTTGCCCGGCCCGATCAGGTCGGCGCGGCCCATGCGCTGCAGCGCTTCGCGCAGCATCGGCCAGCCCTTCGGATCGTGATAACGCAGGAACGCCTTGTGCAAGCGGCGCTGCTCCTCGCTCTTGACGATCTCCACCCCTTCGCTCTTGTAGGTGACCTTGCGCAGCGGGTTCTTGCCCGAATGGTACATGGCCGTGGCCGAAGCCATCGGCGAGGGGTAGAACGCCTGCACCTGGTCGGCGCGGAAGCCGTTGCCCTTGAGCCACAGGGCCAGGTTCATCATGTCTTCGTCGGTGGTGCCCGGGTGGGCAGCGATGAAGTAAGGAATCAGGTACTGCTCCTTGCCCGCCTCTTTCGAGAACTTCTCGAACATGCGCTTGAAGCGGTCGTAGGTGCCGATGCCCGGCTTCATCATCTTGTCCAGCGGACCACGCTCGGTGTGCTCCGGGGCGATCTTCAGGTAACCGCCGACGTGGTGGGTGACCAGCTCACGCACGTATTCCGGCGACTCCACCGCCAGGTCGTAGCGCAGGCCCGAGGCGATCAGGATCTTCTTCACCCCCGGCAGGGCACGGGCCTTGCGGTACAGCTCGATCAGCGAGCTGTGGTCGGTGTTGAGGTTCTCGCAGATGCCCGGGAACACGCACGACGGCTTGCGGCAGTGCTTCTCGATGTCATGGCTCTTGCAGGCGATGCGGTACATGTTGGCGGTTGGCCCGCCGAGGTCGGAGACCACGCCGGTGAAGCCCGGCACCTTGTCGCGCATCTCCTCGATCTCGTGCAGGATCGACTCGTGGGAGCGGTTCTGGATGATCCGGCCTTCGTGCTCGGTGATCGAGCAGAAGGTGCAGCCACCGAAGCAGCCACGCATGATATTCACCGAGAAGCGGATCATCTCGTAGGCCGGGATGCGCTCCTTGCCATACGCCGGGTGCGGGATGCGCGCATAGGGCATGCCGAACACGTAGTCCATCTCTTCGGTGGTCATGGGAATGGGTGGCGGGTTGAACCACACATCCACCTCGCCATGTTTCTGCACCAGGGCGCGGGCGTTGCCCGGGTTGGTCTCCAGGTGCAGCACGCGGTTGGCGTGGGCGTAGAGCACCGGGTCGTTGCGCACCTTCTCGAACGATGGCAGGCGGATCACCGACTTCTCGCGGGTGACGCTGGGGCTGTCGAGGATCTGCACGACCTTGGCTTCGTTCGGGTCTTCCTGGTCGCCCTTGGCCTGCTCGATGGCACAGGCCTGGGTGTCCTGGGTATTCACGTACGGGTTGATGATCTTGTCGACCCGGCCCGGACGGTCGATACGCGTGGAGTCGATCTCGAACCAGCCCTGCGGGGTGTCGCGACGAATGAAGGCAGTGCCGCGCACGTCGGTGATGTGTTCGATGCTTTCACCCTGGGACAGGCGCTGGGCAACCTCGACGATCGCGCGTTCGGCGTTGCCGTACAGCAGGATGTCGGCGCTGGCGTCGACCAGGATCGAGTGGCGGACCTTGTCCTGCCAGTAATCGTAATGAGCAATACGGCGCAGCGAGGCCTCGATGCCACCGAGCACGATCGGCACGTGCTTGTAGGCTTCCTTGCAGCGCTGGCTGTACACCAGGCTGGCGCGGTCAGGGCGCTTGCCGGCCATGCCGCCAGGCGTGTAGGCGTCGTCGGAACGGATTTTCTTGTCCGCGGTGTAGCGGTTGATCATCGAGTCCATGTTGCCCGCCGCGACCCCGAAGAACAGGTTCGGCTCGCCGAGCTTCATGAAGTCGTCCTTCGACTGCCAGTTCGGCTGGGCGATGATGCCCACGCGGAAGCCCTGGGCCTCGAGCAGGCGGCCAATGATGGCCATGCCGAACGACGCGTGGTCGACGTAGGCGTCACCGGTCACGATGATGATGTCGCAGGAATCCCAGCCGAGCTGATCCATCTCCTCCCTGCTCATCGGCAGGAACGGCGCTGGCCCGAAGCATTCGGCCCAGTACTTGGGATAGTCGTAGAGTGGTTTGGCTGCTTGCATGTCAGTGACCGGTTCTAATGTGCAGGAAAATCGCGGGCGCGGAATATAGCACAAATTTTGACCAAATCCGACGGTGGTGGTCGGATTCAAGCGTGCGAACAAATATCACTGTGGGAGCGAGCTTGCCTCGCGATGACATCAGTGAATTCACCATCGCCATCGCGGGGCAAGCCCGCTCCCACGATCCGCTCCGACAGTGGCCAGTCCAGCCCGATGGTCTTATTCGTCGTCGTCGAAGTTGTACATGCCCGGGGCGAGGTTCTCGAAGCGGGTGTACTTGCCGATGAACGCCAGGCGAATGAAGCCGATGGGGCCGTTACGCTGCTTGCCGATGATGATCTCGGCCACGCCTTTGTGCTCGGTCTCGGGGTGATACACCTCGTCACGGTAGACGAACATGATCACGTCGGCGTCCTGCTCGATCGCTCCCGATTCACGCAAGTCGGAGTTGACCGGGCGCTTGTTGGGGCGCTGCTCGAGGGAGCGGTTGAGCTGCGACAGGGCGATCACCGGGCAGTTGAATTCCTTGGCCAGCGCCTTGAGCGAGCGGGAGATCTCGGAAATCTCGTTGGTCCGGTTGTCACCGGCCGAGCCGGGGATCTGCATCAGCTGCAGGTAGTCGACCATGATCATGGCGATCTCGCCATGCTCACGCGCCAGCCTGCGCGTGCGCGCCCGCATTTCCGATGGGCTGATGCCGGCGGTATCGTCGATGAACAGCTTGCGGTCGTTCAGCAGGTTGACCGCCGAGGTCAGCCGCGGCCAATCGTCGTCGTCCAGCTGGCCGGAACGCACTTTGGTCTGGTCGATCCGCCCCAGGGACGAGAGCATACGCATGATCAGCGATTCACCTGGCATCTCGAGGGAGAACACCAGCACCACCTTGTCGCTGCGCAACACGGCGTTTTCCACCAGGTTCATGGCGAAGGTGGTCTTGCCCATCGACGGACGACCCGCGACGATGATCAGGTCGGCCGCCTGCAGGCCGCTGGTCTTCTCGTCCAGGTCGGTGTAGCCGGTGGAAACCCCGGTAATGTCGCTGTCGGAGTTGAACAGCGTATCGATACGGTCGATCGCCTTGGTCAACAGCTCGTTGACCCCCACCGGCCCACCTGTCTTCGGCCGCGCCTCGGCGATCTGGAAGATCTGCCGTTCAGCGTCATCGAGGATTTCCTCGGCGTTGCGGCCCTGAGGGTTGAAGGCGTTGTCGGCGATGTCGGTGCTGATGCTGATCAGCTGGCGCAGCGTGGCCCGCTCGCGGATGATCGCGGCATAGGCCTTGATGTTGGCCACCGACGGGGTGTTCTTGGCTAACTCGGCGAGATAGGCCAGGCCGCCCACCTGGGTGGACACGCCTTCCTTGTCCAACTGCTCGTGCAGGGTAACCACGTCGAACGGCTGGTTCGCATCCACCAGCTTGTGGATGGCGCGGAAGATCAGGCGGTGGTCATGCCGGTAGAAATCGCCGTCCGACACCTGATCCAGCACCCGTTCCCAAGCGTTGTTGTCCAGCATCAGGCCACCGAGCACGGCCTGTTCGGCCTCGATGGAATGCGGCGGCACCTTCAGGGCAGCGGTTTGCAGGTCGAGTTGTTCGGGGGTGGTGATCTCGTTCATGGCCACGAAAGAATTCTGGAAGATGAAAAAGACAAAGGGCACGGCCTGCGCAAAACAGGACCGTGCCCGATGTTAACCGCCTGGCCCGCGAGGGACCAGCCGATTACGCAGCTTAGGCAGCTACGACAACCACACGTACGGTGGCTTCAACGTCGCTGTGCAGGTGCACGGCTACGTCGTATTCGCCAACCTGACGGATGGTGCCGTTCGGCAGACGAACTTCAGCTTTGGCCACTTCAACGCCGGAGGCGGTCAGGGCGTCAGCGATGTCGTGGGTGCCGATCGAACCGAACAGCTTGCCTTCGTCGCCAGCGGTGGCAGTGATGGTCACTTCCAGCTCGGCCAGTTGGGCAGCGCGGCTTTCAGCCGAAGCTTTCTTGTCTGCTGCGGCTTTTTCCAGCTCGGCGCGGCGCTCTTCGAACGCGGCCAGGTTGGCGGCGTTGGCAACGGTGGCCTTGCCGAATGGCAGCAGGAAGTTACGGCCGTAACCAGCCTTAACGTTTACTTTGTCGCCCAGGTTGCCCAGGTTGGCGACTTTTTCCAGCAGGATCAGTTCCATTTGGTAAAACCTCTTAACTTTTAACCTTCACCGTTCGCGGAGTCGTCACCCTGTGAAGGGGACTTGCGACCGCGAAAATCAATCAGGCTGTCGACAATGGCCAGAACCACGAGCAACGGATACATCAGCTGCATGAGCAGCGGCAGCGTCACGTACATCCCCACCAGCCAGAAACCGGCCAGTCGCCCTTGTGCCACCAACCCGTGAATCAGGGCGATGCCAGCGAGCAGCAGCACCAGGCTGGACGCACTGGCCAGGACGATGAACTGCGACCCGATGAACGGGCCCAACACCATCAATGACACCAGCACCAGCATGGGTACCAGCGGCAGCCTCAGTTCGCGAAACTCGCGCCCGAAACCACCGGGGTTGTACAACGCAGCCTGCCAATAGCGCGCCAGCATCAAGGCCAGCAGGCTGAACAGCTGCAGCATTACCGCACTGGAAGCGACCAGCAAAGGGCCGATCAGCTCACCAGGTAGTACTGGTTGGCCCTCGAACTGCGGCAGGGCTTTTTCAAGCGCCTTGGCCAGCACCTCGAAGGTTTCGCGCATCACCGCATCCAGGATCAGGCTGTACAGCAAGCCTAATGCGACACTGGACAGCAGTACCCGGGTCCAGGAATGTCCGGCGCGCAACGAAGCGGCCAGCCCCAGCGTTCCCAAAAACACCAGCAAGGTGCTCGGTTCGCCGAAGAACCCCATGATCAACGCTGGCAAAAGGCCCCAGGCGATGACCGATGAAGCGTCCTTGAACCCGCGCCGCAGGAGCACCAGGCTCCCGGAGGCGGCACTCAACCAGAACAGCAGCGGCAGTACCGCGCTGATGACCACCACGAGGGTGGCCTGCACACGACCGCGCATGATGAAACTTGCCAACGCTCGCATGCTTATCCCTTGCTACTTAGTCGACGACCCGGTCTCAGCGGCCGTGGCTGTCGGTGTAGGGCAGCAGGGCCAGGAAGCGGGCGCGCTTGATAGCGGTGGCCAGCTGACGCTGATAACGAGCTTTGGTACCGGTGATGCGGCTTGGAACGATCTTGCCGGTTTCGGATACGTAAGCTTTCAGGGTGTTGAGATCTTTGAAGTCGATCTCTTTCACGTCTTCAGCAGTGAAGCGGCAGAATTTACGACGACGGAAGAAACGTGCCATGTAATAGGCTCCTCAAAAGGTCCGTGGATTACTCGTCAGCGTTATCGCTGTTGTCGCTGTCATTGCTGTCGTCGCCTTCGGCGCCATCAGCATGCTCAGGACGTTCGCGACGCTCACGGCGCTCGCTGCGGTTCTCTTCTGCCTTGAGCATCTCGGACGGGCCGGTGACGGCTTCGTCGCGACGGATGACCAGGTTACGGATCACGGCATCGTTGTAGCGGAAGTTGTCTTCCAGCTCGGCCAGGGCCTTGCCGGAGCACTCAACGTTCAGCATCACGTAGTGAGCCTTGTGAACATTGTTGATTGCGTAGGCCAGTTGACGACGGCCCCAGTCTTCCAGGCGGTGGATCTTGCCACCATCTTCTTCGATCAGCTTGGTGTAACGCTCAACCATGCCGCCGACTTGCTCGCTCTGGTCCGGGTGAACCAGGAAGATGATTTCGTAATGACGCATGAATGCTCCTTACGGGTTAGTAGTCTGCCAGCAACCTGGTCAGACAAGGAGTGAATGACACTGTATGTCTTGCCCTAGAGAGAAGGCACATGCGCGCCTGCCAGCTCGGCAAGGGGCGCAATTGTAGAGAAGCCGGGAAGGACAAGCAAGGAGGCTGGCGAATATTTGAACAGCCGGAAACATATTTCACGGGCAGTAATGGAACGTGGGAGCGGGCTTGCCCCGCGATGCGATGTCGAGTCCACCGCCCTCGCGGCGCACCGCCGCTCCCACGCCACCTGATATCAAGCCATCAGCGCTTGACCTGACGCTGCCTCACCGCCTCGAACAGACACACCCCGGTGGCCACCGAAACGTTAAGGCTGCTGACGCTGCCGCCCATCGGCAACTTCACCAGAAAATCACAGTGTTCACGGGTCAGGCGGCGCATGCCCTTGCCTTCGGCACCCATGATCATCACCAGCGGGCCGGTCAGGTCCTGCTGGTAGATCTCCTGCTCGGCCTCGCCGGCGGTACCGACCACCCAGAGCCCGCGCTGCTGGAGTTTCTCCAGGGTACGCGCCAGGTTGGTCACGGCCACCAGCGGCATCACCTCGGCGGCGCCGCAGGCCACCTTGCGCACCACGCCGGTCAGGGTCGCGGACTTGTCCTTGGGGATCACCACGGCGGTCGCCCCGGCCGCATCGGCGGTGCGCAGGCAGGCACCGAGGTTGTGCGGATCGGTAACGCCATCGAGCACCAGGATCAAGGGCGGCGTCTCGGTACGCTCAAGCAGCTCGTCGAGCATCGCCTCGCCCCACACCTGGCTCGGACTCACCTCGGCGACCACACCCTGGTGCACACCTTCGACCCAGGCGTCGAGCTCACGGCGCTCGGCCTGGCCGACCTGGACGCGGTTCTGCGCAGCCAGCTCCAGCAGGGCCTGGATGCGTGGCTCACTGCGTCCTTCGGACAGCCAGATCTGCTTTACCCGCTTGGGGTGGTGTTGCAGCAGCGCCTGCACGGCATGCACGCCGTAGATCTTTTCCAGCTGACTCATGACTTGTTCTTGCCCTTGCGTGGCGCGCCGGACTTGGGCGGCCCCTTGCGATGCTTGGTCGGCTTGCCGGACGACTTGCCACCTTTCTCCGACTTGCCGCCGGCATGGCCGCTGGCACGCGCCTCACCCATCAGCGCCTTCTTCATTTCACGGCTCTTGCGCACCTCGGCATTGCGCTGCACCGCGTCTTTCGGGAAGTACGCCTCGGAAGCCTCGCTCTTGCGGCTGCGCGACTTGGGCGAAATCTTCGCTTCGGCGGCAGGCGCCTGCTCGGCCACCGGCTGCGCGGCAGCGCGTGGCTTGCGGCCGACCGGTGCGGTGACGGTCTTCTCCGACATTTCGAAGTCGATCTTGCGCTGTTCGAGGTCGACACGCATGACCTTCACCTCGACCGTGTCGCCCAGGCGGAAGCTGCGGCCGCTGCGCTCACCGGACAGGCGGTGATGCACAGGATCGAAGTGGTAGTAGTCACCCGGCAGGGCACTGACATGCACCAGGCCTTCGACATAGATATCAGTCAGCTCGATGAACAGGCCAAAGCCGGTCACTGCGGTGATCACGCCAGGGAAGGTCTCACCGACGCGATCACGCATGTACTCGCACTTGAGCCAGTTGACCACGTCGCGGGTTGCTTCGTCAGCGCGGCGCTCGGTCATCGAGCACTGCTCGCCCATCTGCTCGAGACTGTTCTCGTCGTACGGGTAGATGCGCGCCTTGGGAATGCTCATGGCACCGGCACGCTTGACGTGCGGGGTGTCGACCTTGGAGCGGATCACGCTGCGGATGGCGCGGTGCACCAGCAGGTCCGGGTAACGACGGATCGGCGAGGTGAAGTGAGTGTAGGCCTCGTAGTTCAGGCCGAAGTGGCCGTTGTTCTCGACGCTGTACACCGCTTGGCTCAGCGAGCGCAGCATGACGGTCTGGATCAGGTGGAAGTCCGGGCGCCCGGCGATGCTCGCCAGCAGTGCCTGGTAGTCCTTCGGCGAAGGGTCCTTGCCTTTGTGCAGGCTCAGGCCCAGCTCACCAAGGAACGCACGCAGCTTTTCCAGGCGCTCGGGCGGCGGGCCGTCGTGCACGCGGTACAGCGCAGGCACGTTGTGCTTCTGCAGGAATTCGGCCGTCGCGACGTTGGCCGCCAGCATGCACTCCTCGATCAGCTTGTGGGCGTCGTTGCGCACGGTCGGACGAATTTCGTCGATCTTGCGGTCATCGCCGAAGATGATCCGGGTTTCCTGGGTCTCGAAGTCAATCGCGCCACGGGTGTGACGAGCCGCCAGGAGCACCTTGTACAGGGCGTACAGGCTCTTCAGGTCCGGCAACACCGCGCTGTATTCCTCGCGCAGGGCCTTGCCTTCGCGGGTGCGGGAATGCTCGAGCATGCTGCTGACCTTGTTGTAGGTCAGCCGCGCATGGGAGTGGATCACACCCTCGTAGAACTGGTAGTCGACCATCTGGCCGGCCTTGTTGATGGTCATTTCGCAGACCATGGCCAGGCGATCGACGTGCGGGTTCAGCGAGCACAGGCCGTTGGACAGCTCTTCGGGCAGCATCGGCACGACGCGCTCGGGGAAGTACACCGAGTTGCCCCGTTGCTGCGCTTCGGTATCCAGGGCCGAACCCAGGCGCACGTAGCTGGAAACGTCGGCGATCGCCACGTACAGGCGCCAGCCGCCGGAGAACATGCGCAGCTTGCCCAGCGGTTCGCAATACACCGCATCGTCGAAGTCGCGGGCGTCTTCGCCGTCGATGGTGACGAAAGGCAGATGGCGCAGGTCGATGCGCTTCTCTTTATCTTTCTCCTCGACTTCGGAGCGGAACTTGCGCGCTTCCTTGATCACTTCCTGCGGCCAGACATGCGGGATGTCATAGCTGCGCAGGGCGATGTCGATTTCCATGCCCGGCGCCATGTAGTTGCCGATCACCTCGATCACGTCGCCCTGCGGCTGGAAGCGCGGGGTCGGCCAGTGGGTGATCTTGATCGACACGAACTGGCCGATCTTGGCACCGCCGTTGCGCCCGGCGGTCACCAGCACTTCCTGCTGGATCTTCGGGTTATCGGGGGTCACATAACCGATGCCGCCCTCTTCGAAGTAACGGCCGACCACGCTTTCGTGGGCGCGGGAGATGACCTCCACCAGCACACCTTCGCGGCGGCCACGGCGGTCCACGCCGGAAACCCGGGCCAGGCCGCGGTCGCCGTCGAACACCAGGCGCATCTGCGACGGGCTGAGGAACAGGTCTTCGCTGCCATCGTCGGGAATCAGGAAGCCGAAACCATCGCGGTGGCCGGACACGCGGCCACAGATAAGGTCGAGCTTGTCCACCGGGGCATAGGTGCCGCGCCGGGTATAGATAAGCTGACCGTCGCGCTCCATGGCACGCAGGCGGCGGCGCAGGGCTTCGATCTGGTCTTCTTCGTAAAGACCGAACTCTTCCGCCAGCTGTTCGCGGGCTGCCGGCTCGCCACGGTCGGCGAGGCGCTGCAGGATCAGCTCACGGCTGGGGATAGGGTTGTCGTATTTTTCCGCTTCGCGAGCGGCCTCGGGATCGAGGGATTGCCAATCGGCCATCAGAAGGGGTTCACCTTGGTGTATATAGATATGAATTCTGGCATAGGCGTATTGAAACCGGAAATGTCAGCCTTGGACAGCCCCGGCGCGGTATCCGCACAACGGAAATAGGCGCGTGGAATCAACGGGTTGAATTTTTTGAATTTTTTTTCGATCAGGGGCTTTACAGCCTTCAGGAGCGTCCGTATAGTGCGCACCACAACGACGGACAACCCCGAAGTTGTAGTAGAGATGAACGACGCTGTAAAGCATCTTTTAATCTCGAATGTGTGCCCAGGTGGCGGAATTGGTAGACGCGCTGGTTTCAGGTATCAGTGACTTAACGGTCGTGGAAGTTCGAGTCTTCTCCTGGGCACCAAAAATTTTCAAGTAACAGATGACCAAGGATCTGTTACTACTGTGTGAAAGCAGACGAAAGTCGCCTTCACCAGACGATGCAAAGCTTTGCCCAGGTGGCGGAATTGGTAGACGCGCTGGTTTCAGGTATCAGTGACTTAACGGTCGTGGAAGTTCGAGTCTTCTCCTGGGCACCATACAAAAACCCACTAGCTTGCTAGTGGGTTTTTTCTTGCCTGCGATTTCATGTCGCCGGCAGCCCCCCTCCTTCGTCTACCCATGAATTTCCCGTCATGCGCCCATTTGAGAAACAATTTCGTTTACCATTGTTTCCAAATATGTAGCCGTAAGCGAGGAAATACCCGCATGACGATCCGCCCGCAACCGCTGATGCGCACCCTGGCCGCCGCAGTTCTGAGCCTGGTGATCGGCGCTCCGGCCGCCCTGGCAGACGAACCGGTCACGTTGACGATGTACAACGGCCAGCACAAGGAAATCGGCGAAGCCATCGCCAAGGCCTACGAGGCCAAGACCGGCATCCACATCAATATCCGCAAGGGCAGCAGCAACCAGCTGGCCAGCCAGATCATCGAGGAAGGCGAACGCTCGCCGGCCGACATCATCTATACCGAAGAGTCGCCACCGCTGAACAACCTGGGCGAACTGGGCCTGCTGGCGAAGATCGACGACGCCACCCTGAACATGCTGCCCAAGGAATACGTGGGCGCCAACGGCACCTGGATGGGCGTCACCGCGCGCACCCGCGTGGTGGTCTACAACCCGAAGAAGATCGATGAGAAAGACCTGCCGACCACGGTGATGGATTTCTCGGGCCCCGAGTGGGACGGCCGTGTCGGCTACGTGCCCACCAGCGGCGCCTTCCAGGAACAGGCGGTGGCCATCCTCAAGATGCACGGGCGCGAAGCCACCGAAGAATGGCTGACCGGCCTGAAGGCCTTCGGCAAGACCTACACCAACAACATGGTCGCGCTGAAGGCCGTGGAGAAGGGCGAAGTCGCCGCCGTGCTGGTGAACAACTACTACTGGTACGCCCTGGAGCGCGAGCGCGGCAAGCTCGATTCCAAGCTGTACTACCTGGCCGACGGTGACGCCGGCAACCTGGTGACCATCTCCGGTGCCGCTGCGGTCAAGGCCAGCAAGCATCCGAAAGAGGCACAGGCCCTGCTCAACTGGATGGCCAGCGAAGAAGGCCAGCGCGTGATCACCCAGACCACCGCCGAGTACCCGCTGCATAAAGGCATGGTCTCTGACCGTGGCCTGAAGCCGTTCGATGAGCTGCGTCCGCCGAAGATCTCGCCGGCCGACCTTGGCAATGCCGAGGAAGCCATCGAACTGGAACGTGAGGTTGGCCTGCTCTGATGACTGCCGCCCTGCCCTCGCCCGCCTTGGCGCGCTTCGCCCCCAAGCGCAAGCGCCCGTCCATCTGGGTGGTGCTGCCCGTGCTGTTCCTGGTGGCCATGAGCCTGCTGCCATTGCTGTACGTCGGGCTCAAGGCCTGGGATGCCGGCTGGCATGAAGCCCTGCGCCTGCTATGGCGTCCGTTCGTGTGGGGCTTGCTGCGCAACACCCTGCTGCTGATGGTCGGCGTCACCGCGCTGTGCCTGGTGGTGGGCGTGGCCCTGACCTGGCTGCTGGAGCGCAGCGACCTGCCGGGCCGACGCCTGTGGGGCGTGGTGCTGTGCCTGCCATTTGCCGTACCGTCGTTCGTCAGCAGCTTCACCTGGGTGTCGCTGAGCTCGGACTTCGAAGGACTGGGCGGGGCAATCCTGGTCATGGCGCTGTCGAAGTACCCACTAGTGTTCCTGCCAGTGGCCGCCACCCTGCGCAACCTGGATACCGCGCTCGAGGAGTCGGCGCGCACTCTGGGCTGCAGCCGCTGGGGCGTGTTCCGCAAGATCACCCTGCCGCTGCTGTGGCCGTCGATGCTCGGCGGCGGGTTGCTGATCGCCCTGCACATGCTGGTGGAGTTTGGCGCTCTGTCGATCCTTGGCCTGCAGACCTTCACCACGGCGATCTACCAGCAGTTCGAGCTGGAATTCAGCAACGCCAATGCCGCGATGCTCTCGGCGGTGCTGCTGGTGCTGTGCCTGGCAATGCTGTGGCTGGAACTGCGGGTGCGTGGCAAGGCGCGCCATGTGCGCATTGGCCAGGGCGTGGCGCGCCGCGCCCAACCCTTGCGACTGCGCGGCTGGATGCCACTGGGGCAGCTGTTCTGCCTGACGCTCGCGGTGCTGGGCAGCGGCATTCCGCTGGCCATGCTCGGCTACTGGCTGAGCGTGGGCTCATCGGCGGCCTTCCCGGTCGCGGCCATCGGCAAGGCCCTGGGCACTTCGCTGTCGGTGTCATTGGGGGGCGCTGGCTTCTGCGTGCTGCTGGCCCTGCCAATCAGCTTCCTGGTGGTGCGCTACAAGGGGCGCCTGGCGATCTGGGCCGAGCGTTTGCCGTACCTGCTGCACGCCCTGCCCGGGCTGGTGATCGCGCTGACCCTGGTGTTCTTTGCCCTGCACTATGTACCGGCGCTGTACCAGACTACCGCGCTACTGATCCTGGCCTATGCCTTGCTGTTCCTGCCCCTGGCACAGTCGCCGGTGCGCACCGCACTGAACAAGGCCTCGCCAACCCTGGAAGAGGCGGCGCGCACCTTGGGCGCCAGCAGCTTCGCAGCCTTCTGCCGGGTTACTTTGCCAATCATCTTCCCGGCAATGGCGGCGGCTTTCGCCTTGGTGTTCCTGGATGCGATGAAGGAACTGACCGCCACCCTGCTGCTCAGCCCGACCGGGATGACCACCTTGGCCACCGAGGTGTGGGCGCATACCGCCAACGTCGAGTTCGCAGCGGCGGCGCCTTATGCCGCGCTGTTGATCGTGGTGTCGGGATTGCCGGTGTATCTGCTGACTACCAGGATGTACCTGAACAAGGCGTAAGACCTATCGCGGGGCAAGTCGGACTTGCCCCGCGATGTTTTTCAGGCCCTGAACTGCCCCAGGCTGGCACGTAACTGCGCCGCCAGGTCATCCAGCACCTTGCTACTGGCGGTGGTCTGCATCACCACCTCGGCCGAACGCTCGGCCTGGGCATGGATGGTTTCGACTCGCCCACGCACGGCTTGCGCGCCATTGGCCTGCTGCTCGGCCGCTCGCGTGGCCAGGCCGATTGCCGCATGCACTTGCTCGACCGCAGCTTGCACCGATTGCTGGCGCCGCTCATTGTCGCGCAACACCAGCAAGCCTTCACTGGCCTGGCGTCCCGCCTGGCTGATGGTCGCCACCGCCTCCTTGGCGCCTTGCTGCAGCGCAACGATATGCGACTGGATATCCCCGGTCGAGCTCTGCGTCTTGCTCGCCAAGGCACGCACCTCATCGGCCACCACAGCGAAACCGCGCCCGGTCTCTCCGGCTCGCGCCGCTTCGATGGCAGCGTTGAGCGCCAACAGGTTGGTCTGTTCGGCAATACCATGGATCACCGTCAGCACTACCTCGATCTGCTCGCTCTGCTTGGCCAGCCGCTCGATCACCTGGGAGCCGGTCTGCACTTCGCCGGCCAGGTTCTCGATCAGACGCGCCAGCTGCGTGGAAGCACGGCTGTTCTCGTCAGTCGCCTGGCGAATATCCACCACCTGCTGCAATGCCGCCTGCATGGCATGGCTCTCGGCCTGGGCCTCGTCAGCCATGCTCGACAGGTCGCGCAGGCTGGCAGCCACTTCGTCGCGCTGCAACGCGGCGGCGGCATCGGCCCCGGCGTTGCGCTGGGCCATGCTGTCGATCTCCACGCCAGTGCGCTGCGCCACTTCGCCAGCTTCGCGGACGATGGGCTGGAGCTTGTCGACGAAGCGGTTGACTGCCGAAGCCATGTCGCCGATCTCGTCACGGCTGTCGAGCTTGACCCGCTTGGTCAAGTCACCCTCGCCCGCGGCCAGATCGTTCAGCGCGGCGATCAGCAGGCCGAGCTTGCTCAGCACCCGGCGCCCGAGCACCACGGCCACCACCAGCAGCACGCCCAGACCCACCAGCACCAGGCCCAGGCCGATGCGCCAGCGCAGCTCGGCGGCGGCATCGCGCACGGTCTGCGCGGTATTGGCCTGCATCGCAGTGGCGCTGTTCTGCGCCGTCTCCAGCCGCGCACGCAGGGCCTTGCCGCTGTCGGCGGCGGCGGCCACCAGGCTGTCACCAACCAGTTGCTCGCCGCTGGCGATCAGCGCGGCGAAGCGCTGGTCGAGCGCCTTGAGCTCCTGATCGACACCTGCAGTGGAGACGCCCATCAGCACCTTGCCGATCTCGGCGCCGTTGGGGTTGATCGAGGCCTCGACGTAGTACACCGACGGATCCTTGCGCGCGGCGTCCAGCACCTTGTCCAGCGCCCGCTCGCCCTGGCCCTTGTCCATCAACGCTTGGTTGATCGGGTTCTGCCGGTTGAGGTAACGGGTCAGGTGCTGGCCCTGGGCGTCGTCGTAGATCACGAACAAAACGTTGGGGTTGCGCTGTGCGCGGCGGGCGAAGTCCGACAGCGTCGGCACGTCGTTGTCCCAGATCGCCCGCGGCGCGACCGAGGCCAGCAATTCGGCCATGTCGTTGGCCGAGTCCTTGAGGTTCTTCTCCAGGGTGGCGCGCAATTGCTGCTGCTCGCCTTGCAACCGCTCGGAGAGGCCGGCACTGAGGCGCTGGCGGGTACTGGCCGACAGGCTGTCGAGCCCGGCACGGACATCCTGCCCGGCCTGCTCCAGTTCCGCGGCCAGCTTCTGGCTGTCGTTACCCAGGCGTGCCCCCAAATCGGCCTCCAGGGCGGTGACCGTGCTCCGGGTCAGGGCAACGGCAACCAGCACCTGCACCAAGAGAGCGATACCAAGCGCAACAAACACAGGCCGCAAGAGGCGGCTTCGTAACAGTGAAAGGATGGCAGACACGTTGTAACCCTCGTGTTTCTGGCGCCATTACTTTGATGGCATCTACAGAATCTTCTTACAGCAAGGGTTGTGCCTGACGCAGCAGGTATAAACGCCAATGAGTAGTGAGGGGTATGGCATTTGTGCAAAGCCACCCTTCCTCGCCAATGAAAACGCCGCGCTCCCTTGCGAGAGCGCGGCGCTCAATCAGCTACCGAGGTGGCCGATCAGGCGAACGGATGACGCAGCACGATGGTCTCGTTGCGGTCCGGGCCGGTCGAGATGATGTCGATCGGCGCGCCGACCAGCTCCTCGATGCGCTTGATGTAGTTGCGCGCAGCTTGCGGCAGCTCTTCCAGGGTTTTCACGCCCAGGGTCGACTCGCTCCAGCCTGGCATCTCTTCGTACACCGGCTCCAGGCCGATGTAGCTGTCGGCATCGGAAGGCGCGTCGATGACGGCACCGTTCTCGTTCTTGTAGCCAACGCAGATGTTGATGGTTTCCAGGCCGTCCAGCACGTCCAGCTTGGTCAGGCAGATGCCCGAGATGCTGTTGACGTCGATGGCGCGACGCAGGATCACGGCATCGAACCAACCGCAACGACGGGCACGGCCGGTGGTCGAGCCGAACTCGTGGCCACGCTTGGCCAGGGTGGCGCCGGTCTCGTCGAACAGCTCGGTCGGGAACGGACCGGAACCGACACGGGTGGTGTAGGCCTTGGTGATACCCAGGATGTAGTCCAGGTACATCGGGCCAACGCCGGAACCGGTGGAGATGCCGCCAGCGGTGGTGTTGGAGCTGGTGACGTACGGGTAGGTGCCGTGGTCGATGTCCAGCAGCGAGCCCTGAGCGCCTTCGAACATGATGTCCTTGCCGGCGCGACGCAGGTTGTGCAGTTCGGCGGTGACGTCGAGCATCATCGGCTTGAGCTGCTCGGCGTAGGCCATGCACTCGTCCAGGGTCTGCTGGAAGTCGATGGCAGGCTCTTTGTAGTAGTTCACCAGCTGGAAGTTGTGGTAATCCAGCAGCTCACCGAGCTTGGCGGCGAAACGCTCACGGTGGAACAGGTCGCCGACGCGCAGGCCACGACGGGCCACCTTGTCTTCGTAGGCCGGGCCGATACCACGACCGGTGGTGCCGATCTTGGCTTCGCCGCGGGCTTTTTCACGAGCCTGGTCGAGGGCCACGTGGTACGACAGGATCAGCGGAGCCGCCGGGGAAATGCGCAGGCGCTCGCGCACCGGTACGCCCTTCTCTTCCAGCTTGGTGATTTCACGCATCAGGGCATCCGGGGCAACGACCACGCCGTTGCCGATCAGGCATTGCACGCCTTCACGCAGGATGCCGGACGGAATCAGGTGCAGAACAGTCTTCTCACCATTGATCACCAGGGTGTGGCCCGCGTTGTGGCCACCTTGGTAGCGCACGACGGCGGCAGCATGTTCGGTCAGCAGATCGACGATCTTGCCTTTGCCCTCATCACCCCACTGGGTGCCCAGGACGACGACATTCTTACCCATTACATTTGTCCTCATTCACGCAAACTTGGTGCCGGCCCATTGCCGGCGAAGAATCTCAATGGGTCAGCGGCAGAACCTGCCAGCGCCCGTCTTGCTGAATCAATTGCCGATCACAATCCGCCTCGAGGGCAGCACTCAGCGGCTGGCCAGGCAAAGCCTGGACCACTCGCTGGCCCTCGTTGCGCAACTGGCAGACCATCTGCCAGAGGGCCGCATCGCTGCTGTCGGGCATCCAGATGCCGCCAGCAGGCAATACGACCTCCGCTCGCCCCAGTGTGACCAGGGTCTTCAAATCCGTGGAGAATCCGGTGGCCGGGCGTGCCCGGCCAAAATCGGCGCCGATGTCGTCATAGCGGCCGCCCTGGGCGATCGATTGACCTTCGCCAGGCACGAACACGGCGAACACCACGCCGGTGTGATAGTGGTAGCCGCGCAGTTCGCCGAGGTCGAAGTACAGCGGCAGGTCCGGGTAGCGCGAAGCCAGGCGATCGGCGATCGCCAACAGGTCGTCCAGCGCCGCCAGCACGCTGGCCGGGGCACGGCCCAGGCGCACACGCGCCTCGGCCAGCACTTCACGACCACCGCACAGCTCGCACAGGGCGCGCAGCATGTTGCCCAGGTCCTTCGGCAGGTCTGCGGTGAGCGCCTGCACTTCATCGACGGCCTTGCGCTGCAGGGCATCGAACAGCTGCTGCTCGACCGCGCCGGACAGGTTGGCGGCACGGGCCAGGCCGCGATAGATACCGACATGGCCAAGGTCCATGTGCACATCGGCGACATCGGTCAGTTGCAGCGTGGCGAGCATCAGGCTGATGACCTCGACATCGCTGGTAGGGCTGGCGTCGCCGTACAGCTCGGCGCCCAGCTGGATCGGGCTGCGCGAGGTCGACAAGGCACGCGGCTGCGCATGCAGCACGCTGCCGGCATAGCACAGGCGGCTCGGGCCTTCACGGCGCAGGGTGTGGGCGTCGATACGCGCCACCTGCGGCGTGAAGTCGGCACGGAAGCCCATCAGACGGCCGGACTGCGGGTCGACGACCTTGAAGGTACGCTGGTCCAGGTCCTGGCCGGCGCCGGTGAGCAGCGACTCCAGGTACTCGATATGCGGGGTGACGACCAGTTCGTAACCCCAACTCTGGAACAGGTCCAACACCTGACGACGCGCGATCTCGATGCGCGCCGCCTCAGGTGGCAGTACTTCCTCGATGCCATCTGGCAGTAGCCAGCGGTCTACCGTTGCCATTACGCCATTTCCCCTCTGGTCCGGGCGGCCTGCCAGCTGGCGAGCCGTGAGTAAAGCAGGCATTGGCGCACAACAGCGGGCAGCACCGATCCCAGCGCAACCACCGTAGCCAATACCCTCGAATTGCCTTGCGACCTGACCAAACCGTCAACTGGCCGTTTGCCAATCAACCTTGCAGACGCAAAAAAGCCGGGAATTTCCCGGCTGACTCATCATACACCCCTTTTCATGCAGGATGCACCCCGCCAGGCATTTTAGCTGCCCGGCGGGGCGAATCCCTCATGAGAGCACGATCAGGGCTTGCTCTTGTCCAGGAAGCGGAAGAACTCGTTCTTCGAATCCAGGACCAGTACATCGCTCTTGCTCGAGAAGCTTTCACGGTAGGCCTTCAGGCTACGGTAGAACGCATAGAAATCGGCGTCCTGCGTGTAGGCCTTGGCATAGATGGAAGCCGCCTGGGCGTCGCCATCACCACGGGTCTCTTCCGCTTCGCGGTAAGCTTCGGCCAGCAGCACGCGGCGCTGACGGTCAGCGTCGGCGCGGATACCTTCGGCCAGCTCGTTACCCTTGGCGCGGTGCTCGCGGGCTTCACGCTCGCGCTCGGTGCTCATGCGGTCGAACACGCTGCGGTTGACTTCCTTGGGCAAGTCGATGGCCTTGACGCGAACGTCGACCACTTCAATACCCAGCTCCTTGCTGGCCATGCGGTTCAGCGAAGCGGTGATATCCGCCATCAGCGCATCACGCTCACCGGAAACCACTTCGTGCAGGGTGCGTTTACCAAACTGGTCACGCAGGCCGCTCTCCAGACGACGCGACAGGCGCTCGTCGGCGATCTGCTTCATACCCGAGGTTGCGGTATAGAAGCGCTCGGCATCCTTGACCCGCCACTTGGCGTAGGCATCGACCATCACCGCTTTCTTCTCCAGCGTCAGGAAACGCTGGGTCGGTGCGTCGAGGGTCATCAGGCGGGCGTCGAACTTGCGCACCTGGTTCACGTACGGCACCTTCACATGCAGGCCAGGCTGGACATCGGCCTTGACCACGCGGCCGAACTGCAGCAGTACCGCGCGTTCAGTCTGCGAAACGATGTAGAAGCAGTTCCAGGCGACGATCGCCAGCACCACGGCGCCGATCAGGGCGAACAGTGATTTATTGCTCATCAGCGGCTCTCCCTGGAACGCAGCGGCGGTTGTGGTTGCAGGTCCTGCGCGGCACGCGCGGCGGCGTCATTGACCGACGGCGATACGCTGCTGGCCGGCGCTGCACTGTTGCCGCGGCTGCCTTCGACCATCTTGTCCAGCGGCAGGTAGAGCAGGTTGTTCTGCCCGTCCTTGGCCGTGACCAGGACCTTGCTGGAGTTGCTGTAGACCTCCTGCATGGTGTCCAGGTACAGACGCTGACGCGTGACCTCAGGCGCCTTGCGGTACTCGGCGACCAGCTTGGTGAAGCGATCGGCCTCACCCTTGGCGCGGGCGATGACTTCATCGCGGTAGCCGTTGGCGTCCTCGATGATGCGCTGCGCCTGGCCACGGGCCTCCGGCACCACGCCATTGGCGTAGGACTCGGCCTGGTTGCGCGCACGCTGCTCGTCCTCACGGGCACGGATCACGTCGTCGAAGGCTTCCTGCACTTCACGCGGGGCTGCCGCGCTCTGTACGTTGACCTGGGTGACGGTGATACCGGTACGGTAGGTGTCGAGGAAACGCTGCAGACGCTCACGGATGTCCACGGCCATCTGCTCGCGGCCTTCGGTCAGCACCTGGTCCATCGAGGTGGAACCCACCACGTGGCGCAGGGCGCTGTCGGTCGCATGCTGCAGGCTGACTTCCGGCTGGTCGACGTTGAGCACGAAGTCCTGCAGGTTGCTGATGCGGTACTGCACGGTCAGTGGCACTTCGACGATGTTCTCGTCTTCGGTGAGCATCTGCCCCTGCTTGGTATAGGCCCGCTCGCGAGTCACGTTTTCCATGTACTTGCGGTCGATCGGCGGGAAATAGATATTCAGGCCGGGACCAACGGTCTCGTAGTACTTGCCGAAGCGCAGCACCACGGCCTGCTCCTGCTCGTCCACGACATAGACGGCGTTGTACAGCCAGATTGCCGCCAGAGCCGCCAGGCCGATGCCCAGCAGGCCGTAGCCGCCACCCTTGCCGATATTGCGGTCACCGCCGCCGCCACGTTTCTTGCCACTGCCGAACATGCCGTTCAGGCTGTCCTGCAGCTTGCGGAAGGCCTCGTCCAGATCCGGTGGACCTTTCTTGTCGCCACCACCGCCGCCACCATTACGGCGGCCGCCCCAGGGATCCTGATTGTTCGAGTTGCCACCCGGCTCGTTCCAAGCCATAGCGCTCTCCATCTGATAAAGCAAAGACGCGCCCACGGCGCGCCGTCCAATGCTACAGAATGCCTGTCACGGCTGCCCGGCGACCTCGACGGGCATTTATTGCAAAGTGTGTTGCTCGACAAACACTTGCGGCTCCATGCCTTCGCGGCTGACCAGGCGATTCAACTCGACTCTGGGCAGTCGCACGCTCAGCAGGCTGCGCCCTTCTTCATCATGCTCTTCACTCTGCACGGCACCCAGGGCAAAGAATTGCGCGCGCAGGCGGGCAAACCGTTGCTCCAGGCACAGGGTTCCGACATACAGATCGTCCCCCAGCAACTCGGCAATCGCCTGGCCAACCAGCTCCAGGCCTCGTCCATCGCGTGCCGATACCCAGACCCGCTGCGGCTTGCCATCGGCATCGCGCTGGATCTGCGGCTCGACATCTTCGAGCAGGTCGAGTTTGTTATAGACCTCGAGGATCGGCAAGCTCTCGGCACCGATCTCGCCCAGCACCGCCAGTACCTGTTCGATCTGCTCCATGCGCTCGGGCTCATGGGCATCGATCACATGCAGCAGCAGGTCGGAGTTGCTCGACTCTTCGAGCGTAGCCCGAAATGCCTCGACCAGCTTGTGCGGCAGGTGGCGGATGAAACCCACGGTGTCAGCCAGCACGATCGGCCCAAGGTCGGCCAGCTCGAGCCGGCGCAAGGTCGGGTCGAGGGTGGCGAACAACTGGTCCGCGGCATACACATCGGATTGCGTGAGTGCGTTGAACAAGGTCGACTTGCCGGCGTTGGTATAGCCCACCAGCGACACCGAAGGAATGTCCGCGCGCTTGCGCCCGCGACGGGCCTGCTCGCGCTGGCTGCGCACCTTCTCCAGGCGTGCCTTGATCTGGCGCAGGCGCACCCGCAGCAGGCGGCGGTCGGTTTCGAGCTGGGTTTCACCCGGGCCACGCAGGCCGATACCGCCTTTCTGCCGCTCAAGGTGGGTCCAGCCGCGTACCAGTCGCGTGCTCATGTGCTCGAGCTGGGCCAGTTCGACCTGCAGCTTGCCTTCGTGAGTACGCGCCCGCTGGGCGAAAATGTCGAGAATCAGCCCGGTACGATCCAGCACGCGACACTCGAAGACGCGCTCGAGGTTGCGTTCCTGGCTGGGCGTGAGGGTGTGATTGAAAATCACCAGGTCGGCTTCGGCCGAATGGACCAGGTCGCGCAACTCCTCGACCTTGCCACTGCCGATCAGAAACTTGGCGGTGGGCTGATGCCGCGCCACTGTCACCAGCGAGACGATATCGGCTCCGGCCGACAGCGCCAGCTCCTGAAACTCCTGCGGGTCTTCGCGCGCCTCAGGGTTCTGACCTTCCAAGTGAACGAGCAACGCTCGCTCACCACCACCGTGGCGCTCAAAGAACAATGCAGGCTCCTACTTTTTTCAAGCGTTGCCTGGCTCGCTGTCGCCGTGCTCACCATCGGTCGGGCTTGGCAGACGAACCGGGCGTGCGGGGACGACGGTCGAAATGGCGTGCTTGTAGACCATCTGGCTGACAGTGTTTTTCAGCAGCACGACGAACTGGTCGAAGGATTCGATCTGGCCCTGCAGCTTGATCCCGTTGACCAGATAGATCGAAACCGGGACTTTTTCTTTTCTCAAGGTGTTCAAGTAAGGGTCTTGTAGCGAATGCCCTTTTGACATATGCCGCACTCCTGTAAGGATCAATAATAGAAAATCAAGAAAATCGATAAATTATGCCGCCCCTTCGCAAGAATAGACGGCAACTGGCAGGGACTCAGCTCAATATGGAGACGGTCCCCAGGTATTTCAAGGTGCGGGACAGATTGTCGCAGGCCAGGCTATCCAGCCAGTGGACGTCGGACCAGCCGCGCAACCAGGTGAATTGCCGCTTGGCCAGCTGACGCGTGGCAATGATACCGCGTTCACGCATCTCATTCTCAGTCAGCTTGCCGTCGAGGTAGTCCCAGACCTGCCGATACCCCACTGCCCTTATAGACGGCAGCTCGGCGTGCAAGTCACTTCTGGCCCGCAGCGTTCGGACCTCGTCGACAAAGCCCTGTTCCAGCATCTGTGAAAATCGTAACGCAATTCGCTGATGCAAAATGTGACGATCTGTAGGCGCTATCGCCAGGCTGGCGACAGTATAGGGCAAATGCTCGCCCGCGCCTGCGTCTGCGCCGCTACTTTGCGCGTATTGACGCTGACGGTGGGCGGTCATGCTCTCGCCGCTCACCTTGTACACTTCAAGCGCACGGATCAGCCGCTGCGGGTCATTCGGATGAATGCGCGCCGCCGACTCCGGATCGACTTCGGCCAGTTGCCGGTGCAATTCGGCCAGGCCGAGGGCCTGCGCCTGTGCCTCGAGCTCGGCGCGCACCGTGGCATCGGCTGGCGGCATGTCCGCCAGGCCATCGACCAGTGCCTTGTAGTAGAGCATGGTGCCGCCAACCAGCAGCGGGATCTTGCCGCGCGCGGTGATCTCGGCCATGGCTTCGAGAGCATCGGTGCAGAAACGCTTGGCCGAGTAGCTTTCGGCGGGGTCGAGAATGTCGATCAGGCGGTGCGGGTGCGCGGCCAGCACTTCCTTGGAAGGCTTGGCGGTACCGATGTCCATGCCCCGATAGACCAACGCCGAGTCGACACTGATCAGCTCACAGGGCAGCTTGCTGGTCAGCTCGATCGCCAGGTCGGTCTTGCCGGCCGCGGTCGGGCCCATGAGGAAAATCGCCGGAGGTCTGGCACTCATTTCATCGGCCCCGCAGGAACAGCTTGTCCAGATCGTCCAGGCCCATCTGGGTCCAGGTCGGTCGGCCGTGGTTGCACTGGCCACTGCGCTCGGTGTTCTCCATGTCGCGCAGCAAGGCGTTCATCTCCGGGATGGCCAGGCGCCGGTTGGCCCGCACCGCGCCATGGCAAGCCATGGTCCCCAGCAGTTCGTTGAGGTGCGCCTGAATACGGTCACTGGTGCCGTACTCCATGAGGTCGGCCAGCACATCCTGTACCAGGCGATTGGCCTCGGCCTGCTTGAGCAAGGCCGGGATCTGGCGGATCGCCAGGGTTTCCGGGCCCAGGCGCTGCAGTTCGAAGCCCAGGCGCTGGAACCATTGGGCATGCTCCTCGGCACAGTCGGCTTCGCGCTGGCTCAACGCCAGCGACTCGGGCACCAGCAATGGCTGGCCGCTCAAGCCTTCACTGGCCATGGCCACCTTCAGACGCTCGTACATGATCCGCTCATGGGCGGCATGCATATCCACCAGCACCAGGCCGACGGCGTTCTCGGCGAGGATATAGATCCCCTTGAGTTGCGCCAGCGCGTAGCCGAGCGGTGGTATATCGCCCTGGCTTTCCGGCAACGCGCTCGGCGCGGCGGCGGCATTGTCCAGGGGGGCGTAGAACTCGCGGTAGGCCGCCTGGGCCTCGCCGGCATTCAGCGGCTGGGAGGGCCTGGGTGTGTACTGGTATTGATAGCCCGCGCCCGAGCCACTCGAACCAAACGCCCGCTGCTCGCCCTGAGGCTGCTCGAGCACTGGCGAAGCCAGGCGCATTTCGCCCTGGGGGCCGAACTCGCCGGCCTGCAAGCCGCTGGGGCGGACCAGCTCGTCGCTGGCCGCCGGCGCGGCAAGCTGGTCTTCCGGGCGCACATCGGCCAGGGCACGGTGCAAGGTGCCGTAGAGGAAGTCATGGACCATGCGCCCTTCACGGAAGCGCACCTCGTGCTTGGTCGGGTGGACGTTGACGTCCACGCCGGTCGGGTCGCACTCGAGGAACAGCACGAAGGTCGGGTGCCGACCATTGAACAGTACGTCGCGATAAGCCTGGCGCACCGCATGGGCGACCAGCTTGTCGCGCACCGCGCGGCCATTGACGAAGAAGTACTGCAGGTCGGCCTGGCTGCGCGAAAAGGTCGGCAGGCCGACCCAGCCCCACAGGCGCAAGCCGTTGCGCTCGACATCGATCGGCAGCGCCTGCTCGAGGAAGCCCGGGCCGCAGATGGTGCCGACACGCCGCGCCCGCGCCATCTCGTCGGCGGCCTCATGCAGGCTGAAGATGGTCTTGCCGTTGTGCCGCAGGTGAAAGCCCACGTCGAAACGCGCCAGCGCCAGGCGCCGGATCACTTCCTGCAGATGATCGAATTCGGTCTTTTCGGCCTTGAGGAACTTGCGCCTGGCCGGGGTATTGAAGAACAGGTCACGCACTTCGACCGAGGTGCCGACCGGATGAGCCGCCGGCTGTACCCGCGGGAGCATGTCGCGACCCTCGGTCTCAACCTGCCAGGCTTCGCTGGCCTCGACAGTACGCGAGGTCAGGGTCAGACGGGCGACCGAGCTGATCGATGCCAGCGCCTCGCCGCGAAACCCCAGGCTGAGTACGCCTTCGAGGTCTTCCAGCTCACGAATCTTGCTGGTGGCGTGACGCGCCAGGGCCAACGGCAGGTCGTCAGGGGCGATGCCGCTGCCGTTGTCGCGCACCCGCAGCAACTTCACGCCGCCCTGTTCGACCTCGACTTCGATACGCCGGGCACCGGAGTCGAGGCTGTTCTCCAGCAGCTCCTTGGCCACCGAGGCGGGGCGTTCGACCACCTCGCCGGCGGCGATCTGGTTGGCCAGCCGCGGGCTGAGCAGCTGGATGCGCGAGCCGCCACTCATCGCTGGGACGCCAGGGCGGTGGTCGGAATGTCGAGGTGCTGGCCGACTTTCAACTCATCGCTTTTCAAGCTGTTGCTGCTGCGCAGGGCGGCAACACTCACCTGGTAGCGCACGGCGATCATTGCCAGGGTCTCGCCAGGCCGAACAGTGTGCTCACGCGGGCCTTGGGCAATCTTGCCGCTGTCACGCAGCCAGGCAATGTAGGTGCCAGGCGGCGGGTTCTGCTGGAAGAACTGACGCACACCAGTATGGATCGAACGCGCCAAGGCCTGTTGATGACCACGCGTAGCCAGCTTCGCCGCCTCGTTGGCGTTGGAGATGAACCCTGTTTCAACGAGGATCGACGGGATATCCGGCGACTTCAGCACCATGAATCCGGCTTGTTCCACGCGTTGTTTATGTAGCGGCGTGACCCGGCCCATGTTGCCCAACACCTTCTGCCCGACATTGAGGCTGGAGCTGAGGGTGGCAGTCATCGACAGGTCGAGCAGCACGCCGGCCAGCATGCGGTCCTTGTCGTCGAGGCTGACGTTGCCGGCACCGCCGATCAGGTCGGAGCGGTTTTCCGTGTCGGCCAGCCAGCGGGCGGTCTCGGAGGTGGCACCGCGGTCGGACAGGGCGAACACCGAAGCGCCGAAGGCGGCCTTGGACGGCGCGGCGTCGGCGTGGATCGAGACGAACAGGTCGGCGCCCTTCTTGCGGGCGATCTCGGTGCGCTTGCGCAGCGGGATGAAGTAGTCGCCGGTGCGGGTCAGCTCGGCGCGGTAGCCCTTCTCGGAATTGATCTGGCGCTGCAGTTCCTTGGCGATATCCAGCACGATGTCTTTCTCGTGCTGGCCACGCGAGCCGGACGCGCCCGGGTCTTCGCCGCCGTGGCCGGCGTCGATGGCGACCACGATGTCACGCTTGCCACTCGGTGCCGGTGGCAACTTGATCGCCGGCTGCGCCGGGGTGACGGGCACCGCCGGCGTGGTGGCCGGTGGCTGCGGTGTCGGGGGCGGTGTCGGGTTGCTGGCGGCGATGGCATCGGCTTCCTGGTCGTACAGGTCGACCACCAGGCGGTTGCCGTACTGGGCGTTCGGGGCCAGGGTGAAGCTCTTCGGTGACACGGCTTTCTTCAGGTCGACCACCACGCGCAGGTCGGTGGGCGTGCGTTGGGCCGAACGCACGCTGGTGATCGGCGTGTTCGAGGTGGAGACGTTCAGCGGCGCCCCCAGGGTGGCACCGTTGATGTCGATCACCAGGCGATCGGGAGCGGTGAGGGTGAAGACGCTGTGCTGCACAGGCCCGGACAGGTCGAAGACCAGCCGCGTGTTGTCCGGAGCGCGCCACAGGCGCATGCTCTTGACTTGAGTGACGGCCAGAGCGTCAACGGTCACCGCGGTCAGCAGCAGCCCAACGACAGCGACCAGTGCGCGTATGCGCATACCTTTCCCCACTTACTGTATGAATTCTTTGGCCAGAACGGCACACCAGGACTCGCCGCGAGCCCCCTGCGGCGACAGGTTCAGCGAGCGTCCGCCCGCTTGCGGGCTTATGGTAATGGTCAGGTCGGGCTTTGGCAAAACGCCCGCGCCTTTATCGGGCCATTCGAACAGGCACAATGCATCGCCCTCGAAGTAATCGCGAATGCCCATGAATTCAAGTTCTTCCGGGTCGACCAGGCGATAGAGGTCGAAGTGGAAGGCGCGAACCTCACCGATCTCGTAGGGTTCAACCACGGTAAATGTCGGACTTTTTACCGGGCCGATATGACCCAGGCCACGGATCAGCCCGCGGGACAAGGTGGTTTTGCCGGCCCCCAGGTCGCCCTCGAGAAAAATCACACCATGACCTTTGGTCACTTCGGCCAATTTCGCGCCAAAGGCGACGGTAGCGTCCTCGTCGCCCAGAAACAGGGTTATGCCTGACACGCTGAATGCTCCTCCAATAACGCTCTAATGACCGGCACCAGATCACTGGCCGCCAGCCCTCTACCTTTGATACCCAACCGCTCGCCGGCGCACGCATGCAGCCACACCCCCAGACACGCGGCCTGCCAGGCATCCAGCCCCTGGGCCAGCAAGGCTGCGAGCACGCCGGTCAACACATCGCCCAATCCGGCACCGGCCATGGCTGGGTGCCCACGGCCGCAAAACGCCAATTGCCCGCCTGGGTCGGCCACCAATGTGCCGGCCCCCTTGAGCACGCAGACGCTGGCGTAGCGACGCGCCAGCTTGCGCGCCGCACCCGGCCGATCGGCCTGCACCGCCTCGGTGGAGATCCCCAGCAGGCGCGCGGCCTCGCCGGGGTGCGGGGTGAGGATGCTGCCGCTGGGCAGTGCCAGTGGCGTGCGTGCCAGCAAGTTGAGCGCATCGGCGTCCCACACCTGTGGCCTGTGGGCATTGGCCACCGCCGACAACAGGCTGCGCCCCCAGCCGGCCTGGCCGAGGCCAGGGCCGACCACCAACACCGTGGCACGTTCGAGCAGCGCCATCAGTTGGTTGGCCGAGCTCACGCCCAGCCACATGGTCTCGGGCAGGCGTGTCAGCCCCGCAGCTACGTGCTCGGGACGGGTGGCCACGCTGACCAGGCCGGCGCCGCAACGCAACGCCGCCTCGCCACTGAGCATGACCGCGCCGCCTGTGCCCAGGTCACCACCGACCACCAGCACATGGCCGAAATCGCCCTTGTGGGCATCAGCGGCACGTGGCGGCAACCTGGCCAAGGTCAGGCTGCTGAGCGGTAATGGGGGGTGTTTGGTCTGAGGCATGGGGTCAAAGGCTCCGATGTCTGGCAGAATTATACGCACCTCCGCTTGTAATGCTTGTTCATCCATGTCCGCCGACCTACCAGACATCGCCACACTGGCCCAATCGATCAAGGATTGGGGCCGCGAACTCGGTTTTGCCCATGTCGGCATCGCCGGTGTCGACCTTGGCGAGCACGAACAGCACCTGCAGCGTTGGCTGGCCGCCGGCCACAACGGTGAGATGGAGTACATGGGTGAGCATGGCAACAAACGCTCACGCCCAGCCGAGCTGATCCCGGGTACGCTGCGGGTGATCTCGTTGCGCATGGACTACCTGCCCGGCGACACGCAGATGGCCAAGCGCCTGGCAGAGCCGGAAAAGGCCTATATCTCGCGCTACGCCCTGGGCCGCGACTACCACAAGCTGGTGCGCAAGCGTGTGCAGCACTTCGCCGACCGCATCCAGGAAGCCATCGGCCCGTTCGGCTACCGCGCCTTCGTCGACAGCGCCCCGGTGCTGGAGAAAGCCCTGGCCCAGGAAGCTGGCCTTGGCTGGATCGGCAAGAACACCCTGCTGCTCAACCGCAAGGCCGGCAGCTACTTCTTCCTCGCCGAGCTGTTCGTCGACTTGCCGCTGCCGATCGACGGCGTGCAGGGCAGCGATCATTGCGGGCGCTGCCAGGCCTGCCTGGATATCTGCCCGACCCAGGCGTTCGTCGGGCCCTATCAGCTCGATGCCCGGCGCTGCATCTCGTACCTGACCATCGAATTGCGCGGTGCCATTCCACTGGAGCTGCGCCCATTGATCGGTAATCGGGTGTTCGGTTGCGACGATTGCCAGATCGTCTGTCCGTGGAACCGTTTCGCCAAGACCACTACCGAAGACGACTTCATGCCCCGCCGGGGGCTGGACAATATCGAGTTGGCCGAGTTGTTCCTGTGGGATGAAAAGCGTTTTCTCGGCTGCACCGAAGGCTCGCCATTACGCCGGGCGGGGTATGAACGGTTCCTGCGCAACCTCGCGGTGGGGCTTGGCAACGCGCCGTCGACCATCCCCGTGCTGGAGGCACTCAATGCCCGGCGGGATGATCCTTCGGAGCTGGTACGCGAACACGTGGAGTGGGCCCTGGCTCGCCACAACGCCCTTTGACGCTCGCTGCTCTGCCGTTGCCGTTGCCGTTGCCGTTGCCGTTGCCGTTGCCGATCAAAGTCTACCCCCGAAGCCCGCTAGCGACAGCTGCGCCAGTCCAGGCGCCGCCCGTAACTTCGCGACTTCAGGAGGCCGAACGCAGGTCTTGCGGAGGGAGGTGACGGGCATGGATGCCCGTCAAGCGCTGCGCCCCAGGATGGGGCGTTCAGCGCGGTCCTCCCGGGAGCAAGGCCGGAGTGAGG